>CAVQCA010000076.1:0-186102 GCA_963710815.1 uncultured Gammaproteobacteria bacterium | reverse complement strand
GGGCGACCTTGAGACCATGCCCGGCCAGGTCGCGCGCGCAATCCTCGCCGCCCGGCCCACCGCCGATAATGGCGACGTCGTAATCCCACTCTCCGGCCGGAATCGCCGTACCGCCCAGTCCCATCCAGTCGAACGGCTGCTCGATCAGCCCCTTTAACTGATACAGGTACTTCGCCACATCTGCACCGTTCACCACGCGGTGATCTGCTGTGATGGTAAACGCGCTGCCCTGTTCCGTATCGGATGCAATCGCCAGGATCGCCGCGAGGCCCGGTGTGGCGATGGCGTCGAAGTAGCTGACGCCAAACATGCCCATATTGGAAATCTGGAAGGTGGCGCCGGTGAATTCCTCCGGATTGAGGCGCCGGCTGCGGGCACGCTCGACCAGGGCCTTCCAGTCCGTGTTGAGTTCCGCAAGTTCGCGGGACTCGCAGTTACGCAGTATGGGCACCACCAGACCGCCGTCATCGGCGGCGACCGCCATGCCGATGTCGACCTGTTCACGCTCGACCAGCCGGTTATCCGGCTGGTAGCACCAGTTGATCTTCGGGTTTTCCTGCATCGCCAGGGCGCAGGCGCGGGCGATCGCCACGGTGACCGACACCCCGGCCTGTTTGGCGGCGCCGATCAGGGGGGTCAGACGAATATGGAAAGAAACGCGGAAGGTCGGCATGACGATCGAGTAGGACATCGCCTGCGCGATGGCCTTCTCCATGGATTTCATGGGACGGCCATTGCCCGGAACCGGGACTTCATAGGGCGCGGGTGCACGCTGGATATCGGCTGCCGTGATGGCGCCACCCGGGCCGCTGCCGATCAGGCGGTCGAGATCGACATGCAGCTGACCGGCGAGTTTGCGCGCCAGCGGCGAGGCCTTGATGCCCTGCGGTCGAGGCAGGGGTGCCGCTGCCGGCTGCACGGCGACAGCCTGCGGCGGCGGCGCGGCAACAGCCGCCGCCGGGGCCGCCGGCGTTGGCGCGGGCGCGGCAGCCGTGGGTCTGATCGCCGCGGGCTGCGCGGCAGACGCCCCCGCACCCTCGACGACCTCCTCTTTCGAATCCACCAGATAGCCGATCGGGTGCGTTACCGCCACGACGGCGTCAACCGGGGCAAGCGGTCCGGACAGGAATCCGTCACGGAACACCTCAACGTCCATGACGGCCTTGTCGGTTTCCACGGTGGCCACGATGTCGCCGCGCCTGATCCTGTCGCCGATGTTCTTTTCCCAGCTGACGATGACACCCTCCGTCATGGTGTCGGAGAGCTGGGGCATTTTGATCACATAGGGTTCAGACATGAGATATCCCGTTCAGAAGTCATCCAGCCGCAGGCCGGATTCAGAAAATCGAGAACCACGGGAGCGCAGCTGCTCGCGAGGCAACCGCTGCGGTGACGCAAGCCATTTGACACAGGCCAGGTGTCGCACCGGTCGCGCCTTAAAGACCGAACATTCCCCGCACGGCATTCACCACGTCATCGGCGCCCGGCAGGGCCGCCACTTCCAGTTTGTGGTTGTAGGGAATCGGTACGTTCAACGCGGACACGCGTACCGGCGCCGCGTCCAGCTCGAAGAAACATTCCTCGTTGATGATGGCCATCACCTCGGCGCCGACGCCGACCGCCGGCTCGGCCTCCTCAACGATCACCGCGCGGTGCGTTCGGGTGACCGAATCGCGGATGCCGTCACGATCGAGCGGGCTCAGCGCATAAAGGTCCACGACCTCCGCTTCGATGCCATAGGTTTTGGCCAGCGTTTCCGCCGCCTGCAGGCACCAGTGCACGGATACGTTGTAGCCGAACAGCGTCACATCGCGACCGGGACGGGCAATGTCGGAGCCTTCGAGGGGGTGAAAGAACTCCTCATCCGGTACTTCGCCCTTCATGTTGTACATGCGTTCGTGTTCGTTGATGAACACCGGGTCGTTGCAGCGCACGGCCGACTTGATCAGCCCGTAGGCCTGGCGTGGATTGGACGGCGTCACCACCCGCAGTCCGGCTATACCCATGAAAACCTTCTCCATGCGCGCCGAGTGCTGTGAACCAAGCTGGTGAGCCGTACCGCCGGGCGAACGTATGACCACGGGCGCCTGCAGCTGGCCGCCCGACATGTAGCGCACCTTGGCCGCCGTATTGAATATCTGGTCCATCGCGAGCCAGGCGAAATTGACCGACATGATCTCGATGATCGGCCGGGCTCCGAGGAAGGAGGCGCCGATGCCCAGACCGGTGAAGCCATTCTCGGAAATCGGCGTATCGATGACGCGGTGTTCGCCGTATTTCTTGTACAGCCCCTGGGTGGCCTTGTAGGTGCCGCCGGCCACGCCGATGTCCTCGCCCATCAGGAAGACCATGGGATCGTTGGCCATTTCTTCATCCTGGGCGCGGCGTATCGCCTCCCAGTACATCATGTCAGCCATCAGTGCACCCCGCCTTTGACCCAGGGATCGTTTTCCGCCAGCACGTAGTGCTCCACCCCGGCCACATCCGGTTCGGATGAGCTCTCGGCGAAGGCGATAACCTGATTCTCGATTTCGTCCAGGATTTCGGTATCCATCTGCTTGTAATCCCGCAGGGTCATCTGGCCCGCATCGATCAGCCGGTCACGCAGCATGATGACCGGATCGCGCTTGCTCCACATGCGTTCTTCGGTCTTGGCGCGATAGGCGTTGGAGTCCGACATGGAATGGCCGCGATAGCGGTAGGTCATGAGCTCCAGGAAATAGGGCCCCTTGCCGGAACGGACGTGGTTGACCGCTTTGGTGGCCGCCTTGTAGACCAGTTCGATATCCTGGCCGTCCTCCTGGGCAGAGGGAATATTGTAGCCAGAGACGCGTTTGTACTGATCCACAACGGCGGTGGAACGGTCGATGCGGGTACCGATGCCGTAGAGGTTGTTCTCACAGACATACAGCACGGGCAGGTTCCAGAGCTTCGCCATGTTCAACGACTCGTGGAAGGTGCCCTGGTTGTTGGCGGCATCGCCGAGAAAGCAGATGCAGATCTCGTCGCCGCCTTTCATCTGGATCGCCTTGGCAATACCGGCCGCGAGCGGAAACGGGCCGCCGACCAGGGCATAGCCACCCATGAAGTGGTTGTTCACGTCGAAGATGTGCATGGAACCGCCGCGACCCTTGCTGACGCCGGTTTCCTTGCCATAGAGCTCGGCCATGACTTCCTTCGGGTCCGCGCCTGACTTGATGGCGTGTACGTGGTCGCGGTAACTGGTGATCACGTAGTCGTGACCGGTCCGGGCGGCCTCCAGCACACCGAAGGCGCAGGCTTCCTCACCCGGATACAGGTGCAGGAAGCCGCCGATCTTGCGTTCGACATAGGCCTCGTAACAACGCTCCTCGAAGCGCCGTGCAAACAGCATTTCACGCAACACGCGTTTTTTATCCGCAACCTTCATGGTGATGGTTTCTTCGCTTGGTCAATAAGACGAGAGTGTGAGGTTTCAATCCCCGGGCAAAAAAGCCTGATCAGCTTTTCTGATGCCGATGGCAGCGCCGGGCATGGCCCTCCCCATGAATTTACCGGAAACGGCAGTACCGGTAGCACAACAAGCGCGATATGATCTGTGTTTTGCGGTAACAGGTCAAGGCAAAAAACATGGAAATACCTTACGGATTTACCGATAAAATCAAAATAAATCAACATGCAAAACCGGCGCTTACGACGCAGATGGACGCCCATCGCGCGGCGCTGCTGATACTGCCGGAAAAAGCGGGTGCCGCCGCATGGAAACAGCTGCCCTATGCCGCGTTGCTCAAACCGCGCTTCCAGCGGCAGCAACACCGGGACCGGCAGGCCGCCCGGCTGGTCACCGATCTGCCCAACGACAACGCCACCCATGTCATCCTGCAGGCAGTGGACCCGAAGTGCAGCACCTTCGAGCTGCTGACCATGGCGCGCAAGCTGGCCGCGAAGCTGCACGAACGGGACCCGGCCTCCGTACTGCTGCAATTCGCCGGTTTCAGACCGACTGACATCAGGAGACTGACCGAGGCGATGACGGCGGCATTGCTGGCGGCCGTCTGCCCGATGCCGAGTTACAAGTCGGAGCCCGACAAGCCCGCCGCCCTGAAACGCATCGAGATCTACGGGCTGAAGGAAACACTGGATCTCGCCCAGGTGCGGGCCGAAATCACCGGCAACCACCTGACGCGCTGGCTTTCGGCCCTGCCCGCGAATGAACTGACCCCCGGCGAGTACCGCAAATTCGTCGCCGCGCTCGCGAGGAAGGAGGGCTGGCAACTGAGCTTCCTCGATCACAAGGCACTGGCGCGCAAACAGGCCGGTGCATTTCTCGCGGTCGCCCAGGCAAGTCCGGTCCCGGATGCCGGCATCGTCCACCTGCGTTACCGTCCTCGGGCATCCGCGGGAAAGCCGAAGCTCGCCCTGGTCGGCAAGGGCATCTGTTTCGATACCGGCGGCGTCAACGTCAAGACGGCGAAGTACATGAACGGCATGCACGAGGACATGCAGGGCAGCGCCGTGGCGCTCGGCACGCTGCTGGCCCTTTCCCGGCTGCGTTTCGACCATCCGGTCGACTGCTGGCTGGCGCTGGCGCAGAACCATATCGGCAGCCGGGCCTACAAGCCCAACGACGTGGTGCGCGCCTGCAACGGAACCAGCATCGAGGTCATCCACACCGATGCCGAGGGACGCATGGTGCTGGCGGATACCCTGGCGCTCGCCGGCCGGGAGAAGCCACAGCTCATGATCGACTACGCCACGCTCACCGGGGCGTGTATCTACGCCCTTTCCTCGCGCTACAGCGGCGTGTTCAGCAACCGCGACGCGCTGCACGGGCCGCTGACCACGGCCGGACGCGACAGCGGCGAGCGCGTCTGGCCCTTCCCCCGCGACAGGGATTTCGACGAGGCGCTCAAATCGACCATCGCCGATATCAAGCAGTGCACGCTGGAGGGCGAGGCCGACCACATCCTCGCCACGCGGTTTCTCAACCGTTTCGTCGCCGACGGCATCGACTGGATTCACGTCGATCTGGCCGCCAGCAACCACAAGGGCGGACTGGGACACATCCCCACGGACACCACCGGCTTCGGCGTGCGCCTCACCCTGAACCTGCTGCTGCAGCAGCGGGTACTGGATACCCCGTGGAGCTGACGCTCACCCGACCGGACGACTGGCACCTGCACCTGCGCGACGGCGCCGCCCTCGCCTCGGTGGTGCCCCACACGGCGCGCCGTTTCGCCCGCGCCATCGTCATGCCCAATCTGAAACCGCCGGTCGTCACCACGGCACAGGCGCTCGCCTACCGGCAGCGCATCCTCGCCGCGGTACCGCCGGGCGGCGACTTCAATCCGCTGATGACCCTGTACCTGACGGACAACACCCCGGCGGAGGAAATCACCCGTGCCACGGCAGAGCGGCCATATCCATGCCGTCAAGTTCTACCCGGCCGGTGCGACCACCCACTCCGATGCCGGGGTCACCGATATCACCCGAACCTATGCCGCGCTCGAGGCCATGGAGGATTGCGGTCTGCCGCTGCTGGTGCATGCCGAGGTCACCGACCCCGACGTCGATGTCTTCGACCGCGAGGCGGTGTTCATCGAACGATTGCTGCAACCGCTCTGCGCACGCTTCCCGGCGCTCAAGGTGGTGCTGGAACACGTCACCACGCGTGAGGGCATCGATTTCGTCGAGGCCATGCCCGAGACGGTGGCCGCGACCCTCACCGCGCATCACCTGCTGCTCAACCGCAACGCCATGTTCGCCGGCGGCATCCGCCCGCACGCCTACTGCCTGCCGGTGCTCAAGCGGGAGACGCACCGCCTCGCCCTGATTGAAGCCGCCACTGGCGGCAGCGGGAAGTTCTTTCTGGGCACGGACAGCGCGCCGCATGCCAGGGAACGCAAGGAGACCGCCTGCGGCTGCGCCGGTATCTACACGGCCCATGCCGCGCTGGAGCTTTATGCCCGGGTCTTCGAGGAAGCACAGGCGCTCGATCGGCTGGAAGGATTCGCCGCACGTTTCGGCGCCGATTTTTACGGCCTGCCGTACAACACGGCATCCATCACCCTGGAAAAGGTGGACTGGCGGGTGCCGGATCACTACCCGCTGGGCGATAGCCGCGTCATCCCGCTGTTCGCCGGGGAGACGCTATCCTGGCGACTCAGGGATTCCGGGCTCGATACTTAGGATTCATATCCACAACGCCATTTTCACCGCAAAGACGCAAAGTACGCAAAGAAGTCCTTTAATGAAAACAATAAAACACTTTTGCGTCTTTGCGGTAAGTCCATTATTTCTGGATAGACACTATTTAACAGACCTGAGTGAATAACCCCGCTGTTCGAGCAGCCTGAGCAAGCCCTGTTCACCGGGCAGGTGCAGGGCGCCGACCGCGATAAACGCCCCGCCCTGCTGCAGCCAGGGTTCCATACGTTCGGCCATGCGCTGGTTGCGATCCACGATCAAACGGCGCTGGAATTCCCTGGCCAGGCGCTGGTCGCCGCTTGCCATCGCCGCCTCGTTGACCGCCATCATGGCCGCGAGATCCTGTCGCTTGTAATCCGCGAGCAACTCGGCCTGCATGGCGTCGCTGTCGGCAAACTGTTCGACGGCATCCCTGAGGAGGGCCACCTGATCATCAAGCGGCAGCCCCTCGAACACCGCCAGCTGCTCGGCCACCGTCTCCAGCCCGTGGAGCGGCTTGCCCGCCTGTTGCGCCCGCTGGTACAACACCATATCCAGCACCTGACCGGTCACGGGCGCCGGCATGGACAGCGCGGTAGCCGCCGCCCAGGGCTTCATGATCTCTGCCACTGCTTCGGGGATACCGCGGGACTGCAGGGCGGAGACCGTCTGCTCGAACAGGGGTTTACCGACAATCTGCGGCAACCGTCTACCGTCCGTCATCAGCATGGCGGTGCTGCCGGCGACCAGGGCGTCGGGATCCAGCTTCACCTCGAGTATCACCTGACGACTCCCGGTGAAGGCGCGCTCCACGGCCGGTGAAAGCTTGATAACGCCGGGGTCCTCGGAGTGCATGGTGCCGAACAGATAACTGGGTGGCGAATCCGTGCCACCGATCTCCCAGAGCAGCCCGTGCGCAGGACCCGTCGACGGCAGCGCCGCCGCGAGCGCCTGAGCGAACAGCACGCCCAGACATACAACGTACAATCGGAGAATTCGACTGAAATAATTTGTCCCCGCCATTCGACCTCCAATTCCTGAACGATACGTCGTTATTCGGCCTGCAGTCTGCATCACCCTGTCCAGTTCATACATTACGGACAAATTCACCGTGAAACCACCAGGGACGCAAAGTCGGATACTTGTTTTCGTTAAAGAATTTCTCTGCGCACTTTGCGTCTTTGCGGTGAAAACGGTGTTTATGGTTGAACACTGTCTAACCAATCAATTGCACCGTTCGTTGCCTTTACCTGCCGGCAACGTCGCAAAACCACGGTTGATTGGGTATGCTTCTGCAATGAATGATTCTGACCAGAAACCTCCCATCTCACAACGTTTTCGTGGATTTCTCCCCGTCGTCGTCGATGTCGAGACCGCCGGCTTCAACGCCAAGCGCGACGCCCTGCTGGAAATCGCGGCAGTGACGCTTGACATGGATGAGCACGGGAAAATATCGCGCCAGGAGACCTTCTCCTGCCACGTCCAGCCCTTTCCCGGCGCCAACCTGGACGAGGAATCACTGCGATTCAACGGCATCGATCCCTATCACCCGTTCCGTATGGCGAAACCCGAATACGAGGCGCTCGAGAGCATTTTCAAGCCCGTGCGTCGGGCCATCAAGGAAGGCGGCTGCAAGCGCGCCATCCTGGTAGGCCATAATTCCTTCTTCGACCTTTCCTTTCTGAATGCGGCCGTGCAGCGCACCGGCATCAAGCGCAACCCGTTTCATCCGTTCAGCACCTTCGATACCGTCAGTCTGGCCGGACTGGCCTACGGACAGACGGTACTGGCGCGCGCGGTACAGGCGGCGGGTATCGAGTGGGACAGTGAACGGGCGCATTCCGCCGTCTATGACACCGAGCGGACCGCCGATCTGTTCTGCGCCATCCTCAACCGCTGGAACGAAATCAGCGGGGAGAAGGTCCCGCTGCAGTCACAGGCCATTTAACCCGGAGCAACACACCATGGCAGATACACCCGACCTGAATGAGCAGATCCTGCAGTCCCATGCGGGACTGATACACCGTGTGGTCCTGCACTGCAACAACCCCGGCTCGATTCCGGACCTGGAGGAGGTGCTGCGCCAGGCGCAGGAAAATGACTGGACCCAACTGGTCACCGCGATCCGCGACATCATGGCGGGCCGGCGTGATGAATCCGTGATGCTGGGTCTGGACGATGAAGACCGGGTCATCGTGGAGGCCATCCTGAAGGGGCTGCAGGACCCGAGCACGCTGCCCGATCTGGAGGCCGATTTCGACTCCAGCATGGCGGCCCCCGGCATCGCCAGCCTGATCCATGCCTCGCGCCGGGGCAATGCGCACGCCCTGCAGCTGGTCGCCAACATGGCCAAGCAGATGCTGGCGGCGGGCGGCGACATGGGCATCCTGGCAGGGCGTATCCGGCCGCTGGTGGAGGGCGAACGCGATGCGGACAAACTCAGCGAGAACATGTCCGGCAAGGGACAGCAGCTGATGGTGAAGATACTGGATGAGCTGTTAAAACTCGAGGCGAACTGACCGCCACTTCGTCCGGCAACCACAAAGCAATAGAAATTAACTCACCGCAAAGACGCAAAGATCGCAAAGGAACCCATTAAGGGAAAACCAAAAAATAGAGATTTTTTCCTGCAGGAGCGGGCTCTTGCCCTTTGGTATGCCCGCCCTGCAATCAATTGAAATTGAATATTTCGAAGGGCTCTTAATAAGTTAACGGCTTTGCGTTTCTTTGCGATCTTTGCGTCTTTGCGGTGAAAACAGGGTTTATGGTCGAACGCTAGGCCGCGCCCTTCTCGACCGCCGCCTTCACCATTTTCTGCAGTTCCCCCTTCTGGTAGAGCTCGAGGGTGATGTCGCAGCCGCCGATCAGCTCACCGTCGATATAGATCTGCGGGAAGGTCGGCCAGTTGGCATAGCGCGGCAGGTTCTCGAAAACCTCCGGATCGGCAAGGACATTGACGTGGGCGAACGCCTCGCCGCAGGCCATCAGGGCCTGCGCCGCGCGGCTCGAATAGCCGCACTGCGGCATCTGCGGAGAGCCTTTCATAAAAATAACGACCGGGTTTTCCTTCACCGCCTGGTCGATGCGTTCCAGTATATCCATCGTTGCAACCCTCGATAATTGATGATTGATCCGGAGATCATGAGTTCATGACAGCAGTTTACTGAGTGCAGGCGCGCGGGAAAAGACACAAATACGATGGGTATCCCTGGAACGGTGTAGCGGGAGAGCTCACCGACCTGTTCCCTGACATGGCGTACATGCATAAACACCGGATTCACCGCAAAGGCGCAAAGAACGCAAAGTAATTTAAATTGTTTTGTTAAGGTCCCACGAAAAATTCGGAACGAATCTACTTGCAGGATCGAGCTCTTGTGCCCTTCGGGTATGCCCGCTCTACAGGAGATACTTCAATATTTTTTGGGAACCTTGATATTTTTCTTTGCGTTCTTTGCGCCTTTGCGGTGAGTTTATTCTATACGGATAGACGCCAGGCAGCATCCACGTTGCGCTGCAGCCAGAATTCCAGCAGTGCGACATGCCAGAGCTTGCTGCCCAGGATCGGCGTGTGATGCTGCTCCGGGTGCTGCAGCAGCCGGTCGATGGTGCGGCGCTCCAGCAGGCCGCGATCGCGTGCGGCGTCGGAATCCAGCACCCCGCGCACGAATTCCAGCACCTCGCCGCGGATGAATTTCAGCGCCGGCACCGGGAAGTAACCCTTGGGGCGATCGATGACACTGTCCGGGAGCAGACCGCGCGCGATCAGTTTCAACAGGTGCTTGCCGCCGGATTTCAGCTTGATGTCGGGAGGGATCTGGATGGCCAGTTCGACCAGTTCGTGGTCGAGAAACGGCACCCGCGCCTCCAGTCCCCACGCCATGGTCATGTTATCCACTCGCTTGACCGGGTCATCGACGATCAGCGTGGTCACGTCAAACGCCAGCACGCGGTTCAGAAAGCTGTCCATACCCATCGCCTTCAACCCCTCGGCAACCCGCGGCGAGGTGTAGTCGGGCCCGTGATAGGCCGAGGTAACCGTCTCCAGCAGCTCCTCGTGGCTGCGGTCGAAATACAACGGCCGGAAGCGCTCGATGTCGCTGCCGGCGGCCGCCTGCATCTGCGGATACCAGAAATAGCCGCCGAATACCTCGTCGGCCCCCTGCCCGCTCTGCACCACCTTGACTTCCCGCGCGACCCGCTCACCGAGCAGGTAGAACGCCACGGCATCCTGCCCGACCATGGGTTCGGCCATATTGTCCACGGCTTCCGGCAGGCGGGCGAGCACTTCACTGTTGGGAATGGAAAAGCGCTGATGCCGGGTGCCATAGCGGCCGGCGACCTGGTCCGAGTATTCGAATTCACTGCCCTTCTCATGCGGATGGTCCTCGAATCCCACCGAGAAGGTGAACAGGTCGCCACCGCCGGCCTGCGCGAGCAGGGCAACCAGCAGGCTGGAATCCAGCCCACCGGAGAGCAGCACGCCGACCGGCACGTCGGCAATCGTCCGGCGCCGTTTCACGGCGCGGATCAGGGCCTCCCGCACAGCCTCCGCCCATTCCCACTCGGTCAGCGCGTGAACCTGCTCCGGACATGCCAGCTGCCAGTAACGCCGCAAACGTCGGCGGCCATCCGGGCCGATAGTGAGGCTGTGTCCGGGCGGGAGTTTGCGCAGCCCGCGCAACAGGGTCCGCGGCGCCGGCACCACGGCATGCAGGGTCAGGTGATGGTGCAGGGCCACCGGGTCAATGCGGGTATCGACGCCTCCGGCGGCGAGCAGCGCCTGACTGGTGGAGGCAAAGCGCAGACACTCACGCGTCTGGCTGTAATACAGCGGCTTGATGCCCATGCGGTCACGCGCCAGGAACAGGTTGCGCGCCTTCGTGTCCCAGATCGCGAAGGCGAACATACCGTGCAGATAGCGTGGACAGTCCTCGCCCCAATGAGCATAGGCCTTGAGAATGACCTCGCTGTCCCCGTCAGAAAAGAACCGATAACCCATGGCTGATCAGCTGCTGCCGCAGCTCCGGGTAGTTGTAGATGGTGCCGTTAAACACCAGCACCAGGCCAAGTTCCCGGTCGACCAGCGGCTGATTGGAACGCTCCGACAGATCGATGACCGCCAGCCGGCGATGTCCCAGTGCAACCGGCGCATCGAGGTAATGCCCCGCCGCATCCGGCCCGCGCCGTTCAAGCCTCGCCATCATCGCCAGGATCGTTTGCTGATCCGGAGATGTTGCATCGAAGCGCAGTTCACCGCATATGCCACACATGTATCCGGTCCCCGTGGAAACGTTTAAGCGTTGGCGGAAGGACGGTCAGGGCGTGACCGTCAGTCGCGACACCACCCGCCGCACATTCGGTGTCGAACGGGCCAGTTGAACGGCGCGCGCGGCGGCGGCCTGGCTCCTGACCGAACCCTGCAGGGTAACCACGCCCTGCCGGGTCGTCACCCGGATGGCCAGGGCGTCCACCTCGCTGTCATGAACGAAGCGTGAATTGATCGAGGAGGTAATCGCGGCGTCACGGGAGGTCTCCGCGCCGCTGCGGGCCGCCGTATCGTGACCACCCGCCGGGGCGCCACCCACAACCAGAGCGGTGCAACCGGCGAGCAGGACACCGGCAATGAGCAGAAGCAGAACCTGCAACAGCGTCTTCATGAGTCCATCCCGTTATCCATGCCGTTTATCAATGCGCTACAGCACAAGCGCCGCACACTGTAGCGCAACCACCTGGCCAAGGGTACCTGGTGACCATCCATAAAAAATATACTCACCGCAGAGACGCAAAGAACGCGAAGTGTTTAATTGTTTACATTAAAGAATTTCTCTGCGTCCTTCCGGCAATTGCTCCGTGCATTGCTCTAACTCCTGCATCCATGCAGTCGTGCGTCTCTGCGGTGAAAACGGTGTTTATGGATGGACACTACCTGGTTTCGCCCCAGCCACCGCCGCCCGGCGTGGCGATGGTAAGGCGCTCACCCGCCGTGACGTCGAAGCTGGTCTTCGCCGGCAGACGTTCATCGCCACGCCAGTTCTCACCCGCGGCGCCTGCACCGCCGCCGGCCAGACCCCAGGGGCGATGGCTACGACGTTCGGTCAGCAGGGTCACCGTGGCCGGTTCGAGGAATTCGTATTCACGCAGCATGCCGTCTCCGCCGCGATGCCGGCCGGCGCCGCCGGAATCGTCGCGCAGCTGGTAACGTCGCACGCGCAGCGGGAAATTCATCTCCAGCACCTCGATCGGGGTGTTGCGGGTATTGGTCATGTGCGACTGTACCGCGTCCAGCCCGGAATAACGGCACCCGGCACCCATGCCGCCGCCGAGGGTTTCGTAATAGTCCCAGGCACGGCCGTCGTTGCGCGCGCCCATCGCCAGATTGTTCATGGTGCCCTGACTGGCGGCCGGGATGCGCTCCGGAATGGCCTGCGCCAGTGCGCCCATCACCACGTCCACCACCCGGCTGCTGGTCTCCACGTTGCCGGCCGCCACCGCCGCCGGGCGCCGGGCGTTCAACAGACATCCCTGTGGCGCATGCAGGCGGATGGCGCGAAAGCTGCCGGCGCAGGCCGGGGTATATGTCGGCATGAGACAGCGGAACACGTAGTACACACCGGCCGCCGCGACCGAGAGCGGGCAGTTGATATTGCCCTCTACCTGCGCGGCCGTCCCGCTGAAATCGACATCGATGCCGCCCTTCCCGACGTGCAGCGCCAGCTGGATCACAATGTCGCAGTTACCCATACCGTCATCATCCATCACATCGGAGAAACAATAGCTGCCCTCAGGAATGGCGGAAAGCGCCTGATCGGCCAACCGTGCGCCATAGTCGTTCACCGCCACAAGCGCCGCCAGGAAGGACTCCACCCCCAGTGATTGCGCCAACCGCACCAGCCGGAATACGCCGGCGCGGTTGGCGCTGATCTGCGCGGCCAGGTCACCTTCCATCTGTGCCGGGATGGCCGTGGCGGCAACGATCATCGCCAGACACTCACCGACCATCTCGCCCCGGCGTAGCAGGTGCGTCGGGGAAATCACCAGGCCCTCTTCCTCGAGGGTGCGGGAAACCGGCATCGATCCCGGGGTATGCGCGCCGATATCCGCGTGGTGCGCCCGGTTGGCGACGAAGCCGATCAGCTCGCTTGCAATAAACACCGGAGCGATCAGGGTCACGTCGGGCAAGTGGGTCCCTCCCAGATAGGGATCGTTGACCACCAGCATGTCACCCGGCGCCCACCGCGCCGCCCGACCAGTTCCTGCATGGCGAACGCCATGCTGCCGAGGTGCACCGGGATATGCGCCGCCTGCGCGCACAGTTGCCCGTCCGGGTCAAACACGGCGCAGGAGAAATCCAGCCGGTCCTTGATGTTGGTGGAGAAGGCGGCCTGCCGCAGCACCGCCCCCATCTCCTCGCAGACGGCATCAATGCGACGGGAAAATACACTGAGACCTATGGCGTCCACACCTCCTCCTCCGGCAATTCCCAGCGAACATCAATTGCAATGCCACCCATCCAGTATCCCCCCGATAATAATCTCACCGCAGAGGCGCAGAGTACGCAGAGAAGTTTCTTGACGAAAGCAAATAACAGGCTTTGTGTTCTTTCGGCAATTGCTCCGTGCATCGCCTAAAGCGCCTACTTTTGGTGCTCTAACTCCTGCACGGCCCAGGCCGGTTTCTCGACCGGTATCCGGTCTCACTTTTTCCCTGCATTCGTGCGTCTCTGCGGTGATGATGGTATTTATGTACGGACACCATGCGCCATTTCAGCGCCTGCCTGCGATCGTAAGCCAATGCTTTATCTGGAAGATTTGGGGCCGTGCACATATTGCATTGTGCCCTGTCCTGCCGTATCCTCCCTTGCCCGACTGTTTTAGTCATCTTTTCCGTACCCGTTCCCGATCAACCAAGCCACCGGATACTTCCAAAAGGAGTTTGAAACCCATGAATCCCCTGACATCAATACTCGGCACCATTATCTCCGGATTCGTACTCGCCATCATCATAGCCCTTGCCCTGGGCACCAAGGCCGTCAATCCGCTCGAGATCGCCGTCTGGGCACACGTCCTGGTCGGCATCACCTGGATCGGCCTGCTGTACTATTTCAACTTCGTGCAGGTCCCGGCGGTGGGTACGGCGCTGAAGGATCAGGGTGGTCCCGGACCGGCAGGCATCAACAAGTATGTCGCCCCGCTCGCCCTGGTCTGGTTCCGCTGGGCCGCCATCGCCACCTGGCTAACCGGCGCCGGCGCCCTCGGTCATATGGGCATACTGAAAAGTGCATTCACCTTCGAGGGCTTCACCTTTGCCTCCAGCACATCTGTGATCGGCATCGGCGCCTGGCTGGGCACCATCATGTTGTTCAACGTCTGGGTGCTGATCTGGCCGAACCAGAAAAAGATCCTGGGCATGAAGCAGGCCAGCGCCGACGAAATCGCCGCAGCGAAGAAGGTCGCGCTGATGGCCTCGCGCACCAACACGCTGCTGTCCATTCCCATGCTGATGTGCATGACCGGCTACGCGCACGGCCTGCCGTTCTGATTCCAGCAGACAGCCGCATCCCGTCAGCGGATCAACCGTTGCAGTACCCGCGAACCCGGCCATCGGCCGGGTTCGCGCTTTCCGGAATATTTGCCTGCGGTTTTTTCAGGTTATAAAATCAGCTTCATCGGCAGGCAGTCTATGACAGGCTGCCTTTTCTTTTTCAGGACAGCATCAACATGGCGGATTATCTCATGGCAACCTACGCCCGGCTCCCGGTGCAGTTTGAACGGGGAGAGGGCGTGTGGTTGTGGGACACGGAAGGCAGGCAGTACCTGGACGCGATCGGCGGCATCGCGGTCTGCGCCCTGGGGCACGCCCATCCCGGGGTCGCGCAGGCCATCGCCGAACAGGCCCGGCGGCTGGTGCACACCTCCAATCTCTATGGCATCACCCTGCAGGAACAGCTGGCGGAGCGTCTGTGCAAGCTTGCCGGCATGGAACGGGCGTTCTTCTGCAACTCGGGCGCTGAGGCCAATGAAGCGGCCATAAAGATCGCCCGCCTGTACGGCCACGGGCGGCAAATCGCCATCCCGACCGTCATCGTCATGGAAAACAGTTTCCATGGCCGCACCCTGGCGACGCTCACGGCGACCGGCAGCCGTAAGGTACAGGCGGGATTCGAACCGCTCGTGCAGGGTTTCATCCGGGTTCCATACAACGACCTGCATGCCATCGAAACCGTTGCCGCCAACAGCAGCGATATCGTCGCCGTGCTGGTCGAACCGATACAGGGAGAAGGCGGCATCAACATCCCGGATCCCGATTATCTGCGGGGCCTGCGCCGGATCTGCGATGATCACGGCTGGCTGCTGATGCTGGACGAGATCCAGACCGGTATGGGGCGCACCGGAAAATGGTTCGCCTGCCAGCATAGCGGTGTCATACCGGACGTGCTCACCGTCGCCAAGGCGCTCGGCAACGGGGTACCGATCGGCGCCTGCCTGGCGCGTGGAACCGCCGCCGGACTCATGCATCCCGGCAATCACGGCAGCACCTTCGGCGGCAATCCGCTTGCCGCCCGCGCCGCCCTCGCGGTGCTCGATGCCATCGAGCAGGAGCGGTTGGTGGCGCATGCCGAGGAGATCGGGCAGCAGCTGCTCGCCGGGTTCCGCGAGCAGCTCGCCGGGGCGCCTGGCGTCAAGTCCATCCGCGGCCTCGGCCTGATGATCGGCATCGAACTCGACCGACCCTGCGCCGGGCTGGTTGAGCGAGCCCTCGATCGCGGCTTGTTGATCAACGTCACCGCCGAACGGGTGATCCGGCTGCTGCCGCCCCTGGTGACGACGGCGCACCAGGCCCGGATGCTCGTTGAGAAAGTCAGCGAACTGGTGCGTGAATTTCTCGCCGGGTGAGGCCATGACGACGAGACACTTCCTGACGCTGCTCGACTTCTCATCGGAGGAACTCCTCGGGTTGATCGCGCGCGCGCGGGAGCTCAAGGCGATACATCGCGCGGGCATGCCGCATGAACCTCTCAAGGGCCGCGTGCTCGGGATGGTGTTCGAAAAATCCTCCACCCGCACCCGCGTCTCGTTCGAGGCCGGGATGGCGCAGCTCGGCGGTTACGCCATTTTCCTCTCGCCCCGCGATACCCACCTCGGGCGCGGCGAACCCATCGAGGACACCGCACGGGTGCTCTCGCGCATGGTCGATGTGATCATGATCAGAACCTTCGCGCACGAGACGATCGAATGCTTCGCGGCGCACTCCCGGGTGCCCGTCATCAACGCGCTCACCGACATGTTTCACCCCTGCCAGCTGCTTGCCGACATCCAGACCTACGTCGAGCAGCGCGGCGATATCCGCGGTAAAAAGGTGGCCTGGATCGGTGACGGCAACAACATGTGCCACTCCTACATCAACGCCGCGCGCCAGTTTGATTTCGAACTGTACATCGCCGCGCCGAGTGGCTACACACCAAACCCCGAGGTGGTGGCGGCCGCCGGCAGCCTGGTGAAACTCTGTGACAGTCCGCTCGAGGCCGCCGGCGGAGCGGATCTCGTAGTGACCGATGTCTGGGCCAGCATGGGCCAGGAGGATGAACAGAAGAAGCGAATCCAGGCGTTCGCAGACTACCAGGTGGATGCCCGCCTCATGGATTCCACCGCGCCGGATGCCCTGTTCATGCACTGCCTGCCGGCGCACCGCGGTGAAGAGGTGACCGCCGAGGTGATCGACGGTCCCCGGAGCGTGGTGTGGGACGAAGCGGAAAATCGCCTGCACGCCCAGAAGGCCCTGCTCGAGATGCTGCTTGGCTGACCGGCATTTCCCCGCCGTGCGGCGGCGGAACGCCACCTCGCACCACCGGTAAAGGAAATATTTTCCCTTCGAAAAAAGTCAATGTCCGTTCGGGAAATGCTTATCCCGGTGAACATAGTGAGTTAACATCCCGTCATGTGCAGAGTGGCGGCCTACCTGGGACCGGAGATTGCCTTGCAGCAGTTCCTGCTGGAACCGCCGCACAGTCTGTACCATCAATCCATGGAGCCGCGGGAACTCCTGTACACGAAACTCAATGCGGACGGCTACGGTTTCGGCTGGTACGCCCCCGACGGAAGTGCCTCTGTCTACACCTGCATCCTGCCGATCTGGTCGGACGGTAACCTGCCCCACCTCGCGCGCAGTCTCATTCGTCCCCTGTGGCTCGCCGAGGTGCGCAGCGCAACCGATGGCCAGCCGGTGCACCAGCTCAACACGCCGCCGTTCCACGATGAGCGGTACCTGTTCGCGCATAATGGCTTCATCGAGGGGTTTCACCTCGAGGTACGCCCCGCGATGCAGGAAATGCTCTCCCCCGCCGTCGCTGCGGCCATCCGGGGCAACACGGATTCCGAGTACCTGTTTGCCTGCCTGCGCCAGTTGCTCGAGGATGAACCCGGCCTCTCTCCGGGCGATGCCCTGGCAGAGCTGTTCGATCTGCTCGCCGAGTGGATCGATGAACAGCCGGCGCTGCTCAACATCATCGTAACCGAGGGCGAGCGGCTTTATGCGAGCCGGCACGCGTTCAATCACGACTGTCCGTCGCTCTACTACACCACCGATGACGAGATGTTTCCCGGCGGCCAGCTGATCGCCTCGGAACGCTTCACCGAAGACAGCTTCTGGCAGCCGGTCCCCGAGCATCACATCCTCATCCTGGATGCGAACAACCCGCCCGAACTTCTGGAGCTCTGAGTTCCGCCCTTCGACCCCAAACCCGGTGCCAGAACAAGCCTGCCCCGCAAAAATGCAGACGAAAAAATACATGGCTTCCCGGCCGGATTTGATATATGGTAGTCACCGGTAGCAGATATTTTGTAGCGATTTCGGCAGTTCCTCTCAGTGTCTTCAGCAGATACTCCCGTCATTTATCAAAAACATTCTGACTGCTAATACATTGTTCATTTATATATTGAGGTAAGGAAATGGCTACAGGTACTGTAAAGTGGTTCAACGATAGCAAGGGTTTCGGATTCATCTCCCCGGCCGATGGGGGTGATGACATATTCGTCCATCATTCCGCCATTCAAGCCAGCGGGTTCAAGTCACTGGCTGAGGGGCAGCAGGTGACTTTCAATACCGAGCGCGGCCCGAAGGGTCTGAGCGCGACCAACGTCATCCCGCAATAGACGGTCCGTCAATACCGGCCCGTATCAGGAGCCCCGCCTTATGGCGGGGCTTTTTTATGTCCTGAATCCGCGGGCATGCCGCAATGAGCTTTAACCGCTGTTCCGGCAGCTGCGCCGGGCGAGCCGGGGCAGACCACCCCGGAGGCGTGAGGCGGCAACAGTGGCGGGAACGCGGCCCGGCGCCTCAAACCAGGCCTGATACAGTGCCCGGTCAGCAGATCACGCGGGGCCAACCCTGATCTACGGCTACAGACGCTTGCCGGCCAGCGTGGGCGTCTTGTCGGTGCGGGTTTCCAGTTTCAGCAAGCTGACCAGACGCACGCTGCCGCCGGCATGCAGTACCTCGTGGATCTGCTCGACGGCGACGAGTATGTCGGTCAGTTCTCCCTCGATATTGGTGCCCGAGGCGTGGGGCTCGAGGATGAAATCATGGCGTTGCAGCAGATCGACAATTCGGCGAATTTCCTTCCTCACCGACACACCCTGACCAATCGGAATGACCTGCAATTCGGCGGTGGCTTTCATAGTCTCAACTCGCAAGGCGGTGTGGAATACCGTGAAGTATAGCGAGAAAAAACCGATTCCCTGTTGCTGGCATCAGCCCGCTCCCGCATTGTCCCCGATCGCCCCATGCAATAAACGATTCGCATGCGACTGAATGGCCGCCGGGCCGTTTCACGGACGCTACGTCGGATATTCCGGGAAAACCGGTATATCATCTCCGGTACACGACCACTCAACCCGCGATTCCCAGAATATCCGCGCATGCGGCTGTATCGGCGGTTCGGCATCGAGCGAACCGGCCGGTATGATCACCCCGTCCAGTTCTGGCACCACCCGGGGCATGGGGCTGCCACATTGCGAACAAAAGCAGTTATAGAACCGCTCCGCCTCCGGCACCTTGTAGCGCCGCAACAGGTCCACGCCCGCCAGCCAGGTGAGACTGTCCGCCGGTGTCACCAGCAGATTACTGGCATGCCCCGTACCCGTCGTCCTGCGGCAGCGCTGGCAATGACAGTGGTAAAACCGCTGCGCCGCGCCACTGATTTCGTATTGCACGGAACCGCACAGGCAGCCTCCGGTCAGGTTAACATCGGGCATAAACGACTCCTCCTGGTCCATGGGCCGCAACGGGAAATCGCTCCGGGGCGTCCACAATGACAAACACATTCCGGTCACTCAGGGCATGTTTAATAAGCTGCTGAAATACCTTCTGCATTACAGCAGCGGATGACCCTTCGGCAGCTGCCTGGCGTACCAGAAGGCGAGTTTGTGGCGCATGGTTTGCTGGGAAACCTGATCCTCCGGCAGGGCCTGGATGATACCGTCATGCACCAGCAGCCGGTAGATATACAGGATTTTCTCGCTCGCGGAATCCGTCGGTTCAAAAATCGCGGCGCCCCGCGCCTCGGCATACTTTACCCCCGCAATGATCGCCTCTCTGACCAACTCCTTCTCATTCTTGAGTTTCTTCATGGCAATCCTCCGGCGTCCATGGGGAAATGAAAAGTATAACGCCACTGCAGGCGTCGCAAGCGCTGGACACCGGTAACCGTTATTCACGGCACAACCTGCCGTTTTTATTCAAGGTGGCCCGGGAGGATAGCCCCTTTACCGCGACCTGGACTCAAGTAAGCGCCCTACTGTCCAGTCCGTGGTTTCCTGAATGTGGTTATTTTGCCGCGGAGGCGAAACGAATGCGGTCGGTAAAGCGTGGTGTTACCCGCCCATAGCTACCACATCAGATCATCGGGAACCTGGTAGTCGGCGTAGGAATCGTCTTCCCCGCTCTCTTTCCGGTCCGCGGCAGGGCTGACGATGCAGGCTTCATCGCGCTGCATGATCTTTTCCGCTACGAACGAAGGAATCACCTCGTACCCGTCATCGAACCTGACGATGGCGAGCAGACCTCGAGTCAGTTTGTCCCGGATATCTTCCGGGACAAAGATCTTCCTGATCGCCGCACCATCCTGAAAGTTGTAACCCACCTCGCCGTCGCTCCTCGGCAGGCGATTCAGTTCGATCAACTGGCGGACCTGTGCCTGCACCGCCTTGCGCTCGAGCTCCTCCTTCTGCCGGCGATTGAGTTCACGATCGCGCGCCGCCTTCCCGGCCGCCGCCTGCCGGGCAGCTTCCGCCGCCTCATCGACCATATCAATCTTCTGCTTGTGCTTCAGTTTCTCCTGTTTGCTCTTCGACTTCTTCGCCTCGTTGAGCCGGGTCTTGTTCACCAGGCCCGCCTTGAGAAACTGATCGCCAAACGAATTTGCCATCTCACCCGCCTTTAAGAAAAGGGATACCGTTCTGATAAATGATTGGCCACGGGAGCACACGGAAAGACCCGGGTTCTTCCAGGGATGCCACAAATCAAGGTAGCAGGGTGCGCCGGGACTTGCGGATCCCCTTGTCAATGACGCTACTGTGAAACCGGGCACGATAACTGACTCCTCAGGAAAGAAAAGGGGTCTGTCCCCCTTACCAGCGAACCAGATGACATGCCGCGCGCCCTTGATCACACGCACGGACGTGCACCCGTCCACCCCGAACCCCACCTTCCGTAGCCGTTGCAGAAATCCTGATCCGGTCCGGCCGACCATACCGCCAGCACAGCGAGGGCGCAGCGACGCGATAGCCGCGTTCAGGCCGTCCATGCCATAGAGCCAGTGTTCCCCTTGCGCGTGAGTCCCTCGGGGCCGTTATCCACGCCCGATAGCCGTACACCGGCTGGCCGGCCCTCAAAACACGGGCAACATCCCCCTCATACACCGTCACCCGCGGATCCGCAGCGGATGACCGAAGTCCCGCGTCACGGTTCATACCATGACGGCACCAGTCATGTAACTCACCGAGCCGCCCGCTCCGCCTCGGCGCGCGCGAGCCGCATGGCCGCCCGATAGTCCGGCAGCCGTTCCACCGGCGCAAGTTCCACCACCCTCAGTTTCGACAGATCCGGTGCGGACGGACTCGGGCAGGACACAGGTTGCTCGTGCTCGTTGGTCATCTCTCACCCCTGATCGTCACTTGAGATTC
Organism: uncultured Gammaproteobacteria bacterium; assembly: GCA_963710815.1. Lineage (GTDB taxonomy): Bacteria > Pseudomonadota > Gammaproteobacteria > UBA9214 > UBA9214 > CAVQCA01. Next base: position 164,758 of record CAVQCA010000076.1, on the reverse strand, counting down.
AATATGTCGGCTCTTCAGGAGAACCCGTGGGTTGGCGGCACCCTATCCCCTCTCCCCCCGGGAGAAGGTTGGGATGAGGGATCCTCAATCAAAGAGGCGGCCGCGGAGTGGCCAGGTCCTTGCGCCCGAACCACAGTATCCGGTCGCCCGGGTCCGCCTTCAGCGGGTGCTCGGTGTCGATGACCCTGACCGCGCCTTTGGCGGTGATCACCAGCAGCGGCACGGCACCTTCCGGCAGGGCTGCAAGGAACGCCTCCTGCCCGTAGTCCTCGGTGATGCCGGTGCGCTGGAAGGTCCAGCCGCCGTACCAGTTGCGTTCCAGGTCCTCGAACTGCACACCGTCCGCGAAGGCCGTCAGCCCCCGGGCCGTCGGCCCCGGACGCCGGTGCTCGGCGACCTCCTCCGCGGGTAGCTGATAGACACGATGGCGCCCCAGTTCCGCGGCGTAGTGGGCGCAGATAAGCGCGTTGTAGGCATCGTTGCTGGTGGTCGCCAGCAGGCTGCCCATCTCCCCCAGTTCCAGGGAAGTCTCTGCCTGCTCCGAGAGCAGTTCACCGAAATATACCGGAATCCCGGCGAGCCGCGCGGGACGCAGCCGGTGCCACGAGTTGTCCGCCACGAGCACGGGAACCTCCAGCTTGTGGAGCGCCTCTGCAAGGCCGGTGCTCCACGGGCCGGCGCCGGCGAGCAGCAGACCGCCCTCCCCCGTGGCGCTGAGACCCAGGCGCCGGGCGAGCCAGCCCAGGCTGAAACCGTGGATCACGACGGTGATCAGGATCAGGGCGAACACCAGCGGCAGCAGCAGCTCGCCTCCCGCGTAGTCCTGCGCGGCCAGGGACGGGCCGAACACACCGGCCACCGCCGCCGCCACCACGCCGCGGGGGGCGATCCAGCCCACCAGCACCCGCTCCTGCCAGGTCATCCCGGCGCCGATAGTGGCGAGCCCGATGGCCAGCGGCCGCACCAGGAACAGGATCGCGGCCAGCAGCGCGACGCTGCGCCAGTCGAGCCGCAGCATGATCTGCGGGTCGAGGTCCGCGGTGAGCAGCAGGAAGATGCCGGACACCAGCAGCACCGCGACGGATTCCTTGAAGCGCCGCAGCTCGGCGATGCTCGGCAACCCCATGTTGCCCAGCACCAGGCCCATCACCGTCGCCGCCACCAGGCCGGCCTCCTCCAGTACCAGGTTGGACAAGGCGTAGACGCCCAGGGCGGCGGCCAGCGCCAGGGGCCCCTTGAGATATTCGGGGACTTGGCCGGCCAGGTAGGCCCGTCCCAGCAGCCACCCGCCGATGCCGCCCAGTCCTCCCGCCACCGCCAGCCCCAGGACCAGCACCAGCAGGCTGTGGCCGATGCTTGCCTGCCCCGAGCTCACGAAGTATTCGAACGCCGCCACCGCCAGCAGGGCGCCGGTGGGATCGTTCACGATGCCTTCCCATTTCAGATAGGAGGCCGGACGCCGGCGCAGCCGCGCCTGGCGCAGCAGCGGCAGGATCACCGTGGGACCGGTCACCACCACGATCGCGCCGAAGATCACCGCCACCGGCCAGGACAGGCCGCCGATCCAGTGGGCGGCGGACGCGCCGAACACCAGGCTCAGGATCACCGCGACCGTGATCAGCCGGTTGACGCCCGCCGCGGCCTTCTTGAGCTCGTTCAGGCGCAGGCTGAGTCCGCCCTCGAAGAGGATGGCCGCCACCCCGAGCTTGATCAGCGGCTGGAAGGCCTCCCCCAGGGTCTCGCCGGGGCGGACGATGCCCAGCACGGGCCCGAGCAGCAGGCCGCACAGGGTCAGCAGTACGATGGCCGGTATCCTGAGTCGCCAGCCCAGCCACTGGGCGCCAAGGCCCAGTACGGTCACCAGTGCCAGGGTCTCGGTGATATGCGGCATGCAAGCGGCTCCTTTGTCTTGAATGGCGGTCGCCAACGTCCGGTTGGCACCCAACAGGAAGCATAACCGACCCGTTTCGCGGGAAACCACCCGATTAACCTCCGATTCCGCCGGCTTGATTGCGAAGCGCGCGCAGTAACTGCTATCTTGGCCTGAAAGATTCAGACTCCGGTCAAGTACCGGCCCGTCGAATTGGACGTCCCCTCTCCCTAAGGGAGAGGGGCAGGGTGAGGGAGTTTAAATAACTTCTCCCCCTCACCCTAACCCTCTCCCCCACTAAGCGGGGGAGAGGGATTAATTAAGGAAACCATAACAACACCGTTTACTGCCCACCCCGGGTCAGATACGCGTCTACGTCCGCCCACTACGTAAGGGCCCATGATTTGAACAAACTGCATCTGCTTGTATTCATCGTCGTGCTGCTTGGCTGGACTGCACCACAGGCGACCTGCGCGGCCAATCACCAGATCACCGTCGGCGTACTCGCATTCCGGGGCGATGAAAATGCCAGACAGCGATGGGAGCAAACCACCGACTATCTGACGGCCGCCTTGCCGGGGTATGAGTTCAGGCTGGTTCCGCTCGATCTGCACGAGATGCAGGGGGCCCTGGACCACGGGGCACTCGATTTCATCCTGACCAATCCCGGCAATTACGTCGAGCTCGAATCGCAGTACGGGATCACGCGCATCGCCACCCTCATGAATGTCCGCCATGGGCAGGTGTACAAGGAGTTCGGCGCCGTCATTTTCACCCGGGCGGACCGCGACGACATCAGGGATCTGCGCGACCTGAAGCATGCCTCGTTCGCAGCGGTGGACAGCGAGGCGTTCGGCGGCTTTCAGATGGCCTGGCGTGAACTGGCCGAGGCCGGCATCGATCCGTTCCACGACCTGGCGCAGCTGAAGTTCGTCGGCTTCCCCCAGGATGAAGTGGTCTTCCAGGTGCGCGACGGCAAGGTCGACGCCGGCACGGTGCGCACCGACGTACTGGAGCGCATGGCCGGGCAGGGCCTGATCGAACTCGATGATTACCGCATCCTCAATCCCCGCGTCGAGGAAGGATTCCCCTTCCGGCACAGCACGCGCCTGTACCCCGAATGGGCCTTTGCCAAGGCGAAGCAGACCTCCGACGAGATTGCCAAAGCCGTCACCATGGCGCTGCTCAGCATGCCCGCCGATCATCCCGCCGCCACGGCCGGCAAGAATGCCGGCTGGACCGTGCCGCTCGACTACCAGCGTGTTCACGACTTGTTCAGGGACCTGCACATCGGGCCCTACAAGCACTTCGGGGAGCTGACGCTCGGCGGGATCGTGAAGCGTTACTGGTACTGGTTTGCGGCGCTGCTTGCCGTGCTGGGCTTCAGCATCTTTCACAACATACGTGTAAAGCGTCTGGTTGGCCAGCGTACTGCGGAACTGGTCCGGACCAATCGCACCCTGGAAGACGAGGCATCCGAGCGCAAGCGGGCGGAGGAGGAAAGCCGCTCCCTCCTGAAAGAGAACCGCTTTCTGATCCGCAAGTCACTCGCGGTACAGGAAGAAGAACGCAGGCATCTGGCGCGTGAACTGCATGATGAACTGGGGCAGTGCATCACCGCCATACAGGCGGATGCGGAGACGATAGGCGATGTGGCGGGCATGAAAGACACCCGGGTCACTGCCAGCGCGAAGGCGATCCTGGACGTATCGGCACATCTCTATGATGTAGTTCACTGCATGATACAACGGGCGAGGCCAGGCGTACTGGATGACCTGGGCCTGGTGGTGGCGCTGGAGGATCTGGTGAATGACTGCCGCGCCAGGTTCCCCGGGGTCGACTATGATTTAACCACCGTCGGAGAACTCAATGCACTGGGCGAGCAGATCAACATCACACTCTACCGCATCGTGCAGGAGTGCCTGACCAATATCGCCAAGCATGCCGCCGCGAGGCAGGTGACGATCCACCTCACGAAGGGCACTGACGCGCAGGGCAAGGCGTGCACACCCGGCGATGGCAATATCGTGTCGCTCGTCGTGCGCGACAACGGCCGCGGCATGGAACCCGCGGGTAACGGACGCGGGCTTGGGATCGCCGGCATGCGGGAACGGGTCGAGGCGCTCGGTGGACACTTCACGATTCACGGCATACCGGATGGCGGCGTAACGGTCAGCGCGATGATCCCTGTGACTGCCACGGCGCCCGAGGTGGTGTAGCCCCATGGACAGAATCAGGGTCTTGCTGACAGACGATCATGAGGTGGTGCGCGCGGGCTACCGGCGTCTGCTGGAAAGCACCTCCGACATCACGATTATCGCCGAGGCGGCCGACGGCGAGGAAGCCTATCGTAGCTATCTGGAGCATCATCCGGATGTCGTGGTGATGGATCTGTCCATGACCGGGGTGGGCGGGATCGAGGCGAGCCGGCGCATCCTGTCGCGCGACAGCGCCGCGCGCATCCTGGTGTTCAGCGTGCACGAGAACGAGGTTTTCCTGAACCGGGCGCTGGACACCGGAATATTGGGTTACATCTCCAAGCGCAGCGCCTCGCGCGTGATGGTCGAGGCGGTGCGCCAGGTCGCCGCCGGCAAACTCTATGTCGGTCAGGAGATGATGCCGTTCCTGCTGAAACGCACCTCATCCACCGACGTGCAACCGGTGTCGGAACTGAGCCCCCGGGAGTTCGAGGTATTCCGCCTGCTTGCGGACAGCAAGTCGGTCAACGAGATCGCCGAACTGCTGAACCTCAGTCCCAAGACCGTGGGCCATCATGTCACCAGTGTGAAGAACAAGTTGGGAATCACCAGTATTGCAGGCATCACCCGCCTGGCTATACGGCTGGGCGTCATCAGTCCCTGATTCAGGCGAATAGCCACGGAAGCACACGGAAAGACACGAAATAATAACGATCAACGTCGATACCACGACGCTCCAGCCTGCACCATTCTCCTTTGCCTTTCCTCACCCCGGCTCTGCACCGTCCGGGGATCTGCATTCGAATCGCCTTATATGCTGAATGAGGCGTTCGCGCATCGCCGATAAGGAATTTCCCTATTCCAAGGCCCACGGCATTCCACCTAGGGTAGGTGGTGTACGAACAGCATAACAACGACTTTCCTGAGGAGTGAACGATGATATCAACGAAACAGTCCCGAACTGTTGTCAAGACGCTGCTGTCCACGGCCCTGGTAATGGGGACATTCGGGACGCAGGCGTTTGCCGACAGTCATATCACACTCGTCGAAATGGGCGACCTGCACGGCACGCTGGTATCGCATGCGGCGGTACTGAAAAAACGAAACGGCAGAGAATACCAGGTCGAGGAGTCCGGCGGCCTGGCGCGCCTGAAATACCTTGCCGATCACATCAAGAAAGACAATCCGGGTAATACCCTGATACTGTCGGTCGGCGACATCACCCACGGCAGCGCCGAGGGCATGTTCACCGTCGGCGACGCCATGATGGTGGCGATCAACGCCCTGGGCATCGACGTGTTCACCCCGGGCAACTGGGATTACGGCTATGGCCCCGCGGTGTTCCGCGGTCATTTCGGCAAGTACGGACCGTTCCCGACCCTTCCCGCGAATATTGCGGTGATGTCGCAGCCAGATCAGCTGTGGCGACATCCCGAGTGATTGCCGGGTCTTACCGATGCTGCCAGTGGGTATATCTGCACTGAACGTCAGTGCCATACGCCGAATAATGCCACGCCAGTCGGTAGCGGCGTCATCAAGGCGAACTTCCCGGTCGTGTCCGCCAACACCTACAACGACGCCCCCGTGCCCAACCACAACCGCATGATGGACCCCTACAAGATCCTCTCCCTCGAAAGCGGCGTGAACGTCGCCGTAATCGGTCTGTCCGCGGCGATCGTGCCGCAGCAGGCGGATGTGTTCAACATCGGCCTGCGTTTCACCCAGGGCGTCGAGGAACTGCCCGGAATCATCGAGATGGTGAAAAAAGATCCGCTGTGCAATCCGACGAAGTGCCTTATCGTCGTGCAGTCTGAGCTCGGCATGTCACAAAACCTCTACCTGGCCAAGCACTTCAGCGACATCGACGTGATGTACTCGGCGCATACCCACGAAGTCACCCTCGGCGCCCTGCTGGCCAAGGGTAATACTGTCACCCGAACAGACCCGACTGAGCCCCGACGCGGAATTCGAGTACTCGAATGGCGCGGCGATTGTCGTGGAAACCAACCGCGACATGTACGTCGGCCGCCTCGACCTGACCGTCAGCAACGGCAAGGTCACGAGTTTCCGATGGAAGGCCATTCCGACGACAGGCCAGGAAGACGAAAAAATGGCGCAACTGGTCGACTGGATCGAAGATCCGTTCCTCGACGGCGGCGACGTGCCGGTTCAACGCCACACCTTCATGCCGGGTGGCTACTGTACGGATCCGAATGCCGTGCCGATCCCGCCGCCGGTGGCGCGCCCACCCCCCGGATGACTGCGGCGATACCAGCAAACACGGTCTGCAGTTGACCGAGAGCCTCGATACCGTGGTCGGCCACACCGACACCCTGTTGCTCAGGCATCACGTGCTGGAAGACACCCTGAACAACTTCATCGCCGATGCCATACGCACCGTGACCAACGATGTCGTGGCGAGCTCAGGCGCAAACGGCTGGACCGGCGTCGATATCTCCATGGCCAACGGTTTCCGCTTCGGCAACGCGGTGCTTCCGGACCACGACATCACCCTGCGTGATCTGTACACCTGGTTCCCGATCGCGCCGGCCGTCAACGTGGGCGATTTCTCCGGCCAGTCGATCCAGAAGAGCCTCGACACCGTGCTCGGGCCGTGTTCGACCGCAATCCCTTCATGCAGCGCGGCGGCTGGTACATCGGCCTGTCCGGCATGACGCAGACGATCGACCTCAGGAACCGTCCGTTCAGCAGTTCCGGTGGTCGGATCGTGCAGACCATGATCGATCGACAAGCCGCTGAACCTGGGCAAGCGTTACGTGTTCGCCTCCTGCTACGGCCAGGGCAACCCGCTGGATGAAGTCTGCCGCACCAGCGGCGGGGCCAACTTCCAGTTCTTCGAGCTGGCCGACGGTGACGACTACAACAGCGGTATCAGCCTGGCAGATCCGACAGCCCTGGACCGTGCCGGTCATCATGGGTCCCGTTGTCCACCAGCTCGCACCGGACAACTACCTGCACCCGGTGCACGCACTGCGCCGTTCCTGGACAGTCTTGCCGGGCAGAATGGTCACCGGAGAAGCACATTCGGTGCCAACCAGGGCCGTGTAGTGACCGTGGATTCGAGCACGACGGGTAATCCTGATGAGGACGCGAGCCTGCAGATAGACCAGCCGGACAACACCCCGGATCCCACCTTCGTGCAGCCGCCCTATGGTGCGGGTCCGAAGTTCCTCAGCGGGGTAGCCGGCGACCGTTAGGGACTCACCGGAAATCAGATGGTTTCTCATGCACGTGGGCGGCTTGTCCGCTCACGTTTTTTTTCGCCTTACACAAAGCTGTAACCCCGGATACACTCGCCGCACACGGGATTTGTCAACTTCCATTTCATCAGCGGAAGATCCCGACATGAATGGATCAGTTGCGCAGTACCTTCGTAGATGCCTTCCTTAATCCGCCACTGACGCCGGGTTCACCCTAAGAAGCGGCAGGGTCGTCGATCACTCCGACGACTGACGGCGCATGCGCTCACCGTATGCGCTGGCCCAGGGATTGGCAGTGATCCCGTGTGCCAGAATACTGAGGACGACGGTATAAACCACCACCACAGCGATGGCATGACTGTTGGGCAGGTTGGCGTTGACGACGATGACGGCGAACACGATGCTCGCGAGTCCCCGCGGCCCGAACCAGCCGATGAAGAGCTTGCTTTCGGTGTTCATCCCCAATCCGGTGAGCGACAGGAATACCGGCAGCATGCGGATCAGGGTCAGGCTCAACACCGCATAGACGAGCAGCCGCCAGCTGAAGAAACCGAGCGCCTGACCGATCACCGCCGAGCCGAAGATGACCCAGGTGATCAGGGCGAAGGTATCCCCCGTCCCCTCGGCCGCCCGCAGCAGCATCTCCTTATGCTGCCTGGCAAGTCCTCCGAAGAGCAGACCGCCCGCAAACGAGGCGATGAAGCCACTACCGCCCAGCGACTGGGCCGTAGCGAAGCAGGTCAGCGCCAGCGCGACTATGGGGATCTGCAGCCAGGTCGGCGTCAGCCACTGATGTCTGCCGGCGTATCCCAGCAACTGCACCGCGAGGACGCTCAGCACGATACCAACGGCCAGGCCGATGCCGATTTCCTCGGCGACCAGGGCCAGCGCATGACTCCAGGGCACCGCCCCGGGACCCGTATCCTGTGCGAGGGCGAGGAAGATAAACAGGACCGGCACGCAGATCCCGTCATTCAGGCCGCTTTCCACGTTGAGGCCCTGGCGCACGTTGGCCGGAACGGCCTCGTTGGAGATCACCGCCTTGCCGAGTGCGGCGTCCGTCGGGGCCAGAATGATCGCCACCAGCGCCACTTCCAGTGCGGACAGGTTGACGCTGAGGAGCAACCCGGCGAGGTAACCCAGCACGATAGTCAGTGGCAGACCGATGACCAGCAGGCGAACCGGCAGCCGCGCCGATCTTCGCAGCACGCCCAGATCGGCGTCGGCGGCGTCCGTGAACAGGACCAGCGCCAGCGTCAGTTCCGCCAGGGTTTTGAGCGTTTCCCGCTCGGTCTCGAAAGAGAGCAGGTCGAGACCCATGGGGCCGATCAGCAGGCCGAACGCCGTAAACACGATGGGGCCGCTCACCCAGGTTCGTTCGACGCCCCTGGCTACGATACTATAGAGAAGAACAAACCCTGCTATCAGCGCCAGGCTCTCATACATGAGCGTCATGATGAGGTACTCCGTTGAGAATCGGCATTGGGAAGCTCCGGTAGATGATACCGGTGACAGTATACGCAACGCATTCAGGTATACCCTTCCCGAAAACGGGTCGACTAAACTATCAGTATGGATGGTTTGATTCGAAAGTCCGCCCTGCTATGGCTGCTAACCGGCCTGCTGTTGAGTGCCTGCGCCTCGAACATTCCCCGAATGATCCGGGAGGCGCCCGCCGACAACCCGCCGGTGGAGACAGTGCGCGACAATATCGACGACTACCGGGGGCGGGAGGTTCGCTGGGGCGGCAAGCTGATCGAAACCGGGAACCGGGAAAAAACCACCTTGCTGACCGTGCTCTCGCGTCCGCTCTAGCAAGGACGGGGAACCCAGGCTCGACGATGACAGCGGCGGGCGCTTCATCGCCATCGTGCCCGCCTTTCTGGATCCGAAGATCTATGCCGCCGACCGCCTGGTCACCGTCACCGGCACGCTGCTGCGCGCCGAGACGCACAAGGTGGGCGAGTACCCCTATCGTTATCCCGTGGTCGAGGCGAAGGCATGGTACCTGTGGCCCAGGGAATCCGTGGCACCTTACGGCTATCCCTACCCTGGCTGGTACGATCCCTGGTACGGGCCGTGGTACGGGCCGTACGGCCCGTGGTATTACAATCCCTGGCGCCCTTATGGCTATCCCTACTGACGTTGATGAGGTCATCCCGATGCGGCACTTCCCCCTGCTGGTTCTGCTGTTGCTTGTCACTGCCTGCGCGAGCGCGCCGACCTTCAATACCGACGGGGTCGACCACTCGCTGACACCACAGGGCGTTGCCTCTGCACCGCGGCCGACCACGGGCAAGAGCGTGCAGTGGGGCGGCGTCATCGTGAGTACCACCAACCTCAAGGACAGCACGCAGATCGAGGTGCTGGCCTACCCGCTCGACTCCGACGGACGGCCGAAGAGTGATGGCACCGCTCAGGGACGCTTTATCATCATGCGGACCGGTTACCTGGAACCCGCCAACTACACCGCGGGCCGGCAGGTCACCGCAGTCGGGACGATCACGCGCACCCAGTCCGGCAAGATAGGTGAAGCGAACTACACCTACACGATCATCTCCGCCAGGCAACTCCACCTGTGGCCCAAGTCACAGGGGCGGGACGGTACCTCAACCTTTTTCAACATCGGCGTGGGCGGCAGCAGCGGCGGCAACTGGGGCAGTGGCGTCGGTGTCGGCGTCGGCTTCTGAGTTCCGCGGGAGAAATCCCGATCTTTCGAGGTGGACTTGGGTTGAATGGCACTTGGTCAAGTGCCCAGGCGCGATAAATAGCCACGGAAGCACACGGAAGACACGGGAAAAAGAGCCTGTATTCCATGTGGTTCCGTGGCCATAGGGGTGTGATTCAGGCTTAACCAAGTGCTCAGGCATGGCCACTCAGCGGCAGGTCCGGGTAGACACCGGGCTTATGCGGGGCCCGGTTGGTGGTGGGCTCGATCATCAGCAGCCTTCGTCGAACTCGGTGTATTTTTTGGCGCTGCCGCGCACCTTCTCCACCGGGTATTTCAGTTCGTTCAAGGCGATCTTGGCGTCCACGGCCCGTAGCAGGTCGAGGCTCAGTTTGTCGGCGAGGCGGATGAGATAGATCTGGATATCGGCGAGTTCGTATTCCACCTCGGAGAGTTTTTTGGCCGGGAGGTCGCCGCTCTGCTCTTCCGTCAGCCACTGGAAATGCTCCACCAGTTCGGCCGCCTCCACGATGAGCGCCATCGCCAGATTCTTGGGCGAGTGAAACTGCTCCCAATCACGGACAGCGGCGAATTCCCGCAGGCGGGCCTTGAGGTTTTCCAGTGAGTCCATAGCGGTTGTTGCTCCGGGATGACGAGGGCGGCGCGGTCGACAGGGATAGTAACACGCCAAACCTGGCGCGGTCGCAGGGCTGTCGGTGAAATCAGGGGCGAAGACCGGCGTCACGCGAGGGCCAGCTCCTGCACAAACACTTGCCGACGGCGGGTACCGGCGGGAACTCAGGATAAGAGAGAAAAAATGCGTGCGAGTTAGTCGGGTTCCGCCTCTGGACCTTCACCCGGTCCGTGGAACCCTGGCGACCGGATCACTCCCGGTGGGACCATCACGCTTCCTAAGGACCGGGTACGGGACGCCCGCCCGCCACCGGGCCAGGTCAGTGTGTGCTCGATGAAATGCATAGCGACATCCGTCGCGGTCTTGAGCAGCAGGAAGAAAACCAGTTCGGTGGTATGGTTTCCGGCGATATAACTGCCCAGCAGTACCATGAGTTGCATGGGCAGGATGCGCGCATAGGGAAAAAACATGAGGGTCCCGATGTTCGGCACGCCGTCGATCTCGCGCTTGAGATTGTCGTGGTAGGAGAAGCGGTGGGTGATATAGAACGCCAGGATGCAAAGCAGAATGCCGGGCAGCGGGATGCCGGGCTGAATGCGGAACGTGATGAGGAGAAATACGCCGTAGACCAGGTGGAACATCCCGTAGTGCATGGCGAAGAATACGGCGGTGCAGCGCTGCGTCTCGCATGTCACCGGCACCGGCTTGTGGTTGATCCGGAGACCGTCGGTGGAGAACCGGTCGAGGTCGACGATGCGATGCACGTTGAACCAGCCGATGATCACGCTCTGACCCCAGTAAATCCACAACAGGTCGGAGACATTCCACTGTTCCAGCACGGCCCACACGATGGTGGCCAGATTGGTGAACAGCAGGAACATCACCGATCTGTCGACGCGTGACCGGCCGCCCGGCTTGATCGCGCCGTAATTCTCTACCCTGTGCATATCCACGCCCCAGCCTTTGTAGTGCCCTCGGGAAGGTTGTCGGCGGTTCGGGTAAAAATTGAAAGGAAACTGGTGCCTGCCGGTGACCGGCAGGTAGCTGTACAAACGCGTGGTATGCATGGTTAACGGGCAGATCCGAAGATTCGCCGGTGAACGCGAAAATACGGTGGCAACCGGCACGGAGCCGGCCGCCGTGGCCATCAATTTCCCATTAAGCAGGGCTTTCCCCGGGGCCCGTCGGACTTAGGGATGATATGAATGGCACTTAGTTAAGTGCCCAAGCCCGATAAATAGCCACGGAATCACACCGAAGACACGGAAAGAAGAGCCTGTATTCCGTGTTTTTCCGTGTGATTCCGTGGCCATAGGGGTGTGATTAGGCTTAACTTAGTGCTATTCAGGGGTGATATAACATCGCCAATGGAAGGAATCCTCCACCCGTTGAGTTGCATTCCCGTAAACGGGCAGGTGGAGGAAGCTGGTGGGCACGCAAGCCGGGCGTACAATACCGGCGTGACAAACTCACTCAGTAGGCCGAAGCCTGGGCCGCGCCATAGCGCCATGAGCCATCCGGCTGCAGACAGGCCGTGCCATACCCGTTCACCTGTTTGCCGCCAACCATGATCTTTGTCTGGTACTCCCGCTGCTGCAGGCAGGAGTCGACCGGCATGGTGGTTTCGTAGCGGGTCACCGTCGAAGGTGGTGGCGCGGTGCTGGCCGGCGGATAGTAGGCCGGTTCAGCAGCGTTGCTTTGTTGATAGGTGCCAAGGGCATACCCGAGAATGCCACCACCGATCAGGCCGTACCACAGGTTGTAGTTATGGTCGTGGTTGTTGTGGTTATGGTTGCCGCAGTTGTTGCACGGGTAGTAGGGATAATAACCCGGCTTCCCCTGGTAATATCCATGGTAGTTGTTGCTGTACTTGTAGTTGTTGTAATGGGTGTTGTAATGCCCATTCCATTTATTACCGCCCTTGTTCCAGCCGTTATTACCATGCCCCCCATCGGCCCAGGCGCCGCCCGGTATCGCGAGGATCATGGCCATGACCGATGCCAGCACGGATGAGGATCTGCTCTGCCTGTTCATGACAGTCTCCTTGGTAGTGGATTACAGAGAGAGTTAACGGAATGGCCCGAAAAAGGGTGACGACGCACAAACAATAAATATCGCCGACGCATCGGCTAACTTCATCCTGCTGTTTTCACAGGAACTTGTAAGTGACGGCGGAACCCCTCCCGGAAATCACGCACGCAGAGGAAAGAAGTGCAGGCAGGCCATCCACCCTGCCGGTGGGTCGATCGTCAGTGAGGATGATACGCTGGCGGGATACCGGCCGGCCCCACCATCGACTTACCCAGATGTTCGATAGCGTTAATCTTGTGGCGCTGCGTCAGGCGATAGAAACGTCGCAGCGTATTGAACAAACCATTGCAGAATCGTTGCCCCAGGAGCATCGATTCGAGGTGGCGACAGAACCTGGCGGCAAAATCGTTGGCGCTGCGGTAACGCTGGAGTTCCGCGGCGGTGAGCCGCGAATCGTAGGCGACATTATGAAACAGGTGTTGATGAAGCCTGGCGGGAACCTGGCCCTGGCGCTGGCGGTGGAACAGGAATGCAGCCAGAACGTATTTATCGACCTCCCCCTGCAATTCCATCTCCAGCAGCGACACCCGCCGTTCGTAACCGGCATTCCAGGTGAAATAGAGGAAATGGCTGATACCCTCCAGCGCCAGCCAGAAATCGTGCAGGTTCTCCGCGTGCAGCCATTCGATGGGATCGTTGGCCTCCAGTCGCTGCAGCAGCCCGGGATCAAGAAAAAGCGCAATGTTGACGGCGTCTTCGTCTTCCTGATGAATCAGCAGCTTCTCCGGCAACTCCCGGGCGGTTTCCGAGACATCGAGGTCACGGGCCAGTCCGGGGTCGTCAATGAGGAAATCGGCGACCCGGTAGCCGCTGTGCACCTCGTAAATGCTTTCCAGGTGCTGCTGCAGCCGGTTGAGCAGCATGCGGTTAATGGCGAAATTCCGCCTTGCCGGTATGCACCGGGTCGATGCCGAGTTTGCGCAATTGCGCCTCGCTGCGTTTGCTGCCGGTGCGCACCCATACCTCGTAGAGACGCAGCACGTCGCGGTCAGAGGCAAGGTTGGAACGCTCACTGACCTCGTTCAGCACGTCGACAAAACTTATGAATTTCTCGCGCAGCTCATTGAACAGGCTGGCGAGCGATTTCACCGACCGGTAGCCGCGCATGGAATCGGATACCTGCGCATAGGCGGCACCGCCCATTGCAACGTAGTAATCGACATCGACGAGTTTGCGGTTGAGGCTGTCGGCGAAGACACCGGCGATGAACAGGGCCGTATCGCCGAGGCGCTGCAACAATCTGGTGCGTACCTGGGCGCTGGATTCGCTCAATGCCTCGGAATAGATCACGGCCAGAGGCTTGATATCGATCCCGTAGTTGGTCTGCTCGAACAGTTCGTCGCTGCGTGCATACATCGTCAGCAGGTTGGTGAGATAGAAAACCGTTTCGCTTTCTGCCTGGATTTTCTGATGATTCAGGGCTTCGTGGAGTTCATTATGAAAATATTCCCGCAGTGAAGCCTGGGTAATCAGGGAACCGCCAATGGTTTGTGCAATCATCGCATCACCCCTTCGCTGTTTGGTTCATCCATAACCCTGCAAATCACATACCAACTACCTGTCAATTCAGTGGACCAGCTAAATGTTCTTTCCAGTATAGGGAACGTGTTATCAATGAACAGATTATGTTTACCGGAAAACTCTGTTATGGTGTGAAAAGAATATCGAATCCTGTCAACTAACCGTCACCCGGCGTCAATGTGTTGATGCTGATCCGGAGCGAGTCGAACGCCCGCGCAGGAAGTCACGCAGAAAACGCGCCGTGTGCGATCCCCTTGCCTGCATGCAGTCCTCCGGCGCGCCCTGCGCCACGATGCGCCCGCCACGCTCGCCGCCTTCCGGTCCCAGGTCGATGAGCCAGTCGGCCTCAGCGATGACTTCCAGATTGTGTTCGATGACTACCACGGTGTTGCCGGCCTCGACCAGACGGTGCAGCACGTGGAGGAGTTTCTCCACGTCCGCCATGTGCAGACCGACCGTCGGTTCATCCAGCACGTAGAATGTGCCGGGCCTTGCGGCAACATCGGCATTCAGTGCCATCCCCGCTCTGATTCCGGACTTCGCCAGTTCGGTGACCAGTTTGATGCGCTGCGCCTCGCCGCCGCTCAGCGTCGGACTCGGTTGCCCGAGTGTGAGATAACCGAGACCGACGTCATCGAGCAGTTGCAGGGTACGGTGAATCCTGGCGTGGGCGCGGAAAAACGCGGCGGCTTCACGTACATTCATGGCCAGTACCGCGCCGATGTCGCGGTCCCGGTAGCGGACGCTCAGGGTTTCCGGATTGAAACGCGCGCCGTTGCAGGCCTCGCACGTCACCTTGACGTCGGGCAGGAAGCTCATCTCGATCTTGCGAATCCCCTGACCTTCGCAGTCCTCGCAGCGCCCTCCCCTGACGTTGAAGGAAAACCGCCCGGGACCGTAATTGCGAATGCGGGCCTCGGGGGTGCCGGCGAACAACCGGCGGATCTCGTCCCAGATACCGACGTAGGTGGCCGGGCAGGAACGCGGCGTTTTGCCGATCGGCGTCTGGTCCACCTCCAGCACACGCTGCAGGTAGTGCTGACCTGTGATCGCACGGCAGCCGAGTGGCGCGTGCGCGTGTCGACCGCGTTTTCCGGCCGGCTGCATGCTGCGCCGCAGGTTCTCGTGCAGCACCTCGCGCACCAGGGTACTTTTACCGGAACCGGAGACGCCGGTGACGCACACCAGGCGTCCGAGGGGAATGCGCACCGACAGGTTTTTAAGGTTATGCAGCCGCGCACCCTGCACCTCGACGCAGGGCATCGCGCTGCGGCCCCTGAGTTTTACCGCGCGGCGGGCGAACAGGGGGTGGCGCAGCGGCCGGGCCAGGAACCGGCCGGTCAGCGAGCGGGGCTCCTTCATCAGGCGGGCAACGGAACCAGCCGCCACCACCTCGCCGCCGTTCACGCCGGCGCCCGGACCCAGGTCGATAACATGCCCGGCGCGGCGAATGGTGTCCTCGTCATGCTCCACCACCACGATGGTGTTACCCTTGCCTGCCAGCCTGCCGAGGGTATCGAGCAGCATGCGGTTGTCACGCGGGTGCAGGCCGATAGTGGGTTCATCCAGGATGTAGCACACGCCGCGCAGGTTGGAACCGAGCTGTGCGGCGAGCCGGATGCGCTGCGCCTCGCCGCCGCTCAGCGTGGGGGCCGCGCGGTCCAGCGTGAGATAGGGCAGACCCACGTCGGCGAGGAAGCGCAGGCGGGAGCGCAGTTCCGGCAGTATGTCACGCGCGATATCGGCCTCGCGCCCCGTGAGCCGCATCTTTTCAAAGAATGCTCTTGCCTGCGTCACCGTCAGCCCGGTGTAGTCGGCAATCGACCTGTCCCGATAGCGCACCGCCAGCGCCACCGGGTTGAGACGCCGCCCCGAGCAGCCCGGGCATACCGGGGTCTCGCCCTCCCACCAGTCCGTCCACCAGATTTCCTCGCCGGTCTGTTCCGCATCGAAGCCGGCAAGCCTGAGACCCGTGCCATAGCAGTCCCCGCACCAGCCGTGCCGTGAATTGTAGGAGAACAGGCGCGGATCGGGCGCTTCGAAACTGCGCCCGCAGCCCGGACAGGCACGGTGACTGGAAAAGAGGGCCTCACCGTCTGGCGCCTGCACGATGATTACGCCCTGGCCATATTCCAGCGTACGCTGCAACAGCACGCGCAATTCCGCCTCGTTGCGCCTGCCCACCCGCAGCGAGCCGACCGGCAGCGCGATGTCGTGTTCCCGATAGCGGTCCAGCCGCGGCCAGGGTTCGGTCGGCTGCAGTTCGCCATCGACGCGCAGCGTCCTGAAGCCCTTGCTGGCGGCCCAGCGGGCGAGCTCGGTGTAATAGCCCTTGCGCGCCGTCACCAGTGGAGCGAGTAAGGTGATATCACGGCTGCGATGCGTCCTGGAGAGCTGCGCCAGTACCGACTCCGCGGTCTTCGGCTCGACCGGCAGATCGCAATCGGGACAGTACTGGGTACCGAGCTTGACGAACAGCAGGCGCAGAAAGTGATACACCTCAGTGAGTGTCGCCACTGTACTCTTGCGCCCGCCGCGGCTGGTCCGCTGCTCGATCGCCACCGTTGGCGGAATACCGAAGATGGCATCGACGTCGGCACGCGCGGCCGGCTGCACGAACTGGCGCGCGTAGGCATTGAGCGATTCCAGATAACGCCGCTGTCCTTCGTTGAACAGGATATCGAAGGCCACCGTGCTCTTGCCGGAACCGGAAACGCCGGTAATGACGGTGAACCGGCCGCGGGGGATGTTAACGGTGATGTTCTTCAGGTTGTGCTCGCGCGCGTGCAGGATCTCGATCATGTTCGCCCGTCGAGGAAAAAAGGGGACATTCTCCTTTTTTAGTGAAAAATGGAGAATGTCCCCTTTTTTCCGGTACTCCCTCAGCGCCGCGCCGGTGTGGCTGGTCTGATGACCGGCGATCTCCGCCGGTGTACCGGCGCACACGACCATGCCGCCGGCCTCCCCGCCTTCCGGCCCCAGGTCGATGACCCAGTCAGAGGCCATGATCACGTCCAGATTGTGCTCGATGACCACCAGCGAGTGACCCTCGGCCAGCAGCCGGCGCATCGCCTGCAGCAGCGTGCGAATGTCGTCGAAGTGCAGTCCGGTGGTGGGTTCGTCGAACAGGAACAGGGTGCCGGGGCTAATGGGCCCGGGGCTGGAATCCGAGCCTGTTTCCGGTTTCATCGTTCGCTTCTTCCCTGCCCGGGAGAGGTGACCGGCCAGTTTGAGGCGTTGCGCCTCGCCGCCGCTCAGCGTCGGTACCGGCTGGCCGAGCGTCAGGTAGTCCAGCCCCACCTCGGACAGCGGTTCCAGCGCCCTGAGTACGGCGGGCTGATCATGAAAGAAGGTCAGGGCCTCGCTCACGGTCAGGTCGAGGATATCGGCGACCGATTTGCCTTTCAGTGCGATTTCCAGCACCTCCGGCCGGTAGCGTCGGCCGTCGCAGTCCGGGCAGCGCAGATAAACGTCGCTCAGGAACTGCATCTCCACGTGTTCAAAGCCGTTTCCGCCGCAGGCAGGACAACGTCCGTTTCCCGAATTGAAGCTGAAGGTGCCGGGTTTGTAACCACGCGCCTTCGCCTCGGGTACGGCGGCGAAACGTTCGCGAATGGCGTTCCAGGCGCCGACGTAGCTGGCCGGATTGGAGCGGGTGGTCTTGCCAATCGGCGACTGATCGACCAGCACCACCGACTCGACCCGGTCATGGCCCAGAATGGAGCGGTGCGCACCCGGTGGGTCAACCGGCCGGCCCTTGAGCTTGGCGAGGGCGTTGTAAAGCACATCCTGCACCAGGGTGGATTTGCCCGAACCACTCACCCCCGTGATGCACACCAGACGGTTCAGCGGCAGCCGTACGTCGATCGACTTGAGGTTGTGCGCACTCGCACCGCGGATTTCCAGAGTTTCAATGGGGTCAGACTCGATTGATTTGATAGAACAGTTTGCGGTAGATAAGCCGGGACGATCGAAATCAATCGAGTCTGACCCCATTGAAACTTTTTTCTCACCCCGCAGGTACTGCGCCGTCAGGGAGTCTCTGGCACGCAGCAGCTGCTTCGGAGTGCCGAAGAACACCCGCTCGCCACCGCGTTCTCCCGGGCCCGGCCCCAGGTCGAGGATTCGGTCGGCGGCGAGCATGACCTGCGGATCGTGTTCGACCACCAGCAGGGTGTTGCCGGCATCGCGCAGGCGCTGCAGCACGCCGATCACGCGCTGCATATCGCGCGGGTGCAGGCCGATGCTCGGTTCGTCCAGGACGAACAGGGTGTTGACCAGGGAAGTGCCGAGCGCGGTCGTGAGGTTGATGCGTTGCACCTCGCCGCCGCTCAGGGTGCGCGACTGGCGGTCGAGGGTAAGATAGCCGAGGCCGACCTCCACCAGGTAGCGCAGCCGGGTGCGGATTTCCCCCAGCAGCAGTTCAGTGGCTTCATCGAGCGAACCCGGCAGCTCGAGACCGGCGAAGAAGCGCACGGCACGCTCCAGCGGCAGCCGCATGACATCGTACAGGGTCAGCCCCGGCAGGCCGCGCCAGGCCGCGTCCGACAGCGCCATCCCGGCCGGTTTGAAACGGTCCTGCGCTGCCAGCACCGCCGCCGCGTTGTCGAGGCTGCCAAGCCGCCACAGCAGCGCCTCGGGCTTGAGGCGCGCGCCCGCGCAGGTTGGGCATTCGTTGTAGGCACGATAGCGGGAGAGCAGCACGCGGATGTGCATCTTGTAGGCCCTGGTCTCGAGCCAGTCGAAAAAGCGCCGCACGCCGTACCAGACGCCGTCGTCCCAGTCGCCTTCGCCCTCAAGCACCCAGCGCTGCTGCGCTGCGGTGAGCTTTTCCCACGGCACGTCGACGGGAATGCCACGCTGCCTGGCAAAGCGCATCAGATCACCCTGGCACTCCAGGTAGGATTCGCTCTGCCAGGGTTTCACAGCACCCTCTGCCAGCGTCCTGGCGTTATCGGGAATGACCAGCGCGTAATCGATCCCGAGGGTGCGGCCGAAACCACGGCAGGTCGCGCAGGCGCCGATGGGCGAGTTGAAGGAAAAGTGGTTCGGCGTCGGTTCCTGGTAGTGGATGTCGCAATCGGCGCAATGCAGCTCGCTGGAGAATCGCCAGGGCGCGGCGGCGTTACCGGCCGCATCCAGGGAACGGACGCTCACCCGGCCGCGGCCGTGACGCAGCGCTGTCTCCAGCGCCTCGATCAGGCGCGCGCGGTGTGCCGCGGCGAGTCGCACCCGGTCCTGTACCACCTCCAGTCGCCGGCCTTCTCGCGCATGAAGGCGCGTGTAACCCTGCTGCGCCAGCAACTGCTCGACTTCGTCCGGGGTGAAGTTTTCCGGCACCTCGAGGGTAAAGGTAACCAGGACACGCGGGTGCTCGCCGCCATCACGCGCCTGCAGCGCGGCGAAGATACTGTCCGGGCTGTCGCGTCGCACCGGCTGAGCGCAGCCGCGGCAATAGAGCTGCGTGGCGCGTGCGAACAGCAGCTTGAGGTGATCGTTGAGTTCGGTCATGGTGCCGACTGTCGAGCGCGAGGTGCGCACCGGGTTGGTCTGGTCGATGGCAATGGCCGGCAGGATGCCCTCGATGCGCTCCACCCTGGGCTTGTCCATGCGGTCGAGAAACTGGCGCGCATAGGGTGAAAAGGTCTCGACGTAACGGCGCTGGCCCTCGGCGTAGAGGGTGTCGAAGGCGAGCGAGGACTTGCCCGAACCGCTCACTCCGGTCACCACGATCAGCTCGTTCAGCGGCAGGTCGAGATCCAGGTTCTTCAGGTTGTTCTGGCATGCGCCGCGGACGCGCAGGGTTTCCTTCGGCATGGAGATGGTGTCGTTCGGTGATGGAGCAGGATTCCGGGATAGACGCCATGTTACCGGAACAACAGACGGCGGCAACCGTGAACGGCTACCCGGGCAGGCGAGGACGAAAACGCCTGTGTCGCCCTTCGGACAATGACGACAGGAGGTACGCCACGGAGAGACCCGGGGATACGCGAGTCCGCATCAACCCGTGGATGTGCGTAGTGTTGCCGAGGCGGGGTAAAGGCAAGCGGCATACCTTTACCCCGTGCGAAAGGCTCCGGCGATCTGGGGACCTTGACTACTTTATCAGATCGGCGACCGCCTGATTCCCGCGCGTCGGGACGGACCCGGTGATGAAATATTGCCCGAGACTGCCATAGCGGGAAAAGGGTACGTCGGGAATGGCGCCGCCACTGACTTCCATGACATAACGCCCGGCAGGCACCTTGACCTTGAGATTGGCGCTCAGGTCGCCGCGCGAACTGGCCACGGCGACCTTCCTGCCCCTGGCGTCAAAAAGTGTCGCCTTGATATCCAGATTGGCGCCATTGCGGGCGTGCGGGTGTGCGGCGTCCCATGCCGGTACGATCCTGAGATCCACCGTGCCGGCAGTGGCGTTGAATCCGAAGACATCGATATCGTCCTGACCCTCGATCACACCCCGGTTTTTCGGATTCCGGTGTTTTTCGGCGGTATAGGGATCGGTGGCATTGACCCGTCCGCGTCCATCGAGGGAGAGCGGGGTTGCGGTCGCAAAGCGCGTGTCCTCATGATCATCCCCGCGGCGGCCCAGCGAGCCGGTGAGGATACCGAGATCATCCTGGGTGTTGGTGGCGCCCGGATAATCGCCCCGGCTCCACTGGGAGACACGGGCGGAATGGTCAAGACTCATAATCGGCGTCCAGGAAACCTTGCTGCCTCCGCCTCTCACGATGTTTCTGTTGCCCGTGATTCCATCATGCGTCAGACCGATCGTGTGCCCCATCTCGTGGGAAGCGGCATCCGCCACTGCCGCGGGAGACCCCAGGTTGTTGTAATAGACGAAGACGGGCGAATAGTATGCGGTCTGGCTGTAGCCGAAGGTGTTGAGATAGGACACCCCCCCCGCACCCGGTTCCGGCAGTGATCTGGCGCCGGCCTCTGCACTGCTGGTGATGAGTATCCAGCCGATGCTCGGACCACGCTTGCCGGGATCCTCGGTGGTCACATCCACATCGAATGGCACGAAGTCCTCGGCAACCTGCTCCCAGATCTCGGCCATGTCGCCGATTTCGGCATGACTGAATGATTTTTTGTTCCCGTCGGTGTCGTAAGGCGCCGTGTTCCATTCCTGGACCCCGCGATAGGCGTTCCACGCCGTCTGACTGACGACTCCGCCGTGGAAGTCGAGGAAGATGGTGTGCGCGGCGCCGGGGCGGCTGTGGAGCCTGAAGACCGTCTTCGCAGTCAGCCTTTCCGAGGGTGCGCCTTTGGATTGCGCCTTGCCGGACCCGGAGACATCGTCACTGGCGAAGGTATCAGCATAGTAGATGCCGCCCTGCGGATCGACCCTCATGTAGGGCAAATCCTGTTCACTGAACTCGACCACCTGCAGCCAGCCAAGGGCGCGCGCGCGCGTCTGGGCAGGCAATGATTCTATGGAATTGCGCAAATCCCCCGCCGGCAGGTTCTCCAGCTTCGCCGGCTCGCCCCGTCCGAAAAACTTGAGCCGGGCGTCGGCGGACCCCGAATAGGCAGCCCCCGTCATCGCCATCACTCCCAGCAGACAAATACTCACCATACTCAAGGATACTCTGCGATTCATGACGTGCTCCTTTATAGATCTTTCAGTCTCGAGGAGTCCACCCGGACCAACAATGCATGAGCCCCACCCTGTCGGCATTGTCCTTCCCCGGTGCAACCATCTCCGGCCGGCATCCGTGTTCGAAGTACAGACAGGATGCTCATGTATACATCCCGGCGTTATTCGACATCGCCTGACGCGATACCTACTGCCGTTCACGACCCATCGGCTTCAGATCAAAGAATAAAGAGTCTGATCGTTCCGGACTGTGACAGGCATCACCCTTCCCCGGGGCAACTGGAACGTTCAGTGAAGTCATTCGTTTTGCTCCCGTATTTCACCGGATGGCCCACCAGGAAGCCCCGGCAGGCTCCTAGCCCGCATTTCTCACCAGGATAGGCGTTCTCTGGAAACACGCTGCTTGCAGTTTGTTCGCCGCTACGTCAATCCCTTCAACAGTCTATAACCTTTCCATGCCGCCCGGTGAGTAATGCGGGCTAGACATGCAGCGGCGGCTGTTTGCTGTGCAGGAACCAGCGGTCCAGTACCACATGGCGGGTAAACCAGGCGTTGCCGAGCAGCCTGCCACCGAGGTAATTACGCAGGGACCGTCCGGTGACGCCAGGCGTGGAAGATAGGGACCCGCCGAAGCGCGCGGCGAGGCGCTGGCCGTAAGGGGTGAGTGCTGCGGCACTGTAGTCGCCTCCCGCCGCGCCAATCACCGCGGCGGCGAGCAACCCGGATTCGACTGCCGGGCGGATGCCTTCACCGCTCTGCGGCGAGGCCAGCCCCGCAGCATCGCCAACCAGCAACACGCCCTCGTCCAGCCGTTTGCGATCGCCGTGCCCCTGAAGCAGGTAGGCATGACCCTTGAAGCGGGCGGGTACGTCATCCGGTATCCTCTGCCGGCGCCGGAGGAAATCAAGGAAATCCTCGAGCTGCTCCGCCAGCTTGTGATTGTCTTCACGCCCCAGGCCGATGTTGAGGTAATCGCCCTTGCGGAATACCCAGCCGTAACCCCTGAGATCGCGGCAGAAGTACAACTCGGGACGCTCCCCCTCGACGCGGCAGGTGCGCCGCTGCGCCGCAGTCATCTCGAACTCGATCTCCTTGGCGGCGACTACGCGTTCGGTGCTGCCCAGGTTCGCCCCGAGGTAGCGCGCGACCGGGCAGAAGTGTCCGCCCGCTCCGACCAGCAGCGGGGTTTCGATACGCCCGTTGATGCGCCAGAGCTTGTCAACACGCTCGATGCCGGCCAGCGGTTCACCGAGTGCCAGGCGTGCCCGACTGTGCTGCAGGAGGTAGTGGTCGAACTCGCAGCGGCGGATGCCGTAGCTCACCGTGCGGTCATAGCCGGTAACGACCGGCGGGCCGTCGATCAGAGCAGTACAAAAGCCTGTAATCGGCTGCAGCACGCGCTCACGCCGGTAGTGTTCGAGGTCGAGACGCAGCGAGTCCATCACCGGCGGTGTCACCCAGCCTGCGCATACCTTGTCGCGCGGGAAGGTCTGCTTGTCGAGCACCAGTACATCGAGGCCGGCCTGCACGAGCTTCCACGCACAACTGGAACCGGCCGGGCCGCCGCCCACCACGAGGACATCGCAGCGTTCCGGGTTCACTCCCCTTCCCGATAGAGATACTGGCGGGTCCAGGGTATGTCGTTATTACCGCCACGGGTAAAGCTCACCTGGAAGAGCTGCAGGGTCCCGCTGCGAAAGGCCGCGATGGAACTGGCCAGGTAGAGACGCCAGACGCGCACGAAGGGCTCGTCGAACATCTCCCGAATGCGGTCGACGGAGCGTTCGAATCGTTCGGTCCATTGCTCCAGGGTCCGCGCATAATGCAGGCGCAGGTTCTCGATGTCCAGTACCGAGAAACCCCTGGGTTCGAAGATCTCCAGCAACTCGCCGAGACTGGGAGGCTGCGCGCCGGGGAAGATGCGCCGGTCGATCCAGGCGTTCATCGGCATGGGATAATCGCGGCCGATACTGTGAATCAGGCCGCGCCCCGCGGGCTTGAGCACCCGGTTGAGCAGTTCGCCGAGCTGCCCGTAATTGGCGACGCCGACGTGTTCCAGCATTCCGACCGAGGCAAAGGCGTCGAATTCCCCGCTCATGTTGCGGTAGTCGTCCTCGATGAACTCGACACGATCCTCCAGCCCCTCCCGACGCGCCCGTTCCCGGGCGAAGACAATCTGTTCGTGCGAGATGTTGAAGGCCCTGACGCTGGCACCATAATGGCGCGCCATGTGCAGGGCGAGCGCGCCCCAGCCGCAGCCCGCGTCGACCGCGTGCTCACCGGGCTGAAGACGCAGCTTGCGGCACACGTAATCGAGCTTCGCCTGCTGCGCCTGTTCCAGCGTTTCTGTCTGCGTGGGGTAATAGGCGCAGGTGTACACCAGTTGCTCATCGAGCCACAGCCGGTAGAAATCGTTGCCTATATCGTAGTGATGCTGGATATTCTCGCGGGCGCGAGCGAGCGTGTTGCGGGGGCGCCGCGACATGGCCGGCAGCAGTCCCAGCAAACTCGTGCCATCGGTTCGGGCGGCGGTCAGGGCACGGTAGAGGATTTCCAGGATCTGCACGAGATCACCCTCCACGTCCATGCGCCCTGCGCAGTAGAGTTCACCGAATTCAAGGTCAGGGTTGATGGCCAGCTTGCGCAGCGCACGACGATCGTGGATGCGCAGCCGGCCGATCACCGGTTGCCTTTCCGGTTTGACCTCCGTGCCGTCCCACAGCACGATGGCTAGCGCTGGATTGCCGGCGCTTTCGAGCAGCCGTTTCGTGAGCCAGCGCTCGGTTTTGTGCACCGGACCCCGACTGGGAGGAACCGGCTCCGGCAGTCCCTGAACAGGCGCCGTCTCGGGTTCACTGCGCCTGTCGAAATCAAATCTGATCGACATCCTCGCCTCTCGTTTACTCAATGACGTGATGCAATAGGTATAACGCATCTGTGGCGCATCGCCAGCATCCCCGCTTGTGCAGACACCGCCCGTTCGTCGTCACCGACCGTCCCGAATACAGAATCTGCCAGTGCCACCGAAGGCAGGCCCGCCAGCGCCATGGCGATTTCGGACTCATCGTAATCCTGGTCCACCAGTTTGCCGTCCATGTAGTCGCGATAGGCTTGCATATCGAAGTGGCCGTGGCCGCACAGGTTGAACAGGATACAGCGACTGATGCCCTCTTCCCGGCACTTGAGCGCCTCGTCGATGGCGCCCCTGACGGCGTGGTTTGCCTCCGGGGCGGGCAGAATGCCTTCCGCCCGGGCGAACTGCAGGCCGGCCTCAAAGCAGGTGAGCTGCTGGTAGGCGCGGGGCTTGATGTAGCCGAGCCGGGTGATATGACTGATGAGTGGTGCCATGCCGTGGTAACGCAGGCCGCCGGCGTGAAACCCGGGCGGCACGAAGGTCGAGCCCAGGGTGTGCATCTTCACCAGGGGGGTGAGATGCGCCGTGTCGCCGAAATCGTAGGCATACAGTCCCCGGGTCAGCGTCGGGCAGGCAGCGGGTTCGACGGCCACGAACTCGGTTGCCGGACCACCGCGCAGACGCGCGCCCAGGAACGGGAAGGCGATGCCGCCGAAATTGCTGCCGCCACCGGTGCAGCCGACGACCACGTCGGGATAATCATCGGCATGCTCGAACTGACGTATGCGCCTCCTGGCCAATGACCGTCTGGTGCAGCAGCACATGGTTGAGAACGCTGCCGAGTGCGTATTTGGTGTCGTCGCGCTGCACGGCTCGCTCCACCGCCTCGCTGATGGCGATGCCCAGGCTGCCGCTGCTGTCGGGGTGCTCCCGGAGGACCGCGCGGCCCGACTCGGTAAGCTCGCTCGGACTGGCGATACAACGGGCGCCGAAGCTCTCCATGAAGGTGCGGCGGTAAGGCTTCTGCTGGAAGCTCACCTTGACCATGTATACCTCGACCTCCACACCGAAGAAGGCCCCGGCGATGGCGAGCGCCGAGCCCCACTGACCGGCCCCGGTCTCGGTGGCGATGCGCCTGATGCCTGCCTCCCGGTTATAAAAGGCCTGGGGTATGGCGGTATTGGGCTTGTGGCTGCCGGCGGGGCTGGTGCCCTCGTATTTGTAGTAGATGCGCGCCGGAGTATCGAGCGCCTGCTCCAGCCGTCGCGCGCGGTACAACGGCGTCGGACGCCACTGGCGATAGACGTCGCGCACCGGGCCGGGAATCTCGATCTCGCGTGCCTGGCTGACTTCCTGCTCAATCACCGCCATGGGAAAAATCAGCGCCAGGTCATCCGGCCCGATCGGCTGTTGGGTGCCGGGATGCAGCACCGGCGGCGGCGGAGCCGGCAGGTCGGCGACAATGTTGTACCAGTGTTTCGGGATATCGCGTTCGTCGAGCGTGTACTTGATGGAATCGGTCATGGCACTCCTCCGGGAGTCCTCGCGGATGCGTTATTGCAGTGTGCTCCCAACAGCCTCTGACATCGAGCCTTCCGTGGCAATCTCGCCGACAAATGCCGTCGCGGCAGTCCTGCGGGCGACTGGCGGCAATCAACAGGACGGCGAGGTCGCCAGCGGGTTTTGCGACTGGAGCCAGAACCGGAACCCGGGTACATGCATCCAGGCTCAGATGTTCAGACTGGTAACCTCCAGGTCGTGGGACGATTGCTCGACTTCCGCCCGGGTGAAGAGTTCCGTACCCTGGTGAGAAGCCGTGGCGCTGCCGCAGATCACCCCGAGGCGCAGCATGGCTTCGGGGTCACCGCCGCGATAGAGCGCGGCGACCAGTCCCGCGACCGTCGCATCGCCGCAGCCGACCGTCGAGTGGACGCGCACACGCGGCGCGGTGCAATGGTAGCTGTCCCTGGGTCCGGACAGAATGGCGCCCTCTGAAGCAAGTGAAATACAGACGTATTCGACACCGCGCTGCTGCACCTCACGCGCCGCCATGGCGATCTGTTCAATGTTTTCAAGACGGCGCTTGATGCTCATCTCCACGACATACCGGTTAAGGCGCACCAGGCAGGGCTGCGCCTGCAAGGCCTCCTGCAACACCGGCCCGTGGGCATCGATGACCGCCCTGCCGCCCTGTTCCTTGACGCGCTCGGCCAGTTTACGGTAGTGATCTTCCGGTACGCCGGGCGGAACCGAGCCGCTCAGGATGGCAATACCCGCACCGCAATCCGCCAGAAAGCGGGTGGACAGATCCTCCAGCAGTTTCGTTGGAATCTCGGGACCGCGGCTGTCGACCTCGTACTGGGTCGGCGGTGATTTCTGCAGCAGGGTGGCATTCAGACGCGTCTCGCCCGCCACACGGAAATACACGTGATCGTCGCCCAGCGTATCCCCGAGCAACCGCAACAACAGGTCCCCGCTCTCTCCACCGATCACACTGGTGCAGCGAATGGGAATGCCGAGTTCGGTGAGAGAACGGGCCACATTGATGCCATTCCCGCCGGGGTGGTAGGAGGTCCTGTCCGCGGCAACCTTGCGATCGGCGATCAGTTGCGGGAGCTCATAGCTGATATCCACGGCGGGATTCAGGGCGAGCACCGCGATGGGCTTGCTGCTGGTGTCCGTCATCGGTATCTCCGTTTATCTCAGACCTTGTCTGAGGATCAAACTGTGTCCGGTCATTGCCGGAGGGCGCGGCAGGCCGAGCAGGTCCAGCACCGTAGGCGCAATATCTCCCAGACCTCGTCCGATACCGAGTCGTACCGGGCCCTCCCCCATGATCAGAAACGGGACCGGGTATTCGGTGTGCTGGGTATGCGGCTCGCCGGTCACCGGGTTGACCATCTCATCGCAGTTGCCGTGATCGGACGTCAGCAGCACGCGCCAGCCGCGTTCCAGCGCGACCCGGAATACCCGGTGACTCTCGTTATCGAGGGTTTCGACGGCGCGTATGATCGCCGCCGGGCGCGCCGTGTGGCCGACCATATCGGTGTTGGCGAAATTGGTCACGACGAAGTCATAGGCGTCGCTCTCGATCGCGCCGATCAGCTTGTCGGCAACCTTGGAGGCGCTCATTTCCGGCTCGATATCATAGGTCGCAACCTGCGGCGAGGGAACGATGATTCGGTCCTCGCCGGGGTACGGCGGCTCGCGTCCGCCATTGAAAAAGTAGGTCACATGAGGATACTTCTCGGTCTCGGCACAGTGCAATTGACTGAGACCCGCCTCACTGAGCACCTGCGCAAGCACCTGCTCGGGAATCTGGGGATTGAACAGCACCGGAAACGGATAGGTGGCATCGTATTCAGTCATACACACCAGCCGCCGCGGATGAACGTCCCCGCGATCGAAGGCATCGAAGTCCTCCAGCCCCAGGGCCGCCGACAACTGACGCGCACGGTCGCTGCGAAAGTTGAAGAACAACACCGGTTCATCCTCGGCGATACCGCGGTATCCAGCGATCACCGTGGGCTGAATGAACTCATCTCCCTCGCCGCGCGCATAGGCCATCTCGATCGCTTCCCGGGGAGAGCCAGCTGTGAAGCCCTCCCCGCGCACCAGCGCTGCCCAGGCGCGTTGCGTGCGGTCCCAGTGCTTCGCCCGGTCCATCGCGGAATATCGACCGATCACTGTGGCGATGTGTCCCCTGCCCAGCTTGCTCAACATATCCTCGACTCTCGCAAGGTAGCCAAGTGCGGCCTTCGGCGCGGTATCACGCCCGTCGGTCAGCATGTGCAACACCGGTTCGATCCCGGTTCTGCGCAGTAAATCGAGAATGCCGAGCAGATGCTCTATGTGGGAATGGACGCCG
The DNA here is from genome assembly GCA_963710815.1 of uncultured Gammaproteobacteria bacterium. GTDB lineage: Bacteria > Pseudomonadota > Gammaproteobacteria > UBA9214 > UBA9214 > CAVQCA01. The sequence goes on along the minus strand of CAVQCA010000076.1, from coordinate 136,233 downwards.
CCGTCCGACACCATGCCGACCAGATGCAGGCGGCGCGCGCCCTCGATCATCTCCTGCCAGGTGGCGCTGCCCGCCACCGAGCCGTCGTAGATCGCGTCGGCGATACGCATGAGGTCCTGTTCGAGGATACGACCCGAGCCCAGCGTCAGATGCCCCACTTCGGAGTTGCCGAATTGCCCGTCCGGCAGTCCGACAGCCCGTCCGGAGGCCTGCAGGGCGGTATGCGGGTAGGAGGCGAAATAATGGTCGAGATGGGGGGTGCGCGCCAGTGCCCAGGCGTTATGCGCGCGGCTGGGGTTCAGGCCGAAGCCGTCGAAGATTGTCAGTAAGACAGGTTTTGGCTTCACGTCGCTTACCTGTGGTCATTGTAGCATGGGGCGGTCTGAATTCAGGTCATGCCCCGGTTGCCATGACTATACCAGTCGCATTGTCCGTCAGGACTCTGAGGTAGGGTACCGCATGGAGCAGTTACCGGATAGCTCAATCCCGATTCCGGCAGGCTTCTGGGTCGTCAAGAGTATCGCAGTCCATACCCCATGAGAATCACTGTCGTAATAAAAAGACGCCTCCACCGCCGGTAGCGGCGATAAATTTCATCTCGAATGCGGGTTCACGGCCTCATACTGTCTCGACAGGTAATAGCCATACCAGGACGACCTGGGCGCCATCCCGCCAGGGTGCGATCCTCTCATTTGGCCAAACCGACGAGACCGGTGGGACTGGCAGCGGAAAATCGACCACATCCGTAGTAGACTACCCGCCATTGTGCTCGCCAGGAACGGCCTGCCAGGCACCATGAGGAACCAATGATTCGCAAAATCGTTGTCATCAACAGCAAGGGGGGATGCGGGAAGACAACGCTGGCCACCAACCTGGCCAGTTACTATGCCGCAAACGGCTACCCGTGCTCCTTGTTCGATTACGATCCCCAGGACTCCGCCACGCGCTGGCTCATGCAGCGGCCCGCGCATCTGGCGAAAATCCATGGTGTCGCGGCCGCACACCCGCCCGAAGGCAACCTCACCCGTTCCTTCCAGTTGCGTGTACCACCCGAGACGCAGCGCATCGTTCTGGACACACCGGCTTCCATGAAGCGCATGGACCTGGTCGAGGTATTGCGCGATGTTTCGGTCATTATCATCCCCGTTCTGCCTTCCTTCATCGATTGCCGGGTGACCTCCGCCTTCCTCAGGGACCTCAGTACCGAGATGCGCCTGCACGCACCCGGCGCACTGATCGCCGTCGTGGCCAACCGGGTCCGCAGAAACACACGCACCTTCCACGCATTGCTGGAATTCCTCCACGAGGAAGGCAGACCGCCGGTGGCCTGCCTGCGTGATACGCTGCACTATGTCAATGCCGCGGCGGAAGGCATGGGGATACACGAACTCAAGGCCAATCTTACACGTGAGGATCGCAGCCAGTGGCAATCCCTGGTCGACTGGCTGGAGACGGGCGGGCGCGGCAAGGAGTCAGACGTTACCAGTGCCGAGAAACGGGCGGTCATCGCTTGATCGCGGTCCGGCGCGTCTACTCCACACCGGGCCATAAACCCCGCGGCATCCAGGTCTCGCCGGGCGTTGCCGCACCTTATCCTGACACGCCTGTCACACAGGACGGCAACTTCAACGCATTCATCGCTTCCATACCGGCAGATCATGCATCATTTTGATGTCGTGGATCATCGCCAGGGCCATCCACTCTTCCAGCGGGAAGTGTATCCCGCCTTCCTCTTCCCCGTATTTTTCCATGAGCTGTCTTTCGATCTGCTTGTTGAAATCGAACACGCCAATGCCTTTCATGCCCCAGCCGGCAAACAACCGGGCATCCACAACGGTGAAACTGATCAGCTTGATGTCGTCATGACGCGGGTCACGCACGATATTCATGAAGGCCGTGTTGACGTCCTCGAATTTACCCTCGAGGACCTGGAGATAATGGGTATTGGTCGCGAGCAGGATGCCGGTGATATCGTGCGCCTCGTTATGCTCTTCGCTGGTATGAAGTATGTCCTTGACGATATCCCAGTTGAGTTCAACGGTGCTGCGGCTTTTGTATATGAGTCGATACATGTGTCACCCGGTGGTTGTTATACGCTGTTAACCAGAGATGAGCGGGAGCATAGCACGGGATTTCAGACGCTTCCGGGGTGCCGTGAGAGGTGGCGCAGCAAATTGATCGATACGCAGATCATGTAATTATTTTAAATAAATATATATAGTTATTCAATTTTATTAAATATATTATTAAGACATGTTTAAAGTTTAACGACCTGCCGGGGCCAGTCAACATGCGTTCCCTTACAATCCGATCTCCGGTTTATCCTCGCTGCCCCGCAGGGTCCTGACGAGTGCTTCCAGGAGATCGGTGATATGTTCGTGCTCACGGGCCAGCAACTGGTGGACCGCCGCCACAAGATCGTCAAATTGCGCCTCGGAGATGTACTCGCGCGCCTCCCCGCCGAGTGAATTCCTGAAATTATCGACGACCTCTCGGGCCAGGCGCAGGTGATGGTCTGTCATGTGCAGTTCTCCGCAAATCAGGTTCATGCCGCGGTATCATACCAGCAGCTTCACAGCACGGGGTGTTTGACACGTGGCATCATAAATACGCGATAGCTCACCGTCATCGGCCACACGCAACGCCTCAACATCCATGCACCCCGGATTTCCCTGATGCCCTGGTTCGGCCTGACCCTGCTTTCGGCCTTCTGTCTCGCCACCGCCGATGCGCTCACAAAGCGCTACCTGTCGGATTACCGCCCGGGACAAATGACACTGGTGCGCTTCGGGGTAACCGGTCTGCTGTTGTTGCCGTTGCTGGTGCTGCAACCCTGGCCGGCACCGGCACCGCTCTTCTGGGGCTGGGTGGCTTTACTGCTGCCGTTCGAGATCCTCGCCATGTGGCTCTATATGAAGGCGATCCGGGACAGCCCGCTGTCGCTGACACTGCCCTACCTGGCCTTTACCCCGGTGTTCAATGTCATCACCGGCTACGCGCTGCTGGGTGAAACCGTCACGCTGCCTGGCTTTGCCGGGATCGCATTGGTGGTATGCGGGGCATGGATACTCAACCTCGACGCCCGACACGACGGCCGGGGGCCGGCGTTCCTGACGCCGTTCCGGGCAATCGTCCGGGAACGGGGTTCACGGTTGATGCTGGGGGTGGCGGTGCTCTACAGCCTGACCTCGGTAATGGGCAAGGGCGCGTTGCAGTATGTGACGCCTGGATTCTTCGGTCCGTTTTATTTTGTCCTGCTGGGTGCGGTGGCCACCCTGTTGTTCGCTTCCCGGGACGTCAGGACCTGGCGGGTGCTTGGACGGCATCCGTGGGCGCATCTGCTGGTAGGCCTGTTCATGGGCGCGATGGTCGTGGCACATTTTTATGCCATTGCACACGTCGAGGTGGCCTACATGATCGCGGTAAAACGCACCAGCCTGCTGTTCGGCATGCTCTACGGCGCGTGGCTGTTCGGCGAGACCGGCCTGCGTCGCAATCTCGCCGCGGGGACGTTGATGATTGCCGGGGTACTCCTGATTGCGGGATAAACAGCAGGAACGGTATGACTTCAGGCGACCTGCACGGGGATGGCGTGCTGCATGCCCTTGATGCGGTTGTGTTCATCGAGGTAGACCAACGTCGGCTTGAACGCCGCCGCCTCCTGCCGGGACAGCATGGCATAGGTACAGATGATGACCCGGTCGCCGGGAGTGGCCTTGTGTGCGGCCGCACCATTGATGGAGATGATGCCGCTGTCCTCCTGCGCGCGGATCGCGTAGGTGATGAAACGCTCCCCGTTGGTCAGGTTATATATCTGAATCTGCTCATATTCACGGATGTTCGCCGCTTCCAGCAGACGAGCGTCGATGGCGCAGGAACCCTCGTACTCGAGCTCTGAATGCGTGACCCGGGCGTGATGCAGCTTTGATTTCAGCAGGGTGATTTGCATACCACGGCGCTTCCTTCTCCAGATTCTGTATTAGCGGGGGATTATCCAGCCTTGCGCACGAGAGTTCAAGAAACCGTACTCACTTCCTTGTTAACTAATCAGGCTAAGGAGCTGTAATTTCAAGGTTGTCTATCAGGCGAGCCAAACCCAGCCAGGCGGCCGCCAGAACACGGAGTATGGCATCCCCCGGGGTGGGTTCACCCAGGTCGGACGCACGCCGGATACTGACATACTCCGGTCTGAAGCCTGCGCGGCTTAACGCGTCCATGGCCATGCGTTCGATCCCGGGAAAGTCGGTCGCCCCGCCTTCGACGGACGCCTTCACCTCCATGAGGGTACGGTAGAGAATGGCGGCGCTGGCGCGCTCGGCCGGATTCAGGTAACCGTTTCGCGAACTCATGGCGAGTCCATCAGCCTCGCGTTCGGTCGCAACTCCCTCGATTGTCACCGGCAGGCACAGCTCCCTTGCCATGCGACGGACGAGGACAAGCTGCTGGTAGTCCTTCTCGCCGAACACCGCGATATCAGGCTGTACCAGGTTGAACAGGCGGGTCACGACCGTGGCGACGCCGGTAAAGAAGCCGGGGCGGAAGGCGCCGCACAGGATATCGCCCAGGCCCGGCACCATTACCCGCGTGGCGGTATCCAGTTTGCCCGGATAGATTTGGGCGACATCCGGAACGAATAACAGGTCGGCATCGACCTGCACCAGGGACGCTGTATCCTCCTCCAGGGTACGCGGATAGGTCGCGTAATCCTCCCCGGGACCGAATTGCATCGGGTTGACGAAAATACTCACCACCACACGTCCGGCGATGCCGCGCGCATGACGCACCAGCTTCAGGTGGCCGGCATGGAGATTGCCCATGGTGGGTACGAAGGCGATGCGGTCTCCCTGTGCCCTCCAGGCGCGGATACACGCCCGCAGGTCAGCCGTGGAAGCAACGATATCCATGGGATTTTTCAGAAACTGTGTTCGGGACCGGGAAAACCGCCGTCCCTGACCGCCTTGACATAGGCGGTGATGGCCGCGGGCACGCTGCCGGCCGGCCCAAGGAAATCCTTGACGAAACGCGGACGTCTGTCCGGGGTAATGCCGAGCATGTCATAGAGCACCAGCACCTGCCCGTCGCAGGCAGGACCGGCGCCGATCCCGATGGTAGGTATGGTCACCGCGGCGGTCAGCCGCGCGGCCAGTTCGGCGGGAACACATTCAATCACCAGCAGGTCCGCTCCGGCTGCTTCCAGCGCCCTGGCGTCGTCGATCAGGGCCGCAGCGCCCGCCTCATCACGGCCCTGCACCCGGTATCCCCCCAGCTTGTGTACCGACTGCGGCAGCAAACCGATGTGCCCGCAAACGGGAATTGCATGCCGGGCGAGGTGTTCCACGACACCCGCCATCACCGAACCACCTTCCAGCTTGACCATGTGCGCCCCGCCCTCGCGCATCAGGCGCGCCGCGTTTTCCAGTGCATGGTCGCGGGACGCGTAGCTCATAAAAGGCATGTCAACCACCCGCAGGGCACGCCGGCCGGTACGCGCCACGATGGCGGCGTGATAGATCATATCCTCCATGGTCACCGACACCGTGGATTCGTGTCCCTGGATCACCATGCCGAGTGTATCGCCGATGATGAAGACATCGACGCCGGCGTCCTCAAGCACCCGGGTGAAACTCGCGTCATAACATGTCAGACAGGCGATCTTCTCGCCCTGCGCCTTCATACGCCGCAGGGTGGCAATACTGACGGGGGATGCGTTGGCTTCGGCGCCCATGACGAATTCAGTCCGTGGCAAGCGATGGATCGAAGTAATGCCGCCCGGAGCGGGCGGCATGGGTCCGCTCGGCCAGCGACTGGCAGACCTCCTCGTCGTCGACCCGGTCGTTATGCGCCGCGTTCGCGACCAGCAGCGGGGCGGCGACGCAGCAAAGAAACGACCGCACGAAGCTGTCTGCCAGACACCGCGCAAGGCTGGTTTTGCCGACACCGATCGGCCCTTCGACGACGATATATCCGGGAGGTCCTGGCACCATCAAACGGCCACCAGTCTTCTCGGTGAATGGTTTTCGCAGCGCAAGAGGAACGCTTTGAGGGTGCCGCGACCGGGAATGTTTATGTCGCCGGCGATTTCCTTCAGAGGTACGAGGACGAAATCGCGTTCATGCAATCCGGGATGAGGTACTGTCAGGCCCTCGGTTTTGATCACCTTGCCGCCATAGAGCAGGAGGTCAAGGTCAATCGTTCGCGGGCCCCATTTCTCGGCCGTGCGCTCCCGGCCCTGGCGGCGTTCGATGGTCTGCAGGATCTGAAGCAATGTCTGCGGCGAGAGCACGGTGTCGAGGGCGACCACAGCGTTGACGTAATCCGGCTGTGCGGGCGGCCCCATCGGTTTGCTGCTGTAGAGGCTGGAACGGGCGATGAGTATCGAATCGGGAATGACCTCGAGTTCGGCAATGGCCTCCTGCACCTGCGCCACCGGATTAGCCAGGTTGCTGCCGATGCCTATATAGGCCAGCAGTCTCATACCTCCACTCCCCCGGGAGCACGCCGCGAACGGCCACGGTGCCGGCGCTTGCGCGGCGTCGCCCGGGGATTTTCCTTCTCACGCTCCGGCGGGTGTGTCTCCTGGAAGTCGGTCCACCACTGGCACAGATCTTTCGAGACTTCGCCGGCCTCGCCGCGCAATAGCAGAAAATCATAGGCCGCGCGGAAACGGGGATGGCTCAGCACGCGCTGGCTGCGCCTGCCTCCGGCGAGTTCAAGCCGCAGCTGCAACATCCAGATCTCGCGCATCGGCAGCGAAAAGCGGCGTGGTATCGCCATCACACGCCCCTGCTCCGCAATGACCCGGGAACCGGCATGCTGCATAGCCTGCGCGGGATGCTGCCCCTCGGATTGCAAGCGGGCCGCGAGTTCGCGCACCGGCTGCCAGAGGAATACCGCGAACAGGAAGGTCGGCGTGACCGGCTTGTTCTGCTGAATACGCAGGTCGGTGTTCTCCATGCCGTGGCTGATCAGGGTCAGCGGGAAATGCCCCTGTTCATGGGTCAGTGACTGCTCCGTCATGGGGAACAGCTGGCCGAACAGGTCGTAGTGTCGCAGGGCCTCGAAGCTGGCCAGCGCACCGCCCCCCATGAACAGCTTGAGCATCTCATCGAACAGCCGCGCCGGGGGGATATCCCCCAGCAGTGACGCGAGGTCCTTGATGGGTCGCTCGGTATCCGGGTGGAGGCGAAACCCCAGCTTGGTGGCAAAGCGCACGGCCCGCAGCATGCGCACAGGATCTTCCCGGAAGCGGGTTTCGGGATCACCGATCAGGCGCAGCGTGCCCGCCTTGAGATCGTCCATGCCGCCGGCATAGTCGATCACCGAAAAGTCGGCGATATTGTAGTACAGCGCATTGACGGTGAAGTCACGACGGAAGGCGTCTTCCTCGATGGTGCCGTAGACATTATCGCGTACGATACGGCCTTCGTCGTCGACATGGCGGGCGAGACTTTCCTCATCATTGCTGTCATGCAGGGCACGGAAGGTCGCCACCTCGATGACCTCCCGCCCGAACAGCACATGCGCGAGACGGAAACGCCGGCCGATCAGCCGGCAATTACCGAACAGCCGCCGCACGTCGTCGGGATGCGCGTCGGTCGCGATATCGAAATCCTTGGGTTCGCGCCCCAGCAACAGATCGCGCACTCCCCCGCCAACCAGGTGTCCCTGGTAGCCGGCGTCCTTCAGACGGTACAACACCTTGAGGGCATTGGGACTGATATTCGCCCTGGAAATCGGGTGCTCTGACCGGCTGATGACAATGGGTCCGGTGGATGTGTCGATACTGCCTGTGATGCTCACGGAACTTCGCTTGTGGATGAAATAGTTGGGCGTATAATACCACCGCTTCGTGATACATGGGCGTTTCGCCCGACATGCTCCCTTCGTCTAGTGGTCAGGACGCTGGCCTCTCACGCCGGTAACAGGGGTTCGAATCCCCTAGGGAGCGCCATTTTTCGCAAGCACTGGCCGGGACACATGCCTGTTCCCGTACACCCGTGGTAATAATTTCCATGAATAAACCCGCGGACAAACCCGCCTGTGAACCCACCTTTGAACCCGCCGGTTTATTCCGCCGGTTGATGGCAATGCTCTATGACCTGTTCCTGCTGTTGTCGGTGTTGCTTTTCGCCTCTGCACTGGCCCTGCTGGTAACCCGGGGAACGCTGAATTATCACCATCCGCTGTTCCGGTCCTATCTCTTTATCATCTGCTTCAGCTTCTATGCCTGGTTCTGGATTCACGGCGGTCAAACGCTGGGCATGCGGGCATGGCGATTGCGTGTGCAGCGGCTCGATGGCAAGCCTATCACCCTGTGGCAGGCGCTGCTTCGGTTTTTATCGGCGATTCCGTCCCTGGGGGTGTTCGGCCTGGGATATCTTTGGATTCTCGTAGACAAAAAACGGATGGCGCTGCATGACCGGATCTCGGAATCGGTCATCGTGCTGTTGCCGAAATAATACCGGCTTTATCGCGTACCGGCCCGGGAAAAATGGATTTCCCTGCCGGCTTGCAGGCTAGACGCGGCGCAGCGACCAGATGCCTGCCAGCAGTACCACCATCCCGGGGACGATGCTTGCCAGCAGCGGGTTCCAGCCATAAACCTGTCCCGCCTGGTTGGCCAGCTGGTTGACCAGATAGAAGCCGAGGCCGGCCATGATGCCGAACATAAAACGTTGTCCCGTTCCCTTCGAGCGCAGTGACCCGAACACGAACGGCACGGAAATAAAGAGCATCAGCAACACGGAGACCGGCGTGACGAAGCGGCTGTAGAGGGCATATCGGTACACCTGCGTTTCCAGGCCATTATCTTTCAGATAGACCAGGAACTGCCGGATATCCTGCACTGACATATTCTCCGGTTTGAGCACGACGACATTGATCATCTCGGGCGGCAACAACGCCGGCAGGGTAAAGGTTTTTTCCACCCGTGTGGTAACGACGTCACCCGAGAACAGGGTCTGTCGCATGTTGTGCAGTATCCACCTCCCCCCGCGGTAGGACGCCGTATCGGCATGGGTGCTCGATATCAGTTGACGGCTGGCATCGAAGTCCAGGACTTTGACATCGGCCAGCGTGTCATTATCGAACACCTTGTTGACGTACACGTAGCGCGATTCATCGCGGATCCAGGCCCCTTCCCGGCCCATGAAGGTGACGTGTCTTTCCAGTGCACCGGCACGCAGTCGCTGTGCGTATTGCTCGGCGGCAGGCGCCAGCCCCTCGCCAAAGGCGACGACAAGCACCAGCAGCACCAGACCGGCCTGGAGGACGGAGCGGACGATGCGCCACACCGAGAATCCACCGGCCCGCATGGCCACCAGTTCACCGTTCACCGCCAGCGCGCCCATTCCCGTCAGTCCACCGACCAGCGCGGCCGTGGGAAACAGTTCGTAAACACCCCGTGGCATGGTGAGGACGACATACTCCAGCATCTTGGAGACGGTATAACTGGCTTCGCCGAGCTTATCTATTTCCTCGATGATGGAGAAAAACATGGTAAGCCCCATGATTACCAGCAGGGCCACACCGGTACCTTTCACCATGGCGACCGCGATATACCGGTCGAGCAGTTTCATGACCGGCGCTTCAGGCGACAGCCCAGACGGCCACCGTTCAACAACAGCAATGCGAGCGCGACGGGAAGCAGATGCACCCACCAGATCCCGATGACGGGGGGGATGATGCCCTGTTCGACCCAGGCCTTAGCAGTCCCCATCAGGTTGAAATAGATGATAAACACCAGTACCGGCATGAGCAGCCCCCCGTAGCGTCCCTTACGGGGCGACAGACTACTCAACGGGACGGAGAGAAACACCAGCACCATGACCGACACCGGCACCGACAAACGCCACTGCAGCTCGATTATTTCCTTGATATCACTCGATTTCAGCAGATCAGCCGTCGGGATCGCGCTGCGCTTGGATGAAGCGGTTTCCTTGCTGGTAATTTCAACGCGCACGCCCTGCCGGCTGAACTTCATAATCCGGTAATCGACATCGCCCGGTTTGCCTTCATATCGGTAACCGTCGACGAACACCAGATATTTATCTCCGCTCTTTCCGTCAGTCATGCGGTAGGCGCTCGCGGCAGAGATCACTTGCGGGGGGTTTTCCGGTTTCTTTTTGTCATAGACATAGACGAACAGATTTTCCATGCGTTGCTTGTCATCCGACAAGCGCTCGGCGTAAAACGTGATCTGGCCGCCATCAAGTACATTGAAGCGTCCGGCGCCGAGCATTGAAACCTGAGCCTGCTGTTCCGCTCGCTGGGTAGTGCGTTCACCGTAGGCCACCACTCCGGGGGTGAGATACAGCGCCATCCATCCGAGCAGAAGGGCTACCACGACCGCCATGCCCATCAACGGGGGATAGATGCGGCCCGGACCAACGCCACAGGCGGCCAGTACCGTCATTTCATTATCGCGATAGAGCCTCCCCAGACCGGTCACAACGCCCAGCGCCAGTGAAAACGGCATGACGTAGACAAGCAACCAGAGCGATTTCACCCCCAGCAGAATGAAAATCACATCACCCGGCAATTCACCGGTCGCCGCCTGGGCCAGGTAGTCCACCATGCGATGGCTGATCATGATCAGCCACAAAACCAGCGTGATCGCCAGCCAGCTGAGCAGGATTTCCCTTAGCAGGTAGCGGTCGATTAAGCGTATCATTGGGGATCTGCCCGATGCATGAAAATCATGCCTGCTTACAGTACACTCTGCGCATTTCCTGACAAGGGTTCTAACGCAGCTACCGTATACCACCAGACCCGCCGACCGCAATGTCTACCACACAACAGGAGCACGGTATGAGATTCACCGTCAAGAGCGAGAGACCAGGCGCAGTCAAAACCGGATGTGTGGTCATGGGTGTTTTCGAAAAACGCAGACTTTCCGGAGCCGCCGTCGAATTCGACAAGGCCACGGAGGGCTTGCTGTCCGATCTGCTCAAGCGCGGTGACATGGACGGCAGGTGCGGGCAGACTGTACTCGTGCATTTCCCCCGTGGCGCAGGTAGCGAGCGGGTACTGCTGGTGGGCTGCGGCAAGCAGGCTGATTTCAATGACCAGCGCTACCGTGAGGCCGTCATCAATTCCGTCAAGGCCCTGCTGGACTCCGGCGCGAAGGCGGCGGCAACGTACCTGGCGGAGCTGGACCTCAAGGATCGGGATATCCACTGGAAGGTGCGCCAGCTGGTGGAATCAACCTGCCATGCGACGTTCACCACGGGACAGCTTAAAAGTGGCGATGACAAACCGGACCGACATTTGCGCACCATGGCCGTGAACGTCCCTGTGGCGAACGATACGAAGACGGCACAAAAGGCCATCAGGGAAGGCCTGGCGATCAGCGGAGGGGTAAAACTGGCGCGCACCCTGGGTAACCTGCCCGGCAATATCTGCACCCCCTCCTATCTCGCGGATCAGGCAAAAAAACTCGGCAGGGACTACAGCGAGATCAAGGTAACCGTCCTGAACGAGGCGGCCATGGAAAAGCTCGGTATGGGTGCATTGCTGTCCGTCGCGCGCGGCAGCCGGGAACCGTCCAGGCTGATCTGCATGGAGTATGGCGGAGGCCGCAAGGGAAAGAAGCCGGTGGTGCTGATCGGCAAGGGTGTGACGTTCGATTCCGGCGGCATTTCCATCAAACCCGCCGCGGCCATGGACGAAATGAAATTCGACATGTGCGGCGCCGCCAGCGTACTGGGCGCCGTCAGGGCCTGCGCAGAACTGGAGTTGCCGCTCAATGTCGTGGGCATCATACCGACAACCGAGAACCTGCCTGATGGCAAGGCCAGCAAGCCCGGAGACATCGTGACCAGCCTGTCGGGACAGACTATCGAGATCCTGAACACCGATGCCGAGGGCCGTCTGATCCTGTGCGACGCCCTGAGTTACTGCAAGAAGTTCGATCCGGAATTCGTCGTGGATATCGCCACACTCACGGGAGCCTGCGTGATCGCGCTGGGCAGTCACGCCACCGGCCTGCTGGCAAATGATGAGGAACTTTCCCGCCAATTGCTCGCCGCCGGCGAGTACACGGGCGACCGCGCCTGGCCATTGCCGCTCTGGGATGACTACCAGACCCAGCTCGACAGCAATTTCGCCGATATGGCCAACATCGGCGGACGCGAGGCCGGCACCATTACCGCCGCCTGCTTCCTGTCACGTTTTGCCCGTGACTATCGCTGGGCTCACCTCGACATCGCCGGCGTCGCCTGGAAACAGGGCAAGGAGAAAGGCGCAACCGGACGCCCGGTTTCGCTATTGACGCAGTTCCTGCTGGACCGGTGCCTGCGCAACGACTAGCGGTTCCCGGCAATGACACGCGTTGATTTCTACCTGCTCAGGGACACCGGAAACACCGCATGCGCCCTGTTTGCCTGTCGTCTGGCGGAAAAGGCCTTTCAGCGGGATCACCAGATCTACATGAATACGGGATCGACCGAACAGCTGATGCAACTCGATGACCTGCTTTGGACTTTCCGGGCCGGGAGTTTCCTGCCACACGCCGTGGACAGCGGAAAGGAATGCGGGCAGCAACCCATCCTGCTGGGTTGCAACAGGGAGCCGCGGGACAACCATGACGTCCTGGTCAACCTCTCCAGTGAAGTCCCGACCTTCTTCAGCCGTTTCCACCGGGTGGCGGAAATCGTCGGCGGCCATGAGGCACAGCGCATGGAGGCGCGTGAGCGGTATCGTTTCTACAAGGATCGCGGCTATACATTGAAAACTCACGAAATCAGTTAGACTGATGAAATCACATGAAGAACTGCCGGTAGACGAGGATGGCATCCCCATCCTGAGGGACGTCATAGATACTGAAACGGGAAGCGGAAAAGACCTGCACACGCCCGCACCGCCCGCCTCTGTCCCGATACAAACCATTGCGCGCGAGCTGCTCGGCAATCAGGCCCTGCGCAAGGCGCTGGATGAATTCGCCGCGGAATTGACCCTGAGTATCTACCAGCACATTGACCGCTCCATACGCCCCGTCATTGAACAGGCTATCACCAAGGCTCTGGACGAGGCCGGCAGCAACGCCTATGACGAAATCAGGCAGCAGCTCGAAGCCAGGATCCCGGAAATCCTCGCCCGCGCACTGGAAGAGGTGAATCCCCCCGGGGACGAGTAGCCCCCCGGTCATCTTGCCTCGTAAGGTATACTCCCCTGCCCTGGCCATCGACGGCATAGTTTCAGGTAAAAATTCCCGATGGAAAAAACCTACAATCCCCAAACCATCGAACAGCGCTGGTATGAATCCTGGGAGCAGGAAGGCCATTTTTCACCGTCCGGTCGGGGAAATCCCTACTGCATCATGATTCCGCCGCCCAATGTTACGGGCAGCCTGCACATGGGACACGCGTTCCAGGACACCCTGATGGACGCCCTCATCCGACATCACCGCATGCGCGGTGACAACACCCTGTGGCAGCCCGGCACCGACCACGCGGGCATCGCCACACAGATGGTGGTGGAACGCCAGCTCAGTATGGGCGACCAGACCCGGCATGACATCGGGCGCGAGGCATTTATCGAACGCATCTGGGAATGGAAACACCAGTCCGGCGGCACCATCACCCGACAGCTGCGTCGTATGGGCTCCTCGGTGGACTGGAGCCGGGAGCGGTTCACCATGGACACGGGTCTCTCCCTGGCCGTGAAAGAAACCTTTGTCCACCTTTACGAAGAGGGTCTGATCTACCGTGGCCAGCGGCTGGTGAACTGGGATCCGGTTCTGCATACCGCCGTCTCGGATCTCGAGGTCGTCACCGAGGAAGAGGCCGGCCACATGTGGCATTTGCGGTATCCACTGGCCGATGGCTCCGGTCACCTGGTCGTTGCAACGACACGGCCGGAAACCATGCTGGGCGACACCGCCGTCGCCGTGCACCCGGAAGACGAACGTTACCGCCACCTGACGGGAAAAACCATCCGCCTCCCGCTCACGGATCGCGAGATCCCGATCATCGCCGATGACTATGTCGACCCGGCATTCGGCACCGGTTGCGTGAAGATTACACCGGCGCATGATTTCAATGACTATGAAATGGGCAAGCGTCATGGCCTGCCCATGATCAATATTCTTACGGTGGATGCCTGCATCAACGGGAATGCGCCGAAGAAATATCAGGGACTGGAACGTTACGCCGCGCGCCGGCGGATCGTGGCGGACCTCGAAAGCGCGGGACTGCTCGAAAAGGTCGAGGATCACAGGCTGATGGTGCCGCGTGGCGACCGCTCGGGAGCCGTGGTGGAGCCGTACCTGACCGACCAGTGGTTCGTGAAAATCGGGCCGCTGGCGGAGCCCGCAATCAGGGCGGTCGAGGATGGCCGCATCTGCTTCATCCCCGATAACTGGAAAAACACCTATTACGAGTGGATGCGCAACATTCAGGACTGGTGCATCTCGCGTCAGATCTGGTGGGGCCATCGCATACCGGCCTGGTACGACACGGCCGGCAATATCTATGTCGGCCGCTCCGAAGCCGAGGTGCGCAGCAGGCATAAGCTGGCAGACGATTTCACGCTCAGGCAGGACGAGGATGTCCTGGATACCTGGTTCTCCTCCGCGCTGTGGCCATTCAGCACGCTGGGCTGGCCGGAAGAAACCGGGGCACTGAAAACGTTCTACCCTACCAGCGTACTGGTCACCGGCTTCGATATTATCTTCTTCTGGGTCGCCCGCATGATCATGATGGGGCTGAAATTCATGGGCGATGTACCTTTCCGGGAGGTCTATATCCATGGCCTGGTGCGAGATGCACATGGCCAGAAGATGTCCAAATCCAAGGGCAATGTTCTGGATCCGCTCGATCTCATCGACGGGATAGATCTTGATTCCCTGGTTGCCAAACGACGCGCCGGTCTCATGCAGCCACAGATGGCCGACAGGATCGAACAGCAAACACGCAGGGATTACCCTGACGGTATCCCCGCTTTCGGGACCGATGCACTGCGTTTCACCTTCGCGGCACTGGCCTCGACGGGACGTGATATCAATTTCGACCTTAACCGGATAGAAGGCTACCGCAACTTCTGCAACAAGCTCTGGAATGCGGCGCGCTACGTCCTGATGAACACCGAAGGAAGGGACTGTGGACAGGATGGTCAGAATATCGAACTGAATGTCGCCGATCGATGGATTAACTCCCTGTTACACAACACCGTGCACCAGGTCATTACATCGTTCGGCAATTACCGCTTCGACCTGGCAGCCCAGGCAATCTACTCTTTCGTGTGGGATGAATACTGTGACTGGTACCTGGAACTCTCCAAGCCGGTACTGACCGATCCGAACAGCCCGGCTGCGGCGCAGCGCGGCACACGCCGTACGCTGGTCAGCATCATGGAGATTCTGCTGCGACTCGGGCACCCCATCATGCCGTTCATCACCGAGGAAATCTGGCAGCGGATTGCACCGTTAGCAGGCGTGGCGGGCAAGACCATCATGAAACAACCCTACCCCTCACCACAGGACCATCCCTACGACCGGGATGCCATCGAAGAGATCGATTGGGTAAAGGCCTTCATCATCGGCGTCCGCAAGATCCGCAGCGGAATGAATATCGACCCGCGCAAGCCCCTGCCGGTAATACTGCAGAACGGCTCGGACCTTGATCGGGAGCGCCTGTCAGGCAACCGTCATTACCTGGTCACCACAGGACGGATTGCCTCCGTGACCTGGCTGGGGCCGGATGAAACGGCACCGGAGTCGGCCACTGCCCTGCTGGGCGATATGAAACTGCTTATCCCGCTTGCCGGCCTGATCGACAAGGAAGCGGAACTTGCCAGGTTGTCTAAAGAACTGGGCAGAAAGGTCAACGAACTGGACCAGTGCGAGAGAAAACTTTCAAATGCCGGATTTACCGACAAGGCGCCGCCCGCGGTTGTGGAAAAGGAACGGGCACGCGCCGCAGAATTGAAAGGTGCAATCAGCAGCCTGGAAGAACAACAACAGCGTATACGCTCTCTTTAGACTCCGGCGAAAGCAAGTACCAGTTTCACCACCCCCCACACAGTCAGTATGAATACCACTGTGACCAGCAGGCCCACCATGATGTAGTGAATTGGCTTGCCTTGGGTAAAGTCAGTCTCGTGTTTTTTCGAGCTTTGCACCCCGAACATGCTGGCCAGCACACTGCCCAGCACACTGAAAAATGAAGGTGTAAGCTGCCGGTTTTCTTTTTCCTGATTCATCAGGGACCTCGTTGAGCGATTCTTCCCGCTATTGTAACGGCCGGGTGTCAGCCTGCAAGGACACGTCCGGCACCATCCGGTGATTTCTCAACAATCACCCGCCTTCCTTGTGGGAACTCATTTCACAGATGCCGGCATCATACCCCTCCGTTCATGCAACCCCCTAAAAGACTTAATTTTTTCGGTGTGATGCCGATACCCATGAGTGCTGGAGAATTATCCGCATTACTAATGTAATTCAGACAGTTATGTGATTCGAACCATAGATGAACAGTGCACTCAGGATAGAAAAATGTAGCCGTACGGGACCGGGTCTTTCATGAGCGCCAAAGAGATGTGATATGACGACAATCGTAATCATCGATGACCAGATGACCAGCCGACAGATCCTCGTTCAACTCGTCAGGTCGCTGGAGGATGGACTTGATATTCAGTCATTCGCAGAGCCGCTGGAGGCACTCAACTGGGCCTTGCGTAATACTGTCGATCTCGTGCTGACTGATTACAAGATGCCTGAAATGAATGGCATCGAGTTCATCCGCAGATTCCGGCGGAATCCAGCCTGTGAAAACATCCCGATTATCATGGTCACCGCCATCGAAGACAGGAGCGTCCGCTATGACGCACTGGAGGTTGGTGCAACCGATTTCCTCATGAAGCCGGTCGACCATCACGAGTGCCGGGCACGCTGCCGCAACCTTCTGACACAGCATCAGCAGTACAAGATCATCCGCGACCGCTCGCGCTGGCTGGAACGGCGCGTCGCCGAGGCGACAAGCGAAATCCGCCTGCGGGAACGGGAAACCCTGCTGCGCCTTGCAAAGGCGGGCGAGTACCGCGACGAGGAAACCGGTAACCACGTCATACGCATGGCGAAATATTCCAGAGTCATAGCCGAGGAGCTTGGCTTCAGCGGCGATGAGGCCGACGTGATAGAGATGGCTGCACCCATGCACGACATCGGGAAGATCGGCATCAAGGACAGCATACTTCTCAAGCCGGGAAAACTGGACCCGGAGGAATTCGCATTAATGAAGGAACACACTGTGATAGGGCACGAGATACTCAAGGACAGTCCGTCAAAGTTCCTGAAAATGGGTGCGGTGATCGCCCTGGGTCACCACGAGAAATTCGACGGGTCCGGGTATCCACACGGCAGGAAGGGTGAGGAGATCCCGATTGTCGCCAGGATAGTCGCGGTCGCGGACGTCTATGACGCTCTCGTCTCGGAGCGGCCCTACAAACATGCGTGGCCCGTTCAAACCGCGCTTGAATACATGACAAAACAGCGCGGCATTCATTTCGATCCGGTATGCTTCGATGCCTTCAAGGCGAAACTCGACACCATTTTACGAATCCAGAACATGCTGCCAGATCTGCCTATATCTGACTGCAAGTAATGTCAGACACTAGCCCAAGAGTTTCAATAAATTCAATAACCGCCTTTGTAAAGGACTTTCTAGTATTTGAAGAAGATCCTTCGCTAGGTGAATACCAGCAGGCCATAATAAGACTGGTCATTCTTGCGGCTATAACAGTATATTTTTCTCTACATTTTTATCTTATTGGTGAAAGTAATATTTTAGAACATCCAATAGGATATTTAACGATTTATGATTTTATAGCGATATTCATACTTATCACTTTCAAATTTGCGCCAGGTAGATCACATATACGCAGAGTATTTACACTAGTATCTGATCTTACACTACTATCCTCCACCCTCTACATAGGTGGCGCCACAGCCACTCCCTGCTTCTCAGTCTATCTCTGGTTAATTGTCGGATATGGTATGCGTTACGGGCAGGTATATCTGCTCATGGGCACAATTATTGCGACCATAGAGTTTTCAGTCGTGCTATTAAATACTGATTACTGGATTGAACAGAGAACTGCTGGTGTCGGCTTGCTAATCGGTATGATGGTTCTCCCCATTTTCTTCTCGGTCTTACTGAACAAATTAACAAAAGCAAAAGCCGACGCAGAAGAAGCCAATAAGGAAAAAAGCAGGTTTCTCGCAAACATGAGTCATGAAATAAGGACACCACTCAATGGGGTAATTGGGATGAGTGATTTAATCATGGAGACTGATTTGACGAGTGAGCAGGAGGATCTCGCAAGAATAATCCAGTCTTCTGGCAAGACGTTACTTACACTAATTCAGGATATTCTGGATATTTCAAAGATTGAGGCAGGCAAGTTTAGTATTGAAAGTACTGAATTTGATCTGCATGAGTTGGTGAACACAACAATATCAATGCTCATGGTTCAGGCTAAATCTAAAGGAATAGAGCTAGTCTCACATATTTCTCCCCATGTTCCATACAGTTTAGTCGGTGATCCACATCATCTGCGTCAAGTCTTCATAAATCTGTTAGGTAATGCAATTAAATTTACCGAAAACGGTAGTGTTGAGCTTAGAATCAGCACATTGTCAGAAAACGATACCGTAGTACATCTACGCTTCGAGATTATCGATACTGGCATTGGTATTCCACTTGATGCCCAACAATCGATATTTGAAAGTTTTACCCAGGCAGACAATTCGACGACCCGTCGCTTTGGAGGAACAGGGCTTGGTACTACTATATCAAAACAGATTGTAGAACTTATGGGTGGTGAAATTGGTCTGCATAGTGTCGTTAATGTAGGTAGTACATTTTGGTTTCAGATAAAGTTCAAAAAACAAATTATTGATTCTGATGAATTTGACAAGCTCGTATTTAATAAACTGCGCATTTTAATTTCTAAATCTTATGACACGAGTGTGATTGAGCATATCGCAAGCTGGAATATTGAATACACGATTGCTGATGATTCAGCATCTGTACTTAGTCATCTAGTGAATGCAACATCTGAAGGAAACCCTTTCCATATTGTACTGATTGATCGTGAGGCACTTGAAATAGATGTTAAGCATCTTGCATTTACTATTCGCACCTCACCATCTATTCGCCGATTACCATTATTACTCATGACAGATATAAAAGATGGGTATGATGAATTTTGCAAGGCAGGATATTCCAGCATCTTCATGAAACCTGTAGACAAAAGTGCCTTGTTTAATGCCTTACATGCATCATGCATCGGGTTCATAAAAAATGAGAAGACAAGTGACCTTCATGATCATTTTCTTCAGAAAAGCATTAAATCCAGACGTGGGTTGCGTATTCTAATTGCTGAGGACAATTCAACAAACCAACTCGTCATATCCAAAATACTTGAGCATGCAGGCCATATTCCGCATATAGTTAATAATGGACAAGAAGCTTTAGACACACTCGATGCCAGCAATTTTGATGTTCTTATTATGGATATGCAAATGCCGGTAATGGGCGGCATCGAAGCTGCAAAAATATATAATTATTCCGTAATAGGTGGAGAAAGAATTCCCATCATTATTCTTACTGCAAACGCAACTACAGAGGCAAAACAACTGTGCGAAGAAGCTAACGTTGATGCATATCTTACAAAACCGATTGAAGCAAAGAAGCTATTATTAACCATAAATTCATTACACAAAATTAATCATGAGCCTGATGATTCTGATATATATCAGAATAATGTAGTTAGCCTCACGACTCCAAATGAGTCGTTATACAAGACGCTCAACAAGGACATCATTAACGGACTGATTTCACTATCAGATGATAGTAAATTTATCAGCGATATAATTAATGGCTTTACAAAAGACAGCGAAAATCTACTTGAGGGAATGGAAATAGCATTATCCAAGAGAAACTTTTATAGCTTCAAGGAATATTTACATGCATTGAAAGGTTGCTCCGGCAGTGTTGGCGCCGAACAACTATATCTTGCCTGTAAAGCACCCTTATATAATGATGACGACCCTTTAAGTTATATAAACAAGCTTAAGGAGTTGAACAAAATTCACAAAATGACATTAAATGAATTACATGCGTATATCAAAAGTAAAATAGCAGAAAGTGAGTCTGTAAATAATTCTGTGTGACTGCGCGATAACCGAGATCTCGGCGCAGGTTTCGGGATCCAGATCATAATGCGGTTTATTGCGCCTTTACAGTTGCAAGCGGCTCCTCGGGTTTTACCAATGTCCTGTACATCCTATCCTGCGATCGTATCAGTCGGTCCATAACCTTTAGTTCCCGATCACTTAGAGACATTGCTGCATCAACCCAAACCTCACCAATATCAAGTAATTCTTCCAGTGTTACTGGATTTATGCGATGTCTGATTTTCAGAATTGCTTTTTTAGTATTCTGATTTCTTCGATAGCGATCTATAAATCGTGAAACTTCGATCAGCCCATCTCCGTCCTCGGACAGTACATCTACCACACCCATATTATGAAGTTCTTCTGCTGAATATATACGGCCACTTAATATCATTTTCTCGACATCGACAATATTTATTCTTCTGGCAAGGAAACTATATGCGCCCATGCCCGGAAACATATTAAACAACATTTCCGGAAACCCAAGCTGGACATTCCTCTCGGCTATAAGATAATCACAGGATAATGCTCCTTCGAAACCAGCTCCAAGAGCGTTTCCTCGGATAAGAGCAATAGTGGTAAGTGGCACGTCCATATTAGTATACGTTTTATAAAGGACATCAATGCTGAGACGCATGTATTCTGTTAAACTCTTTCTGTCATTATTTCTGATGCAATCGATAAACAGACTAAGATCACCTCCAAGACTAAAGACACCCGGTCGATAGGATCCAAGAACCAGAAATTTTACACGTGGATTTTTGTTGAAAAACAAGTCATTTTTAATTGAATTCTTGACTTCATCGAGGAATTCCACCAGATCGGTAAGAAGCTCCGATGTAAAGCATGGCCGTGGTGACGGATTGGCATAACACCACATGACACCACTTTCTTCATCAAAATCCGTAACCAGGTAATCATAAAATCGGCTTAAAAACTGGTTATCATTTTGCATATTATCAACTCCAGCAACGCGCGTTATTTATTTGGCTTATATTTTACTGGGTTACGTGTATTTTTTTATACTCTTATATTTATTTTAAATCAAGGGACGCTCCGGGTTAAATGAGCCCCGGCAGATCTGGACGCCCCGGTTTGCCATGCAGCCACATGATAACAGCGATATGTTATTGATTGCAGCCTTGCATCCGGACTTTGTATGAAGCCTTTGCATCTGTCCCTGTTGGAATCCGCTTATCGAGCCCCTTAGCAGGCGAGGTATTCAACGATGGCAACGCGTGACGCGCGCGAGCAGTCTGATCGGTAATGAGAAGTAGAGGCCACTCTCGATTTGATGGGTGATCTAATACTAGCGGACCATCATGGCTAAAATCTTTTGATACCCACGCGGTAATCTACGCCCTCTTCGACCACGTTCTCCAACAAACTCCTTGAGTTCATCTGGCTTAATCATTTTGTGCTGCTTCCCGGCATGGATGACGAGTTGTTCGCCACCTTGGACGCATACAAGCGCGGCCACGAATTCCTCGCGGTTTTTCAGCCTCGCTGACGGTATATTGATGATCTTGTTACCCTTGCCACGCGACATCAACGGGAGATCTGCAGCCGCTATGGCCAGCAGATAACCGTCTGTGGTGACCGCTGCAATCAGGCCATCTTCCACACTTCTGACAGGCGCCGGAGGAAGTATTCTGGAGCCGCGGGGAACTGATAATACCGATTTTCCCGATTTGTTCCGTGTATACAAATCGCTGAGTCGCACAATAAATCCATATCCTGAGTCACTGGCCAGCAGGTAAAAGGCTATCCGGATCACCCGCCATTACACCGACAAAACGTGCACCGTCCTCGGGCTTGAAGCGTCCGGTCAGGGGTTCACCCAGCCCCCGCGCACCTGGCAGCGAATGTGCGGGCGCGGCGTAGGAACGGCCGGTGGAATCAAGAAATACCACCAGTTGGTTGCTGCGACACCGTGCGGCGGATGCAAACTCGTCCCCGGATTTATAGTTCATGTCCGCCGGTTCGATATCATGCCCCTTCGCGACGCGCACCCATCCGTTGCTGGACAACACGACGGTGACCGGTTCACTCGGAACCAGTTCCGCCTCATCCATTGGCTGGGCAGCCGTACGTACCACCATCCGGGAACGGCGCTCATCGCCATATTTCCCGGCATCCGCCTGGATCTCTTTCCTGATCATGGTTCTCAGCCGCTGCCCGGAGCCGAGTATTTTCTCAATCGAATCGCGCTCCCGCGCCAGTTCTTCCTGCTCCGCCCTGATCTTCATCTCTTCCAGGCGAGCAAGTTGCCGCAATCGGGTATCCAGGATGTAATCCGCCTGCTCCGCGGTCAACTCAAAGCGGGCCATCAGCACCGGCTTGGGCTTGTCTTCGGCGCGGATGATCCGGATCACCTCGTCGAGGTTGAGGAAGGCGATCAATAACCCTTCGAGCAGGTGCAGGCGGCTGTTGACCTTGTTCAGCCGATACTCCAGACGCCGGCGTACCGTGGCGGTACGGAACTCGAGCCACTCCGCCAGTATGCTGCGCAGATCCTTTACCTGCGGACGACCATTCAGTCCGATCATGTTGAGATTGATGCGCACCGAGCGCTCCAGATCGGTGGTGGCGAAGAGATGCGCCATGAGAGATTCCACATCTATACGACTGGACCGCGGCACGATTACCAGACGGGTTGGATTCTCATGGTCGGATTCATCACGCAAATCCTCCACCATGGGTAGTTTCCTGGCGGTCATCTGGGCCGCAATCTGCTCCAGTACCTTGCTGCCTGAAGTCTGATGTGGCAGGGCCGTGATCACGATATCGCCGCGCTCGACTTCATAACAGGCACGCAGACGCACACTGCCGTTCCCCGACGTGTAGGCCTGCATCAGTTCGGACCGGGGGGTGATGATCTCCGCCCCGGTGGGAAAATCCGGTCCCTTGATAAATTCACAGAGTTCCTCGATCGTGGCACGGGGATTCTCCAGCAGGTGGACGGCCGCGGCGGCCACCTCCTTCAGGTTGTGCGGCGGTATGTCGGTCGCCATCCCGACGGCGATCCCGGTCGCGCCATTGAGCAGCACCGATGGCAGACGCGCCGGCAGCAACTCGGGTTCTTCCAGGGTGCCGTCGAAGTTTGGCGTCCAGTTCACCGTCCCCTGTCCCAGCTCTGCCAGCAGGATTTCGGCATAGGGAGACAGGCGTGATTCGGTGTAACGCATGGCGGCAAAGGACTTGGGGTCGTCCGGTGACCCCCAGTTACCCTGGCCATCGACCAGAGGGTAACGGCAGGTAAAGGATTGCGCGAGATGCACCATCGCCTCGTAACAGGCGGAGTCACCATGCGGATGAAACTTGCCGAGCACATCTCCTACGGTGCGCGCCGATTTCTTGTACTTTGCCAGCGCGGACAGGCCGAGTTCGGACATGGCGTAAACGATGCGGCGCTGCACCGGCTTCAGGCCGTCCCCGATGTGCGGCAGGGCCCGGTCGAGAATGACGTACATGGAATAATTCAGGTAGGCCTTCTCGGTGAAGCTCCTCAATGGCAGTTGTTCGATGCCTTCATAGTCGAGGTCGATTGTTTTCATCGTTGAACCCGCTAGTTGTTATATATCAGCCATGTCGCCCGTGGCTTCGAGCCAGCCGCGCCTGTCCGCCGCACGCTTCCTCGCCAGCAGCATGTCCATCAGTTGATGGGCATCATCGTCAGAGGTCACGGTCAACTGCACCAGGCGGCGTGTTTCCGGTGCGATGGTCGTCTCCCGCAGCTGCATCGGATTCATCTCGCCCAGCCCCTTGAAGCGCTGCACCATCACCTTGCCCTTGATCTTCTCTGCCGCTATCCGGTCCAGCAGTCCCTGTTTCTCCGCATCGTCCAGGGCGTAGTACACTTCCTTGCCGGCATCGATGCGGTAGAGAGGCGGCATGGCGACGTAGACATGGCCGGCGTGCACGAGGGCCGGGAAATGGCGCAGAAAGAGCGCGCATAACAGGGTCGCGATATGTGCGCCGTCGGAATCGGCATCCGCGAGTATACAAATCTTGCTGTAACGCAGACTCCGGAGATCACCGGATCCGGGTTCGACGCCGATAGCCACGGCGATGTCGTGGACCTCCTGGGAAGCCAGCACCTCCGCCGGGTCCACTTCCCAGGTATTCAGGATCTTGCCGCGCAATGGCATGATGGCCTGGAACTCGCGGTCCCTCGCCTGCTTGGCGGAACCGCCGGCTGAATCACCCTCGACCAGAAACAACTCGGTACGCTCGCCATCGTTCGAGGTGCAGTCCGCCAGTTTGCCCGGCAGCGCCGGGCCCGAGGTCACCTTCTTGCGAATGACCTTTTTACCGGCACGCTGGCGCTTCTGGGCATTATCGATTGCCAGCGAAGCAATGCGCTCGCCGGTTTCCGTGTGATGATTGAGCCACAGACCAAAGGCGTCCTTGACCACGCCGGACACGAAAGCCGCACACTCCCGGGAAGAGAGCCGTTCCTTGGTCTGACCGCTGAACTGCGGATCGAGCAGCTTCACCGAAAGGATGTAACTGCATCCGTCCCATACGTCCTCGGGGGTGAGCTTTACGCCGCGAGGCAGAAGGTTGCGGAATTCACAGAACTCACGGATGGCTTCGGTCAACCCCATGCGCAGGCCGTTCACGTGGGTCCCGCCCTGCACCGTCGGAATCAGGTTGACATAACTCTCGGCTAACGGCTCTCCACCTTCGGGCAACCATGCCAGCGCCCATTCGGCGGCTTCGTGGTTTCCGGTCATGTTGCCGACAAAGGGATCCTCCGGCAACCGGTTCGCTTCGCCCAGCTCCCCGACCAGATAATCCCGCAGTCCGTCCTCATATCGCCATTCCAGCTTCTCGCCGCTGCCCTCATCGTGCAGTCGCACCAGCAGACCGGGGCACAGCACCGCCTTGGCGCGCAGGACGTGCTTGAGACGCGACAGCGAGAATTTTGAGGAATCAAAGTAGCCGGGGTCGGGCCAGAAACGAAGCGTGGTGCCGGTATTCTGCCTGCCGACGGTCCCGACCTCTTCCAGGTCCGACAACTTCTCCCCGCCGGAAAAGGCCATGTTGTACTCCTTGCCATTGCGCCGCACCCAGACCTCAAGATGCCTGGACAGGGCATTGACGACGGACACGCCCACACCATGCAGCCCGCCGGAGAACGTATAGTTCCGGGCAGAGAACTTGCCCCCCGCATGCAGCCGGGTGAGTATGACCTCGACACCGGTTATCCCCTCCTCCGGATGCAGGTCAATCGGCATGCCGCGACCGTTGTCAGCAACCTCCAGCGAACCATCCTTGTACAGAACCACTTCTATCCTGGTGGCATGGCCGGCCATCGCCTCATCGACACTGTTGTCTATCACCTCCTGTGCAAGATGATTCGGGCGTGCGGTATCCGTGTACATACCCGGACGCTTGCGTACCGGGTCCAGGCCGCTAAGTATCTCGATTGCGGCGGCGTCGTAGGCGGTGTTCATCAGTGTCTTCCGTATGATGCAGATACCAGGTGCTTGGAGCCTGTCGAATTCAGGATTGATCTACTTGGGCAACTGCTCCCTGCGTCGCCTCAAGCGCCTACTTTTGGTGCCCTACCTCCTGCATCCCTGCAGTCGTGCGCTGGCGGGAGAGCGGCCCATCACCCCCTCGCTCCGCTCTCCCCCGATATTTCGTTGCATAGAACCACTATGCGTCTCGATATCGTGAACCTCTGTGCTCGCTCTCCCGCCATGCTCGCTACGATCACCTGAATCCGACAGGCTCCTAGTCATGCAACGCGGAGTCCGAGGGATAGCGGATCCTTCTCAGCATATCCGCGACATCAAGATTCGTTTGCAGCGGGTCGCACAGGTAGTTCCAGTAAAGTACATAACGATAGTGGTCGATGCCGGAATTGGTTATCCCTTGCCATGGTGACGCCTTGACTGGATACCAGGTGCCATTCGAACCATAGGCATAACGCCGGTACTCGTTTCTGCCACAGTGCTGTCCCTCGTAAGAGGTGTTCCATACACCCGATGATGAAATGAACACCAGGGTATAACGCACCACCCGGTCACCGCCCACGGAGAGCGAGTCTGGATCGATGTATACGCGAAAGTCGTAACCCGGCAGACTGGCCGGCACTTCCACCAACCGGCTTTTTTCCGGATAGGCGGGCAGTTTGTGTGCTTCTTCCTTCCAGGCGGGCGGCTCAACGAAGGGCGCGGCAATCCCGCCGGTTTGCTCATCAGCGATGACAGCACAGGAGAAGGCCGCAAGAAAGACCGCGAGGCGGGAAATCCGGTGTGCTGTCCGGGCAGCGAAGGGTGTCTTCATGGGGAGCGCAGTTTAGCGCGCCCATCGACTCTTTTCGAGCCTCAAGATGCCACCCGGTGAATTGAGCCGTGGATTGCAGCCGGAAACGGCTGCTCAGGCAAGGTCAGCCAGCAGTGCCTCGCGTATCGGTTCCGCAACGGGAACCACCTGGTGGGTGTATCCGGCATGGTCCATGCCAAAACCCAGTTCGGCGCCGTTCCTTGCATCCCTGATCATCGCCGGACTCATCTCAAAGCGCAAAAAGTGGACCGAAGAGGTCTTTTCTGCCGTGTCCCGGTCAAGATCCTCGTCCGCGATGGCATACACCTTCTCGTGGGCGCCCACCTTCAGCCATACCCTGTCTTCGATCCCGATCAGCCTGGCCAGCAGGTGGCGGCGCTCGTCGACATCGGCTTCCTCGATCATGAGGGTCGCTTTCCAGTTGCCGCCATCCGGGATGAGGGGATTATACGCGGCGAGTTCCTCCTCGATGCCGCCGGCCTCGAAAATCCTTTCTACCCGAAGCATTTCCTGGATCTGGTACTGGACAGTCAGCCGGTCCTCGAAATAGAGGGTCGCCACCGGGCCGATGGGCAGTTTGCGGTTCTGTTTGTGCGCCAGCACCCGGGCGCGGAAATCCGGCCGCAGTTCGGCATACTGTTCGAGGCTGTAAAGATCACCACGCGTGAGTTTTTCCATGATATCAATCCCGTATCCGGGGGCCCGCCTGACTCCCGGGAGCTAGATTCCATATGCCATGCGCAACAGCTTCAGCGGATGCTCAGGCATCCTGCCGTTAGCCAGCCCGTTTTCAATCTGGTGCCCCGCCATGGGGCAGTCACTGCTGTAATGATCGATTTCCTCGTGCAGCACGCGATTGACGACAGGCCTGCAGATCTTCATCGAGATATCGTGACATTCTTTCTTGACCGCATAGGTACCATCATGCCCCGAGCAGCGCTCGATGACATCGATACGGGTGCCGGGTACCAACTGCAGGAGATCGCGCGTCTTGACGCCGATGTTCTGTACCCGCAGGTGACAGGGGACATGGTAGGCTATCCTGCCAAGTTCCTGCTTGAAATCGGTTTTCAGCTTGCCGTGCCGGTGACGCAACATCAGGTATTCGAACGGGTCAAAGAAGGCATCCCGCACCCTGGCGACATCCGGATCATCCGGAAACATCAGTGGTAACTCCTGCTTGAACATCAGGACGCAGGAAGGAACCGCGGCGGTAATGTCCCAACCTTCATCAACGAGCTGCAACAGGGCGGGGATATTGGCATCCCTGGCGGCCTTGACGGCTTCCAGATCACCCAATTCCAGTTTGGGCATCCCGCAGCACCGCTCCCCGGACACCCGGGTGACGGGGATGCCGTTATGTTCCAGCACCGCCGCCAGATCCATGCCGATCTCCGGCTCGTTGTAATTGCAGTAACATGTCGCAAACACGGCAACCCTGCCCCGCGTCGGACCGGCCGGCTCTGCCTCCAGGTCGGTATGAATGCGACTGCCGAGGCGCCGGCGCAGTGTCTTGCTGTGGTACTGCGGAAGGATTGCATCACGGTGCACGTCCAGGGCCTTTTCCAGCAGCCGGCGCCCCGTTTTTGATCTGTTGGCCGCATTGACGACCTGGGTCACGATCGGGATGCCCGCCAGGCGTCCCACCGTATCCGTCGATGTCAACAGCCGGTCACGCGCCCGGACCTTGCCCTGTTTGAATCGCACCGCCTTGGCGCGCAGCATGAGGTGCGGGAAATCCACATTCCACTCATGCGGCGGCACGTAAGGGCACTTGGTCATGAAGCACATGTCACACAGATAACAGTGATCGACCACCTGCCAGTAGACCTCGCGCGGCACACCGTCCAGTTCCATGCTCTCGGAGCCGTCGATCGCATCAAACAGCGTCGGAAATGCATTGCACAGGCTGAAACAACGTCGGCAGCCATGACAAATATCAAAGACGCGTTCCAGTTCACTCACCAGGGCCTGCTCGTCGTAAAAGCCGGCACTGGTCCAGCCCAGCGGATGCCGGGTCGGCGCTTCCAGACTGCCTTCCCGTTTGCCCTCACCTGAGACTGCCATTAACCCGCTCCCTTTGAGATTATGATCGGAGGTCGATCAACCGGCCCCTGACCCGGGAGCCTGTCGGACTTGGGAATAACCTACCCGGTAACGGTTCCATCGTTACCCTGCCTCCTGCATCCATGCAGTCGTGCGCCGGCGGGAACGCGGCCCATGGTCCCCCGATGTCTCGTCGTTACATAGCACCACTATGCACCTCGACATCGTGAAACCCTGTGTCCGTTCTCCCGCCATGCTCGCTGCAATCACCCAAGTCCGACAGTCTCCTGGTGCGTAGCAACGCTTATTGATCCAGAGAATCGAGCGCTTTCTGGAAGCGGTTGGCGTGCGAGCGTTCGGCCTTGGCCAGGGTCTCGAACCAGTCCGCGATTTCATCGAGGCCTTCTTCACGCGCCGATTTGGCCATTCCAGGGTACATATCGGTATACTCGTGCGTCTCGCCGGCAATCGCCGCCTTGAGGTTATCCGAAGTAACGCCTATGGGTAACCCGGTGGCCGGATCACCGACGAGTTCAAGATATTCCAGATGGCCGTGAGCGTGTCCGGTTTCGCCTTCCGCCGTGGAGCGGAACACCGTAGCAACATCGTTATACCCTTCGACATCCGCCTTGGAGGCAAAATACAGATAGCGGCGGTTGGCCTGTGATTCGCCGGCAAATGCGTCCTTGAGGTTCTTTTCCGTCTTGGTGCCTTTCAGATTCATAGCGATTTCCTCATGTAAATTAATGGATCAGTTGGGTGCTTCCGTACAGAGTTTAGACTGAATCTAATATCTTGGCAAATCGACCCGGCAACCCCTGACCGGTTCGGCCGCGGTTCATCACGGGGCGACGCCACCGGGCATTGCATTGACCCCTCTCACCCGGGTGGAGTAACGTAGGACGATCCGAGAAAAGATTCAAGCAATGACCAGAAAACGGCAGGAAACAGTCGCGTTTGAAAAATCCCTCAAGGAACTGGAAGCCCTGGTTGCGAAGATGGAACAAGGCAATCTGGGCCTGGAGGAATCTCTTCAGCATTTCGAACGCGGCATTCAACTCACGCGTGTCTGCCAGCAGGCCTTGAAGGAGGCCGAGCAGAAAGTTGATATCCTGTTAAAGAAATCCGGTCAGGATGAGATCGTCCCCTTCACCAGTGAAGACACCTGATCCTTCCCTGCAGGCGTTCCTGGCAACCTGTCATGCGCGCCTTGAAACCAGCCTCCACCATTGGCTGCCTGACGGGACCACCCTCCCCTCGACCTTGCACGAAGCCATGCGATACGCCGTGCTGGGAAGCGGGAAACGCCTCCGGCCCGCCCTCGTCTACGCCAGCGGGCAATGCGTCGGCAGTCACTGGGAGCAACTGGACAGTCCAGCCTGCGCCATTGAGCTCATACACGCCTATTCCCTGATCCACGACGACCTGCCCGCGATGGACGACGATGATCTGCGCCGCGGGAAGCCCAGCTGTCACAAGGCATTCAGCGAAGCCACCGCTATACTCGCCGGTGATGCGCTGCAGGCACTGGCCTTTTACGTACTCGCCCATGATAAAACCGGGCAGAACGACAAAACCCGGCTGCTGATGCTCGAAAACCTGGCGCTGGCGGCCGGTTCCCGCGGCATGGCGGGCGGGCAGATGATCGATCTCACGGCCACCGGCTGCCAACTGGGGATTGCCGAACTCGAGGACCTGCATATCCATAAAACCGGCGCGCTGATTCGCTCCAGTGTCATGCTCGGCGCGCTCACCAATCCGAAGCTCGCCGGGGACATCCTGGAGAAACTCGATCACTATGCGAAATGCGTCGGCCTGGCCTTCCAGATTCGCGACGACATTCTCGATGTTGAAGGCGAAACCGATACCCTCGGCAAATACACCGGCGCAGACCAGTCGCTCGAGAAATCGACCTACCCGGGGCTCTTCGGCCTGGAAGGCGCAAAACAGCGTGCCAGTGAACTGCACGAGGAAGCCATGGACAGCCTGGGCGGACTGGATTACAAGGCTGATCCCCTGCGCTGGATATCGACATACGTCGTTGAAAGAGATAGATAATTTACTTGCGCCCCTGGTAAAACAATTTGTCAACCCGGCGTACACGGATTAATATCCTGCTGACCTGATCAAAAATGAAGGGGTAGTGAAACCGACATTTCCCGTACCAGCTTGCGGAAATACCTCTTTGTGCAGGTTCCCCTGCGCCCGCGTGGCGATTAACCTGCCGGACTGTTGCACAGGTCAGAAGCGACCAAGGCCACACCCCACGGGAACATCACCCGTCTTACCTCATGTCTGAACCGGATCGCGACCCATGAAACCCAAGAAACTGGCATCGACCGAACCGCAATTCATTGCTGATGTGCAAGGCAGTGCCGACAAGCGACGCATACCGATCGATAAAGTCGGTATCAAGAACATCCTCCATCCGGTTCGGGTCAAGGATCGCAATGGCGGCGAGCAACACACCATCGCCACCTTCAACATGTATGTCAATCTGCCGCACAACTTCAAGGGCACCCATATGTCGCGCTTCGTGCAGATACTGAATCTGCATGAACGCGAAATTTCGGTTGAGTCCTTCATGGAGATGCTGCACGAAATGACCGAACGTCTCGAAGCCGAAGCCGGCCATATCGAGATGAACTTCCGGTATTTCGTCAACAAGGCCGCCCCCGTCACCGGAGTGGAAAGCCTGATGGACTACGACGTCAGCCTGATCGGCGAGACCACCGGGGGCCAGCCGAAACTCAACATCAAGGTGGTGGTGCCGGTGACCAGCCTGTGCCCCTGTTCAAAGAAGATTTCCGACTACGGTGCGCACAACCAGCGGTCTCACGTGACGGTCAGCGCGGAAACCCGCGGTTTCGTGTGGATCGAGGACCTGATCGATATGGTCGAGACCGAGGCCTCCTGTGAGCTCTACGGCCTGCTGAAACGCCCCGATGAGAAATACGTGACGGAAAAGGCCTACAACAATCCCAAGTTTGTCGAGGACATGGTAAGAGACATCGCCACCCGCCTGAACAAGGATGAACGCATTGCTGCCTATGTCGTGGAATCCGAAAACTTCGAGTCCATCCATAATCATTCGGCCTATGCGCTCATAGAGCATACCAAGTCGGACTCCTGACCAGGGCCCCTGACAGCCTCCCCCGGCGCGGATCAGGCGCCCACTTCAGTACTTTTTGCGCAATGTCAGCAAATGCCCGTCATTGCTCATGTCAAGTCGACCGAGAAAGGACATGCCGAGGAGTATCGTCGCGGGCTGAGCGCCTTCGATCACGACCCCTTCGACGTTTCGCATTTCAATCTCGCCGACCTTCACGGAATCCAGCCTCACCGCCCATGCCCGTTCCACCCGTGACGCTGTGGTAATCACCGCCGGCGTCCCGGTGACGCGGTAATCAATTCCCAGATGCCGCGCCTGGGCTGAATTCATCGCCACCTGGGTCGCCCCGGTGTCGACCAGCAGGGAAACCGGTAGACCATTGATGCTCCCCGTAGTGGCGTACATACCCTGGGTATTGCGCCAGATCTGGACTTCCTCCGAATCGGTCGACTTGTTGCGTGCGCTCACCCGATTGTCCAGTGTCGCCCTGAACCGCTCGCCCGCATACTCCAGCCGGGCGGATTCACTGTCGGCCGAAATCAATTTCAACCCTTCAGGGCTGGTCTCCCCCACCCGAAGCACGCGCTGTTTGCCGTCGATGAGAACCACGGCGCGATTCTTGAACAATCCGACTACACGCACGGCGGGCGCCGCCGGGATTCCAGGGGACGCAAGCAAACAAAACACTAGGAGTAAACACAGATTTCTGGATAATGACATTCCCCGAACCCGCCGCCTTATCGGACCGTCGCAGGATCATTATGAATCCACTGTATATTTTTCGCCACATCGAATGCGAAGGACCGGGCTACCTCGGCGAGGTGCTGTCCCGGCTGGAGATTCCCCGCAGACTGATCGCCATCGACAGGAACGAGCCGATCCCGGCGAATATTGATCACTGCTCGGGGCTGGTCTTCATGGGCGGGCCGATGAGTGTCAACGACCCGCTTCCCTGGATCGGCAAGGAACTGGAATTGATCCGCATGGCGCATGCGCAGGGTCTGCCGGTCCTGGGGCATTGCCTTGGCGGGCAGCTCATCAGCAAGGCCCTGGGCGGCCAGGTGACGGCCAACCCGGTCAAGGAGATCGGCTGGCACGATGTCCGCAGGTCGTCCGGCAAGACCGCCGAGCGCTGGCTGGGTGAATTGCCGGCCCGTATGGAGCTGTTTCACTGGCACGGCGAAACCTTTTCGCTTCCCGTCGACGCCGAGCTCATCCTGGAGAACGATCATTGCCTGCATCAGGCATTTGCGGCAGGCAACACCCTGGCCCTGCAATGTCACGTGGAAATGACCGCCCCGATGGTGGTGGAATGGGCCGCGTTGTATGACGATGACCTGAACACACCCTCGCCCGCCGTGCAGTCCGCCGAAGTGATGACCGAGAATCTTGACGAGCGGATCGACGCCCTCCAGCGTGTCGCCGATCACCTGTACCTGCGCTGGCTAAGACCGTTGCTCGGTTAACGACGTGACACCGCAGGCATCAAGCGAACCAGCGGGTTGACATGCGGCACGCCGCGGGCAAACGCCTCGGCCGGCAGATCATCCCGCATGATGCCGGGACCACCGGTCACTCGGCGGTCACACCATCGGATCGATCAGGGCTTGGTGGTGTCAGGGAAACGGGATAGCGCAGCAGGCGCGGATCGACGTTTCCGGACAGGTTCAGCCCGCACCGCTGAAATGCTGGTAACCGTTGGCGGCGGGCTGGTAGGTCGTGCCATCCTCCCGGTAACAGCGTATGCCCGGGGTCGCTTCCACGACGCCGATCCACCGGCATCCGCCCGGTATACGGGACAATTGCGCCTCCATTTCAGCACAACGCTCCTCCGCCACGGTGAAGCACAGTTCATAGTCATCGCCGGCACTCAGCGGCAGTTCGTAAAACAAGCTCCGCTGCTCCGGATCCACGGACCCGCATGCCCGCGAGAAACGCGTCTGAACGCGGCAGGGCATCGACCCGCAGCGAGGCACCCAGCCGGTCACCCTCCAGCAGGTGGCCCAGGTCTGCCAGCAGGCCGTCGGAAATATCAATCGCGGCGCTGGCATAGTCTCTCAGCACCAGTCCGGCCTCTATCCGGGGCTGCGGGAAATCGAGCCGGTTGCGCAGCCAGACGTCGTCCGTAACGTTCATCCGCAAGGCCAGTCCGGCGTCACCGAGCGTACCGGTCACATAAATACGCTCGCCCGGCCTTGCCCCATGCCGCAGCAGCGCCTTGCCCGGCGTCACGAAACCGTGCGCCTGGACGGTGATGACCAGGGGTCCGCGCGTGGTATCGCCGCCGACCAATTGCACGGCGTAGCGGTCGGCCAGCGCAAAAAAGCCCGCCGAGAAGCCTTCCAGCCAGAGGGAATCGTTATCGGGCAGAGCAAGTGACAGCGTCGCCCAGGCGGGCTCGGCACCCGTCGCCGCGAGATCGCTCAGATTGACGGCGAGCGCCTTGTGACCGATGGCGGCCGCAGGGGTATCCGGGGGGAAGTGCACCCCCGCGACGAGGGTATCCATGCACGCGGCCAGCAGCTTGCCTGACGGCACCTGCAGCAGGGCCGCATCGTCTCCGATCCCGGCCGGCACATCCTCCCGGCCCGGGCGGTGAGCGGCAAAGTAGTGACGGATGATATCGAACTCGGATTCAGCCATGGCGGGATTGACCCGTAGGGATGCCGGGTTTCAACCGCCCGCGGTCTGCCCGTCCGTCACGGTGAATTCGGACCGCCGGAGATTGCGCGCCAGCTTGTCCAGTGCGCCGTTTACGAAGGTATGCCCCTGCTCTGCGCCGAACTTCCTGGCGAGCAGCACCGCTTCGTTGATGCTGACGCGACACGGAATATCGTGCCTGTACAAAATTCGTAGCAGGCGATGCGGAGTATGGAACGCTCCACGGGATCCAGCCGCGCGACCGGCCGGTCGATGACTTCCGAGAGGGTCGTGTCTATGCGATCGACGTGTTTATGGACTTCAGTGAGGAGCTCGATGAAGTACCCCCCGTCGGCCTTCGAGAAGTCCTCGGCTTCAAAAAACTGCCGCTGGATCTCGGCCGGCTCCAGCCCGGAGAGGTCCCACTGGTACAGGGCCTGCATGGAGTAACGCCGCGCGCGGGAACGCGCCTGTGCGGGAAACTTCATTGTCTTTCACTCGTGACCTCAGGTGTCCAGATTTCGCAACAGGCCGATCATCTCGATGGCCGACAGCGCCGCCTCGGCCCCCTTGTTGCCTGCCTTGGTTCCGGCCCGCTCGATCGCCTGTTCGATCGTGTCCACGGTCAGGACACCAAAGGCCACCGGCAGATCGTATTTCAGGGACACCGCGGCCAGACCCTTGGTGCACTCGCCGGCGACGTATTCAAAATGCGGCGTCCCCCCGCGAATCACGGCGCCCAGGGCGATCAGGGCATCGAAATGTTTCGACGCGGCCAGCCGTTGCGCCACCAGGGGCATTTCGAAGGCACCCGGCACTCTGATGATCTGCAGGTCACGTTCATCGGCACCATGGCGTTTCAGCGTATCCAGCGCGCCTTGGAGCAGGCTCTCCACGATAAACCCGTTGAAGCGGGACACCAGCAAAGCAATCCGCGCATCCCGCAGCACCAGTTCACCTTCTTTTGTTGCGATTTCGTTCATATTTTCCCGCTCACGTGGTAATTCCGATCCTGTCCCGATGCGCCCGTACGGTCACTCACCGGGGACGTATTCGACCACTTCCAGCCCGAACCCGGCAATGCCGTGCACGATCCTGGGTGCACTCAATACGCGCATCTTGCGTACTCCCAGATCGGCGATGATCTGCGCGCCGATGCCATAGGTCCGCAATTCCGTCGGCTCCCCGTTCTTCTGGGTTCCCGGCCGAACCTCCGGTCTATGATACTCCCTGATCTGCTGCAGCAACTCATCCTGCGCTTCCCAGCGCAGGATCACGACCACACCGATGCCTTCCCGCGCGACGCGGCGCAGCGCCTGACGCAGTGACCAGTGCTGCCCCTGCAGAAGCGCATCGGTCAAGTCACCGAGGGTATTCTGCATATGCACGCGCACGAGCGTGGGCTCGTCAGCCTCGATTTCCCCCATCACCAGCGCCAGGTGAACGGCGTCATCGATGCTGTCACGGTAGGCATGCAGGTGGAACATCCCGTGCTCCGTCGCCAGTTCGCAATCCGCGACGCGTTCCACCGTTTTCTCGTTCTCGATCCGGTAGCGAATCAGGTCCTCGATGGTGCCGATTTTCAGACCGTGTTTTCTCGCGTAAACCTCCAGATCCGGCCGCCGCGCCATGCTGCCGTCTTCGTTGAGGATCTCGACAATGACGGCGGCCGGTTCC
This sequence comes from uncultured Gammaproteobacteria bacterium, assembly GCA_963710815.1. Lineage (GTDB taxonomy): Bacteria > Pseudomonadota > Gammaproteobacteria > UBA9214 > UBA9214 > CAVQCA01. Next base: position 100,282 of record CAVQCA010000076.1, on the reverse strand, counting down.
AGCCCCGCCAGACGCGCGAGATCACAACCCGCTTCGGTATGCCCGGCACGGGTCAGCACACCACCCGGCTGCGCCATGAGGGGAAAGATATGCCCGGGCTGCACGATGTCTTCGGGAACGGCACGGGGGCTGACGGCCGCCTGCACCGTACGGGCGCGATCATGCGCCGAAATTCCCGTTGTAACTCCTTCTGCCGCCTCGATGGACAGGGTGAAATTCGTCGAGTGCTGCGAGACGTTGCGTCGCACCATGAGCGGCAGGGCGAGCTGTTCACAGCGCTCGCGCGTCAGCGTCAGGCAGATCAGGCCACGCCCGTGGCTTGCCATGAAGTTGATATCTTCCGCCCGCACGTGCGATGCCGCCATGACCAGATCGCCCTCGTTCTCCCGGTCCTCATCGTCCATCAGAATAACCATACGGCCGGCGGCAATGTCCGCAATCAGCTCTTCAGTCGTGTTCAGGGGCATGGCAAAGATCGATTCCTGCGCTGGGGCAACGTTTGAAACGCCATTATCCATGATCGGGAGATGCGGTTCAGCGATTCCTGTCCATGAAACCGCCCGCCTCGAGCATTTCACGGGTAATGGCGCCGCCAGGGCCTGGATGCGCGGCCTGATCCCCCAGCCACAGCCGTTCCAGATAGCGCGCGATCAGGTCGACCTCCAGATTGACCTGACTCCCCGGGCGGCAGGCATTGATCGTAGTCCCTGCCAGGGTATGGGGCACGATATTCACTTCAAACCCGGCACCGTCCACGTCATTGACGGTGAGACTGACGCCATCCACGCAGATCGAGCCCTTGGCCGCGATATAACGGGCCAGTTCAGCAGGCGCCTGTATCGTGAACTGGACAGAACGGCTGTCCGCGCGGCGCGCCACCACCGTGCCTGTGCCGTCCACATGGCCGCTTACCAGGTGCCCACCCAGCGGGGTAGCCAGTGTCAGCGCCTTCTCCAGGTTGACGGGCGCGTCGACGGCAAGCGCACCGAGGATGGTCCGCCGCAGGGTCTCCCCGGAAACATCGGCGCGGAATCCACCGTCGACCAGATCGACGACCGTCAGGCAGACGCCGCTGACGGCGATGCTGTCGCCGATGGCGACATCGGCCATGGGCAAGCTGCCGGTCCGAATGCCGAGGCGCATGTCACCGCCCCGCCTCTCCAGGGAGGCGATCGCACCAACTGCCTGAATGATTCCTGTAAACATGTCTTTCTGTTAGGTAATTAGTACTATATTTCAATATCTTAAGAGTATACTCATAAACACCGCTTTCACCGCAAAGCCGCAAAGAGCGCAAAGTGTTTAAATGTTTTCGATAAAGAATTTCTCTGCGTCCTTTGCGTCTTTGCGGTGAGATTATTTCTTTAATGGATGGCCACTACCTTAATGATACCAAGACCTCATGCCGGTGAGTTATCCAGCCTGCGATGCTACCGTGATTCACTTCTTCACACTGGCGCTGATACGCCAGTCCCGCCCCACGGCGCGAATGTCGTCGATGGACAACTCGATGCGCTGCTCCATGCGTTCGAGTCCAGGCAAGGAAAACAGCCCGCGGGCCGCATCACCCATCAGGTGGGGCGCCATGTAAACAAGCAGCTCGTCGACCCATCCCCCCGCGAGCAACGCACCGGACAGCCGCGCACCAGCCTCGATGTGCAGCTCGTTGATTTCCATCCTGCCGAGATGCCGCATGACGGCGGCAAGGTCCAGCCGCCCGTCTTCCACCGGCAGGGTGATGATCGAGACACCCTCGTCCCGCAGGCGCGCGCCCCTGTCACTGTCGTGGACACCGGTCAGGATCAGTGTCTCACCTGGCGCGCCGAGCAAGCGTGCTTCCGGGGGCGTCTTCAGGCGGGTATCCAGTATGACGCGCAACGGCTGCCGTGCCGGGCCGTCGTCAGCCTGGTCAAGGCGCACCGTCAGCAACGGGTCATCGGCCAGCACCGTGCCTATACCGGTCAGGATCGCGGAACTGCGTGCTCGCCAGCGGTGCACATCCCGGCGTGCGTCCGCGCCGGTGATCCATTGGCTTTCACCGCTCGCCATGGCCGTGCGTCCGTCCAGGCTCATCGCCAGCTTGCAGCGCACCCAGGGACGACCCTCTCGCATGCGCATGACAAACCCCGGGTTGAGCCGCTCCGCCTCCGGCGCCAGCAGTCCCGCGCGCACCTCGATGCCCGCCATCTGCAGGGCCTTCAGGCCTGCGCCGCCAACCTGCGGATTGGGATCCTCCATGGCGGCAACCACCCGCCGTACACCGGCGGAGATCAGGGCCCCGGTGCAGGGCGGTGTACGGCCATGGTGACAGCAGGGCTCCAGCGTCACATAGGCAGTGGCACCGGCCGCGCGGTCGCCGGCCGCGCGCAGGGCGTTGATTTCGGCATGCGGACCACCGGCGCGCACATGCCACCCTTCGCCAACCACCTCCCCGTCCCGTACGAGTACGCAGCCCACGCGCGGATTCGGATCCGTGGTATAGAGCCCGCGAGCGGCCAACTCCAGGGCGCGCCCCATGTGCTTGTGATCAGAATTGATATCCATGTCGCCAGGCAGGCCGGGAGCGTGGAGCGGCAGTTAAAGGCGCCCGCCCATGCATCCATTGTCTCATCATCGAGCCATCGGAATGCCGCCCTCCTCACTCGTCGGGGAGCAGCGAGATCTGGTTTTTCTTTTCTTCGGCAGTGGGTTCGCTCTCCAGGCGCTCGATTTCCTCCTGAAAGGCCTTGACGTCCGCGAAGCTGCGATACACCGAGGCGAAGCGCACATAGGCCACCTGGTCGAGCGCCCGCAGTTCGTGCATGACCCATTCACCCAGCTGGCGTGACGGTATTTCACGTTCACCGCTTGCGCGCAGGCGGTGCTGGATGCGGTTGATCGCGGCATCCACGCTGTCGGCGTCGACCGGACGCTTCTCGAGCGAACGCATGACGCCGGCCGCCAGCTTTTTTTCGTTGAACGGCTCACGCGCGCCGTTGTTCTTGATGATGCGCGGCATGACCAGTTCCGCCGACTCGAATGTGGTGAAGCGTTCTCCGCAGGCGAGACACTCGCGCCGCCGGCGCACCTGCGAACCTTCACTGGCGAGCCGTGAGTCGATCACCTTGGTGTCCTGCGCCCGGCAGAACGGACAATACATGGTCAGGCCCGGTCGCGGTGTGGCCGTCACCGGCTCAATCGCCATAGACGGGAAAGCGCTTGCAGAGCGACAGCACTTTCTCGCGTACGGCCTCGATCACGCCGGGGTTATCCATGTCATCGAGGATATCGCACATCCAGCCGGCCAGTTCGCGCGCCTCGTCCTCCCGGAACCCGCGCGTCGTAATGGCGGGTGTACCGATGCGTATGCCGCTGGTGACAAACGGCGACTGGGGGTCGTTCGGCACCGCGTTCTTGTTCACCGTGATATTGGCCGCGCCCAGGGCCGCGTCCGCCGCCTTGCCGGTGATCCCCCTGTCGATGAAATCGACCAGGAACAGGTGGTCGTCGGTCCGTCCGGAAACCACCTTGTAGCCGCGCTGCATCATGACCTCGGCCATGGCCCTGGCGTTGCGCAGCACCTGCTGCTGGTACTCCCTGAAGGCCGGCTCCATAGCCTCCTTGAAGGCCACGGCCTTGGCGGCGATGACATGCATCAGCGGCCCGCCCTGGGTGCCGGGGAACACCATGGAGTTCAGTTTCTTCTCGATCTCGGCATTGGCGCGGGCGAGGATGATGCCGCCGCGCGGACCCCTGAGGGTTTTGTGCGTGGTGGAGGTGGTGACATCGGCGATCGGCACCGGGTTGGGATAGATACCCGCCGCGATCAGCCCGGCCACGTGCGCCATGTCGACGAACAGCAGCGCGCCGACGGCATCGGCGATGTCGCGGAAACGCTGCCAGTCGACCTGCAGCGAGTAGGCGGAGAAGCCTGCCACGACCATCTTCGGCCGGTGCTCGCGGGCCAGCGCCTCCACCTGATCGTAGTCGATTTCACCCGTTTGCGGGTTCAGGCCGTACTGCACCGCATTGAAGAGCTTGCCGGAAAAATTGACTTTGGCGCCGTGGGTGAGATGCCCGCCGTCGGCCAGGCTCATGCCCAGGATGGTATCACCCGGCTGCAGCAGGGCCAGATAGACCGCGGCGTTGGCCTGGGAACCGGAATGCGGCTGCACGTTTGCATAGGCTGCGCCGAACAACTGCTTGACGCGGTCGATGGCCAGCTGTTCGGCCACGTCGACGAACTCGCAGCCGCCGTAATAGCGCTTGCCGGGATAGCCTTCGGCGTACTTGTTCGTCAGCACCGAACCCTGGGCCTCCAGTACGCGCGGGCTGGCGTAGTTCTCCGAGGCGATCAGCTCGATGTGCTCCTCCTGACGCCGGCGTTCCCCCTCCAGTGCGTTCCAGAGTTCCTCGTCAAAACCGGCAATACGCATCTCTTTGTCGAACATAGCAAGCGATCCTGAGGCGATTTCAAAAATCAGCGAGTGTACCGGTCTTGCCGGCGAGCGGGAAATGATAGCTGATTCGAGGCGGGCTTTGCTAACCGGGAGAGGTCAAAATGACGTTCTTTTCACGGGGCGCATCAGTCCTCGACCAGCGCTTCAAGCACCGCCGTCCATGTCAGCGCCAGGTTCTTGCGATTATAGCCACCACCGCCCATCGCCAGCAGGCGCCCCTGGCAATAGCGTTCGGCCAGACGGCACAATCCGGCCGCGGCATGCCGGTGCGCCGCCGGCGTATAGGCCAGGTGGGTGATGGGATCCCCGGCGATGCTGTCGGCGCCGCACTGGAAGAGAATAATTTCCGGCGGGAATTTCTCGAGCAGGGACTCGACCCGCTCCCAGGCCGCGCGGAAGGCAGCGTCATCGGCGCCCGGCGGCATGGGGATATTGAGCTTCCTGCCCCGCGCCGGGCCCTGTCCGATCTCCCCGGAGTCCCCGGTGCCGGGATACAGTAATCGGCCATCCTCGTGCAGATCGGCAAAAATCAGCTCCGGGTCAGACTCGAAGGCATAGAACACCCCGTCACCATGGTGGGCGTCGATATCCACGTAGGCAATGCGTTGCAGGCCGTGCACCCGGCGCAGCGTCTCGATGGCGACGCCACAATCATTGAATACACAGAAACCCGCCGCACTGTCGCGGCGCGCATGGTGCAGGCCGGCAATCGGCACGAAGGCATGCCGGCACTCACCCGACAGCAGACGCTCGATCGCATCGAGCACGCTGCCGACGACAAAACCCGCGGACTCGTAGACACCCGGAAAGGCCGGCGTATCCCCCAGGTCGAGGTAGCCTTCCCCGGTTTTCGACTGCCGGATAACGCGCTCGACATACTCGTGCGTATGAAAGCGCTCGATGCAATCGCGGTCGGCCAGGACCGGCGGCCGGTACACCACCCGCTGATCCAGTCCCGTTGCCTGCACCTGTCTCCAGAACGCGTCCAGCCGGTCCGGACCGAAAGGGTGACCCTGGCCGAAGCCATACCGGGCCAGTTCCTCACCGACATATACACAGGTAGTTGCACACACCCGCCAAGTTTAACCCATGCCGCCGGGAAAAGGGGACAGCACCGAATGGCACTTACATATACGCCGCTCTCACCGCAAAAACGCAAAGGACGCATCAGCGAAAAACAATTAAACACTTTGCGCCTTTGCGGAAGACACTGAAATCAGGGGCGTACAGCCGGTGTTTTTCCGTGTGCTTCCGTGGCCATTCGTACGTTTCTGAAGATGGAAGTCCTTATGCAGGCGCCATTCGGCGCTGCCCCCTTTTCCCGTATAATGACCCCCCGTTTCATCAACCCGCACCAGGAATTCACGACGCATGGCACAGTACGTCTACACCATGAATCGCGTGGGCAAGGTCGTTCCTCCCAAACGCGTTATCCTGAAAGACATTTCCCTTTCCTTCTTCCCCGGCGCCAAGATCGGCGTGCTCGGACTGAACGGTTCGGGGAAATCCACCCTGCTGCGCATCATGGCCGGGGTGGATACCGAGATCGAGGGCGAGGCACGGCCCCAACCCGGACTGAACATCGGCTTTCTGTCCCAGGAACCGGCGCTCGACCCCGCCAAGGACGTGCGCGGCAATGTCGAGGAAGCGCTGACAGCGATCACCGGGGCACAGGAGAAACTCGACGCGATCTACGCCGCCTATGCCGAACCGGATGCCGATTTCGATGCCCTGGCCACCGAACAGGCGCGTCTGGAAAACATCCTGCAGGCCAGTGACGGCCATAACCTGGAGCGCAAACTGGATGTCGCAGCCGAAGCCCTGCGACTCCCGCCCTGGGATGCGGACGTCAGCCAGCTCTCCGGCGGCGAACGCCGGCGCGTGGCCCTGTGCAAACTGCTGCTGTCCAACCCGGACATGCTGCTGCTCGACGAACCGACCAACCACCTGGACGCGGAAAGCGTCGCCTGGCTGGAACGCTACCTGGCCGAGTATCCCGGCACGGTGGTCGCCGTCACCCATGACCGTTATTTCCTCGACAACGTGGCCGGCTGGATCCTGGAGCTGGACCGCGGTCACGGCATCCCCTGGCAAGGCAACTACTCGTCCTGGCTGGAGCAGAAGGAGCAACGCCTGGAAATCGAGGAAAAGCAGGAATCGACCCGCCAGAAGGCCATGAAAGCCGAACTCGAGTGGGTCCGCTCCGGCGCCAAAGGCCGCCATGCCAAGAGCAAGGCGCGCCTCGCACGCTTCGAGGAACTGGCCTCGCAGGAACAGCAGAAGCGCAACGAAACCAAGCAGACTCTTCATTCCGCCCGGACCCCGGCTGGGCGAGTTGGTGATCGAGGGCAACCATCTCGTCAAGCGCTTCGGGGACAAGCTGCTTATCGAGGACCTGAGCTTCAACCTGCCGCGCGGCGGCATCGTTGGTGTGATCGGCCCGAACGGCGCCGGCAAGACGACGCTGTTCCGCATGCTGACCGGTGCGGAACAACCCGATGCAGGAGAATTGCGCATCGGCGAAACCGCCCGGATCGCCTGCGTGGACCAGAGCCGCGACAGCCTCGATGACCGCAAGACCGTCTGGGAGGAGATCTCCGAAGGCCAGGACGTCATCACCATCGGAAAATACGAAATCAACTCGCGAACCTATGTCTCACGCTTCAACTTCACCGGCACCGACCAGCAAAAACACGTTGGCAACCTTTCCGGCGGCGAACGCAATCGCGTGCATCTCGCCAAACTGTTGAGGAGCGGCGGCAATGTGCTGCTGCTCGACGAGCCAACCAATGACCTGGACGTGGAAACCCTGCGCGCCCTCGAGGAGGCCCTGCTCGATTTCGCCGGCTGTGCCGTGGTGATCTCGCATGACCGCTGGTTCCTGGACCGGATCGCCACGCACATGCTGGCCTTCGAAGGCGACAGTCAGGTGGTGTGGTTCGAGGGTAACTATGCCGACTACGAGGCGGACCGGAAACGCCGGCTGGGTGCGGATGCCGAGCAGCCTCATCGCATCAAATTCAAGCGGCTGAACGCATGAACCGAACCTGAACGACACCCGGCGGGCACCGTCAGACAGTTGGCCTGAATACCTACTATATTTTGTTAAAAATATTACGCAAGTTGATGTATATAAATAGTTATTCTAACAAAAAATCGTCGGTACGATATTGACCTCCCTCATTGCATCAGTCGAAATGCCACATTGCAAGAACGATGCCTTCGCGACCGGCTCGTTCCGAACCCGTGACCACCGGAGAATTGTCGGCGATTGACTGGATACCGATTGATCCGCTGTGCGACAATGCCTCGCCTTTAATCCGCCGGGGCAGACCGGTTACCTGTCTCGACGGTGGTCCGGGGGGATTGTCTTGGGGGTGTAGCCGCCCTTGTTTGAGTACCCAATGACGCGGGAAGGGGGAAGGGACTGATGGCCCATAGAGATAACACGGATCTGAACGAGTTCTCACAAAAAATGCGCAACGAAGGCGCGAAGGGCTTCGGGGGGGGAGGCTGGCCGGCAGCAGACAAGACCGAAATCAAACCGCGGCATGCCGCCATGCACCCGGGGGGTACGCGGCCCGTCCCGCCCCGCAAGCAGGCGCCCTGCCAGCTGGGGGATCGCATCCTGACCGGCCTGGCAATTCTGTCGCTGGGGATGTTGATCGTGGGCGCCATGGGCGCCTACCTGTCCAATGATTCCCAGCGCGTGACAACGAACGCTCCCGACGTATCCGCCCCCCCCTCCGGTTTCACCGAATCCACCGGGATACGCCTGAACGAACTGGAAAGGAGAATGACCGCTCTCAATGACCGCTACGGTCAACGACTCCACGCCCTGGAGACGAAAGTGGCGGATGTCATCGAACCCTACGGAGCGCGTCTGAAAACCATTGAGGCCCGACTGGCAACGCCCGGGGGGATCGATGTAGCACACCTGCAGGAGCTTGAGCACCGACTGGAGCAGTTCGATGCATCGGCCTATGAAGCACGGCTAAAGACGGTCGAGAACCGGATGGCACAGGAGTACCCGCCCGGCCAGGCCGGGCTGCGAAACACGGAGAGCCGGCCGGGAGAGAATTATGCCGCCTACGATTCCCGCTTGCGGGCAATCGAGACCCGCATGATGCAGGTCCAGGCGCCCTACGAACACCGGTTGCAGGAACTCGAGCAACGCCTGATCTACGCCTACGCCCGCCTCGACTACCTGTCCGCACGGATGGAATCCTTCATCAGCACCAACCCGGCGCTCATGCAGGCCAATGCGACCCTGTACGACAATCCACCCGCCGCCGCCCCGGCCGGCAACCTCGCTCCTCCGCATGTCCCACCGGCACCGGCGGCGGAAGAAACCACTGCGGAAGCGGTGACGACACCACCGGATGCGGACACCTCCGGCACTATCGTGCCTCCAGCCGAAACACCGTCGAGCGTCATGGTTTCATCCGTGGCGCCCCAGGCGCCGAGGCAAGCCGCCGCGAATTCTCCGACGGCGGCCCCGACGGGGCTTCCACGCGAAACCGTCGCAAGCGCGCCGACGACACAAGCTTCCATTGCAAACACCGTGTCGCCGCGAAAGCAAGGCAACCCGGCGGCAAGCACCGCCGACATCCGGAAAGGTAATAGCCCGAACCAATCAGGTACGGGTGGCTGGGCCATCAACCTTGCCTCCTATACCAACAAGGAGATCGCTTCCAGAAAGCTGGCTGACTTCAAGCGGAAAGGCGTCAGTGCCGAGCAGGTCGTGGCCACGGTCAAGGGCAAGACCTTCTACCGCGTGCGCGTTGCCGGCTTCGACACCCGCAATGCGGCCCGGTCGCAGGCGGAAACGATCAAGCGGCAGCTGGGTCTGAAGGAAACCTGGATCACGAAACAGTAATCGCCCGGGAAAGCAGGCGGGTTGCAAACACCGGCGGCAAGCACGGCAGGTCCCGGGAAATACAGACTGCATTGAATCAACTGCTACGCCTCATCGCCGCACTCTCGTCCAGCCTGCGTGATTTGCTGCCGCTTGTATTCGTCGTCGCGTTCTTCCAGCTGGTGGTGCTGCGGCAACCGCTGCCGGCCTTCGGGGATTTGCTGGGCGGCCTCCTGCTCGTCTGGCTTGGTCTGGCATTTTTCATCCATGGCCTGGAGCAGGGCCTGTTTCCTCTCGGCGAATCGATTTCCTATGCCTTCGCACGCAAGGCGAATCTTTACTGGCTGCTGTTATTCGCGTTCGCGCTCGGCTTCGGGACGACCATCGCCGAGCCCGCCCTGACCGCGATCGCCGATGTCGCGGCCAGGGTCGCCGCCAGCGACGGGATTATCGAGAACCGCAACCAGGCGCTGGTGTCCTATGCGCTGGGTCTGCGCCTGACCGTGGCCTTCTCGGTTGGCCTGGCCATCCTCATCGGCGTGCTGCGCATCATCAAGGGCTGGCCGGTTCAGTATCTCATCATCGGAGGGTATGCCGGCGTGGTCATCATGACGGCCTTCGCACCTCCCGAGATCATCGGCATCGCCTACGACTCCGGTGGCGTCACCACCTCCACGGTGACCGTCCCGCTGGTGACGGCGCTGGGCATCGGCCTTGCGGAAAGCATCAAGGGACGCAATGCGATGACCGACGGATTCGGTCTCATCGCCTTCGCCTCGCTGACGCCGATGATCTTCGTCATGGCATACGGGTTGATGATCCGATGAAACTGCCGCTGATTCTGAGTGAGACCTGCCTCTCGACCCTTGATGATGTTCTGCCGATCGCCGTAATCATCTTCGGCTTCCACCTGCTCATCCTGCGCCAGCGAATCCCCAACCTGAAGAGCGTTCTGGCCGGCTTCTTATATGTCCTGATCGGCCTGACCCTGTTTCTCGTCGGGCTGGAGAAATCCCTGTTTCCGCTGGGCAAGCTGATGGCGCAGCAACTCACCGATCCCGGGCTCATACGCGGCACGACGCAGGCGCTCGCCGACGGACTGCGATGGTATGACTACAAGTGGGTGTACCTGTTCTCCGCCGCCATCGGGTTCTCCACCACCATCGCCGAGCCCGCCCTGATCGCCGTCGCCATCAAGGCCCACAACATTTCCGGCGGCACGATCAGCGTGTGGGGGCTGCGCGTCACCGTCGCGATCGGCGTGGCCATTGGCATTACGCTGGGCGCCTTTCGTATCGTCACCGGAACCCCGCTGTACGGCTACATCATCACCGGGTACCTCATTGTCCTGCTCCAGACCCTGTATGCGCCGCGCACGATCATCGCCCTGGCGTACGACTCGGGCGGAGTAACGACCTCCACCGTAACCGTGCCGATGGTGGCGGCCCTGGGGCTGGGTCTTGCCAGCGCGGTGCCCGGACGCAGTCCTCTGCTCGATGGTTTCGGGCTGATCGCCTTTGCCAGCCTGTTTCCTATCATTACGGTCATGGGTTATGCCCAGTTCGGCGCCTGGTGGTTGCGCCGGGAGACCGCGCAGCGATCACCGCCGGACGAATGACCCGATGCCGTCAACGGAAGTATCGGCATCGCCCGCATTCCTTCCGCGACCTCCCGGCGGCAACCGGTATGATCCCTGCGTTCGTTTCAGGGGACCAGCGAGAATTATGGTTTCATAAACATGGAGTAACCTGTTATGCATTTCAAACTGCTTATCACGCTCGTGGAAGACAGCAAGACTGATGCCGTTCTGACTGCGGCGCGCTCAGCCGGCGCCACCGGTGCTACGGTGCTGGGCCAGGCGCGGGGCGAGGGCCTGAAGCAGGCCAAGACCTTCTTCGGACTTACCCTCGAGGCGCAACGCGATATGCTGTTGTTCCTGGTAGAGGAACACCTCAGCCGCTGCATACTGGAGCGCATCTCGGAAATCGGCGAATTCGAAACCAAACCTGGCACCGGCATCGCATTCCAGATCGATGTGGAGGATGCCGTCGGGGTATCACAGCAGATAAACCGCCTCACCGATGTCGTGGAGGAAAAACTATGAGCAAGGAATCACCGATACGCGTCAAGGATGTCATGACGCAGGAATACCACACCGTCGATGGCATCATGACCGTCAAGGAATGCGTGTGCAGGATGCGTGACAGCGGGGCGGTGGCGCTGGTCGTAAAGAAACGCCACGCCGACGACGAATACGGAATTGTCCTGCTATCCGATGTAGCGCGTGAGGTGCTGGCCAAGGACCGGTCGCCGGAACGCGTGAACATCTATGAAATCATGTCCAAACCCGTCATCGGCGTGAATCCCGAGATGGATATCCGCTATTGCACACGCCTGTTCGACAAATTCGGACTGTCCTACGCGCCGGTCATCGATAAGGGAGAACTGAAAGGCATCGTGAGTTACGCCAACATGGTGCTGCGCGGACTGTGCTTCAACGTCCAGGAGTGAATGCGCCGGCAAACGCCGGCTGGAACCATGCCTGCGGTGGATGGTGCTACAATAATCACTTGGTTTCTTGCCGGGATGGTGGTTGCCGGCGGGCTTTTTCCGTTATCATTTCCGCGGTTTCCACATCCTGCTGACCAATCCAGGGAGTAAGCAACATGTTTTCATATGAACGCCACATGGTTGTTGCACTCGCCATCGCCGTCATCGCCATCGTGGCCGTCGTGTCCATGGTCGTCATGGGCGTCCCCCTGCCGTTCCTGGAAAAGTAGTCGCATCGCCGCCTGCCGCGCCTGTCGATACGACACGGCGCTGCGTACCGGAAAGTTCACAACCGACACAAGGGGCGCGTGCCTGGCGCGGCGCCCGTCATCCCTGTCCGGATTGGCCGCTACCCGACCCGGACACGCGCGTTTCGGAACATACGCATCCAGGGACCGTCCTCGCCCCATTCGTCCGGATGCCAGGAGTTCTGCACCGTACGGAAGACCCGTTCGGGGTGCGGCATCATGATGGTGACGCGACCGTCGGCCGTGGTCAGACCGGCGATGCCCAGTGGTGAACCGTTGGGGTTGTCGGGATATTTTTCGGCCACCCGGCCATGACCGTCGACGAAGCGGACCGCGACCAGTCCGCTGTCCAGCGCCCGCCGCGCCGTTGCGTTGCCGCCAAACTCCGCGCGCCCTTCCCCGTGGGCAACGGCAATCGGCATCACCGAGCCCGCCATACCTGAGAAAAACACGGAGGGCGAGTCGAGAATCTCGACCTGCGAGAACCGCGCCTCGAACTGTTCCGAGCGGTTGCGCACAAAACGTGGCCACACGCCGGCGCCGGGTATCAGCTCCCCCAGACCGGAGAGCATCTGGCAGCCGTTGCACACGCCGAGGGTAAAGGTATCCGGGCGCGCAAAAAAAGCGGCGAACATGTCGCGCAATTCCGTGTGAAACAGAATGGATTTTGCCCACCCCTGCCCGGCGCCCAGGACATCGCCATAGGAAAACCCGCCGCACGCCGCCAGGCCCGTGAAATCCCCCAGGGTGGCGCGCCCAGAGAGCAGGTCGCTCATGTGCACATCCACCGGGGCGAATCCGGCGCGGTGAAAGGCCGCCGCCATTTCGACCTGGCCGTTCACTCCCTGCTCCCGGAATACGGCGATGCGCGGGCGCAGGCCCTGGACGATATACGGAGCCGCGACATCCTCGTTGATATCGAACGTGGTCCGGCACTGAATGCCGAGCTCCGCGACATCCAGCAGCGCATCGAACTCCTCCTGCGCACACTCGGAATTATCCCGCAGGGCCTGCAGCCGGAAACTTGTCTCGGACCAGATGCGCTGCAGGTTGACGCGCCTGTCGGAGAAGACAGACAGCGTGTCATAGGTAAAGATGACCTGGTCCGAATCGTTGAGCGTGCCGATGACATGGCTGTAACGGCCCAGCCCGGTCTCATGCAGCGCCTCGAGCACGCCGTCCGTATCGGTATGCCGCACCTGGATCACGGCACCCAGTTCCTCGGCAAACAGGGCGGCCAGCGGCTCGACACCCAGGTCATCCAGCGCGATGGAAACGCCGCAGCGCCCCGCGAAGGCCATTTCACACAGGCAGGCGAACAGCCCGCCATCGGCACGGTCATGGTAGGCCAGCAGCTGACCCGCCGCGTTCAGTTCCTGGATGACGGCGAAGAAGGCCTTCAGCGCGCCCGGGTCATCCAGATCCGGCGGATGATGACCCACCTGCCGGTAGACCTGGGCAAGCGCCGAGCCGGCCAGACGGTTCTTTCCCTTGCCCAGATCGATCAGGATCAGGTCGGAGTCGTCCAGGTCGGTGCGCAGCTGCGGTGTCAGCGTGCGGCGCACGTCACGGACCGGCGCAAACGCGGAAACAATCAGCGACAGCGGCGCCGCGGCTGCCCGCCCGGTGCCGTCCTGCCTCCACACGGTCTTCATGGACAGGGAGTCCTTGCCGACGGGGATGGCGATCCCCAGCGCCGGGCACAACTCCTGGCCGACCGCCTTCACCGTTTCATACAGCATGGCATCCTCACCGGGATGCCCGGCCGCGGCCATCCAGTTTGCCGACAGGCAGACTTTGCCGAGGTGATCGATGCGGCAGGCGGCGATGTTGGTGATCGCCTCGCCGACCGCCATGCGGCCGGAGGCGGGACCATGCACCAGCGCGATGGGCGTGCGCTCCCCCATGGCCATGGCCTCGCCGGTATAGCCCGCGTAATCGGAAACCGTCACCGCGGCGTCGGCGACCGGCGTTTGCCAGGGACCGACCATCTGGTCGCGGCTCACCAGCCCGCCGACGCTGCGATCGCCGATGGTGATGAGAAAGGTCTTGCTGGCCACCGCCGGCAGGCGCAGAACCCGGCCGGCCGCCTCCCTGACATCGATGCCCCGGAGCGGGAACTCCGGTTTCCCGAATGGCTGGTGGCGCACATCGCGCAGCATTTTCGGTGGTTTGCCCAGCAGCAGGCCCATGGGCAGGTCGATGGGAGTGTTGTCGAAATAGCCATCCCCCACCACCAGCCGCGTGTCGTCGGTCGCCTCGCCGAGCACGGCGCAGGGACAGCGCTCCCGTTCGCAAAGCGCCTGAAATTCCGCCAGTCGGGCGCTGTCGATCGCCAGCACATAGCGTTCCTGCGATTCGTTGCACCATACCTGCATGGGCGACATCCCGGGGTCGTCATTGGGGATCGCGCGCAGCTCGAAGCGGCCGCCCAGCCCGCTGTCGTTGACCAGTTCGGGCACGGCGTTTGACAATCCCCCGGCGCCGACGTCATGGATCGAGAGGATGGGGTTGGACTCCCCCATCGCCCAGCAGGCGTCGATGACCTCCTGCGCCCGACGCTGCATTTCCGGGTTGCCGCGCTGCACGGAAGCAAAATCCAGGTCCTCGGCGCTGGCGCCGCTCGACATCGAGGAGGCGGCGCCGCCGCCCAGCCCGATCAGCATCGCGGGCCCGCCCAGCACGACGATGGGCGCACCGGCCGGGATGATGCCCTTGCGGACATGCATGTTGCGTATCATGCCAAGACCGCCCGCCAGCATGATGGGCTTGTGGTAGGCGCGCAGCTCCTTCCCGTGCGGACCCGGGACCTCCTCTTCGAATGTCCGGAAGTAGCCGCACAGGTTCGGGCGACCGAATTCATTGTTGAAGGCGGCAGCCCCCAGCGGGCCTTCAATCATGATATCCAGCGCCGAGACGATGCGCGCCGGCCGGCCGTGGTCGATCTCCCACGGCTGTTCGTATCCCGGGATGCGCAGATTGGAGACCGAGAAGCCGCACAACCCGGCCTTGGGTTTTGCGCCCCGCCCGGTGGCGCCTTCATCGCGGATCTCCCCCCCGGAACCGGTTGCCGCTCCCGGGAACGGAGAGATCGCGGTGGGGTGATTGTGCGTCTCGACCTTCATCACCAGATGGGCCGGCTCCGCGTGAGGGGCATACAGCCGGGTGTGCGGGTCAGCGAAAAACCGCCTCGCCTCGAAGCCTTCCATCACCGCGGCATTGTCGCTGTAGGCCGAGAGAATGCCCGAGGGGCTGGCCTCATGGGAGGCGCGGATCATGGAAAACAGGCTCTGGTCCTGCATCCGGCCATCGATTTTCCAGCTGGCGTTGAATATCTTGTGCCGGCAATGCTCCGAATTGGCCTGTGCGAACATCATGAGCTCGATGTCGACGGGATTGCGGCCGAGCAGGGTGAAGCTTTCCGTCAGGTAATCGATTTCGTCATCGGACAGGGCCAGACCCAGATCTCGATTGGCCGCCTCCAGTGCCTCACGCCCGCCGGCCAGGAGATCGACGTACTCACAGGCGGCAGGTTCGGCATGCCGGAACAGGACATCGGTATCATGGTGGTCGAACAAAACCGCCTCGGTCATGCGGTCATGGAGCAGCGGCAGGATCTTCTCCTGCTGTGCGGCGTCAGGTGGACTGCCGGTTTCCGTCTCGAGGGTATAGACAATGCCCCGCTCCACGCGGCGCACCTTGCCGAGGCCGCAGTTGTGAATGATGTCGGTCGCTTTGCTGGACCAGGGTGATATCGTCCCCGGGCGCGGCACGACGATCAGTGGGAAACCGCCGATGTCCTCATTCCGGTGTAACGGCCCGTAAGTCAGCAGCCGCTCCAGTATCGCCTGCTCATCCTGTGTCAGCCGCTCTTCGAGTTCGGCGATGTGCAGGTAAATGGCATCCAGACGAATCAGGCCCGGCAAATGCCGTACTAACTGCTGGAGCAGTTTGTGCCTGCGAAACTCTGACAATGCGGGACCGCCGCGCAACTGTAGCATCAGGACTCCGGAATTCGTCGGAAATCAAATCAGGGAATCATACTGGATGGACCTGACGGGCTCCTAGCGCAGCTGCTCCTCCAGCAGGTTGAGGATGCGTTTTGCGGTACTCGAGTTTTCCCGCTTGCCGTCATTGTCGTTGACGATGATCTGCGTCTGCGCCCCCTGGGCAAGCAGGGCGATCTGATACTGTTTCGATTCCTTCTTACTGGAAGACCAGAAGGCCAGACTGGAGAGCCATCCCTTCTTGTCGTCATCCGCCAGGGGATCGTTATAACGCACGAAATAGATGCCTTTCTCACGGTTACGATCCTCCACCGCGAAGCCTATACGGTCCAGCGCCACGCCGGTACGCCTCCAGGAGCGGGAGAAATCCTCCTTGTCTATCAGCATGATGCCTTTGCTGTCCGAGACCAGTTCGGCGCGACTCGGCTGCTTTGGCTTGGCCGCCAGCATGGTCTTCGCCTTTTGCTCCTCGACGCCCATGAAGACCATGAGTCGCTTCAGCATCTCCGCTTCAAGTTCCGGATCGGAGGGACGTGGCTTCCACATTGTGCTGCCTTCACCCGGCGTGCCCGTGACCACTTCCTCCATGCCGCGTTGTGTCAGGTACAGTTCAGTCGTACCGGGGGTGGTACCATGCTCGAGGCGCACCCGGTACTGGTCGCGGGTGGCCGCCGAGTAGGCAAAATCCATGACCTTGCCCAGCGTGTTGCGAATAAAGCCCGAGGGTATATCCGCCCGGTTCTCCGACCAGCCGGTTTCAAGAATGCCGAGACGGGGGTCCTCCATCTTGATCAGGAAACCCTGCTGCATCCAGAAATCCCGCATCTTGGGCCACACCTCTGCGGGATCGGCATCGATGAGCAGCCACTCCTGGTTACCGTCGCGTTCCACATGTATACCGGCATTCTGCGGCAATACGGTGGATCTGCCGGTGTCCGGCACGGTCTTGCTGATTTCGGAGTAGCTCGTCCCGCCGGGCGCGTTGAGCAGGTCCGGGGCCTCGTTGATGGATGTCGAGGTGAGATCCGGCGGAACCTCCAGTGGCGCAGTCGTCTGACTCTTTTTGTAATCGACCTTCCTGCCAGGCGCCACCGTGTTCAGAACGCTGCAGGCCGTCGCCAGCATCAACACTGCCAGGGCGGTAACGACAACCTTGATCATCAGACTCGTTTGCTTCATCGGGTTCCCTGTCAGCTGAGGACGCCGGCCTGCCGCAACGCCTGCCGGACGGTTTCATGAAACTCTCCCGCGAGTGGCGTCATCGGCAGGCGTATGCCGGGGGGAATCATTCCCATCTCGTGGAGAGCCCACTTGACCGGTATGGGATTCGACTGCACGAAAAGTGCGCGGTTCAGCGATTCCAGCCGCCGGTTGATCGACTCCGCGCGCGCGCGGTCGCCCGCCAGCGCGGCAACGCACAGATCATGCATATCGGCCGGCGCCACGTTGGCGGTCACCGAGATATTGCCCTTGCCGCCCGATAACATCAGTTCCATGGCCGTCGCGTCGTCTCCGCTGTAGACATCCAGGCGGTCGCCGCACCGGTCCATGATCTCGCGCGCCCGGTCCATGTTTCCTGTGGCCTCCTTGATGCCGACGACGTTGGAAATCGTGGACAGGCGTTCAACCGTCTCCGGCAACATGTCGCAGGCCGTGCGGGAGGGGACATTGTACAGAATCAGGGGCACCGGGACGGCTTCGGCTACCGCCCGGAAATGCAGATAAAGTCCTTCCTGGGTCGGCTTGTTGTAATACGGCGTAACCAGCAGGCAGGCTTCAACGCCGGCTTCCATGGCGCAACGGGTCAGGATGATCGCCTCGCGCGTGGAGTTGGCGCCGGTTCCGGCAATCACGGGTATGCGGCCCGCCGCCATCTCGACCGTCCGGCGCATTACATGGCAGTGCTCCCCCTCATCCAGGGTCGCGGATTCGCCGGTCGTGCCAACCGAGACGATCGCATCCGTGTGGTTCTCTGCATGGAAATCGATCAGTCGCTGCAGACTGTCTTCATCGACGGAGCCATCTCCGAACATCGGGGTTACCAGCGCCACCATACTGCCGTGAAACATGTACCTGAACTCCTGAACCGGTTCGAGACGGACATGGTACTGGCGCTACCCCTGACTGACAAGGAGACCATATACCCGGCGAGCAGGCACCCGGGCCGGTAAAGATGCTAGACTCTCGAAAACCCGGCTTCCATCCGCACCACACAGACACATGAGCAAACACTCTTCGGCAAAAAGTCAGCTGGTCCTCTCCGCCCTGGGTGAAGACCAGCCCGGCATCATTGATGAACTTTCACGCTGTGTCCTGACCTGCGGCTGCAATATCGTCGACAGCCGCATGACCGTCCTGGGGGGCGATTTCGCCATTCTGCTGCTGGTCGACGGCAACTGGAACAACATCGCCAAGCTGGAAAACCAGCTTGCAGTCCTCGAGGAACGGCTCGGACTGACCATCACCGCCCGCCGTACGGTGCAGAAGGACAGCCGCAAGGACCTTCTCCCCTACGGGGTTGACGTGGTCGCACTGGATCAGCCGGGCATCGTCCACAACCTGGCCAGCTTCTTTGCCAAGCGCCAGATCAACATCCAGGAAATGATCACATCCGGCTATGCCGCCGCACATACCGGCACGCCCATGTTCTCGGTGCACCTGACGGTGGATATCCCCGCCACCCTGCAGATCGCCATGCTGCGGGATGAATTCATGGATTTTTGTGACCAGATGAACCTCGATGCCGTCATGGAACCGATCAAGGGTTGAGGCAGGAGTTTCAGCGCCATGGGCAAGGTATCGATCGGCAGGAAAGTCCCTGATTTCAGCCTGCCGGCCACCGGAGACCAGACCGTTACCCTGTCGGAATACCAGGGCAGGAATGTCGTTGTCTACTTCTATCCCAAGGACAGCACGCCGGGCTGCACGACGGAAGGACAGGACTTCCGCGACCGCATGGCCACGTTCCGCCGTCGCAATACCGCCGTACTGGGGATTTCGCGTGACAGTATTAAATCACACGAGAACTTCAAGGCCAGACAGGAATTCCCGTTTGAACTGCTCTCCGACGCCGACGAAACCGTCTGCCGGCTCTTCGATGTCATCAGGGAAAAGAACATGTACGGGCGCAAGGTCATGGGCATAGAGCGCAGCACCTTTCTGATAGACGACAGCGGCGTACTGCGCAGGGAATGGCGCAAGGTCAGGGTCAAGGGCCATGCGGAAGAGGTGCTGGAGGCGGTCAGAAATCTGTAATCGAGCCGCCGTGTGATGGTCAGGCGGCGGACTGACTCTCCTGCGCCTCCGCACCGGGCGTTTCCTGTTCCCGGTATTTCATCGGCCAGGCATTCAGCACCGCCTGCACCAGGGTCGCCAGTGGTATCGCGAAAAAGACACCCCAGAATCCCCACAGCCCGCCGAAGACCAGGATGGCGATGATGATGGCCACGGGATGCAGGTCGACCACCTCGGAGAACAACAACGGCACCAGCAGGTGACCATCCAGCGCCTGAATCACGCCATAGGCGAACAGCGCCCAGCCGAACTCGGCGCCCCAGCCCCACTGGAAGTAGGCGACCAGCCCCACGGGCGCGGTGACGACGGCGGCGCCGACGTAGGGGATGATCACCGACAACCCCACCATGGTGGCCAGCAACAGGGTGTATTGAAGCCCCATCATGGTGAATGTCGCATAGCTCACCACCCCTACAATGAAGATTTCCCAGACCTTGCCGCGGACATAGTTCGATACCTGCAGATTGACGTCGTGCCAGACCTGGTTTGCCAGCCGGCGTTCCCGGGGCAAGCGTTGGCTGAACCAGCCGAGGATCGAATCCTTGTCCTTGAGAAAGAAAAAAGCCAGCACAGGCACCAGGATGATATAGACCATCATGCTCATCAGGCCGACAACCGAAGCCACCGACAGCGACAGGACGTGCTGACCCAGCGTCGTGATCTCGGCGCGAATGGAAGCTATCAGGTCATTCACCTGGGTCTGCGTGAACAGGTCCGGGTATCTCTCCGGCAGTTTCTGCAGGGCTTCCTGTCCCTGCGCGATCCAGCTCGGTAACTGCTGCACCAGCTGGGTGAGCTGCGCCGACAGGCGTGGCATCATCCACACCAGCGCGAACACCAGGAATGACATGAACAGGAGAAAGACCAGTATGACCGCGGAGAGACGCGGAGCGCCCAGACGGCGGCATTTTTCCACTACTCCGTCCAGCAGATAGGCAATGATCACGCCGGCCATCACCGGGGCAAGCATCTCGCCCAGTGTCATCATGACAACAAAACCCGCGATCAGCAGCAGGGCCAGGATAACGACCTGCGGGTCGGAGATAGCGCGGTTATACCAGTCGCGTATGATATTCATCGGCTATGGCGCCCCGCCCTCCCTGAGATTGCGGTAATGCTCGCGAAATATGTCCTCGAGCTGGTCGATGACCTGCGCGGGCTCCGTCCCCTGCATGATATGCCGGGCCACCAGCTCCGAGGTGGCGTTCAGCATCTCGGTCTTGCTCAGCATGGGATAGGTTTGCGACAGGCGCTTCAGCCCGGCCACCACACTCTCGCGCGCCGGTCGCGGTATCGGCACGGGATCGGGTATTTCGATCGCGTCGACCGGGCCGGGAACTGTAGCAGGCGCGCCACGCTGACGGAGAAATTCCGCAAAGGCCAGCAACGTTTCCTGGTCATTGCCCCCCAGCAGCCGATAGAGTTCCAGTAACCGTCGTTCAGTGGATGACATCGACACGGAGTCCAGACCGGTCAAGGGATAATTGCCGCCCGATTCAGTGCTCATTTCGGTGTGACAGGCAATAGGTGCGGGCGAACTCGAGCAGTTCATCCATGGCGCGCTGGCGGAACTTTTGTTTCTGGTGCAGGAAAGAGAAAGGGCGCCGGATTGGCGGGTCCAGTTCCAGCGCCACCAGCGTCCCGAGCTGCAGCTCCTTGTTTATGGTCACCTCGGAGACGACGGCCACCCCCATTCCCGCCTCCACCGCGCCCTTGATGGCCTCGGGACTGCCGAGCTCCATGGTCACGTGCACGTCACCCGGATTCAATCCCTGTTCATGCAGGTAGTCCTGAATGACTTCGCGTGTGCCGGAGCCTTCTTCACGCTCGATGTAGGGGTATTCAAGCAGCTCGGGCATCCTGATCTGCCGTTCCCCGGCCAGCGGATGGTCCGGTGAAACAATCGCCACCAGCCGGTCATTGCGACATTCCTCCACCACCAGGTTCTTGTTCATGACCGGGGACTCCACGACACCCAGATCGATGTCATTGTTCTCCACCATCGAGACAATTCCTTCCGAATTCGACACCTTGAGATGAACATGCACATCCGGGTATTTTTTCTTGAAGTCACCCAGCAGGGAGGGCAGCATGTATTCGGCAATGGTGGTACTCGCTCCGATGATCAGCACGCCCCTGATCTCGCCGGTCATATCGCGCACGGCCTCCTCCATCTCCGTATAGAGATCGAAGATCCGGTCCGCGAATTCATAGACCCTCTGCCCCGCCTCGGTCAGGCTGATGCGGTTGTGGGTGCGATCAAACAGACGCGTATTGAAGTACTCTTCAAGCTGGCGGACCTGAAAGGTCACGGCAGGCTGCGTCATATGCAGGCTCTCCGCCGCCTTGGTGAAGCTCAGCAAGCGGGCAACGGTATGAAAAACCTGTAATCTGCGGTCGGCCATCGTCGAGATCTCGTAGTTAAGGGACCCGTTATGAACATGGGGTCATGTTGTAACTCATTGAGACTATAAAATAAATACAGTCCACACACCAATACCGCCAGGTGCATGCCAGGATGATGGACAATCGGGCTGAGCAGCAGGCATCAGGACCACGGGTAATACATCCCGGTAGCATCATACGCCCGGCAGCATCAGCAACCGTACAAAACGTGCAAAAGAAAAGGCCGCATCCCTGCGGCCTCACAATCCCCGGGAAACGTGCACTCAGAACTTGTAGGAGTAACTCACGTCAACCGAATTCTGGTACATCGAGATGGACCCGGGAATGCCGAAAGCCGTTTACGAGGATTTCACCGTTTCCTTGAAGGCATGCATATAAGCGAAATTCCACTCGCTTTTCTTGTCCGGCTGATAGGTAAAACCCACCGTCGCATGCTTCTGTACCGTTGCCGGCGCCAGATCGACGCCCAGCTTACCCACGTCCTCTGTCGGTACACCGAAGCCCCCGGTCGTGGTCCCCTTGGGAACGAATGCCGCCTGACCTTGTTGAGCCGCCCCCAGCACGGCGGCGGTCTGGTCATAGATGTTCTGGTCATAAGTCGAATTCATTCCCCCATTGCCGTAGTTGTTGAAGCCGAACCAGAGGTTGTCGCTCAGCTTCATGTTGAACCCGACATTGGGAATAAGAAAGAGGTTGCGACGGCTGTCTTCCTTCACGTCGAATCTCGCCCCAAGCGCGGAGGTATCGAGTTCCCCCTTACGTTTGGGACTGAAGAATTCCACTCCGACATCCACGCGCTCACCGATGCTCGTAATACCCGCCGGGTTGACCGCGATGGTCGCGGTGTCCTGGGGATTGGAGACTACGGCACCCGCCACACCCATCGCTTTTGCCCCCGTAACCCAGGGCGAAATAACCCGTGGTTGCCGACGCCAGCGAATAAACGGCCAACCCACCGGTAGCCAAACTCACTACAAACCATCCGGATCTACGCGTCATGCCTTTGCTCCTCGTCTGTGACCGGGCATTTGAAAAAGTGTGACTCTGTTAATGTTGCTTTTTTAATACATATAAAACGCATCAGGTGGTAACTTTGTCAAAGAGTTAAGTGCCTGCCAACGTTATTGTTGTTTATTTACTTCGGTTATTGTAGTGTTCCCGAGACAGTGAAGGGGCTGTCAGGGAAACTCGTTGCCACGGATGGAACCCCGCAACACAGAGTGTTTGATCAACCCTGTCACAATGAGCTTAGGAGGCAATAATGGGCAATCATCACCCTTATATAAGTCGTATTTGGGTATGCGGTCTTGCCGGGTTGGCGACGACCATCTCGCTCGGCGCAAATGCAAGCGGGTTTTCACTGATCGAACAAAGCGCGAGCAGCATGGGCACCGCCTACGCAAATGGATCGGCGGGCATCGATGACGCCAGCACCATTTTTTTCAACCCGGCCAGCATGACGCGCCTGGCCGGCAAGAACCTCTCGGGTGGGGCTCATGTCGTCCGATCGGATGTCGATTTCTCGGGCAAGGCCTACTACAACCCGGATAACCCTGCCTTCCAGCAAGGTCCACTTGCTCCTCTCGCCGGATCACCCATCGATGGCAAGAGCAGCGACAATCTGGGCGAGACGGGCGTGATCCCCCACGGCGCCTACTCCCAGCAATACAATGACCGGATCTGGTTTGGACTCAGTGTGAACGGCCCTTACGGACTCAGAACCGAATACAGTGATAACTGGGTCGGCCGTTATAACGCCATCAAGTCCGAACTCACCACCGTCAATATCAACCCCTCCGTTGCCTTCAAGATCAACGAGCACGCCTCGGTGGGTTTCGGTGTCAGCGCCATGTATGCGGACGGCGAACTGACCAATGCCATCGACGGTGGTCTCGTAGCGGCATTGAAGGGAACCCCACTGCCCGGCTGGGTTCCCGGCAGTAATACCTACGACGGAAAAGCCAAGCTTACGGGTAATGACTGGGGGTATGGATACAATATGGGAATACTGCTGGAACCGTCAGACCGCACCCGCCTGGGCATCGCCTACCGATCCAAGGTCAACCTGACGATCGATGGGGACGCAAAGGTCTCCGGTCTGCCCGCGGGGCTAGACTACAAGCAAAACGCGAAACTGGATCTCTCCCTGCCGGATTCGTTATCACTCAGCGGCGTCCATCAGCTGACCCCTCAGTGGGCCATCATGGCCGATGTCACCTGGACCAATTGGAGCAGGCTGAATCAACTTGACGTCAAGGTCCAGGGCGGCGCTCAAAGCGTGACCCAGCTGCAATGGAACGATTCCACCCGTTTCTCCGTAGGCACCACCTACAAATACAACGAGTCCTGGCTGTTCCGCACCGGCGTAGCCTTCGACCAAACGCCGGTACCCAGTGCCAAGCTGCGCACAGCGCGCATCCCGGATGCCAATCGTACCTGGCTCGCCATCGGCGCCAACTACAAGCTCAACAAGCAGCTGAGTTTCGATCTCGGTTATGCCCACTTGTTCGTTGACAACCCCGATATCAAGAGTGCGGACGCTTACGATCCGGGCACAGGGTTGAATACCGGTTTCCACACACTCGATGGCAGCTACGACGCCTCCGTCGACATCCTCAGCGCGCAAGTCAACTGGAGATTCATGTAATCACCATCAGCCGACAGGCGGTCAACAAAAAACCCGGCTTGTGCCGGGTTTTTTGTTGACCGCGAAAAATGCTGGCCGATTCAGCCTTTCTGCATGAGGAACATGAATTTCCCGCCTTCCTCGGTCGACTCAAGCAGCTGGTTGCCGGTCTGCTTGGCAAATGCCTCGAAATCCTTGACTGAACCCGGGTCTGTCGCAATGATGCGTAGCACCTTGCCGCTCTCCATGCCATTCAGGGCCTTCTTGGCGCGCAATATCGGCAGCGGGCAATTCAGACCGGTGGCATCGAGCACTTCATCAAAATCTGCCATTTTTAATCTCCTGTTACTATCTGGTTTAGTTACGTACTGACTCATACCCGACCCAGCGGATCATGATTATATATTAGAATAGCCGTGAGAACTTATGATAACACGATGCCAAACGCAAGACTTCCGTTGCCGCACGACCTGTCGCGCCGCTTGCGATCAACCCTGAACCGGATATACGACCCATAGTCGAATACAGGACATTTATGAAACTCAAGATGATAGCGCGCAGTCTCCTGCTGTCGGGGGCGTTATTCGTCCTGTCGCCCGCTGCAGTCGACTCGTCGAATCTCTATTCGGATTTACCCAATATCGGCGAATCCGCCGGGGTGGTGATCTCCCCCCAGCAGCAGAAACAGCTGGGCGAGGAAATGATGCGCCAGCTGCGTCAAAGCGGCATCGTGCTCGACGATATGGAAATAACCGGGTACGTGAACGCACTCGGTCAACGGCTCGTCTCGAGTGGTGACACCGGAGGGCAGCAGTTCACCTTCTTCGTCGTCAACGACCCCGCCATCAATGCCTTCGCCGGACCCGGAGGCTACATCGGCGTCAACACCGGCCTGATACTGGCGGCGGAAAACGAGAGTGAGCTCGCCGCGGTGCTCGCCCATGAAATCTCGCACGTGACCCAGCACCACCTCGCCCGCGCCTTCGAGGCCCAGCAGGGGTTGAGCCTGCCCACCATGGCGGCCATGCTGGCAGCCGTGCTTATCGGCACACAAAACAGTGATGCCGGCATGGCAGCCCTTTCAGGAGTCATGGCAGGCAGCGCCCAATACCAGATCAACTTCACCCGACAGAACGAGAAGGAGGCCGACCGTTTCGGCATGCAGAGGCTGGAGAATTCCGGCTACGACCCCTATGGTATGCCGCGTTTCTTCGAGCGCCTGCAGAAAAATTCCCGCCTCTACGGCAGTCAACCCCCGGAATTCCTGAGAACGCACCCGGTCACCACGGACCGTATTGCCGAGGCGACATCACGCGCCGCGAGCTACAAAGGCCCGGAGACCAGGGACAGTCTGGGATTCCAGCTGATCCGCGCGAAACTCCGCGTTATGCAATACAACGACCCGAAGCAGGCGCTGGAGGACTTCCAGCGCTACGTGGACACCAGCGGGAATGCCTCGCCCGTCAAGCAATATGAATACGCATTGCTGCTGTCGGTCACGGGGAAAACCGGCGAGGCGGCAAGGATTCTCGAGAAGCTGCATCGCAAGGACCCCGACCGTATCGCGTACCGGCTGGCGCTCGGGGATGTCTACGAGCACGCCGGCAATTACGTCCAGGCAATGAAAATCTACAAGGACAGCCTCGACCTGTATCCCGGCAATCTGACGTTCCTGCTGCCTTACGCAAACATCCTGATCACGGTAAACGAGGCGCCCCTGGCCTATAAACTGGCTTCAGACATACGCATGAATCAATACGGCAACCCACTGGTATACAAGATGCTGGCGCAGGCGGCCAAAGCCACCGGCCGAGACGTGGAAATGCATGAAGCCATGTCCCGGTATTACTATCTGAACGGTTATACCCGCAATGCCATTCAGCAACTGGAACTGGCCAGTCGCGAACCGGGTTTAAGCGACTATGACAGCGCGCGCATAGAAGCCAGGCTGAAAGAGCTCAAGCAACTGTATAAACAGGAAAAAAAGACAAAGAAAGAGATCGAGTAGAGACATCCCGGGTATTGAATGGTGCCTGGTCAAGCCTGATCACACCCCTATGGCCACGGAATCACACGGAAAATCCAGGAATATAGACTCTTATTTCCTTGTCTTCCGTGTGATTCCGTAGTTATTTATCGGGCCTGGGCCTTAACCAAGTACCATTCATCCCGGGTATTGACTGTTCATAGGTGTTGACTGTTCATAATCGGGAATGATAGGGTCATCCGGCGTATTTATAACTATAATAATCAACAACACATCATCTTTCAGCGATTACCTACAAACGGGGTACCAGCGATGAAGAATCGGCTTTCCATCGTAAGACTGTTGGCAACCGTCACCCTGTCTTTGGCAGTCAATGCGGGATGCGCGGACCAGCAAATGCAGGGCTCGGCAATGGGGCCCAAAGCCAATTCCGAGGCCAGACAGGCGATCAAGAACGCCTCCGACGCCATCAGCCTGGCGAACCAGAATAACTGGATATGGCTCAATACCGAGAAACTGTTGCAGCAGGCGCAGGCCGCCGCGGAAAGTGGAGACAACAGCAGGGCCGTCAAGCTGGCCAACCAGGCCAAATTCCAGGCCGAAGCTGCGGTTATCCAGTACAACCATGAAAAGGACCACCCACGCGGATTATAAAATGTAACCGAGGAGAACCGAGATGCGTCACAACACCTGGAGCATACTCAAAACCCTGGTCATCAGCGCCGCACTGACGTGTGTCGTGGGGTCCGGGTACCTGCCGTCTTCCTACGCGGCAGGGAAGTCGCTGACCGTGGTTGAAAAGGGCAAGGAAGTCGCATTCGACCGCAGCAAGGGCAACTGTCTTGCCTGCCATGTCATGGACGACGGCGTCCTGCCCGGTAACATTGCGCCGCCTCTGATTGCCATGAAGCTGCGCTATCCCGACAAGAGAAAACTTCATGACCAGATCTGGGATGCGACCGCGGCCAATCCGAACACCATCATGCCCCCTTTCGGCCGGCACCAGATCCTCACCGAAGAAGAAATCGACGAGGTTGTCGAATACGTCTACACCCTGTAGAGCCACCACTCACTACTATCTGGAGAAGCAACCGTGACCAGCATGAAACGCAGGATCTTTCTGAAGGGCTCCCTGGCAACCGGCGCCATCGGTATAGCCGTTAGTGCCGGCCTGATCACACCCCGTATGGTTCTTGCCGCCTGGCCCAAAGCCGCATTTGATTCGAAAAACGTCGATGGCGCCATCAACAGCCTGTTCGGCAAATCAACGCTTACCAGCAGCGACAAGATCAAAATCAAGGCACCGGATATCGCTGAAAACGGAGCCGTGGTACCGATCTCGATAGAGACCGATATCGATGGCGTGGAATCGATCAGCCTGATCGCCGCAAAAAACGCCACTCCGCTCACATCATCCTTCGTTCTGGGCAAAGGCACGCTGGCGTATATCGCCACCCGCATCAAGATGGGCAAGACCGCCAATGTCATCGCCGTGGTCAAGGCGGGTAACAAACTCTACAGCGCCAGCAAAGAGGTCAAGGTCACCATCGGCGGATGCGGGGGCTGATGCCTGAAGCCAGCCGGCAGCACATACATTACATGTCACATTGAGGAGTCAACATGTCAAGCATAAAGATGCGCGCAAACCTCGGTGAGAACGGCGTGACCACGGTCAAGGTTCTCATCAGTCATCCGATGGATACAGGTCTGGTAAAGGACAAGAATACGGGCGAATTCATCCCCGCCCATTTTATTCAGGAAGTCGTCTGCGAGCACAACGGCACCAGGCTGCTGACCGCCGAGTGGGGAACGGCGATATCGAAGAACCCGTACCTCTCTTTCCGTTTCAAGGGCGGCAAGGCGGGCGACGCCATCAAACTGAACTGGGTGGACAATCTCGGCAACAGCGACTCGGGAGAAGTCACGATTCGATAATCACGTCCACCGAGCGGCTCAACGGTACATTCCCCTGGAGGAGAAAGACCCGATGAAAAGACTCCTGACTGCAACGTTAGCAATCGGCCTGCTGGGTGTCATCACGCTGCCTGTACACGCCGGCCCGGAGCAGGACCTGGAAAAATTCAGGGATTACTTCTACAAGCGATTCCCCGACACCCCCAGGGATGACTTTATCAACGGGGTATACGCCATCGACCCGGCGTCGAGGGAACAGTGGGAGGCGATCGAGGAATTCCCTCCTTACGATCTGAACCTGGATAAAGGCAAGGGACTTTTCAATACGCCTTTCAAGAACGGCAAGACCTACGCCGAGCTGCTTCCCGAATGGCGGTATCGGTATCGCCAACCGCTATCCGTTTTTCGATACGAAGTCGGGGCGCGTGATCACCCTGGAGCTGACCATCAACCAGTGTCGCATGGCGAATGGCGAGGCGCCGCTGAAATACGAGAAAGGCCCCATCGCCGATATTTCCGCCTATATGCACTACACATCCCGGGGAAAGGTGATCAATGTCGTGATTCCCGATGACCCGCGCGCGCTGGAAGCCTACGAAAAAGGCAAGGCATTCTTCTACGCCAAACGCGGGCAGCTCAACATGTCCTGCGCGGACTGTCATCTCTACAACGCCGGCAACCGGATCCGCGCCGACATCCTGAGTCCGGCGCTGGGTCATACCACTCACTGGCCGGTATACCGGTCGAAGTGGGGTGATCTGGGCACCCTGGATCGTCGCTATATCGGTTGCAATAAACAGGTGCGCGCCAAACCCTATGCACCGCAAAGTGAAGAGTACCGGGATCTTGAATATTTTGAGTCCTATATGAGCAACGGGCTGAAAATCAACGGCCCGAGCACTCGCAAGTAATATCGATGCGGATACCGGTAAAGCCCGGCTTGACGCAAGCCGGGCTTTTCTGTCCCGTTAACACGAGTTGACTGAAGTTCTTCATCCAGCCTCGCCAAACGATCACGGAGTCTTGCCATGCATCTGTCACGTCGTGAATTTCTCCGCATGCTCGCCGTTGCCAGCGCCGCCGGATTCAGCCTGTCGGGCTGCGATCCGGCCAACAAATCCGGCCAGTCAACCACCGCCGGGATAAATCCCGCGCAGGCGCCCGCCGACCCCTATGAATTGCCGCCCTTCGGCAATGTCTCGCTGCTGCATTACACCGACTGCCACGCCCAGCTGCTCCCGGTGTACTATCGCGAGCCCAGCGTCAATCTCGGCGTCGGCTCCATGGAGGGCAAACCTCCGCACCTGGTCGGGAACAAATTTCTGGAGTATTACGGCATCAAACCCGGTACTCGGAATGCCCACGCGTTTACCTACCTCGATTTCGTCGAGGCCGCGCACAAGTACGGCAAGCTCGGCGGGTTCGCGCACCTTGCCACCCTGGTCAAAAAACTGCGCGCCCAGCGGCCGGGGGCCCTGCTGCTCGACGGCGGCGACACCTGGCAGGGGTCGGGAACCGCACTGTGGACCAAGGCCCAGGACATGGTGGATGCCCAGCTCCTGCTGGGCGTGGATATCATGACGCCGCACTGGGAGATGACCTTCGGCGCCGACCGGGTCAAGCACATCGTCGACAACGACTTCAAAGGCAAGATCGATTTCATCGCCCAGAACATCGTCGACAATGAATGGGAAGAAAACGTCTTCAAAAGCTACAGCCTGCGGGAAATCAACGGCGTACCAACCGCCGTCATCGGCCAGGCCTTCCCCTACACGCCGATCGCCAATCCGCGTTACCTGGTACCGGACTGGAGCTTCGGTATCCGCGAAGACCACATGCAGAAGACGGTGAACAAGGCCCGCGCAGAAGGCGCCCAGGTCGTCGTCGTGCTCTCCCACAACGGCATGGACGTCGACCTGAAGATGGCCTCCCGGGTGACGGGGATCGACGCCATCATGGGAGGACACACGCATGATGCCGTCCCGGCGCCGGTCGTGGTGGACAACCCCGCCGGCAAGACGCTGGTGACCAACGCCGGTTCAAACACACATTTCCTGAGCGTGCTGGACCTTGACGTGAAGGATGGCAAGGTTCGGGACTACCGTTTCAAGCTGCTGCCGGTGTTCTCCAACCTGCTCGCGGCCGATCCTGCGATGGAGGCCTACATCGAGAAGGCGCGCGCGCCCTACAAGGACAAGCTGAGCGAGTCATTGGCGATGACCGATGAAGTGCTCTACCGGCGCGGCAATTTCAATGGCACCTTTGACCAGTTGATCTGCGACGCGCTCATCGAGGTGAAGGGCGCGCAGATTGCCTTCTCACCCGGTTTCCGCTGGGGCGTCAGTGTCCTGCCGGGCGAGGCCATCACCCTCGATCACGTGATGACGCAAACGGCCATCACCTATCCGATTACCACCCTTAGCAACATGAGCGGCACCCGCATCAAGGGAATCCTCGAGGATGTGGCGGACAATCTGTTCAACAAGGACCCCTATTACCAGCAGGGTGGCGACATGGTGCGGGTCGGCGGACTGAAATACGCCATCGATCCGGGCGCGGACATGGGCAGCCGGATATCGAACATGGAGCTGGACGGCAAACCCCTCGACCCGGACAAGGAGTATGCGGTCGCCGGCTGGGCAAGCGTGCAGCAGCAATCGGAGGGCGTGCCGATATGGGATGTGGTCAGCGAATACCTGCGCGACAGGAAGACCATCAGTCACATCGAGCTTAACGAACCGAAACTCAAGAACGTCGGCAACAACCCCGGACTTGCCTGAGGCTCAGCCGGCGCAGAGTCGCTGCGCCAGTTCACGGCTGTTGCGTACGCAGTCGTTCATGGCGATGCCGCGATAGGCATTGCAGTTGAGATACAGCCCGGGATGGCGCGCCGCCCGGGCAAACAGCTCGTCCATGGCGCGCAGGTGTCCTACCGGGTAATTGGGAATGCCCTGCTCCCAGCGCCTCACGAAACTCACGTCGGGCTCGGCATCCATCCCCATGGTCCTGCGGAGTCCCGCGCGCGCGGCGGCCAGCAGCCCCGCATCGTCCAGACGCAGCTGCTCCGGATTACGCTGACCGCCGATCATGACCCGCAGACACTTGCAGCCCTCGGGGGCGCGGTCGGGAAAGATACTGCTGTCCCAGAGCACGCCCAGAATCGGCAGTCCAGCCGACGTGGTGGTGAGCAGGCCGAAACCGTCGAGGGGATGATCGAGATGGCGATAGCCGAACCCGACCACGGCGATGGGCGAATACTCGATTGCCGCAAGCCGTGACGAGAGCTCGGCATCCAGCTCTCGCAGCATGGCGGCAGCCGCGGGTGCGGTGGCCGAGATCACCACCTGATCCACAACTTCCTCGCCCGCCGCCGAGATCACCCGATAGCCGTCGGCTTCCCGTCGAACCCCGCCAACCGCGACGCCCAGGCGCCAGTCGGCACGCAGCGTCGACTGCAAATGGTGGATGAATCGCCCTACCCCGCCCTGGAAACTCATCAGGATACCGCCGGGGCCTGCCTGACGCTTGCGGCGCGCGAGCATGCCGCGGAACAGCCCTCCGTATTCCCGCTCAAGCCGCACCACCAGCGGGAAGGCGGCGTTCACCGACACCCGCCCGGGGGTGGTGGCATAGATCCCGGCGGTCATGGCGTCCAGGAACACATCGGTGAACGCCTTGCCTAGCCGGCGATAGCCGAAGCTCTGCAGGGTTTCATCACCGTCGTCACGCCGGGGCGGAATAAACACTTCGGCGGCCACGCGCAGTTTCTGAGGCAGGCTGAGCAGTCGCGAGGCGATGAACGCCGGCGGCGTTTCCGGCAGTCGATGCAGCCGGTCGGTGAAGATATAGCGTTTGCGCGCCAGCTCCGAACTCGGAAGCAGCAGATGCTCGGCGCCGGCATCCTTGACCAGCTGCAGACTGTCAGGCTTGTTGGTAAGGAAACCGTTCCCGCCGGCCTCGAAGCGAAAGCCGTCGCATTCGACCGTACACATGGTCCCGCCCGGCGCGGGATTGGCGTCGAAGATCAGCAACTCCCGGTCGGGTCGTTCCCGTTGCAGATAGAAGGCGGTGGACAGGCCGCTGATGCCGGCCCCGATGATGGCGATACGCATGATTTTCCCGCGGTAAAGCCCAGGAGTCTGTCGTACGTCAGAAGATCGTACGAGCATGACGATGCAAACTCCGGAGCTCGGAAACAGCTGATCCGGACAAACCCGCCGGTTACGGGGCTTTGGCGCCTTGTTGCTCCTCGAAGATCTCATCCGGCGTTTTGTGCGCGATCCCCTTGTGGCAATCGATGCAGGTCTTGCCTTCCAGCGGGCCGGTGACATGCGCCTTGGCGGCCTTCTCCGACTGGTCCGTCAGTACGAAATGATCTTCACTGTGGCAGTTGCGGCATTCACGGGAATCGGTTTTCTTCATGTAGGCCCATACGTCCTCGGCCATACGGGCACGGTGGGCCTCGTACTTCTCGCGGGTGCTGATGGTTCCCATGAGTTCGTGATAGATATCGCTGAGGCCCGATCGGGCCTTGACGATCAGTTTCAGCGGGTACTCGCGCGGGATGTGGCAGTCAGAGCAGGTGGCCCGCACACCGACGGCGTTCTTGTTGTGAGGTGAATCCCGCCACTCCGGGGCGGTAAAGGCCTGCATGGAATGGCAGGCGCCGGTGCAGAACTGTTCGGTGCCGGTCGCGTGGATCGCCACCTCCGATCCGATCACCG
Organism: uncultured Gammaproteobacteria bacterium; assembly: GCA_963710815.1. Lineage (GTDB taxonomy): Bacteria > Pseudomonadota > Gammaproteobacteria > UBA9214 > UBA9214 > CAVQCA01. The sequence continues at coordinate 67,229 of CAVQCA010000076.1, read as the reverse complement.
CAACCGCGCCGGCGAGAAACAGCAGAAAAGCGCCGACAGGTATACCGAGCAGCCACTTGCTGCCCGGCCGACAGAGGCGATCCCACACTCCGCGTCTTTCAGACGGTTGTTTGTTTTTACCCATACTCCTCGGCTCACCCTGAGTGTTCAATTGTGCATGATCGCCGGTGATCTGAGAAAACCCGTGCAGACCGCTGCCCGAACGGCGTACCGGCTACTGTACCGCCATGACTGACAGATGCCGACAGCGCGGAGGTTAACACAGCGCCGCCCCATCGGCGACAGGCTCAACCCCGTCACCGGCAACCGGGGCTAACACGGGATAACGCAAGCAGGCCGGCGTTCAAAATACCGGGGCGCCCGTCATCAGTGCTTGCAGGGAAATTTTGCACCCAGGGCGTCAATGACCAGCATCGCCGCACTCTCGTCCCGTCTTTCGGGGTGCGCCTTGAGATAGTCGGTCACCACGGCGGTCACCCGCGAGATCGGAACATTTTCAGGCATGCAGAACAATGGCTTGTGGATGACCCCCCGCTTCGTCAGCGCCTCGTCGAGATCAATGGCGCCATAATGTAGCCGGAACACACCCCGGGACGGAAAATATGGCCTTCCTGTGCAGGATCACAGACCCGTGTAAGGTTTTCCCCGTCTATCCATTGCGCGAAGGCGGGGGAAGCACAGCACAGGATGAAAGCGCAGCACGACAGTACGGCCCCCCGGATCACTCGCCGCCGGTGATTTGTTTGTGGTTTCATTTTTGTCTCCTCTGGTGATGACAACGCCCGCCGCCCCCCTTGTGCCCTGTCAATGACTCATCAATACCGAATGGAGTCGTCAGGATACCCGGATTTTCGGTTTCATGTTACCAGCAATTTCAGGATTATAGTGGTATTTGTATACGCCAAGATATGAGAATATAACAAGCTGGTTAATCTAAATCAGATTCGGGGAATCCCATGTCATCCAGATCATCGAATCGGATCCATGCTTCATGGACCGGTATTTTCAGGTTGCTCGGCAGCATGTTGCTGGTTATCGGCCTCGTCGCCTGTGGTGGTGGCGGCGGCAGCAATGGCAGCTCCGGGGCGCCCGGGGCGCCCGCCAGCGTCGATGCCAGCAATGCCTCATCGATCAACGCCGAGATCACCAGCGCCTCGGTCTCCAGCCCGCCGGTTGTCAATTTTCGCCTGCACGATGACAACGGTCTTGCCGTCATAAACCTTCCGGCTGACGATATCAGCTTCACCATCGCGAAACTGGTCCCGGGAACGGACGGCAACGCCAGCGCCTGGCAGAGTTATATCAACAAGCTCGACGGTGACAAGGTACAGGCCACGACGGAGAACGGCGCTTCCGGCAAGCTGGTGGACCATGGCAACGGCACCTATACCTACACCTTCGCCACCGACATCACCAAGGTCACCAGTCCGTTACCGGTATCCTACAACGCCAGCCTGACACACCGCGTCACTTTCGAGATCCGCGGCCTTGTCCCCGTGGACAACCCGATCTATGACTTCCGGCCCGACAACGGGGCCACCACGGGCCTGTTTACCAGGGAGATTGTCAAGACCGCGAACTGCAATCGCTGCCACGAGAAGCTCGCCCTGCACGGGGAAGCACGCTTCGAGACGAAGCAGTGCGTGAGCTGTCACAACCCCGGATCGACCGACGGGCAAAGCGGCAACACGGTGGATTTCAAGGTGATGATCCATAAAATCCACATGGGAGAGAACCTGCCCAGCGTCCAGTCCGGAACCGACTACTGCATTGTCGGATACGGCAACTCGCAAAACTGTTATGGCGATGTGGCATTTCCGCAGGACATACGCAATTGCAGCAACTGCCATGACGCCTCCGATCCCGAGACACCGGACGCCGCCAACTGGTATTCACATCCGACAAAGGAGGCCTGCGGTTCCTGCCACGACAACGTGAACTTCGCGACCGGCAAAAATCACGCCGAAAGCACCACCGGCGTCGGCATCGTCGCCGATAACTCCATGTGCAGCGGCTGTCATAACAACAGCCCGGACTCGCGTATCGAGCCTCGCCAGGCGCACCGCATATATACCCAGGAAGCCGCGGCAAAGATCCATTTCGACATCAAGGACATCAGCTTCGGGGGTCTGGGTACGGCGCCGGTCGTTGACTTCTCGATCACTGACCCGACCAACAACGACACGCCCTATGATCTCGCCACGGATTCGCCTTTCACCGGTGCTAACAGCAGCCTGAATTTCAAACTGGCCTGGAATACCGCCGACTATTTCAACGCGGGCAGCGGCAGCGATCCCGCCCAGCCCATCAACACCTCATTGATCAGCGGTGGCGTCCTGTCGGCGAACGCCACCGATCACGGGGACGGCACCTATTCCATGCCGCTGGGCACCGTTCCGACCGGGACGTCCATCCCCATCACCGGCTCGGGAGCGGTAACCCTGGAGGGCCATCCGATCGTCACGACCGGTACCGATGTGGAAAATGTCCCTGTCACCTCGACGGTGAAGTATTTCGGCATCACCGATGATGCGGCGAACCCCACGCCGCGGCGGCAGAAGGTCGACATCAAGCGCTGCGACAACTGCCATGAAAAGCTGTCCCTGCACGGTGCCAACCGCAATGACAATCCGCAGGTGTGCGTGGTTTGCCACAATCCAAACGCCACGGATATCTCTCAACGGCCGGCCGATCCGACGACTGCCCTGGACGGCAAGGTTGAGGAAGCCATCGACTTCAAGTACATGATCCACAAGATTCATGACGCGAATATCGTCGTCTACGGGTACGGAGGAAACGTGCATGACTTCCGCGACGTAAAGTACCCTCAGCGGCTTAGCAACTGTACTGCCTGCCATACCGATGGCGGCTATTATCCGGTTAACTTCGACAGCGGGGTGCTGGCCACCACTATCAGCACGGGCGCGGACCTTGCTTCACCGCTCGATGACGTCAACATTACACCGAACGCTGCTGTTTGTTCCTCCTGCCACACGACCAGCGACGCCAAGCTGCACATGGAACAGAACGGCGCTTCCTTCGATGCCTGCCAGGGGGCGGACGGTACGCTCAGCGTGCGGGTCAACTACTGCGGCGCAGGAGGCACACCGGGACCGACTACGGCGGAGAGCTGCCCCACCTGTCATGGCAAGGGCAGAATCGCCGATGTGAAGGTGGTTCACAACGTCGACTGACGCCATAGAGGCCTATGTCACAGGATGATGATACGTCCGCAGGGATGTGGACGCCGATAATTTGAAGCTGGCGCCACTGGCAGAAATTCGGAATTCAACCGCACGGGGAGGCGGGTCTCATGAGAACACAACATCGCGGTCATTTACCGTCGGTCAGGGGCTATCGGTCGAGGCGGTATCATGCGAACGCTCGTCTTCCTGGCAGGATCACTGCTGGCCGCGGCGGCCGCCTGCGCGCAACCTTCAGACAAGCCCGCCGACAATCCCTATACCGCCCATTACACCGGGGAGGGCGCAACCGCCTGCCTGTACTGCCATGACGTCGAGCGCATGCGGTTGATTGGCAAGACCCCGCACGGCGACAAGAATAACCCCGACAGCCCGTTCGCCAGGCATGCCTGCGAGTCCTGCCACGGCCCCGGCAGCCTGCACGCCACCCGTTCACGTCGCGGGCACGGCCGCCCGCCAATGATCGACTTCGGCGTTAACACCAGCACGCCCCCGGCCAAACAATCGCAGAGCTGCCTCACCAACTGCCACGAGAAAAAGATGGGAGAACTGGACGGCATGCAGTGGAAAGGCAGCGTCCACGGGAGTCCCTGGAAAGATGCCGCCGGCAAGGTGCACGAAATGACCTGCAGCAACTGCCATGAGATTCATGCCGAGCACGACCCGATGAGGGACAAACAGGCTCAGGCCAAGGTCTGTTATTCCTGCCACAAGAATGCGGAAAAGAAGCACCCCCGCTTCAAGGACAAGGCTATCGCCTTTGACAAGCTGAGCTGCTGGGACTGCCATGACGTGCACCAGTTGATTCCTGCCAGCAAGTGAGCCGGAGACAACGACCAGACACCCCGGGATCGTCGTCGACGGTGTAAGTGAATAACGGAAAGATCGATCCGCCATGGAATACCAGGAGGCCATGAACAGAGTCCGAACCATCCTTGCGATCTGCCTCTGCCCGGTTCTGGCATGGGCAAATGGCGGCGTGCAGGCGGGTAAAGCCGGGTCGCCGGAAACCCCGGCACACCCGGGCGTCTACGCTTCCGATTACAGCAAGAAGGGGGCCGACACCTGCCTGTCCTGCCACAACGGAGAGCGCATGCAGCATATTTTCCGGACCGCGCACGGGCAAGGGGCGTCCCCGGATGCGCCCTTTGCATACCTCCAGTGCGAGAGCTGCCACGGTCCAGGCAAGGCCCATACGGGACGGGAAAACGTGGGGGCGGGACACACGCCGGTCATCGACTTCGGCCGCAACGCCGACACACCGGTCGATGAACAGAACGCCGTATGCCTGAAGTGCCATACCCGGGATGTCGGCATGCAGTGGACCGGCAGCACCCACCAGGTCAATCAGGTCTCCTGTGCCGATTGCCACGATCTGCATGCATCGGTCGATGCCGTCTCCGTACTCACCAAGCAGGCGGACGTCTGCTACAAATGCCACATGAAGGAACGTGCCGACAACCTCAAGCCCTATGCGCATCCCGTCCGACAGGGCGTCATGACTTGCACCTCCTGTCACAACCCGCACCATTCCCCGGGCGAAGCCCTGCTCAAGCGCAATACGGTCAACGAGCTTTGCTGGAGCTGCCATACCGATCTGCGCGGCCCCTACCTGTTCGAACATCCGCCTGTCACCGAGAACTGTCTGCTCTGCCACAAGGCGCATGGTTCCATTCAACCGGGGATGCTCACACAGCGGGCGCCGCTCCTGTGCCAATCATGCCACTCGCAGCGCGGGCATCCGAGCGTCTCCTTCACGGCGAACAGTCTTCCGGGCAACAACCCCAGCGCCTTCGTGGTGAACGGCAGCTGCGTGAACTGTCACAGTCAGATCCACGGCTCCAACCATCCCTCGGGCGCCGCGCTCATGCGCTAACGCAAAGGAGAGCAACTTGCCTGAATGCCGTCGCCATCCTGCCAGCACCAGCATCCGTATTGCGCTTGCATTCCTCGGTCTGGCAGTCGTCCCCATGTGCGCGCGCCCCGGCGAGGTCGACACCTCCGACTGGCGCTGCCAGCTCTGCGCGCCCAGCAACGGCTGGGAAATCGATGCCGAGGGCGGAGCCGGCTATGTCTCCAGGAACGAGTACTACTCCGGCAATTACACCGGATTGGACAGCGACGGTCTGTACCTTTCCGGCGACCTCTTCGCGCGCTACTGGAGCAGGCACGGCGACCAGCTGCGTCTCGATGGCTATCGTCTCGGGCAGGACTCCCGCGCCATCAGGATCCAGGGCGGCCGACAGGGGCTGTACAAGCTGCGGGCCTCCTACCAGGAGATACCGATCAGGCAATACGACACGACCGTCACGCCGTACCGCGGCAACGGCTCCGACCAGCTGAGCTCTGCCCGCAGGGTGGGTGCGCGCACCCTCGACACAGGGCATGACCCAGCTCGACTCCAGCCTGCAGGACGTCAAGATCAAGCAGAACTGGGATATTTATACAGCGGGGCTCACCCTCACGCCGACGCGGCACTGGACCTATGACGTCGACTACCGGCGGACCGACCGCAACGGCCAGGACATCTATGCCGGCAGTTTCTTTTTCAATACGGCCGAGTTTACTCGCCCGATCGACTACCATACCGACGAGGTCGAGGCCAAACTGGGCTATAGTGGCCAGGGCTGGCAGCTTGGCCTGGGATACAACGGGTCCTATTTCAACGACGCCAACAAGAGTCTGACCTGGGCCAACGCCTATACACCCCAGTCACCGGGCCAGAACAGCGGTCAGCTCGCCCTGCCGCCGGACAACCAGGCACACCAGATCTCACTGAACGGCTCTATCCGGTTGCCGGCCAGCACCACCGTCAACGCCCTGGTGAGCCTGGGTCGCATGACCCAGGATGAAAATCTGCTCCCCTATACGACCAATGCGCTCATCTCCACTACACCCCTGCCGGCCTCTTCGGCCAACGCCAAGGTGGATACCACGAATGTCGATCTGCACGCCGTCTCATCACCCGTGCGCAACTTCACCGTCGACGGCCAGTTCCGCTACATGCAGCGCAACAACAAGACCCCCGAACGGGTTTACGATTACGTGGTAACCGACCTTGCGCCTTCTCCGACGCCGGTAACAAACACCGCCTACGATTACGACCGTTATGACTACAAGCTCGGAGGCGAATATCGTCTCGATTCACGCACCCGCCTGCACGCAGGCTTCGAACACGAGGATTTCAAACGCAACGATCAGGCACGCAACGATACCCGGACCGACCGCATCTCGACGCGGCTAAGTTTGCGACCGATAAAGATCGTGGACATGAACATTGAAATCTATAACGAACAGCGCGGCGGTTCCGATTACGACTCCATCACCAACACCAGCAATCCACAGAACCCCTTGATGCGCCTGTACAATATGGCGGACCGGGACCGGAACGGTGTTAAATCCTATATTTCCATACTTGCCAGCGAACGGACCAGCTTTGGCGTGGATCTCGAGGCTAACAAGGACCAATACAACAACTCTCAAATCGGACTGACTGAAAGTACCTACGCCGGCGTGGGTTTCGATATCTCCTATCTCATTACCAGGGATATCTCGACCTACGCCAGCACGCACTGGGAACAGAGCAAGTCGAACCAGGCCAACAGCCAGAATTACTCCACCTCCGACTGGACCGGTAATACCAACGACAAGTTCTATACCGGCACGCTCGGCCTCAAGTACCCGGGGATCATCGGAAAACTGGGGGCGAATCTCGAGTATACCTACGCAAAATCGAAGGGGCAGATCGGCAATGACACCGGGGGACTGGAATCCGACTTCCCCACCCTGCAAACGCGCTTCCACCAGGTCAAACTGGGACTGGACTACCCCTACAACAAGGCCCTCAGTCTGAAGTTCGGCTACCTGTTCCAGAAATACAATTCCAATGACTGGGCGCTCGACGGAGTTTCACCGGACACCGTGACCAACCTGCTCTCGCTCGGCGCCGATTCGCAGAATTACAGCAACAACGTTTTCTTCATCGGCGTGAAGTACCGCTTCGACTCGCGCGGCACAACGGCCCGAACCCCGGTGAAAAACTGAGAGCGATGCTGGGCAGCGAGACGTGGACAGGGAAAAACGGCAACACCTTCGGCTGGACACAGAAATCCCGTGCACCGTGCGTCTGCCGGAGGGTGATGTCATGCCCGCGAAGATACTCAACCTGTCGGTCGGGGGACTCATGTTCGTCTGCGGGCGAGACACGTTCAATCAAATCCTGCCCAAAGACCAGAGGATACCCGGTCAGGTCACGGGTATCGTGATCGAGATCCGCTTCGATCTGCAGCCACCGTCACAATCATCCCTGCCCATCGACGCCAACGCCAGGGTCATCCATTCAGAACGTCTCGCACAGAATGTATTCCACGTCGGCGCACGCTTCATCAATATGGATGACACTACCGTTCAGATACTGAGCGCCTGTATCCCGGCAAATCACATGCCACGACCGGCATAGAAGCCGATAACGATCAATAGGGCCATCCATGGCAGGAACACTGGTTCCATCGGTCAGTCCCTATGGATTAATCCCGCCATGCCATGAAAAAATTGGCCCCGCCTAAGGCGGGGCCTAAATAGCCACGGCAGTTATGGCTATGAGGAGAATATCCATGCCAGTACACTCTCCGCCTTGCAATGGCGACGAGCAATCAATAACCAGCAATACTTATGCCAGCGCATGGAAATCGCTTATGTGGCTGTAATGCAAGGAAAGTCATATGGCGGTTCATTTGCATTGGATTGCAGCTTGCACCTTTTCGGGGACAATCTGCACCAGAATGCACGCATGCCTCCCGCCACAACCCATCTCGTGCGGCAGGTAAACGTGGTGTCTCACGGGCTGCCACGCGACGTTATCCCGGTAAAAAGGCGATATCAGCGGTTGCTGTACCCTATTTCATTTATACTGCCTTGATTCGACACAACACCGGCCGCTATTTAGTGCTTGTCCATAAAGAAATAAACTCAGCGCGAAGGTGCAAAGAACGCAAAGTGTCTGGTTGCTTTCATTAAAGAATTTCTCTGCGTCCTTTGCGTCTCTGCGGTGAAAACGGCGGTTATGGACGGACACTATTCAGGGCTGGTCTACCGTGTATTCCGGAAGGGTTATGATGCATTCAAGGTTGTATGGGTTGATTGGCGGACTGGCGCTTGCCTGGACGCTCTATGCGGGCAATGCACCCGCTTGCGAGCCCGACATGGACGGTTGCCTGGGTTGCACCGATGCCGAACTCCCGAGCTGTGTGGAACAGCTCGCCATGGAAATTTGCACCAATGGCGGTGGTATTGAATACTGCGACAAGTTAAGCGCAGAAGAGGACATAGAGAAACTGGTGATCAGAAATACCGGAATTCATATGTCCAGAATACGGGCGCTCATTCGTGGCGCCAGGCGTTACCAGCATCCACGCCACCCTTGACACTACACCGGCTGACCATTCCCACCCGCGATGTTTCACAACCTCGACCAGGTGCCGGAAAATGCGCCGTGATCGAGCAGTCCGGTCAGGAGTGCACCATTCATGTGCCGAATGCACTTCACCGAGCCCACTTACGTCTTTTTATTATGTTTATATATCATGTAGTTATTTAATACAGCTCATTGGTATATTGGTTGCATGGTTATTTGCATATCAATTGCCTGCCGGCAGTTTGGCATTACTCGTGACTGACGGAGTGATCCATAAATACCATGTGCCATGGATTGATTGATTGTTTTCAGGCATCGCTTGCACTGCTGCTTCTGATCATAATTCCTCAGCTGGCGCTGTTTGTCACCTGGATCTGTTTGGCCGCTTAACGTCACCTTACTGTTGCATAAGATTTCAGGGGGCGGGGATTTTTGCAACGGTGGGGCTTGTACAGGTCGGGAATCGGAAAGCGTCATCCCACCGGCTGCTGATGGGGGGGTGATCGCATGCCGGTATGCGGATATCTGAAGAGTAGCAGCGGTATTACGGGGGTCTGCCATGAGACAAACGATCCGTGCCTTTCTTCTCGGCAGCCTGATACTTCTGGCGGCATTGATCCCCCCTGCCCTGTTGCTGCTAGACTATATCAGGCACTGATGTCGGCCAGACAATGGGTCTGTCGATAGCCGGAAATTGACGGCCTCTCGCCCTGTATAAATCCCCGCGTATATATTTCAAGAATGATCATGCTAATATTCCCGCCCGGAGTGTGGGGCAGGAATTATTCGCCGAATTTCGACCCGTACAAGGGTGGGCAGTACCGGCAACGCTGATAAGAGACCCGCATTTCAATCCACCAAGGTGACAAACTGAGGAGTTGATGATGAAAACAACAACGGTGCATACACTGGGTGTGGCGCTGGCATGCATGTTCGCCGTGTCGACGGCAATGGCCTATGACGAAATTTCGGAGAATGTCGCGGCAAAGGCAGGCGGGTTCCTGGGGCTTGGCATCAGCTACCGTCCGGATTACGAAGGATCTGACAACTATGAGGGGTATCTGGCCCCGTTCGCCCGCTATAACATGGAAAGCGGGCGCTATATCAGTCTGGGAGGCACCGGGGGTAGCGAGCGCGCCGCACGCCTCAAGATGAACATCCTGACCCGGGATACGGCATGGGAGGTCGGCCCGGTGCTTCAGTACCGGCTGAAACGCGGTAGCGACGTGAAAAACTACAAGGTCGACCGCATGCAAACGGTTCCCGCGGAGAACGAGGCGGGGGGATTCGTGGGCTGGCGCCTGAACCATGTGTCATTCAGCCTCACCGGTGTCTACGATATCTCCGGCAACAGCGACGGCACGCTGGTCTATCTCAACGGCAGCTACCGGCTGCCGGTCAACAAGCGTTTCGAGATGGCCCTGGGAGCACATACTACCTGGGCATCCGGGGGGTATATGGGCGACTATTTCGGCGTTTCCCCCTCCGATGCCGCGAGCAGCGGCCTGCCACAGTACGATGCCAGCAGCGGCATCAAGGACGCGGGCCTGGGCCTGACCGGGCATTACAAGTTCACCAAAACCTGGGGCATGCTTGGCAATATCGCCTATACGCGGATGATGAACGATGCCGCGGACAGCCCGCTGGTCAAGGGTGTCGGTGACAAAAACCAGTACACGGCGATTGTCGCGGTAACCTACAATTTCTGAATCTGCATGACGGCAGGGTGCGGACGCCAGCCGCATTACACCCTTGCCGTCAACCCACCCGGCGGACAGGTCGATGGTCCTGTCCGCCTTTTCATGGGTGGAGGCCGACCCTCCGCGACGTAAACGTCCGAACCGTCACCCTCGATGACATCCGCTGGTCCTGACCGCGTGCGCCAGCCCCCTGGTCAATCTTCGAGCCCTGGTTCAGGCCGACGGCAGGTATGCTACTCCTCCAGCAGTCGCTCCAGCATGACCTCAATCTTGGCCATGCGCGCATCCAGCACCTTGAGACGCCCGTCCAGCTCGCGAAATTGCTGTTGCGTGATGCCATGATGGGCCTGGCATCCGCACTTCATGCCGCCTTTACCCATACCACCGCCCTGCATCATGCCTTTCATTCCGCCCCTGCCCATGTGGCACCATGGCTTGCCGGGGCCGCCCATGCCAGGCCGCATTGCCATACCCCCGGTCTTGCCCGAGTTATCCTGACCACTCACCATCCCTGAACCGTCCGTCACTCCCTCCGCGTTCGGGGGAGTCTCCGGCGTTTTCGCGGTAACACTCCCCTCGTCAGCCGAACCGATAGCGGCTCCTGCCTGTGTCGCCTGATCAGCTGTTTCCCCGGCCAGCGCCAGCGGACTCACCAGCAACAGACCGCTCAGGATTGCCGGAATAATTCTCTTGATATACATAGTGTTATCTCCTCTGCTTCTCTGATAATCCAGACACAACGACACGCTAGTCGGGACCCCATGACGTTTCCGTCACCGTGGCCCCCTGTCATCGAATTCACACGACTTTTCAGACTTGCAAACCGACGGTACTTACCAATGTAACACGCAGGTTGGCTGCGCGCCTGTGGACGCGCCGGTACGGAACAGGAAAGAACTCACGAGGGAGAGAATAGCCGCATGCGAACGCACGGGGGAACCCGTCTCGGGCTCAGAAATACCTTGGGGCCAAAGACCTTACAGGCCAACAAGATTCTATATTGATTGCCGAATTGCCAGATCAGCCCTTGCGTAACAGCAGAAACCCGACCAGTGCATTAACCGCCAGAAACATGATCAGCGGACCTCCCATGGGCAAATTCTGAGCATTGATACCGATATAATCAGTTTCCGATGTAATAAGGCGTTCCGCGTTATCCTGCAGAAGATAACCGGCAGTTTCATGAATACCTCCTGCACTACCTGCCGCTGTTGCACCCAGCATAAGGAAACCGGCCATTAATCCAACAACCATGCTTGACCTTTTCATTCCGAATACTCCATTTAATTATATGAGCGTTCACTGCTCCGATGACTACCCCCGTTTTAGACATAATCTCTAAAACGGAGGGGGTGCTTCTTTCACAAATCCAGACTTTCCTGAACCTTATATAATCGTCAAAACAAACATATGCACATCTATATTAAACACTAGCTCATGAATCATGGCATGTCCAGCAAGTAATTCTGCGAACCTGGCACACAGGGAAATCATGGGTCAGACCATGAGTGGAACCGGAGCCCAGACTGGATACTAACCCTGCCACGCCGGCACACGAAGCAGAGACAGGCGATGCGCATGCGAGGCTCAGTCGATCAACCGTCTGGCCGTGGTCAGTGCGGCCCCCACCACCTGATCCATGTTGTAGTAGCGGTACTGCGCCAGGCGGCCGACGAAGGTCACGTTCGTTTCCCTTTCGGCCAGCGCCTCGTAGCGCTTGTACAACGCCTCGTTCTCCGTGCGCGGCACCGGATAGTAGGGTTCGCCCCCGGCCTGCGGGTACTCGCGCACGATGGAGGTGCCGGCGTGCTCCTGCCCCGTCAAATGCCTGAATTCGGTGATGCGCGTATAGGCGTGATCGTTGGGATAATTGATGGTGCCGGTTTCCTGGAAACGATCGACGCCGCCCAGGTGCTCATGCTCGAAGCTGAGCGAACGATAGGGCAGGCGACCGTAGCATAAACCGAAGTAGCTATCGATGGGGCCGGTGTAGACGATATGCGCGAAACGCTCCCGCTCGCCTATCTCCGCAAAGTCCACGCCCGTCTCCACGCGGATGTGCGGGTGATCGAGGAGGGCCTCGAACATCCGGGTATAGCCGTGCCTGGGCATGGCCTGGAAAGCATCCGTGAAGTAGCGATCGTCGGTGTTGGTGCGCACGGGTATGCGCGCGGCCACGCCGGCCTTGAGCTGCGACGGCTCCAGCCCCCACTGCTTGCGCGTATAGTTGAGAAAGAATTTCTCATACAGGTCACGGCCGACGCTGTTCAGCACCACGTCCTCACTGGTGAGTACCGGGTCACGCGGATCACGCGCGCGTTCGAAGAACGCCTCGGCGCCGGCCTCGTCGAGGTCGAGGCCGTACAGGCGGTTGAGCGTATCGCGGTTGATCGGGAACGGATAGGCCACCCCGTTCACCACACTGCGCACGCGGTGTTCGTAGGGCCGCCACTCGGTGAAGCGCGACAGGTACCCGAAGATGCGCTCGCTGTTGGTGTGGAAGATATGCGGCCCGTAGCGGTGCACCAGCACGCCATGTGCGTCGTGCTCGTCGTAGGCGTTGCCCGCGATGTGCGGACGCCTGTCGACCAGCAGCACGCGACGTCCGGCATCGGCCAGTTCCCGGGCCATGACGCTGCCGGCAAAACCGGCTCCCACGATCAATATGGTTGAAGGAACATTCATCTAGGGCCTGTTAACACTTGTATGGTCGTCGCGACGGAGGCCATTTTTTCGCAAGACAAGGCAGCGCGAGTGCCGTGTAGTCAGTCTACACAAATGAGCGCTAACGCCGGATTGCGGGAAAATGGCCCCGTCCCTTCGGGTTGCGCCTGAAATCAGGCCATGCCGCGTTGCTCGTCGTTCATTTGGAACAACCAAACTTCTCTCCTCGCGCCTTGCCTGGCCTGATTTCAGGCAGCAACGCGGCGATCATACAAGTGTTAACAGGCCCTAGAACGACTTCACGACCAGCTTGATATGTTCATCATTCGGATCCGAGCGGATCTCGAAGCCGAGACCGGCCACGAACTTGATCATTGGCGCATTGTTCGCGAGCACCTCGCCGTCCATCGACCGGAAACCGCGTGCGCGCGCGGCCTCGATCAGCTGCTGCATCAGTCGCGTGCCCACCCCCCTGCCCTGCCATTCGTCCGCGACCACCAGTGCGAACTCGCAGCTCCCGCCGTCCGGGTTGGTGATATAGCGGCCCACGGCGAGCTCGATCCCGCCGTCGGGGGACGTCGTGACCGCAATCAGCGCGAGTTCGCGGTCGTAATCGATCTGCGTGAACCGGACGAGCATCTCCGGTGTAAGCTCGCGCAGCGACTGCATGAAACGGTAGTAGCGTGACTGCGGCGACAGGTTGCGGACGAACGCCTGTTCGATGCCGGCATCTTCCGGGCGGATCGGGCGGATCACGATGTCGGTGCCGTCGGCGAGCTGCCACTGCGTAATCAGGTGCGTCGGATAAGGATGGATCGCCATGTGGCCGTAACGCCCCGGTCTGGGCGGGAACGAATCGACGGTGACGCGCGCATCGACGGCGATGACGCCCTCGGGGTCCGCGATAAGCGGGTTGATCTCGAGCTCCCGGATCTGGGGCAATTCGCATACGATCTCCGAGATCCGCCGCAACGCATCGATCAGTGCGTCCATGTTCGCCGGCGGAAGCTGGCGAAAGGCGCCGAGCAGGGGTGCAACGCGCGTGCTTCGGATCAACCGCCGCGCGATGAAGCTGTTGACCGGCGGTAGCGCGACCGCGCGATCACGCAGCACCTCGACCGTGGTGCCGCCCGCGCCGAACGCTATGACCGGCCCGAACACCGGGTCGCGGACCACGCCGACAAGCAGTTCGCGTCCGTGCGGGCGGACGTGCATCCGCTCCACCGTCACACCGCTGACACGCGCATCGGGTCGGCGTTCCTGCAGCGCCTCGAGCAGGTCCCTGTAGGCGCCGCGCACCGACTGGGCATTCGGGATGTTCAGGCGCACGCCGTTCACGTCGGACTTGTGCACGATGTCGGGCGACTCGATCTTCATCACCACCGGAAAGCCGACCGATTCCGCCGCCACCAGCGCCTCGTTCGCCGAATGTGCCAGTATCGCCGGTATCACCGGCAATCCGAAGGCGGTGAGCAGCGCCTTCGACTCGAGACCGGTAAGCACGCTGCGCCGTTCCGAGAGCGCGCCATCGATGATCAGCTGCACGCCGGCGACATCCGGTTCGCTTCGCTCGGCGAGCGGCCCCGGCGTCTGCATGAGCAGTTCCTGGTTGCGACGGTACTCGGCGAGATAGGCGAACGCCTCGACCGAGGACTCGGGCGTCGGGAACTCGGGGATCTTGCCCTGCGCGAACGCAGCGCGCGCCGGCGTGACCTGCGCCTCGCCCATCCAGCACGCGAGCACCGGCTTGTCGGTACCGGCGCACGCCTCGACAACCGCCTGCGCGGCATCCAGCGGCTGTGTCATCGCCTGGGGTGTGAGCATCACGATCAGCCCGTCCACCGCCTTGTCGTCGAGGCATGCCTCGACCGCGGCGCGGTAGCGCTCGGGCGGGGCATCACCCAGGATGTCGACCGGGTTGCCGTGCGACCACTGCGCGGGCAGCGCCTGATCGAGCCGTGCAAGGGTCGCCGGTTCGAGCTCCGGGACAGCGAGTCCCAGGTCGATCGCACGGTCGGTGGCCATGACGCCCGGCCCGCCGCCGTTGCTGATGATCGCGAGCCGGCTGCCGCGAACGCGCCGGTGCGTCGCCAGGAGCTGCGCGGCTGCGAAAAGCTGCTCAATCGTCATCGCGCGCACCGCACCAGCGCGCGCGAGCGCGGCATCGAACACATCGTCGGCACCGACCAGCGCACCGGTATGCGACATCGCTGCGCGCAGGCCCTCGGCATGACGCCCCGCCTTGACGACGACCACCGGCTTCATGCGTGCCGCGATACGCAGCCCGCTCATGAAACGCCGTGCGTCGCTGATTCCCTCGACGTACACCAGGATGCTCTTGGTATGCGGGTCCAGCGCCAGGTAGTCGAGCACGTCGCCGAAATCGACATCCGCCACCGCACCGAGCGAGACCACGGCCGAGAATCCGATCCCGCGTGCTTCCGCCCAATCGAGGATCGCGGTGCACAGACCGCCTGATTGTGAAACCAGTGCAAGCGATCCGGGCGCGGCGGCATTGCGGCTGAAGGTGGCGTTCAATCGTGCCGAGGGGCGTATGAAGCCCAGGCAGTTCGGCCCCAGAATGCGCAGGTTGTAGCGGCGCGCCTCCTCGAGCATGGCCTTCTGTAACCGGGCGCCGGCGGGTGTCTCCGCCGTAAACCCGCCGGAGTGAACGATCACCGCACGCACACCCTGATCGCCGCATTCGCGAATGATGCCCGGCACGGTGGCCGCGGGCGTGGCGATAACCGCCAGGTCGACCGGGGTCGGCGTCGCCGCGATGTTCGGATAGCACGTATAGCCGCCGACGCGGGCGTGCTTCGGGTTGACGGGATAGACAGGTCCGGCGAAACCACCGTCGACGATGTTCCGGAAGACATGCGTGCCGACCGCGCCGGGCCTCTCGCTCGCACCGAACACGGCGACCGCATTGGGCGCGAACAGTCGGTCTAGATAGTGCGGACCCATGACTCGGTGGACTCCGTGCCTTGAATTGAAGCGACCATGAGCCACGTGAGGGGAGTGCGCTTACTGGATCAGGATCATCAAATCGCGGTTACCACGGATGAAATTCAGCAGCGGTCCATACGGGTGTCACTTCACGAAGTTCATGATATCAGTTCCTGCGGCCACGTCCATCCGCCTGACCTCGAAAATGATGTCATCCATACCCAGATCGGCTGACCAGGCCGGGCTGCCATGCTCGACCTGCAGGACCTGTACACCCTCGACCCGCCCGGGCCAGGTCGGATGTGAGGTCGCGCCATACCAGCCTACCGGAACCTTATCGCACCTGGACATTCTAACAATTGCAGAAACCGCAGACCCGAAAATCGGAGGATATAGCCATGAACATGAGACCGTTGATACCACTGGCTGCGCTGATCACGATATTACACTCGCCACTCTTGCTGGCCGGAAACCTGCCTGAACCAGCCGTACCGATCACTTCCGGACAACCCGCACAAACCTCGCGGAATATCACCCCTGACACCGTGCCTCAGACGGATATCGCCTGGCTGGGAATCGCGCCGGGGAATGTCCCGCGGGCCTTGTTTGACCAACTGAAGCAAATCATCCCGCCGGGTCAGGGCGTGCTGGTAAAAAGCGTCATCCCCGATTCACCCGCCGCCAGGGCAGGTATCCACATCAACGACGTCCTGCTGGCCTATGGCGACCAGAAACTGTATTCCGCACGGCAACTTGCCGGTCTGGTACGTGCCAACCGGCCGGAAAGTACCGTTGCCATCCAGGTGGTACAGCAAGGACAGTTGAAAACACTGAACGTCGTCCTGGGGAAACACACCCTGCCGGCCTCGATGCCCGCCTACCCCCCCTTTCGTTGGCACGCACCGATGATGCCTCACAGGCAAATGCCGAACTGGCCGCAGATGACCCCCGGGAAAGGCGCTTCAGGCAAGCCGTCGGCATGGAGCGAGTTTGAATCCGTACAGGTGCGCACCCTGCCCAATGGGCGATATCACGCCGAAGTCACCTATAAGGACAAGGGAAACAACAGCAAGCAATTCTCCTTCGAAGGCACACAAGAGGAAATTCGCAACCAGATTCAGAAAGACGCTTCCCTGCCACACGACAAGAAGCAGGCATTGCTGGAGGCGCTGAACATGAATCCGGCCACATTGTTCTACCCGCCGATGTTTGAGGAGAGCCCGTTCAACGATTCGTTTTTCCAGGACAACCCCTTTGATGAAAACTTCTTCAGAGGCTTTCCGCCGATGCATGTGCCACCGGGGTTTCCGTCATTCTTCCAGCCTTTTGCTAACGGAGGCAGGGAAAACAGCAGGGATAGTGTTTTCTAAGTTAAAAACACCCGCACAGCGTATCGACAATCATCGCATCTCTTCGGGGAATTCAACCGCCAGGGCCTGAAAATGCCCTGGCGGTTGGACCCTCCACCTCCTCAATACCCGAATAGCCGCTGCCGGCTCGTCTGTGACGTGCTTTTGCTGCCACTGCGGATAAGTGTGATAGCGGCTACCCGCCGCTTCACCGACTAATAAGCGCAGGCCGCCGGCAGGGATTCAGGCCCGGCGCTTGAACGAAAGCATGGTCGGTCGCCGGAATTGCCTCTCCCCCAGGACCCTGTAGTGCACGCGGCAGCTGATTCCGGCAGAGAAAATGCACTCAGGCAGATTGATCGTCGATAGCCATGGAAAATATCATCTGTCATCCGTATTCTTGGACGCAATCAGGGGATTGGCACAGCTTGATTCCGACACCAGAGCGATGTATGACGACGCGTGCGACGACTTTCTCCCGGCCACGCAGGATCTCGATTTGCCTGCACGGCATCACTGCCTGGGTGGTTGGTAGCCTGTTGGCCGGATGCGCCGTCGTGGGCCCACCCTCGATCCGCAACGGGCGGGCGGTTTACAACGACGCCATCAACGACACCAACAACCAGCAGTTGTTGATGGTTATCATTCGTGAACGTTACTCGGAAAACTCCAGCCTGCTCGCCGTGAGCAGCGTAACGGCCAATGTCAGTGTATCCACCAGCACGGGAGTTCAGCTGGGATTCGGCAATAAGGGCAACTACAGCGGCAATCTGGTTCCTTTCAGCGCGGGCGCCATCTATGAAGAGAACCCGACCGTCTCCTACACGCCGGTCGAAGGTCAGAAGTACCTCCGCCAGCTGACCACCCCCGTCTCACTGTCGATGCTGTTGCCGATGTCCGATGCTGTGGTAGATCCCGGCCTGCTCTTTACGGCGCTGGTCAGCCGGGTCAACGATCTCGGCAATCCGGAATTCCTCGCCTCCTCGACCCGGCCCGACCCCCGCTTCACGCGTTTCGTTGAGCTGGTGTCACGGCTTGGCCAGGCGGGGGTGCTGAACTGGGCGGAGGATCCCGAGCGGCGGGGCAGATTCTCCGCCGTCATACACCACTACAAGCCGGGCCATGAATCCGAGACCCGGGAACTGCTGCACCTGCTGGGCCTGCCCGGGCCGGCGGCAAACGCAAGGAAAATCAGTATCCCCGTGTCGACGGGGCCGGAGAGTGGCGAAGGTAAGGGGATCGCCTTCACCACTCGCTCGGTCTACGAGCTGGTAGAGATGCTTTCCGCCGCCGTGGATATTCCCGCGGAGGATATCGAAAGCAGGGCCGCCATCAACTATCCACCCGCCGCCCCCCTGGGCAGACAGTTGCACATCCTGCGTGCCCGTGCCAAGCCTGAGAACGCCTATATTGCGGTGGAATACCATGGTTGGTGGTACTACATCGACAAAACAGACCAGCCCACGAAGCGTTTCTTCCACCTCGCGACCGTGCTGTGGTCTTCCACCATCGCCGAGAGCACCGCCAAAAGGCAAACGGCACCTATCCTGATGCTCCCCGCCAGCCATTGAAGACGCCGCGCACCGCATTCGGCAGCAGGGCGGCTGGCGGCGGCAAGCGGATCAATGGAGCGGCATCTGCCGCTGCCTGCCGGTCAGCGCGCGCAGGAACGCCACCAGATCACGGCGTTCGTCATCACTTAGCCCGAGCGGCCTGAGCAGCGGGCTCTTGTTCGGGTCATCGCCACCGCCCCGGTTATAGAAGGCGATGACATCCTCGAGCGTCCCCAGTGCACCGTTGTGCATATAGGGCGCGGAACTCTCGATGTTGCGCAGCCCCATGGTACGGAACTTGCCGCGATCCGCCGGGTCTTTGGTCACCAGTTCGCGCCCGGGGTCGCGACGAAGTTGCGCCCACTCCGGCAAGCCCATGCGCCGGGCGTCAAAACGGATCGAGGCAAGGATCTGTGGATTACCGTTGACCGACGTCTCGGGGACGCCGAGGTTGTGGAATCGGTTGTCGGTGAGATTGGCGCCATGATGGCACTGGATGCAGTTCGCCTTGCCGAAGAACAGCCCCAACCCCCGTTTCTGCGCCGGATCCAGCGCACCCCGTTCGCCATCCATGTATCGATCCAGCGGGCTGTCGTCGAAAACAAGGGTACGTTCGTAGCTGGCGATGGCACGGGCGATGCGCTCACCGGTGATCTCACCCTCGCCGAACGCCCCGGCAAACGCCTTGCGGTAGCCGTCATCCATTCTGAGCTGTTCCACCAGCAGGTCCACATTGTTATTCATGTGCAGGATGTTCCTGACCGGACCCAGCGCCTGCTTGTCGAGTTCGGGCGCACGCCCGTCCCAGATTAGCGGGCGGTTATACGCCACGTTGATCAGCGACGGGGAATTGCGGCGTTCCTGCTGGGTGGGATAGGCAGGCCCGAGCGGCGCAGGGACGGCATAACCGTGCTCCGGCAGATGGCAGTCCTGACAAGAGAGACTGCTGTCTCCGGAGAGACGCCTGTCGGTGAAGAGCCTGTGGCCCAGCATCACCTTGGCGGCGCTGAGCGGATTGTCCTGCGGTACCGGCACCGGACCCAAATGGCCGATAACCTCCTTCACCCGCTCCGGTGCGGGCACAGGCGCCGCGGCCTGTGCCGTCATGCAGCCGCCCGGCACCAGCATCAACAAAACAACTGCGTGGACAATTCGTAGCCTTGCATGCCTGATCATCATGACCTCTCCGGGTTTCATGCGCGACATCGGCAGGTAATCCTGCTGCCGTAACGATCTCGTGGTTCATTCACCTTGCAGATTATAGTCACTGGAAAACCCCTGCACCTGGCCAATACCGGCCTGGCTCATCGAGATCCTCTGTGGGGGGTGCCGGCGTGTTGTTTACTTCCTGAAACGCATATCGTCGTTGTATACCTCCAGGCGGGGAAATTCCTTTGTGTGAACCAGGCCGGCGATGTGCTGACCGGGTCATCTTGCTTGTTGTTATCTTAATATGAACATGAATGGCACCAAGTTAAGCCTAATCACACCCCTATGGCCACGGAATCACACGGAAAAACACATAATACAGGCGCTTCTTTCCGTGTCTTCCGTGTAATTCCGTGGCTATTTATCGGGCCTGGGCCTTAACCAAGTGCCATTCAATATAAACATAACTTTAATGGTTTTTCTTACCAGAAGACACGAGGTCCGGTCCATCCCGGCGGCCTGACCGTAGCAGGCCGGCAGCATCGGTGGCCCGTATGACAATGCCAGGGCCGGGACAATCATCGGCGACGATACTCACGAATAAACGGACGACCTTTCCGTGCCAATATCATCCGCTGGGTTTTGCTCTTGACCGCTCGTATTAACGGCGTAGAGTTATTGGTTGACTAATTGGATGGCGCGCGATGGTCGTGCGCTTTCTCCGGATGATTGGAGGTCGATATGTTACAACATTCGCCCCTTGGCTCACGAGGCAGCATGAGCCTCGAACAGCAGCGGGACGCAGTGGAGAGTGAGATCGCCCGACTGCAAAAGCTCCTGCAAGAACTCACACAGCAGCAGCTGGATCTGAACAAACAGATCTATGCAGCAGCGAGTGGAAGTGATGTGCATTCACTACAAGACCTTGAGCAGCACTTCAGGAAAACGGCTGAAAAAGTGGTGTGCCTGGTCGAATCCTGGTACGCACCAGACGAGAAGCGCGCCTACATGGGTACGAAAGAACCACGGTCGTACCAGAGCTCGCCGGATACACGGATTGCCAACCGCGTATTCCACTTCGGCAAAAGTGCCGGGCGGCTCGAAGTCGACTCGCAAGGCGGCGTCATATTTTGCACGGTTGGACCCGCGTTCACGGTACGGCCGGCATCGGACGATGATATCGAGATCGATCAGGCTGCATCTATCTCGCTGCACAAGAACACCGACCCGGTGCTGGATCTCGACCGCAGAGTGGACTGCGCGGGCGAAAGATGCGGGAAACGCGACTGTTTCTGCGCATCCTACAGCATTGTCGTCGGTGCCGATGATATCAGCCAGATCGTGCATGAACTCCCGGCCGTCGAGCACTTCTTCAAGGAAACCTACATCGCGGCCTGATTCGGTACCTTATCACTCCCCTCCGCGCTCGCGCGAAGGGGTTCTTTTTCCGTAACGCGGTTCACAGCGGCCACCGAAACCTCTTCCGCCTTTTTCAAACCCGGGTAGACACCCTTCATGCCTGGCGCCATGCAAGCATTCAAGTCACTTTACGACCGCCGTTCCCGGGGCGCCACGACCGCGGTTTTCTGCGCCGTGATCTGTCTGTCCGGATGCGCCGGCCTGTCGGACTGGCGCCACGCCTGGACTACACCGTCACCGGCACCCGCTCCAGGCGACCGGTTCCCGCTTCCGGCGGAAGGAACGGATATCATCGGCGAGCTGCAGGTCACCACTTCCCGTTACGAGGACACACTCGCCGATATCGCCCGCCGCTACGACCTTGGCTACGAGGAGATCGTCGCCGCGAATCCGGGCGTCGACCCCTGGCTGCCGGGCAAGGGCACGCAGGTGGTGCTGCCGACACAGTTCGTGCTCCCGGGCGGGGTGCGTCAGGGGATCGTGCTGAACCTCGCTTCCATGAGGCTCTTCTACTACCCGAAAACCGGGCCGAACAAACCCGCCGAGGTCATCACGCACCCCGTGGGAATCGGCCGGGAAGGCTGGCAAACCCCGCAGGGTAAAGCCTACATCACCCAGAAGATCGCGAATCCTCCGTGGACGGTGCCGGAATCCGTGCTCCGGGAACACGCCGAACAGGGTGACCCCCTGCCATCCGTTGTACCCCCGGGGCCTGACAATCCGCTCGGCGATTTCGCGATGCGCCTCAGTCTTCCGGGCTACCTCATACACGGTACCAACAAGCCCTGGGGCGTGGGCATTCGGGTCAGCCACGGCTGCGTACGACTCTATCCCGAAGACATTGCCAAACTCTACCCCGAGGTCCCCGTGGGAACGCCGGTTCGTATCATCAACGAACCTTACCTCGCCGGTTGGCGCAACGGTCAGCTGTATCTCGAGGCACACCAGCCGCTCTCCGAAGACACCAGGCGCTGGAAAGGAAGCCTGAAACCTCTGGAAAAGGCAGTCGCGGCGAAGGCGGCCAATGTGCCCCTGAAGATAAACTGGGAGAAAGTTGGAATAATCGCCCGCGAAGCGCGCGGCATACCGATCCCCATTGCGTCCGGGAGCTCGGATCTCGCCGGACTGCTGGCGAAGGCGCCCCACGTATCCAGCACCCCGCCCTGGGCACCGGTGGAATACGAAAAGGAAAAACCGGAACAGAGTGCGACTTCCGTCGACACCCGCGCAACCAACCAGCCCGTTCCCTGAATCTGCTTTTTAGTGTTTATGTCTAAAAAATCAAATTCACCGCAAAGGCACAAAGAGGCCTGTTAACAACAACATTCAAACGGCTTTGCGTTCTTTGCGTCATTGCGGTGTAAACGGTGCTAATGGATCAGCATCATTCAGCTCGCGTCATACACTTTCAACACCGTATTCCCGATTCCCGCCCCAAGGCATGGCGCCGGGGCTTTTGACCACCAGCACGCGACACGGATGCTTTGCACCGCCGCGGGCTCAGATGACTTATACCCCGGACCAGTAGGCCGTCTCGATGCCCTCCCCGAGATCCGCCTCGACCAGGCGACGGCGGACCTCGAGCAGCTGATCGATCAGCGCAGGCTCGAACCGCTCATAGGCCGCGGCGTCCGGCACGCGTTTTACCACCACCCCGAGCAGCTCGGTGATGGCGTTGCCGATGGAGTTCTGACTGATGGTGACGATCAGCCGGCCCGCGTCGTTGCGGTAGATGAGCTGCTTGAACGCCGGCTGCCAGCGGATGGCGTTGGCATAGGCGGCGTCGACGATGCAGCGGTCACGCACCTTCTTCGCCGTCTTCAGGAAATCGTTGTTGAACAGCAGCACGGACTCGACCTGATCCGGAAAATACAGATCTTCCAGCATCGGCGCATTGCGCGTCGAGACCTGGCTGAAGAAGGTACGATAGAAATCGATGAACCCCTTGAGGACCTCGTCGTATTCCCGCCAGAAGCGAATGTCCTCGAGCGCCGCGACTCCGCCCTGGATCTCCCAGCTCGGCAGGCCCTGCGGATAACCGGTCAGCTCGATCCGCGAGGCCGTCTCACCCACTGGCCAGAGGATCTCCAGATCGAGCGCCCGGTCGAAGAATTCGCGGTAGACGTCATGCATGTAGGCCTCGAACAGGCTGTGCTGACCGCCGTCGGTAAGATTGGGATTTTTCTGGTCTGCCAGTTCGGCCGCCCGGAGTTCGTCCTTGCGGAAGACGATGAAATGATTGTGCAGCATGCGGATACTGGGTACGCCCGGGGAGGTCAGCGGCCAGGTGGCATCCAGGCTTGCCTCGCCCGCGAGCACCAGGTGCGCCTCCGGATCGGGGTAGCGTTCCAGCATGTAGTCGATGAGGATCTGGTTCATGCGGTTCCAGACATGCCTGACGTCGTCCGGCACCTGGGGGCGGCGTACCGGCCGGCCCAGCGGGTTCAGAATGCAATTCGAGGTGTTGTAGATGATCGAGGTGTCGAAGGTGTTGCTGTGACCCAGTGCCTTGCGATAGAGCAGCAGGTTCTCCGGGTTTGCCAACAGTCCGTTGTTGTGGGCCAGATCATTGAGGTTCTCGGTGCTGTTGAAGAACTCGTTCGGCGCCATGCCTTCGGGCACATCGAGCGGTATGGGTCGAAAGGGCGTGACGATCTGTCTCGGGCCCGATTGCATCGGTACGTCACCTCGTGATGGCGTCACCACGACGCGGCGCGCGCTCATGGATCCGGAAGGGGTACGATTAACTCATAAAACGATGCCGGGGTAAATGCAGCCTGTTTATCCTGCAGCGGTGTCGGGAATCTTATTCCTCCAGACCGGAGTAGGCGTTGTAGAATTGCCTGGCCGTGCGCCCGCTTTTCGAGGCACGGGTCATGGCGAACAGCCGGGCGGCCTCGTGCAGGGCGCTGCGGTCGCCGGCGTAGCGAGGAAAGTAACTGTCCACGATCGCCAGGTAGCCGCGTATGTCGGGCTGGTAGAACGACAACCAGAGTCCAAAGCGGTCAGACAGTGATATCTTCTCCTCCACCGCGTCGGAATAATGCAGTTCGCCCTCGACCAGCCGGGTTCCCTCGTTGTCCGCCGTGTACTCGGGCAGCAGGTGCCGTCGATTCGAGGTGGCATAGAGCAGGACATTCTCGGGCGGCCGTTCGATCGACCCCTCCAGGATGCTTTTCAGGGCCACGTAGGAATTCTCGTTGTCTTCGAAGGAGAAATCGTCAGCGTAGACGATGAACCGTTGCGGAAGTTCGCGAATGGCATCGACGAGATCCGGCAGATGCACCAGATCGTCCCTGCCGATCTCGATCAGTCGCAGTCCACGGGGGTGATACTCATTGAGGATCGCTTTGATGAGCGAGGACTTGCCCGTCCCCCGGGCGCCCCACAGGAGGGCATTATTGGCCGGCCTGCCTGACAGAAACCGTTCCGTATTGCTCCGCAGGGCGTGCTTTTGCTGGTCGATGCCGATCAGTTCGTCCAGCCGCACCGGGTCGATGGCCTTGACCGGATGCAGCGTCTCCCGACGCCGGCGCCATACCGCGGCTGCCGTGTGATTCCAGTCGATCTCCATTATTTCATCCGTATGTCAAATCACCACAAAAAAGAGCGAGTGCAAGCCCGTGGAATTCCGTAACGGCCGCCGACCGGCGCCGCCGTGCCGTCAACCGTGATACCGGGTATCCGTGGAGCCGGTAATATCCCGCATGCGGCCCATCGCGATACCGGTCTGCGCCCGCACCCTGCCGTCTTGACTGTACACGCGACCGGCGCATCAATGGACGGTAAGAATATCGCTCCTGTGGAATCCGGGCCTTCGGTTCGGTATAGATACGGATGACCCGAGGACCGCCCCAGCCATACGGTCCTCCAGCCCAGCCATACGGCCCCCCCCAGCCCGGACCACGCCCCCAGCCATAGGGACCGCCCCAGCCATAACCGTAAGGGCCATACCCGCCGTACCAGGGACCACCGTGCCAGGGACGGTCGTAATAATAGTCATCATGGTCATTCCCCCACCAGGAGCTGGCAGTGGCGCTGGTCCAGCCCAGGACGGCGGCGCTGAATGATAACAATTGCACTCAGGATGCTCGCTAGTGTTTTCATGGTTTTATCCTCTGGTAATGTTAATCCCCCCGTACCCGGTATTTTATAAAACAAACGAATGTCCGGGAAACAGGGCAAAGGACGGAATTTTCCCATGTAAAGCCGCGGCATACTGTCAGGGAGCAATCCCCTCGCTGCGGCGACCATCGCTCCATGCCCGTTCCGGCACCCGCCGCTTCAGATGAACAACATCCCGGACTGCGACAATCTGTCGCAGCCGATAGCGTCGGATGCGGTTTATGCTTTTCCGATGTACGCCGGCCTGGAAAACCACCATCGGGCAGCGCGCTCGACTCGAAACCTTGTCATGGCGCTCCTGTTGAGTGCGCTCTCACATGTCGTGGCCATGACGCTGGTCGGCCCCGGCATCCTGCCGGCCTCGTCTGCCACCGTTCCGCTGCGGTTGACGATTGCAGTGACACCCGCGTCGGCCACAGCGACAGTCTCCGGCGACTCCCCGCCCCGATCCACGGCCTGCCAGCCCACCAGCCGAGCAGGCGCCGGAACTCCCGCCAAAGGCGTGACCACGCCGCCCCCCAGCCAACCACCGCCAGAAACCGTGGCAAGGCCGGGCAAACATTCGCCGGCGCACCATACCCCGGGCACCCGGCAAACGCCACCGAGCGCACTCGACAGCCCCGTGGCCACGGCCGAACCCACGCTATCGCCGGCATCGATTTCCGCCCCGGCATCGATATCAAGGGATGTTGAATACCTTTACAATCCGCCACCTGGCTATCCTCCACGCGCGCGCCGCATGGGCATGGAGGGCGAGGTATTGATCCGCGCCCGGGTTCTCCGTAACGGCCGGTGTGATGAGCTCGAGCTCGTGCACTCGAGTGGCTATGCGCTCCTGGACCGGGCTGCCATGGAGGCGATACGCAAGTGGCGCTTCCGCCCTGCCCTTCGCGGTAACGAACAGGTCAGCAGCCGGATCGAGATCCCGGTACGCTTCCGGCTCGATCACTGAGCGATCCCCGGCCCGGTTTCGCTGCGACATTTTGCCGCATTCATTCCTCGGGCTGGCGACGGTAGCATTCCGCGCTCTCCAGGAGTCCACGAATGAAGTCCGGTAATTATCGACATATACCGCTGATTCTCCTCGCCATCGGCAGTCTGACCGCGCGGGCCGGGGACGTGCAGCGAATGGAAGCCGTTGAATCCACGGCACATGAAGACGAATCGATTCCGTCCGCCACGCGCATCACGCCAGCCAGGGAACCTGCGCCTCTGCAACCCGATACCAGCCTGCTGCTGGAGAATACCCCGGGTGCGAGCATCGTGCGCAACGGGGACTTGACCGGGATCGTGCAACTGCGCGGGCTATACAACGAACGTGTGCGCGTCGAAGTCGATGGCATGCAGATCACACCGGCCTGCCCCAACCACATGGATCCACCGCTGCATTACAGCGCACCGTCCAGTATCGATACCCTGGTGGTGTTGCCCGGCATCACCCCGGTGAGCGATGGAGGTGACAGCATCGCCGGAACCGTCAAGGTACATTCCATCGATCCCGATTTCTTCGTCGACGGCCCCGGCGTGCGCGGCGAGGCGAATGCAGGCTACAGTGGTAAAAACGAGGGCAGGCTGGCCTCGACACGCGTGGAGGCCGGCAACGAACGCTACGTAGTGAGCGCCGACGCCAGCTGGGCGCGGGCCAACGATACGGAGTACGCCGACGGACGTATAGGAGACACAGGTTACCAGACCAACCGCGGCGCCCTGCGCCTGGACGCGAGAACCGGCGAAGGGCGAACCACACTTGAACTCGGCGCAGCCCGCAGCAACGATGTCGGAACGCCCACCCTGCCCATGGACATGGTGAAGGACAACGCCAATCGCGTGCGTCTCAATTACGATGGTGCGCTGAGCGTCTACAAAGTCAACCTCAGCGCCTACTGGCACGACATCAATCACACGATGGACAACTTCTCGTTGCGACCGGCCACCGGCATGCGCATGCAGGCGCCGTCCGACAGCCGCGATACGGGCTTCCGGATGGCCCTTGCCCGACCCGCCGGGAGCGGGAAACTGCACATGGGCGTCGAGGGTTATTCCAATGCTCTCGACGTCTACCAGCGCAACGTGGCGACGTCGGCCACACAGGATACCTTCCACGATGCGACACGCGAACGCGCCGGACTGTTCGTGGAATGGGAGCATCATCCGGCATCCAACTGGCGGGCCCAGTACGGCCTGCGCACCGACTACGTGCAGAGCGACACCCGTAATATCGCGAACAGTTTCCCCCCCTCGAGCGCCGACCGGGCCGCCTTCAATGCACGCAGTCATTACAGAAACGACCTGCACCTGGATGCCACGGCGCTGTGGCGTTACTCTGCCGGCCCGGCGCTTGATTACCTCGTAGCGGTAGCGCGCAAAACCCGTTCGCCCAGCCTGCTGGAGTATTATCTCTGGACCCCGCTCTCGGCAAGCGCCGGTCAGGCCGACGGGCGCACATACCTGGGTAATCTCGACCTCGACCCGGAAGTCTCGCACCAGATCAGCCTGGGCCTTGAATACCAGCCGGCCGATTTCTCCATCAAGCCGTCGATTTTCTACAATCGCGTCAACAATTACATTCAGGGCAATCCGATCGCTCGCCTCGATGCCAACGGCAAACCGGTGCTGGAATACCAGAATTTCGACGCGGAACTCTACGGTATGGACGGCGGCTGGAAATGGCAGGCGACGTCTTCCGTGGCGCTCGGAGGAACGCTGAGTTACGTGCGTGGCAAGAACCGCACTACCCATGATAACCTCTACCGCATCGCGCCGCTGCACGGAGAGCTTTACTCGGATTGGCGCACCGGTCGCTGGACACACCGCGCCGAGATAAGGGCAGCCGCACAACAACACCAGGTTTCCAGTTACAACGACGAACAGAAGAGCGGCGGCTGGGCGATTCTCAACCTGCGTACCCAGTGGTCAGACGGCCGGTGGCGGCTGCGCGGCGGCATCGAAAACCTGTTCAACAAGAACTATCACGACCATCTGGCCGGGATAAATCGTGTGAATGAAGGCGATGTGGGCGTGGGCGACCCGATCCCCGGGGCAGGCCGGTTCGCCTATGTCGATGCGCAGTTCTACTGGTAAACGCAGCGCCTGGTCGTCCCGCGCCCAATACGGTTGAATCATCGCATGGCTCCCCAGATCGATGGCCCCGGGACCAGGTCCCGAGGCCGCTGGGGATATGTCGATGGCCTCGCCACGAACACCGGTAAACTCTGTAAATTATCCATATTTATTATACAGTTGGAATATTTCATCGGCGCCGCCATCACACCTTCCGGCCGGGCGCATGCCGGTCAAACAGTAACCTCGCACGCAAGAAGTTGACGGCGACCCGGTACAAGCTGCTATGCTCCCATAAATAACAAAATATTCTTACATTACATGCGGCATGGCCGCGCCTCCCATACACCTCGAAACCTCCAGGAGCATTACCAGATGAACACAGTCAGTCCACGCCGGTCCCTGTTTGCCCGTGTCACCAATTCCCTCTGGCTGCCGGGGCTTGCCATCGCCGCCAGCCTTGCCGTCGCCACACCGCTGCAGGCACAGGATGCCCCGCAGTCGAAGAGCACACCGCAGCTCAAGTCCGTCCCACCGACGATGACGCCCGAGCAAAGCAAGCAGATGAAGGAAATACAGAGCCTGCATACCGAGTACATGCAGCTGCAGAAGCAACTGGCGCAGATCCAGCGAGAGGCCCTGGAGGCACATCCCGAGCTAAAGAAGCAGGAGCAGGACCTGCACGATCTGGTGATGGCGAAAATGAACAGCAATGGTCACAACGTCAAGGACGAAATGACCGAAATCAACAAGCTTGAAGAGGAACTGAAAAACACCAAGACAACCGACAAAGAGCGTAACTCGCTGATGATTGAATACCAGAAAAAGGCGATGGAATTCCGCAACGCCCAGACCAAGGCCATGGAGAATCCGGATGTCAAGGCTGCACAGCAGAAACTCGTCGACAGCGTCGTAAGCGCCATGAAGGAGAAGGATCCGAAAACCGAGCAACTGATGAAGGAGATGCAGCAGAAGGGCCAGCAGCTCTCGACGCTGCTGAAGGCCGCCGGGCACTCACAGTGAAGCTGACGAGCCCGGCGGCCGGAAAACAAATGAGGGGCCTGCCCACGGGGATCTGACGCCCGGCCGGACGCTGACCGATAACGACGAGCGGGTAAACCGCGCTGCCGGTTTACCCGCTCAGGAGGCTGTCGGACCTGGGATCGATCTACCCGGTAACTGCTCCTGCGGCGCCGGCGCCCTACCTCCTGCATGGCCCTGGCCGGCCTCCCGACCGGTACCCGGTCTCACCTTCTCCCTGCTTCGGAAAACCCCGGGTGGGTTCTCGCACCATTTACAGGAACTGGCGGGAGAGGTAGACGATCAGCAGGATACCCAGAAGGCCGACGATACCGTTGGTGTATACACTGATGCGAACATTGTAATCGAGGGGTATCTCGATCGGCTTCAGCGTTCTAAGGACACGGTAATGCTGGTGAATGGAGGAAAATGCGATATAGGAAGCCAGCACGATAAACGCAATCCCGACGATGAAGGAAAGATGGCGCTGAAATACCTGGATTTCCTCGCGTCTGACGATCTCCAGAAACAGGCCAAAACGTTCGATCAGAAACCCGAACGCCATCAGTGAAATGCTGGTGCGGTTCCACGCCAGCAAGGTACGCTCTGCGGCGAACAGGACGCGCGGGTCATTCAGTTCTGACATATTATTCTCCCGTGTTCACCCATCCTTTCACGAAAGAGGACGGGGATGGTGTTATCCAGGAGCCTGCCGGACTTGGGATTGATCTGCTCGGCAACTGCTCCCTGCGTCGCCTCAAGCGCCTGCTTTTGGTGCCCTGCCACCTGCATAGCCCAGGCCAGGCTCTCGACCGGTACCCGGTCTCAGCTTCTCCCTGCCGTCATGCGCTGACGGGAGAACGGCGATTGTTCCCCGCTACTTCGTTGCATAGCACCACCATGCGCCTTGATACCGGAAAATTCAGTACTCGCTCCACCATGATCACTACGATCACCTAAGTCTGACAGACATCCGGGGTGACGACTGCCATTTCTATCTGTTCTTATCCCGGACTTCCAGATCCATGCGCTTACCGATTCGATAGGCATGGACGATTCCGAAAAGCCAGCACAGAACCATCAGCAGCATCACCAGGTTGATGATGAGGCTGTCGGACGGCGTACTGGAATGGGCGACCGCCCGGGTAATCGCTTCCATATCAGGCGTTCCGCCTTCCACCTGGATTTTATCCAGGATGGCATACGCCTGCTGCACGATTATCCTCATGATCACGAACAGGCCGCCCATGGTAATCAGTATCAGCGAGACACCGCTGCGGTAGCGTTTCAGCGCGAGCTGACCCAGGCCCGGGAACACCAGGCCCGACAACAATGCACCTTTCAGTGAGTATTTCATGATGCATCCCGTTGGAGCTGGATTGTCTACTCGGATACCCGTTCGCGGCTCCGGGAACCGCAACCATCACGGCAAAATCGCCTGATCCCGTTCGCGAGCCGTCGGAAATCCGGAACGATCCGGAATTCCCTTCCCGGCTCTCCCGCGTGTGGAGTACTTCGAAGGACGTGACTGGTGCCCTGAACCTGCTCGGACCGGCGTCATTATACCATTGTCTGCCTCGTTCAACCCCTGTTGAGGCAAAATTCAGACGTCGACCCGTTGACGGTTGGATAACGGTACCGACCGTGATGTCTCGGCAACCTGCCCTGTGCCGACCGGTAAACAGATCGTCAGAAACAACAACCGGAACCTGAACAAGCCGACTCAAACGGAGGGCTGGATATCGTATCCGCCTGCATCGAGAACCCGCGCCACACGCGCCTCGAGTGCATCATTCGCCTCCAGCGGCGCGGGGCCGGCCAGATACCAGTCGATCAGTAATGCGTGCAGCTGCCCGGCGCCGGCGCGTGCGCCTTCCTGGCGGTGGTTCAGCGCATCGGCAAGCCGCGACACCTGCAGCCGCAGGCGCGCCTCGCCGTATTCTGCCGGCGAGTCCAGCCCGGCGGCGATCTCCATCCACAGGCAGATCTCCAGTCGCCGCGCCAGATTTCGCGGCAGAGCATCGATCAGGTCTTTGCGCGCCGCGGCATCTCCCGCAAGCGCCCGACCGGCCAGATCGAAGCGCTGCCGCAGTCCTTGCGCCTCGGGCGCATCGAGCGGTGCGAGCACCTCCCAGGCATGACGGCTGTGCTGCAGCAACGATTCCTGGTCAATCTCCGGCAGGTTGTGCCCAAGCAGCGCGCTCTCCAGGCGTTCGCACAGAAGTGAGCGCTCACGCAAGCCCCGCAACAATGCCTGTTGAGCCGCCTTCGCCTCCTGCTGACGGCGCTCGGCATACCGTTTCATGAGCGCGTCGTAACGTCCCTCCAGCGTCCGTTCCAGTTTGCGGGGAACGTCGCCGATCTCCTGCCATTCTGCCCTTGCGGCGGCAA
The DNA here is from genome assembly GCA_963710815.1 of uncultured Gammaproteobacteria bacterium. Classification (GTDB taxonomy): domain Bacteria; phylum Pseudomonadota; class Gammaproteobacteria; order UBA9214; family UBA9214; genus CAVQCA01. The sequence continues at coordinate 35,234 of CAVQCA010000076.1, read as the reverse complement.
AACGCTGCGCCAGGCCATGAAAATCCCCCTCCGGGCGGTCCAGCAGGGTTTCCAGCTCACCGCACAGGACCGACTTGCGATCGAGGTTCTGCTGGCGTTCGGCGTCGGCCGCCGCGCGATCTTCCTTCGCGCGGTTGAATATGGCATCACAGGCGCCGCGAAAGGCGCTCCACAGGGCCTGCTCCACCTCCGGCGCCGAAATCACGGTGGGTGGCCAGCCACTCTGTGCTTCCTTCACCTCGCGGATTGCATCGCGCCGGGCCGGAACGGATGCGAGCTGTTCTATCCGGGCGATCAGGGCGCGACGGCGACGCAGTTCGCGCTCCCGCTCGGTATCGAAATGCGACTCCAGGCGCGCGAGCACCTCGCGGTAACCTTTCTCCAGGGCTTTGCGCGCCCTGGCCGGTACCGGTCCGATGCGTCGCCAGCGCTCCCTGGCGGCACGAACCTGCCGGTCCGCCGCACGCCAGTCAACCGTCTTCCAGTCCGTGTCGCGTTCAAGGGTGTCCAGCTCGGTGCATAGCGCCTGCTTCTGCGCAAGGTGCGCGGCCAGCCGTTTCGCCTGTTCCCGACGCTCCTCCCGGAATGGTGCATAGGCCCGGGTACATGCCTGGTCGAACCGCTGCCAGAACTCCTCCCGCGCTGGCCCCTCTGCCCGGTCGATGCGCTTCCACGCCTCCCTGGCCGTACGCACCCGTGCGGCGATTTCCGCCGCGGGGAGGACACTGTCAGCCAGCGATTCGATCTCGGCACACAGCCGCTCGCGCGCGTTGCCGGAGCCCCAGTGCCGCCACTGCCGGAGCTGTTCGAGCCGTGGGTGCAGACGCTGCAGCCGCGCCTGCAAGGCGGCGCATCTGCGTGCATCCTTGCCCGCCGTGATTTTCAGCAGGTGACGGGCCCGGTCGCGTTGCGACAGGGCCCGTTCGAGTTCACCCTCCCGGAGCAGGTGATCCATGCCGGCGATCAGTTCCTCCGCCTCTTCCAGCGCTTGCCGGCGTCGTTTTGCCTGGCGCTTCAGCCGCTCCCGCAGCAGGTCGCGCCGGGAGGCGAATTCCTGCTGTAATGCCTCCGCCAGTCCCTGGGAGGCCGGCTGCACGGTCGCTTCCCAACGGTGCTCGAGGTCGTGGACAGACTCCTCGTCGAGTTCATCCGCACTGGCAAGCAGTTCGTCGGCCTGCCGCAGCAGCGCACGCAGCGGGACAGTGCGGGCCTGATCCATGAGCAGGCGCTCCGACTCGCCCTGAATCTGCCTGACCAGCCCGGCAAACCGTCCCGACAGCAGGGGGGCATCAACCGCCGCCGGGACCAGCTCCTGCCAGCGGGCGCTTGCCTCCCGCAGCCGCGCCTGTACTTCCGGCACGGGCAGCGTCGCATCCCCGACGGACGGGCACAGGCCCCTGGACAAGTCCTCCAGGGAGGTGCAGATCGCCTGCCTTTCATTCTGCACCGCAAGATAGCGTTCGATTGCTGTGGCAACTGACTGCCGCGCCCGGGCAAAACATTCCTGCATCGGTGCGGGTTGCATTTCCAGCTGACCCCACTCGCGGTCCAGGCGCAGAAGTTGCTGCCGGCTGGCGGCCCCCGGCGCTGCCTCCGCCAGCGTCTCGAGTTCCGCGCATAGGCGTTCCGCGGTTTCCCGTTCTGACTGCCGCTTGCGGTAAACATCCAGGCGTTCCCGCGCCATACGGCTGACCTGCTTGTCCTTGTTGCGGGCGTCCCTGGCCACCGTCTCCCATCCCCGCGGGTCGTCAATCCGCCCGAGCGCCGCGCGGCGTACGGTCGAGACCGGATCATCGACGGCGATGGCGCACAGCGTGGCGGTATCCTGCACCCGCTCCAGGGCCGCGATACGGATCTCCGCCGCCTGCGCCTCACGCGCCAGGTACGCACAGAGTTCGGGCGAGGCGGCGTGCGCCATGACCTGCAGCCGCATCGCCAGGGGTGCCCCTCCCGCCAGCGGCCCGGCCAGCACCTCGCGCTGGCGGCGGCGTGCCACCTCCCGCAAGTCGCCCGCCGGTTCCGTGGCAACCAGCGTCGCAAGCAGTTCGAGGTCATCGAGACGCTCTACGGCACTACGGCGCACCGCCGGCTCCGGATCCTCGCGCGCCGCCCTGGCCAGCACTTCCGGCGGAACCTCGCCGGCCCCAAGCGCCTCGCGGCGCGTGCGCGGGTCGGGGTGTTCCCATTTGGGTTTAAATAACCGTGTAAACATATTCAGATTATCGTCAGGAGTCCGTCGGATTCAGGTGTTCGTCACGAGCAAGGAGAAACGTCGTATTTTCCCTTCGCGGCCTATACCCACGGTTCCCAGTCTACCGCCGGATTCTCCGGTTCGATCACCAGGTCGCTGGCCGCGTGGCCGACACAGCATAATCCCTTGCCCGATTCGGCGTCTTCCACCATCAAGGCCAGCGGCTGACCGTCAGGGTACACGACCCGGCCTTCTATGATCCGGCTGATGCAGGCCCCGCACACGCCGCCATGACAGCCGCAGGGAAGTGTTATGCCCTGGCGCAGCCCCGCTTGCAGCACGGTCTCGCCCGGCTCCACGGTAAACCGCTCCCCGGTGCTCTGGATCGTTACGCTGAATGTCATGGGTATCGGAGATCCTCTCACACACCACACTGGCCGTGCTAAAGTGGATACTAACCCGGGACCAGCGAGCGTATCCATGAACATACTCATTGCAGGACTGATTATCTTCATCGCCGTGCACTCGGTGGCGATCTTCAACGATCCGTGGCGCCGGCGCATGATCGGGCGCATGGGTGAATTGCCCTGGAAGGCGCTGTACTCCCTCATCGCCATCGCCGGCTTCGTACTGATCGTCCGGGGCTACGGGCTGGCGCGCGAGGCCCCGGTGATGCTTTACGAGCCGCCGGTGTGGATGCACCACGTGACCATCGTACTAATGGTCCCCGTGTTCCCGCTGCTGCTGGCCGCCTATCTGCCGGGGCGCATCCAGGCAACCCTGAAACACCCGATGCTGGACGCGACCAAGCTCTGGGCCTTCGCCCACCTGCTTTCCAACGGCTCGTACGCCGATGTACTGCTCTTCGGCAGCCTGCTTGTGTGGGCCGTGGCGGATCGCATCTCGCTCAAGCACCGCAGCGAGCCTTCCGTACCGCGGCTGCCGCACACCCGGGCGAACGATGTCATTGCCGTCCTTCTGGGTCTTGCGATATACGTCGTCTTCGCCCTCTGGCTGCACCAGTGGCTGATCGGCGTCTCGCCATTTGGCTGATTGGCCAAACGTGCGTCGCAATTGAACCCATGCCAACCGTCATCAGGCGGGATCGTTTGGCTTTCCGGGTCGCACTCCTGCCGATCCACAGCCCGAGGTGTGTCTGAAGATCCTGACAAGTCGCGCAGTCCCGGGAACCACGGCATCGGCCGGGGCCGCACGTTGAGCACGCAGTCCGCCGGCTCTTCAGTGCGTGCACATACCCGCCTCGGAGGGCAAGGGACGATTGCCGCACGTGGTCAATTCTGCCAAACGGCGCAGCCCTGTTCTCGCAACCACTCGGCCAGGGCGTATTCCTGCTCCTCCTCGGGCAGGCCCGCGTCATCGAAGCCGTCGATCATATCCTGCGCCAGTTCGACGCCGTAGTGCTTGGGATATTTGCTGCTGCGGTAACCGGCCATATGCTGCTCGAAGCGGTCGCCCGGGTTCTGGATGGTGCTGCCGACATACAGACATGGCATGCCCTCGACGTACCCCGGGTTGGCCTTGCGGAAGTCCTTGCGTTCCAGCACCTGCGGCAGAAGGGTGATGACATAGAGGTTGCGATGCCGCTTGCGCTTCGCCGCCTCCCGCGCCTGCTGCTGCCAGCGCACGATTTTCCGGTCACGTTCCTCGTCCCGCATGGAAGATGATTGTGCCGTGACACCGGCAGTCGCGTCCAGCCGCGGGTGAGACACAACGGGCGGGTTCAGATCCCGGCCCGACGGATCCCGGAAGTGGATTTCCCGGATCAGTGTCTGGCTCCGTTCCTTGACCGGTAGCAGTCTCGATGAAGGCATGGCTCCATTGTCCGCTCTGCATACCGGCGTCGACGCTGTACACCAGCGTCGACCCGGATGTAATCACGGCGGTTTCCTCACCCGCCCGGACCTCGGTGATGCCGGCCACTCGGTCCCTTATTATTCGGCAGACCTTGCCAGCGGCTGACCAGGTCATTGTCGATTCCGAACAGGTCCAGGATCCGGCCAACCGTCTGGTTGATGATGTCGTCCACCGACCCGGGACTATGATAGAACGCCGGCACCGGCGGACAGATGATTGCGCCCATCAAGGCTGCTTCGTGCAGAAGCCGTGTATGGCCAACGTGCAGCGGCGACTCCCTGGGCACCAGAACCAGGCGCCGCCGCTCCTTCAGCACCACATCGGCCGCGCGCACGACCAGGTTGTCGTCGTAGGAATTGACCACGCCGGACAGCGTCTTCATCGAACATGGCACGATGACCATTCCGTCGGTCTGGAAGGAGCCGCTGCTAATGGAGGCCGCGAGATTCCTGTCGCTGTGCACGATGTCGGCCAGCGCCTCAACCTGCTTTGATGGTCCGGTCGGTCTCCAGTTCGATGTTCAGCCTGGCCCCGCCGCTAATCACGATATGCGTCTCGACCCCGGGCATGGTCCGGAGTGTCTCGAGCAGCCGAATGCCGTAGATCACTCCACTCGCACCCGTAATGCCTATGATCAACCGCATGCGTGGTAACCTCCAGGAATTGGCCGGTAGTCGAGGGGGAACATCATAGAGCTTCACCCGTGCCGGATACCAGCGCATCGACGACCCCTCCCCCCTGAAGGATCAGCAATAGTGTCATTCACAGTCGACAGCAACGCCATGAACCCGACCAGGTGGCGGTCACTGATCTCCGAGACCGACAGCCCGGCGAGATCAGCCGCCGCGAGCTGCGCCTCAATCTCCGGGGGTGTAAACGCGGCGCACAGGGAGTGATAAAAATCCCGGCGCAGGATTTCCGGTTCACCGGCGGCATAGGTCTCCACCAGTCGACGGGCCGCGGCGTTCGTCGGCGGGCGCATCAGGTCCGCCACGTAGATCCGCGTCCCCGCGGAGGCATACGCGGCGATAGTCTCCCACAACACCGCCGGTCGATGCAGGTGATGCAGCAGGCTGTTGCTGATGATCGCCGCATAGGGCCCCGCCGGCAGTGAAGCGCCGGGGAGTCGGCCCTCGATGAAGCGCACACGATCAGCCGGTCCGGTTTCACGCGCCTTGCGCTGACGGGCCAGTCGGATCATGGCCGGCGAGCCGTCCACGCCGACCACCGCACTGCCCGGAAACCGCGCAGCGAACCGGAAGCTGATATCCCCCGGGCCGCAGCCGAGGTCGAGGACTGCCCCGGTGACTTCAACGCCAGGGAAGCACGCCCCGAAGGTCTCCACGATCCGGCTGTGGGCCGCATCGAAATCGGCCTCCGCATAGGCTTCGGCCTGTCCCGGATCGACCATCAATTCAGGTTCAATAACGCGCAGCATCACGTTCACCGGCAATCATGCCATGGGCGATGATCCAGAGCATTCCCGCCGACTCGATGCAGCCTGGCTATGGCGCCAGCCGTTCGATGCACCATGCACCTTCCGCCTCCTCGCGGCTGTACATGAAGCGGTCATGCAGGCGATTTACCCGCGCCTGCCAGAATTCGATGGTGGAGGGGCGCACACGGTAACCACCCCAGAACGACGGCAGCGGCACCTCGTGGTCCTGCAACTTGCGCCGCATTTCATCCACCCTCGCCTCCAGCAGGGAACGCGAGGTGATGATCTGACTCTGGGGCGAGGCCCAGGCGCCGATCTGGCTGCCGCGCGGACGCGTGGCGAAATATTTCGCCGATTCCGCGAAGGAGATCCGTGCCGCCTCGCCGGTGATCTTCACCTCCCAGCCGAGCGCGAACCAGGGGAACGACAGCGCCACCCGGGGATTGTGGGCAATCTGCCGCGACTTGCGGCTTTCATAATTGGTGAAGAACACGAAGCCCTGCTCATCGTAGGTTTTCAGCAGCACGACGCGCACCCATGGCTGGCCGTTTTCGTCAACCGTGGCAAGGCTCATGGCATTGGGTTCAGGAATACCCGACTCGAGAGCCAGGGTGAAACGCCTTTCAAACTCCGGGTAGGGACTGGGATCGAGGTCCGCCCGCCTGAGGCCCGCGGCCATCCCCTGATCCCTGATTTCTTCCGCGCGTGTGCTCATGTGTGAAAATGTCTCGATTCCGTGTTGTCCCTGCGGCGGGAATGCGGCCCCCGATGACGGATACTGCGCATCATACCCGAGTTGCCGAATCCGCAGGAGCGATCAGGCTGTACGAGTGTTTGTGGGCAAGTATTCACGCGACTTCCAGGCACGGATACGCACCGGCGGCCTCGTCATCAGCACGGTGAGGGTCAAATCAGTCGATCAGAATCAGTTCATTGGACAGTTCGTCGCGGTCATCGGGGAGGATGGGAAAGTGGCGTGCCAGCAGCTCGCCGCTCTGGCGTATCGCCAGCATCAGACCCTGGGCCGCGTTGTCTGCCTTCATCCCGTCTACCACCTGGCGGCAGATACCCTCCCAATCCTCGCGGGAAATCTTCTCCGTCACCGCGTCGTCGCCTACCACACGCACCATGTGTTCGTAGAGAGACACGTAGATCAACACGCCGGTCCCGCCCCTGGTGGTGCGGATGCGATAGCGCTGGAAGGCCTCGAATGCGCGTCGCTCCACCTCCTGGCGCATCTCGCGAGGCGGAATAAAGGGCAGCCGCAGTACGGGGAAACGGGTTGCGAGCGAGGCGCCAACCAGGAAGCCGGCGACGATAATGGCGATAACTGCCGCAAGTCCCAGCGTCGGCGTATGGCCGGCGGCCCATGCCGTTTCGGTGGTGTCCTGAAACAACACCCATATCACGACCAGGGCCACCAGACCCAGCAGCAGCCCGAACAGGTCCTCGGCCCGGTCGTAGCGCCCCGAAACCGTGGCCACTACCGGCACGATCTCGCCCGCGGTGCCCTTTTCCGCCTCGGTCACGGCGGCCGCGATGAGCTGTCGTTGCTGCTCGTTGAACAGCGTGCTGGCCTTTTTCATCTCCCTGCACCTACCATGAGCCGGTCGCTCCGCCGCCGCCCGACGACCCGCCCCCGAAGCCCCCGCCGGATCCCCCGGCGGCGGCCGTGCGGAGCAGGAAATAGATGAGCACCGCGAGGGCGGCGATCAATGCCCAGGCCCACCCGGACTTGCCCTTCTTGAACAGGTTGTAGATCAGAACGCCGAAGAAGATCGCGGCAGCGATCAGCACCGGCCAGAACCACCAGGGCGTTGTCGGTCTGGGCAGTTGCAGCCCCCTCGCCATGGCATCCAGACCACGCACGCCGTCACTGATCCCGGTGGAGTAATCGCCCCGACGAAAGGCCGGGACGATCAGCGACTGCATGATATCGTTGGCCTGGGTGTCGTAGCGGTGTTCAAAGCCCGCGCCCAGTTCGATACGCGCCTTGCGGTCCCCCGCCGAAACCAGCAGCAGGATGCCGTAGTTGCGCTCCGGGGAGCCGATGCCCCAGGTATTAAACAACTCCCTGGCATACTGATCGATGCCCAGACCGCTCGCTTCATGGGCGGAAAGGGACGGGATGGTCACAACGAAGAGCGGGATCCGCTCCTCCTTGAGCAGGGCCTGGGCAGTGGTATCGATCGCCTTTTGCGCCTGATCGTCGAGGAGATGGGCCTCGTCGACGAAGAAATGCGCTTTGGGCGGCTTGTCGGGGAAGGTGGCCGCATAAGAAGACGGCGCTGCAACCACCGCAACGGCCAGCAGCAAAGCGAGAAATCCTTTCCGGAGAATGCATGCCATGTCCGGATGGTGGGGGCTTTGGCGTGAGGAGTCAACCGCGGGCACACATGAGAACAGCAGGGTATCCCTAGATATCGTGGTCTTCGGCAATACCCTTGTAAACGATGCTGGAGACGTTGCGGATGATGTTGCCGCGTGAGCGTATCCAGGTCGTGTAGTCAGAGGCATTCTGCTCTTTCTCGATGATGCCGATCAGCGTATAGGGGTAACGCCTGCCGCCCGGACCCTTGACGCTCAGGATGCCCATGTCCGCGCAAAGACGCGCCGTACTGCCGGTCTTGTTGTAGACCCTGGTGCCTCTCGGTACGTCTCGCACCCCCATGTAAATCCGGTCGGGTCCCGGCAGCGCCATGAGTCGCTTGATCTCGCGGGCGCCGGCGATCTCATCCTTCCAGAGCGCATAGAGGAAGCGACTGTAATCGTGAACCGACGCCTTGTTGCGGTAAGTCCGACCGCCGGCGGGAATGTATTCAACGAGCTGGATATCCTGGAATATTGCAGGATACTGCTGCTTCAGTATCCGCTCGACCGCCTGCGGACCACCCACCTGTCGCATCACCCAGTTGGTGGAGGCATTGTTCGAGTGCTGGATCATCCGCTCCAGCTGCCGGCGGCTTTTGCTTCCGTAGACGAGCTTGCCCTGCTTCACCCTGGAAAAATAAGCCGCCGCGACAAACGGCTTCACCATGCTCGCCGTCTGGAACTGCTGATCCTCATTGATCGTGACGAGCTTCTCGCCGGTGGTAAAATCGTATACCGACCAGCCGGTGCGCTCGTCGGGAGCAAGCTTGCCTTGCTGACGCAGGCGATTGATGTAGTCCTCGACCGCCGATTCGATGTCGTGGATCTCCCGGCTGCGAGCATGCCTTGCCGCCAGGCTCCTGGTTGCATCTGGCGCGCGGTGCAATGCCACCGCACCGGCGGACGACTTGCTATTGCGTGCACCCGGCGCGGGAGGCGATTTGACGGAGGCTCGCTTTGGTTCGGCAGCGCCGACGAGCGTCCAGTTCCCGGAGGGCATCGGGCTGGCCGCATCGAGTCCTCTGGCACGCAACAGCCGGGTATGACTCTTCGCCACCCGGGTTGCCCCGGCACTGTCGCCGTGGCGCTCGTAGACAACGCCGTAGAGCTTGCCGTTGGAAACCACCTTGAGATCCTTCGCCACCCCGGGCCCCAGCACCCGGACAACCCGCTCGCGGTAATTCTGAACGGCGGCGAGATCACCCGACCAGACATAGGAGACGTCGTAACGATCTGCGGCGACAGTAGCAGACGGTGGGGCCGCAAGTACCAGCAGAATAACGAGCAGATTAAAGACCGGTATGATAATTGCTCGTCGCATGCTTCGTCTCCTTTCGAAATAGCCTGCCAACTCAGCCTGTTGGGCCGGTATTCTAGAGTAATTTCATGGCGATGAACAGAGGGGGGTGATCTCAGGTCATGGCGGCCCCGTTGGGCCAGGCGATACCGAAACACCCGCCCGGGTAAATATCGATATCGATAATGTCGACGGCGCGCCGTTCGGAGAACGGCCTGGTGAGCGCGCGGGCGAAAATCACCAGCATGTCTGAAACCGCGATGTCATGTGCTGACGAATCATTGGTATGTGGTTTTAACTCTGCCGACACGGGTTTGAATGTTTCCGGCACCAACAGGGCGTCGTCATCATGCGACTTGTGTCAACCCTGATCGAGCTCTGATATCCCCGATGAGACACGCATTGCGCACCATGGCAGGGGCACGTTGAAACAGGATGACATCGCGCAACGGGATTCTGAATGTTTACACAGGCCCACGCGCCACAGATTACCATCGCACGCCGATTCCCCCTTTGACGACAATTGTGAAGCGCGACGATATCCGCCCCGTATCGATAGAGCGGGTTGGAAATTACGCATATAATCAGCAGTAATTCTTCCCTGTTTGGTATCTTCCCTGCCATGAAAATCTCCGTCGTCATCCCCGTATACAATGCCGAGAAGTATGTCGAGCACGCGGTGGAATCAGCATTGCGGCAAAATCAAACGGGTGAAGTTGTTCTGGTTGAAGATAATTCTCCCGATAATGCCCTGGAGATCTGCGAGAGACTGTCGAAAGAATATCCGAGGGTGCGACTACTAATACATGGCGACGGGAAGAATCATGGGGCCGGGGAAAGCAGAAATCTCGGCATAAGAAGCGCCCGGTACGACTATATAGCCTTCCTCGATGCGGACGATTATTATGTCGATAACTGCTTCTCCATGGCGGAAGAAGTCTTCAGTAACGATACGACAGTTGACGGCGTCTATTCGGCTGTAGGCGCCATATTTGAAAACGAGGAAGCGAGGCGCAGGTATTTTGCAACCCATTCGGGAGAAATAGCGACCGTAGACAGGAAGGCGAACCCCGGTAATCTGTTTCGTTATCTGGTTATGGGCGGGGCCGGATATATACATCTGAACGGCCTGGTCGTGAAGAAGGCGGGCCTGCTGAAAGTCGGCGCTTTCCCGCAATTACGACTGCATCAGGATATGGTTCTGACGATAAAACTGGCAGCAATGCAGAAACTTGTCGCGGGGGATATCGACAACCCTGTCTCGATTCGGCGCTTACACGACGACAACAGAATCACGAATCCGGAAACGAACTTTTCCGAAACGAGGTACATGGCCTATCGTTATCTCCTGCGCTGGTCCCGGGAGAATCGTCTACCCAGGGATAAACAGCACATAGTGCGCGATAAATACCGGACGATTGGATATCAGTATTACAGGGATACCGGGAAATACCATCTGGCCGCTTATCACTACGCGCTTTTGCACCTCTGCGGCGATTAATTTAATGAGACATTCCCGCAGCCTGCTCAGGCAGTAACGGGTAATATTGATATGACCGGCGCGAGTCAGAATGAAGTGACAGCCACAATAAAATATGTACGCACCTTTTATCCACACTGGGGTGAACATAGCGGCATCCATCAGTTCATCCGGCATCTACCGCCCGAAAGGTATCGCAGTCAGCAGGCAATTATTCCCATGGGGTTTTCCGGCCCGATGGGGCGAAAACTTGATTCCCTGTTTGCCAAAAGTATCAAAGGCCGTAGAGTCAAAGCTTATCGCCTGCAGGATGCCGGGGCAGAGCTAACTACCTTCTTCCAGAGCATCACCAAGGGACCCGACATCGTGCATTTCATCGATGGCGAGCACGGCATCATGTTTTTGCCCGGCATGTTAAAAAAACTAAACCGCGTCAGGCAAACACCGATTCTGATAGGGATGTTCCACCAGCCACCTCATATCCTCGAGGGTTTGATCAATCCGGAAATTACCAGCCAACTCGATTACATCACCGTCGTATCGCCTGACCAGGCGGACTACTTCTCGCAATATGTGGCAAGGGAGAATATTCGGGTCATCCTTCACGGCATCGACACCGGCCATTTTCGGCCGGCCGGAAGCAAGGCATACACGAACACGCTGCGCTGTCTTGCCGGTGGCGTATGGCTACGGGACTACCAGGCCGTTTTCGAAACAGCCAGGCTGCTGCGCGATGACAAGGATATCGAGTTTCACCTGATTGCCGCCAATCTGGATAAACCCGAGGACCTGTGCAATGTTCACATCCACAAGAACATTCCCGATGAAGAGTACACTCGATTGTTTCAGGAAAGCGACGCGCTATTCATGCCGATGGAAGCGGCTACCGCCAACAACGTGATTCTTGAGAGCATTGCCTGCGGCCTGCCGGTGATTTCCTCGGACCTTCCTTCCGTGAAGGCCTATCTGCCGGGAGGTGAAGCGCTCCTTGTAAAAGACAATGATCCGCGCGCATTTGCCCGCATCCTGCGGGATTTATCGGGACATCCTGAAAAGCGGATGAATATGAGTAAAGAAGCCCGGCGACGCGCCGAAGAATTGTCATGGCCAAATATCGCCAGGCAGTACGACACCTTCTACACAGAACTTCTGGATAACAGGCGGAAATCACCATAAACAATATTCCAGGACCTGTTAACACTTGTATGATCGCCGTGACGACGGCCATACAAGTGCTAACAGGCCCTGACGAAGCCGAAAAATCGTGATCAACGGTAAAAATATCAAAATATTTCTGGGTAATTTCCGCAGACACCCTTGGGAAAGATTCTGGATGCAGTTCGCGGGACAGGGATTCCCGGGTCGACTGGCCGCTCGAATCGCGGGGATACCTGCACCACCGTACAAGGGGCGGAAATATATGGCAGACCTAAACATTCATGGTTATGTGTCGCCAACTACATCAATCTGTCACGACGAATTGCATCTTGGCCGTCATGTATTCATCGGGGACAGAGTGACTATATTCAAGGCCAATGAAGGTGGCAGTGTATTGATTGGCGATCACACCCACATTCACCAGGACACGGTAATCGAAACAGGGGAAGGTGGTTACCTGACCATAGGATCGGACACGCACATCCAGCCTCGCTGTCTGTTGTCAGCGTACACAGGCTCTATCGAGATAGGCTCAGCCGTGCAGATCGCACCGAACTGCGCCTTCTATTCATATGATCATAGTATTTTGCCTGGCGAGCCGATAACCACACAGCCACTGAAAACCAGGGGTGGTATCCAGGTTGAGGATGACGCATTGCTGGGGTTCGGAGTGATTGTGCTCGACGGTGTGCGTATCGGCAAGGGGGCGGTGATCGGTGCGGGCGCCGTGGTCACCCGTAGCGTGCCGGATGCAGGTATCGCGGCCGGTGCACCTGCGCGGCTAATAGGTATGCGCGACTGTGGTGACCAGGACTCCAGTTAATCCAGAGGGAATGCATGACAGGAAGCAAGGAATCACCTCTCGTCAGTATTGTCACCCCTGTATATAACGGCGAAGCCTACCTGGCTGAGTGTATCGAGAGTGTTTGCGCGCAAACATATCCCAACTGGGAATATGTCATTGTAGACAACCGCAGCACCGACCGTTCGCGCGAGATCGCTAAAAACTATGCGGGCAAAGACGCTCGCATCAGGATTCATGTCAACGAAACATTCTTGCCGCTGATGCAGAACTGGAATCACGCACTTCGCCAGATCAGTGAGAGCAGCAAATACTGCAAGGTCGTGCACGCCGACGACTTGCTGTTCCCGGAGTGCGTATCCAGCATGGTCAAAGTTGCTGAAGATAACCCGCGAGCGGGGATAGTTGGCTCATACAGGCTTGAGGAAAATCAGGTAAACCTGGACGGGATCCCATACCACAGTACGATCATATCAGGCCGTGAAGTTGCCCGCTGGTATTTCCTGGACGGGATTTATCTTTTCGGTTCACCAACCTCAATACTAATTCGCTCCGACCTTGTGCGAGCACGCACAATGTTCTACAACGAAAGGAATTTGCATGCAGATACGGAAATATGCTTCGATCTGCTGCGGCACACGGATTTCGGCTTTTCGCATCAGGTGCTGACCTTCACCCGTCGGCACAACGAGGCGATTACCTCGATGTCCAGGAGGTTAAATACCTTCCTTCCTGCCAATCTACATTTATTGAAATGTTATGGACCGGATTACCTGAACGAAGATGAATTCAACAAGGCAATGCGCACCAGTATAAACAAGTACTATCACTTTCTTGCCAGGAGTCTCGTTAGATTAATGAGGCCACGAGACTGGGCACAGAATCATGAGTTCTGGACTTACCACTTGACTGCACTGAAGAATCTAGGGTACGGTTTTAGTCGCGGCAGACTTGCCGGTGCATTATTCATTACCCTGTATAACGGGCTTCTAAAAAAACTGCAAATTCATTAGGTGTCGCGATTTAAAATCGCCTTGGTCCGGGCGAGTCAGACGTCACCAGTACAATATATTATGCCTTGTTCTGTCGAGCACCCAGGTTCACAACCTGACATGGCCGCTCCGTTCGATTATGGTTATCCCATCCGTACTCTACCGGCCAAGCCGGCCAAATCAGACAGATACCCGGATTGCCCACTTCTGCCGTGCAGATCGAATCGCTCATCTGAATACTGTAATCTCCGGAATCGGCACCACGAAGTGGCAACCCCATTCCTTCACATAGGACAACTGCTCCGAGATTTCCTTTTTCAGATTCCAGGGAAGAATAACGATGTAATCTGGTTTGTATTCTGTTATGGCACTGGCATCTACAACAGGTATATGACTGCCCGGCAGGTACTTGTTCTGTTTGTGCGGTGATGCATCGACGATAAAACTGATCAAATCGTTTCCTTTCACGCCACAGTAGTTCAACAGCGTATTGCCCTTGCCTGCTGCACCGTAGCCTATCACCTTTTTTCCCGCCTTTTTCTGTTCCAGTAGAAAGGACAGCAGACCATACTTGACCGTGTTTACCCGCTCCTGGAAGCCTTCATAATAGTGGTTCGAATTCATCCCGGCCTGGATTTCCCTGTCCAGTAGTTTAGCGACATTCGAGGAAACGGGATACATCTCGTTCCCCTCATGCCTGGCGTAAATCCTCAAAGATCCCCCGTGTGTAGGCAATTCCTCGACATCGAATATCTCCAGTCCTTGTTTCGCGAATATCCGTTTAACAACACCGAAAGACAGATATGAGTAGTGCTCTTGATAGATTGTGTCAAACTGCGTCTCCTCTACGAGGCGCATCAGGTGAGGGAACTCCATAGTGATAATGCCATTTTCCTTCAACGCGGTTTTCATCCCTTTGACAAAATCGTTGATATCAGGGACATGGGCAAGCACATTGTTCCCAAGAATCAGGTCCCCTTTCCTTCCCTGCTCCAATAGCTGGCGCTCTGAAAAGTCATTGCCGAAGAAATCGACAATGGTCTCGATACCCTTCTCCCTGGCCACCACCGCAGTATTGGCCGTGGGATCGACTCCCAGCACAGGAACGCCATGTTCCTTGAAGTACTGCAACAGATAACCGTCATTTGAAGCGATTTCAATGACCAGCGAATCCGGTCCAAAAGAAAACCTGTCGACCATCATGTCGACATATCTCCTGGCATGTGCCAGCCAGCTGGACGAATACGAGGAAAAATACGTGTACTCTTCGTCAAAAATATTGGTTGCCTTCTCCACTTCGTCAATCTGAACCAGATAGCAATTCCCGCACACGAAAATTTTCAGCGGAAAATAGACTTCCGGCTGGTTAAGCTGCTCCGATTTCAGCATTGCATTGCACGGTGGACTGTATTGCAGGTCAACAAAAACCTTTTCAAGGGTTGCATTACAATGTCTGCAGTTCATGAGATCATTACCATTCTTTGATAAATTCGTGAGAAACCGGGGTCTTACTAAATCCTGGCTGTCACGCCAGGTAACCCTGCGCTACCAGAGACCGTGATTCTGCCCCCGTCTCTACCATGGGACACACCATAGCTCCGAACAGTTGTCGCGGATTTATGTATGAGTGACTCCATCACAGGGACAGTTCAGCTTGTAAGCGGAACGCCAACATGAATCCTGACCGGTGTTGCATGGAGCACAAACGTCGCTGGAAAGTCACTGACTTTGTAAAGAAGCAGTATTTTTTCTGATGATCTGTGCTGCTATGCTTTTTTCAGATGCCCAAGTAGAGGCACCCCCACTTCATTTACTAGATCTTCCTTCGAATGGATCTTCCGAATAAACACATCCATAAACAATGCCACTCCGATTCCGAGAATCAGTCCTCCAAAGGCCCCGATCGCCAGATTCTTCATCACGGAGGGTGTCGTAACAAACGTGGGAACAGTCGCGTGGTCAACGATTGAAACACTGGTCTGATCGACCATACTTTGCATACTGGATGTATTAAGATCGTTCAGGGCGGAATTGTAGCTTTGTTGCGCGCTGTCGACATCTCTTTGCAGAACGGTAATTTTATCGTGTTCGCTCTTTAGTGTGAGAACAAGTTTCTTCTGTGCCTCCAGCGCCTGCTCGAGGTTGTGCTCACGCTCCTTCGACAGGTCGGCGGCGTTCTCGATGCCGTCCGTAATCACCTGAACTTCCGCGCTCAACCTGTTGCGTGCCGCGGCCAGCTCCGAGCGAAGTTTCCTGATTTTTGGGTGATTCGCACCGAGGCTATTGGAGCTTTCAACCAGCTGCCCTTCAAGATCCCGTATGTTTGCCTTGATATTCTGAACAACTGCATTGTTAAACACAGGTTCGAACGTCATCAGGGAGTCGCCACGGGCCAGCACCTCCTTTAACTTGTGCTTTGCGCTTTCGGCATTCCTTGTCGTTTCCTGAGCCGCTGTCAACTGATCAGCCAGACTCCTGAGATGTGATGATTCAATGTCGATTCGCTCATCCGAGGAAACGATACCCTCCTGTTGCTGATATGCGGTCAACTTCGCCTGGGCATCCACAAGCCGGCCCCGCAATGACTTCAGTTGCTCGTCAAACCATACCTTGGACTTACGGGCCGGATTGATGACCATTTCGAGATTGGTGGCGATGTAGGCCTCGGCGAACCTGTCGGCCATAAGTGCGGCAATCTGGGGATCAGTTGAAAAATACGAAACTTTAACTATGCGACTCTCATACTCGGTACTGACATCGAGATCGGTGCCAATCGCCTCTGCCAGCCAGTCATAGGAAGCACTCAACCGTAACGCATCCCCGGGCCCCTCGAGGCCACCACCAATGCCGGCATGGTCTTTACCATCGCCGGGAGTAAGCAGGTATTTGATGGACGATCTTAGCCAGTAAATTATTTTATCCAGAGTTGAATATTTTGCGTTTAATGCCTTGACAAGTCGCGTTCTTTCATAATCCGTCAAACCATCCACAACCTTCTGGGCGACGTTAAGGCTTTGCAGAATGCCGACTTGCGTCGTTATGTAACTGTTCTGGGTCAGGATCGCCCCCCCTCGATCGTCCAGGGGATTACTTGACCTGAAATCGAAGTTCAATGATGCGGTTGAACTGTACATCTTGGGTGTTTGATAAGTGATAATTTCCGCAAGAAGGATCGTTGCCGTAAAGACACCCAGGATCAACCACACCCGCTTGCGCAGAATGAGGAAAATATTTTCTATATTGACTTCACTTGATGTCATAAAAGTGCCCGTCAGGAATCGCTGATTAGAACAAACGCTCTTTCACGTAAACCACATCATTGGGCTTCAATTTGTCCGTCAGTTCTACATCGACCTTCTCGGTCGCACCGTCACCCTTGGCCCGGGTAACCTTGATTCCACTGAGAGAGCCGCGGTCGGACAACCCGCCCGCCGACAGATAATGCCTGCATAACCGTCATATCCCTTTCCAGACGGTACATGCCCGGCCGTTTCACTTCTCCATGGATATAAAACGTATCCATTTTTGGCACCAGGATAAAATCACCCTCGGAGATATTGATGTTCTGACTCATGTCACCGGCATAAAAACGCAACAAATCGATCGAATGTTTTACCGACTTATGACCTTCCTTCTTGACGACTGTAATCACATCAGCCGCATCGTCCTTCAGCCCGCCGGCCTGGGAAATCAGATCCACTACCTTGCTTTCCCCCATCAGGGGATATTCACCGGGCTTGTTCACCTGGCCCATGACAGGTATTTTCTGGCTTTCAAACGTTACGACTGAAAGAGAAACCTGCGGGTTCTTGATCAGCCCTTTCTTTTCAAGGAGATCAGCTATTTTCTTGCCAGCCTGCTCGGGGGCAAGCCCGGCGATTGCAACTTCGCCGAGCAATGGAAACGTGATGGTGCCATCATCCTGGCTTATCCTGGCTTCAGTCCCCAGATCCGGCTGGCCATAGACAACGACTTTTACCGTATCGCCTCCACCCAGACGGTAATCATCTTTGGCAAACGCATGCTGGGAATTGACCAGCGCCAGCAACAACAGCATCAGAAAGATGCCCGGAACCGTTCTCGAATGCAGACTGATCATTTTTCTCCACCTCCGCCAGATATATCTCGTGTTTCCAGAAGCTTGCACACTATGCATATAAACGACGCGTTACCTTAATCTCCTGAACCGCCTTATCCAGGGGCCTGTCGGACCTGGGATTCATCTGCCCGGCAACTGCTCCCTGCATGGCCCGGGCCAGCCTGTCGACCGGTACCCGGTCTCACCTTCTCCCTGCAGTCGCGCGCTCGATCGAGAACGCGGTTCGCCACCATATTCACCCGGGTCCGATAGATTCCTGGCCAACTATATCATCTATCATTCAGTGTTCGACCCGAAACGCGCTTCCTTAAGCCTTGACCCTGATGGACGACCGCGGAAACACATGAAAAGCGCTGTTGCGCCAGTATATTGACCGTGTGCTTCCGCGGCCATATTGGCATATACGGGGATACCACCCGTTATTCAAGCGCCATTCGGGGTTGGCCCGGGATTATTTCTCCTGCAGCTCCTGATATAAATCGATATAGCGCGTCGCGCTGTGCTTCAGTGTAAATGAACTGACGACCGAATTCCGCGCCGCCTCGGATAATCGTTGCCATCTCTGCCGGTTCTCCACCACCCATCGTATACCGCGGGCGAGCTGTCCGGTGTCGAAGGGGTCCGCCAGGTACCCACTCTTTTCATGCTTGATCATATCGGGCATTCCCCCGATATCGAATGCAACGACCGGGGTGCCGCAGGACAGGGATTCAAGCACGGTATTCGCAAGATTCTCTTCCATTGACGGAGCCACGAAGACATCCGCCGCCGCATAGACGAGCGCCATACTGATCTCGTCCTGCAGTCTGCCGAGGTAGTGCGTTTTAATGGAAAATGAGTCATCCCCCGAGGATGCGCCAAAGACCACCAGGTAGTAGTCATCCGGCTTCACTTCGGATTCCAGTTCCTTGAGCGCATCCACCAGCAGATGGAAACCCTTTCTTCTGTCGCTGGTCGATGAACCGGCGCCGAAAAGGATCAATTTTTTGTCCGCCGGCAGTCCGAGCAGATTCCTGGCGGCGGCGTGGTCCACCGGATGAAAACGGTCATGATCCACACCGTTTGGCATGACCTCTATCCTGCGATCTCCAAACAGCTCGCTCTCGGAGGCGCATTGCGCCATCCATTGACTTGGCGCCGCGATCACCAAAGTGCCTGTTTTCGACCATGACCTCTTTTTTCTCCGCCAGATCCAGCGGTTGACGTCCAGTCCTGTTTCGGCCGCCGGTCGATTGGCGGCAGTATAACCTTCCTTGTAGCGGGTACTGTCGCCCACGTAATGCTCCCCGCCGGAGAATGCCCACATATCATGCAATGTCCAGACGATTGGCCGTTTCATCCCGGGCAGGGCCTCGATACGCATGAGGCCGTCATTGACCCAGTGCAGGTTTATGATATCCGGTGACAGGGTGTTGATCCTTCCTGTCAGCCGGTTGGGCACCCAGGAAGCGGATATGCGATCAAGTGGCAGTCCGGAAAGGCGGCCCGGAATTCGATCAAGCGATTGATATAAACGCGCGATTGCCTTGTTCAAACTCGTGGTAGGACTAACCACGAAATCAGTGGAATTATCCCACTCCTTGGTTTTGTTAACCAGCATCCATGAATCTGTGCCGAGCGATCTCAGCCCTTTGTGCAAGCGGTATGCCGCGATACCCGCTCCACCGAGCTGCGCCGTGGTGCTGACGTGAAGTATTTTCATCGCCGGCACCTAGGCGGCATGGTGTTCTTCAGGGCGAGCATGTTCTTAACATGATTTACCACCCTTTCAGCATTCTTCTTCCATGTGTATTCGTTTAATACCAGCCGCCGTCCGTTATGAGCGAGTTCAGCCCTCAACCGGGCATCGGCCTTTAACTCTAAAACGGCACTGACGAAATTACTTCCGTCCTGCTTTACGAGCTTTAAATGCACCCCATCCTGAAACACTTCCCTTACAGCGTGGGTATCGGGACCTATTGTCGGCAGCCCCGCCCCAAGATACTCAAATAATTTCAAGGGACTGCAGTACTCGTTGGTAAAAGGGAAAATTGCGATATCAAAGGTTGCCAGGAAGCGGGGGATCTCTGAATGTGGTCTCCACCCGGCCAGCTTTACGCAATCCTTCAGACCATGATGTTCTCTGCTCTGGATAGCGTTCTGAACGGCAGCCATGTCCTTCCCGTCGCCTACAACGAGAAAATAAATATCGTCGTTGCCGTTTCGTCTCAGCCCGGCAATATAGTCGATAACTTCCGGGAGCCTTCTGAAGGTCTCCATGCCACCGATATAACCGATTACAAAGGCATTGGCCGGAATGTCGAATTCGTCTCTAAAACCCTGTATTCCTGCAATGTCGGTAAATCCTGCATCCACGCCATTTTGATTGACAAGAATCTTTTCAGGACATATTCCGAATTTTTCAAGATAGGATTTGAGATGGGAGGAAACCACCACAATTGCATCTGCCCTGGAGAATCGCCTGACTTCCCATTTCTGGAAAACGGGCCTTAAAAACAAGCCCTGGAAGTCTTCGTCAAAATAGGCCGAATTTATTTCGAGACATATCGACGTATTAGGGCAGGCCCGTTTTATCTTCCCAAGCATAGGGAGCATTGTGCCCGTTCGTATTACAAACGCATCGCACCTGTTAGAGCGAATCTCTTCTATCAGGGCCCGGGTCAAGGCAAGGCGGGGCACGAAATATCTAGACGATACAACTTATCGTCGTCGGCAGGAACCACAGTTTGCCGTGCAAAACCCTCATCGCCGGCAGGAACCACGGTTTTCCACGTGGCATTCCCTTACCCCACCCGACGAAGCTGCTCTCGATTCTCCATAAGCTGTAAAAAATTTCCACGAAACCGCCCGGGCTTCGCTTGATGCATTATTAGATTGCCGTGCATGAGCGCGCCTTCCATGACTGCAGTAATATTCAGGGCAGTGGCACAAAACATTCATCTGCCCTGGCTTCCCATGAAGGACAAGCAATTCCGGATTAATCGGGGCGACGTACCTGCTTCTAGAATGTGACTTTGACTTCAGCGTTTACCTGACTATCCTTATACTCGTCATTTTTAACAGTTGAACTACGGTTCTGATATCTGTATCCAACGTTGACCAGAAGGTAGTCCCGGGGTCTCCAGTTCGCCGATACCCCGTAGAGCCAGGTATCGTCTGTGCGCTTTTGCAGACCCAGCGAGTTCCTGATGTCATTTTCACCCTTGAAGTCATCATTGGTGTAGGAAACCAAACCATTCAGCGAGACCTTTCGCGTCACCGACCATACAGGCGCAATACTGGCGCCCTGCGTCAATACATAGCTTGCAATCTGCGCATCCAGCGAGGAGGTCTCTCGCCATGCCGAGATATTCAGCTTTGTCTTTCCGGTCACCGCCCAGTAGTAGGTCAAACGGCCACTGGCGCCGTTGAAATCCTTCAGTCTCGAGTCGTTGTACCTGAGCATGGTATAACCGAGACTGGTTTCGAGTGAGGATTTGGCCGTACCCTCCCAATAGAACACACCGCTGATCACCGTCTCGTCATAGTCATCATTGACCGATTGCCCGTTGATTTGCGTGTTATTCAGGTTATAGGAGGTGTATCTGATGCGCGTCCCTACACGGGTATTGAGCGTGTTCCGATAGAGGGCTTCCAGCCGTCCCGCGTTGGCGGTACGGTCCAGATAGTTTCGCTGCTCGTAGGAAATGTCATCATGATTGACCCCGGCCCTCAATTCCCAGTCCGGTGTGAGCTGGTAGCCGCCATCGAAGTAACCGCTCTGGGAGGTCCTCATGTCTTTCTGGGGAAGTTGCTGTTCATCAAAGGAGGAAAGCCGCTTGTCGTATTTGTAGCCGAGATTACCGCTCCAGAGATTGCCTACCTGCCAGGCCCACCTGGCGTCTCCCCTTGGTTTGTGTATTGTCGAGATCGTTGTAGCGATCGTATTTTACCGTGGCAACGTCCGCATTGAGCAGCAGATGCTGCCGGCTCAATTTCAAATCCGACTTCATACCAACCCCGAGGTAGCCGATCGTGTCGTCCTTTTTGTTGCTCCCCAGAAGATCCTCCGCCTCCTGCTTGCCGGAAACCCTGAAAAGGTTCGAGTCATACACAACCCTGGAATAGACATAAGGTGAAAATTCGTCCAGCACCGCGAAGGCTGCAGTGAACGGCGCCAGCACGAGGGTCACGACCAGCAGGCCTCGAACCGGGAAGAATGCATAATTTCTCATGGGTATTTGCCCCCTTTTCAGGATCGTCCGCGGTTAACGGCCCACCTGTAACCCGTCGCCCAAAATTTGACCAATAAATTTTTGATTTTACGTCTTTTTAAAATGCTCCACCAGCCCAGACACGACACGGCGTTTCGATAATCCCGAATTTCCGCACTAGGAGCCTGTCGGACTTGGGTGATCGTCGTGAGCATGGCGGGAGAACGAGCACAGAGGTTCACGATATCGAGGCGCATAGTGGTTCTATGCAACGAAATATCGGGGAACTATGGGCCGTTCTCCCACCAGCGCAGTAGATCAATCCCAAGTCCGACAGGCCCTAGGCCCATTGACCACTACAGTCGGCTGGTAACTTATCGACAAGAGTCAGCAAGACTTGCGGTATGGTACTGTAACCTACGCCCGATCCACCTTCCGTTCAGGATCGTGTCAATGGAAAAGACTACTCTTGGCAATCAACATTGTCCTGGTATAAGATGACGGCTTCATTAGTATAAGCAGTAATCAATATCGTGACTCCAGGGCTCCGTTGCGATGGGTGCATAGTAGATATGACAGGGAAGAGTCAATAGCCGTTTCCGACGCCTGTTCCAGCGAATCCGGATTGCGTCCATCCCTTTCTCCAACTGTTACTTGCATGTTTCCGTCTGGGAAGAGCACGCATTCATCATTGCCCGCGTATTAGCGCGGATTTTTTGATTGCCGCTATCAATTCAGTGCATTAATGTCAGTTTGAAATATGCGTTTCAAGATTTGCCATACCATGCCGATAATACCTTGTCGATAAATCCTTATTGTTCAGCGAGAGATACCCATGGGAAATAGCACTCCGTACCTTATGTTAAAGCAAGCAGCCCTCAGCATCGCCCTGGTGACACTGGGTTTCACAACGAACATACACGCCGCCGATTTCGCGCCCGTCAAGTCGTTGACCGTGGGCGCCGACCCCAGTTCGCTGGCGAGCGGCGACCTCAATGGCGACGGCTTCCCGGACCTGGCAGTCGCCAACTACGCCGACGGTACCGTCAGCGTACTGTTGGGCGAGCCGGGCACGCCGGGTAACTTCGGTTCAGCGCCACCGATATCCCTGTCGGTACCGACATTGCGGATGCGACAACCCGGCAACCGTTTGGCGTCGCGATCGGCAACGTGGTCGGGGACGCGAACCCGGATATCGTGGTGGGGATATCCGCCGGGGACGAGGTGACGATTCTTCCGGGTAACGGCGATGGGACCTTTGGCACCGCCATCAATGTGCCGGCCGGAACCAACCCGCGTCGACGTCATCCTGGGCAGATGTGGACGGCGATAGCGACCTGGATATCATTGTGGCGAACTACTCCGCCGGCACGGTCACCGTATTGCTGAACAATAATGACGGGACCTTCACTGCCATGACGGGTTCCCCGTTTGCAGCGGGCACCAAACCTTTCTCGCTGGTGTTTGCCGACGCCACGGGTGACGGCACGCCCGACATTGTCCTGGTCAACGCTTCGCATCCAACACCGTCAGCGTACTGGCCGGACCGGACTATACGACACGCACCACCTACGGGACAGGCACAAGACCTTATGGCGTTGCGGTGGCCAATCTGAATGGCGACGCGTATCCCGATCTGGTCACTGCCAACACTAACGATAACTCGGTTAGCGTCTTACTCGGTGATGGCTCCGGCTTTGATACCAAAGTCGATACCGCTCTGGCAACCGGCTCCGGCCCGTCCAGCATTGCCGTTGCCGACGTCGGCGGCACGAACGCTCTGGACCTGGTGGTGACCAATGCCAACAACCACACCATCGACGTACTGGAAGGTGACGGTTCGGGCGTCATTTGCCAGCGTCACCAACACCTTTGACACAGGAGTATCAACCACTCCGCGTCCGCTGGTGCTGGATGACTTTGATAAAGATGGTCACCTCGATATCGCCACCACGGATAACAGAAGTGCATCGACCAGTGCGCTGGTGCTGATCAACGATAACCCTCCCGTGGCGAACAATGACGCCTTCAATATCATCAACGGCAGCACAAATGTCGCGCTGGACGTGCTGGCAAACGACAGCGATCCGGATACCGGGGATACGCTGACCATAACTTCGGCGAGCCCTGGCGATCAGGGTGGCACCATTACGATCAACAGCGCCCAAAAAGGCATCGACTATACCCCTGCGTCGTCTAATATTACTGAAACCTTCAGCTACACGATTGAAGACCAGTTCGGCTATGCGATCCACCGCGAACCGTAACAGCCACCGTCGGCGCCAACCAGGCACCGAGTTTTACCAGTGCGGCAGTGACAGCGGCAACGCAGGATATTCTCTATACCTACAACATCGCCGCCACCGATCAGGATGCCGGCGATATGCTCACCATCACGTCGGCCCCCCTGCCCGGCTGGCTAACCCTGACCGACAACGGCGACGGTACTGCGACCCTGTCGGGCACCCCGACCAACGCCGACGTCGGTAACAACGTCGTTGGCCTGCTGGTCACGGACTCCGGCAGTCTTACCGATGCACAGTCATTCACTATCAGCGTGACCAACGTCAACGATCCGCCGGTTGCCGTTGGTTCGATAGCGACACAGACGGGCACCGAGGGCACGGCGTTCGGTCCGCTCGATGTCACCACCAACTTCAACGACCCTGATGGCGATACACTGACGTACTCTCTCTCCGGGCTGCCCGCGGGAACGGGGCTGGCGATCGATTCCGGCACGGGCGTGATCAGCGGCACGCCGACGGATGCGGATGCGAAAGCCTCGCAGCCGATCACGGTTACCGTGTCGGCGACCGACGGCAGCACGCCTGCCACGCAGCCGTTCGACCTGACGGTGACCGACATCAACAACGCACCTGTGTTCACCAGCATCGAACGCGGACCAGCGCGACCCAGGATGTGGCTCTTCACCTTCGACGTCACCGCCACCGATCCGGATGCAGGCGACACGCTTACCATCACCTCGGGCGCCCTGCCCGGCTGGCTGACACTGACCGACAACGGCAACGGTACTGCGACCCTGTCGGGCACCCCGACCAACGCCGACGTCGCCAGCGGCAGCGTCAATGTCGACCTGACAGTGACCGACTCGGGGGTGGGCAATCGGACAGCTACCCAGTCGCTCACCATTAACCTGACCAACGTCAACGATCCGCCGGCGCCGACCGCGCCTCCGATCGCCACCAACGAAACACCGACGGCACCAGCCAGATCGCGCCGAACGACCCGGATGCCGGAGACAGCTTTACCTACGCCGTCACCACCCAGGGGGCCAACGGCACCGCCTCGGTATCCACCACCGGCCTGGTGACCTATACGCCCAACCTCAACTTCAACGGCACGGATTCGGTCACCGTGACCGTGACCGACAGCGGCAACCTGAGCGCGGATGTCACCATCAACGTGACGGTGAACGCCGTGAACGATCCGCCGGTTGCCGTTGGTTCGATACCCGACCAGTCTGCCACTGAAGGTATAGCGTTCGGCCCACTTGATGTCACTGCCAACTTCAACGATCCCGACAGCACCCTGACGTACTCGCTCTCCGGACTGCCCGCGGGAACGGGGCTGGCGATCGATTCCAACACGGGCGTTATCAGTGGCACGCCAACGGCTGCGGATGCGAACGCCTCGCAGCCGATCACGGTTACCGTAAAGGCGACCGACGGCAGCAACACGCCTGCCTCGCAGCAGTTCGCCCTGACAGTAAGCACCAGCAATGGCCAAGCCATCGACAGCGACGGGGACGGTGTGAACGATGCCCTCGAAGCCGGGGCCTATGTGTATGATGCCTCGGTCGCCGACGGCCTGCCGCTCGACAACGGTGCTACGGTGGAAATCAATGTCAGCGCGGCCGGGCAGACGCTGAGCAATGTATCGGCCGCCCCGGCAAGCGGTGCGCCGGCAGGTATCAGCGTCCCGTTTGGTACCATCAACTACACGACCACGTCGACCGATGGCGGCAGCGTCACCGTGCGCATGATCTTCTCGGCGGACCTGCCAAGCACTATGGCGCTGTACAAGGTCGACAACACCGGTGCCTACACCGAACTCTCGAGCAGCCTCTGGACCAGGGTCAATGCCACCGAGGTTGACGTGACCCTGACCGATGGCGACCCGGCAACCGACCTGGATGGCATAGCCAACGGCAGCATCGAGGACCCGATCGCCGTCACCAGCGTATCCTCCTCTACGTCATCGACCAGCAGCAATGGGGCGGCGGTGGTTGTACCCTGTCGACCGGCGATACCACCGGGAAGGATCCGCTGATGCCGGCACTGGTATTGACGGCCATCGTCTCCCTGTACCGCCGCAGGAGGCGGTCAGAAAAATGTTGAGTAGTAAGTAACGAGATCCTGTAGAACGAAAAAAGCCGGGTTTTGAAACCCGGCTTTTTTTATGCCGCAACGCCCAGGACGCGCGCGCCCGATCTATCCCGGGCCGGGATCACCCTGCAGGATCTCCTCCGTCTTGAGCGTGTCCAGCCATTGCCGGTCACCTCGCTTGTACCAGGGTTCACGCACAACCCGACCGCTCCGCAGCAGCTCCGGCACCGTCACGAATCTGCAGTCCGGGTTTTCCCCAAGCAGCCGGTCAACGGCCTGCAAGGTCGGGTCTCGATGTCGAGGACATCATGGCGGTATGAAGCCGGGGCCCGGCTGGAACCCGGAACATCCTGAAAAGACCGGATGCCCGTTTGCGCGGACCTGACAACCAGGGTCGAGCGGGTCACTCGTTCCCGGGGAGACAGAGTTCGCCCACTGAGGCCATCAGCACCAGTTCCGGCAGGGTATTCGCCTGCATTTTTCTCATGATGCTGTAGCGGTGCGACTCGATGGTGCGAATGGCGATGCCGAGTCGTTCGGCAAGCACACGGTTCGACTGACCCGCGACGATGCCTTTCATGATTTCCTGTTCGCGCGGGGTCAGGGTGTCGAATCTCCTGCCTATAATCAGCCGCAGCCGGCGGGCCTCATCCTGTTCTTTCGCCACGGCAATCGCCTCCTCGAGGCACTCGATCAACTGGCGGGTGGCAGCGGCTTTTCCAGGACGGTCATCGCCCCGGAACGCATTGCGCTCACGGACATGGGGATATCGGCATGCCCGGTGATGAAGATGACGGGCATAACGGCGTTGTGGTTTCTGAGTTCTTCCTGCAACCCCAGTCCCGACATGCCGCCCATCTGCTGGTCGAGCAGCAACACACCAGTCCTTGTCAGATCGACCGAGGCGAGAAATGCCTCCGCCGAAGCAAATGCCCTGGCACTGTAGCCCGAGCTCGCCAGTTGGGAAAGCGTGGCATGACGCACCACCGCATCGTCATCCACCAGGTAGATGCTCACGCCCTTACCCATGCCTTCGGCCCTTCCGTCTCCACATGTCACTGCTCTGCACGCCGGACATCAGATCATGCCTACAGGGAAATATACAACCATACCGACGCAGTGTTAATTACCCCGTGTGACCATAACATATCCTGCCCGAACGGCCGGGAGTCTCTCGGATCCCGGCTTCCTTCGCACCCGTTGCTTCTCTGGTTGAGGATACAGAATGACCCTACTTATCACGAGTCAATACATTCATTGTTTGCCGATACTTCACTTTGACTTTCTGGTCGCCGGCCCGGGTGATAGAATTCCACCAGATTTTGCGATCACTCCCGAGTCCGGAACCTGTCGATGCCGGCGACAGACCACGTTCAGTGGTGCCTGTGCACCGGATCTGTTCGCGCCCTGCAAGCAAGGATCTTAGATGAAACAACAATATCTGCGTCCGGGATTGCTCTGGGCAAGTCTGCTGCTGCTTGCCGCCTGCAATCAGGCGACTCCCCAGAATCCCCCGACACCGCCCCCGCCGGAAGTCACCGTTATCGAGGTCCATCCCCGGTCCGTGCCGCTGCGCCGTGAACTCGTCGGCCGCCTGGCGCCGACGCGGGTCGCACAGGTGCGGGCACGGGTGGCCGGTATCATTCTCAAGCGCGTCTACACGGAAGGCACCGACGTCAAGCAGGGCGATGTCCTCTATCTGATCGACCCCGCCCCGCTGCAGGCGGCGCTGCATGCGAAGGAAGCCGCCCTCGCCAAGGCGCAGGCCGACGCCACCAATGCCGCGGTAATCGCCAAACGCTACCGCGACCTTGCGGCGAAGCAATTGATCTCTTCCCAGGACCGGGATAACGCGCTCGCCACCGAGCGCAGCACGGCGGCGGCGGTCAAACAGGCGCAGGCTGACGTGGAAAGCGCACGCCTGGATCTGGGCTATGCCACCGTCACCGCACCCATCGCCGGGCGCGCCGGGCGCGCGCTTGTCACCGAGGGGGCGCTGGTGGGCCAGGGCGAGGCGACACAGCTGACCACCATCGAACAGATCGATCCCATCTACATAAATTTCAGCCAGTCGGTGGCGGAGCTGCGGGAATTGCAGGACAACTCGCAGCCGGCCCGGGTGGATGTGCTGCTGCCGGATGGCAAACCCTACCCTCAGGCCGGCACGCTCGACTTTTCCGACCTCGCCGTCGACCCCCTCACGGGCGCCATGTCAGTGCGCGCCATCGTGCCCAATCCGGACCATGCACTGCTGCCGGGCATGTTCGTCAACCTGCGACTCACGACCGGGACGGTCGACAACGCGTTCGTGGTGCCCCAGGCCGCGCTGGAGCGCGATAACCAGGGCGCCTACGTCCTCGTCGTCGGCGCGGACGGCAAGGTGGCGCAGCGCCGCCTGCAGATCCGGAACATGACCCGGTCGGACTGGATCGTCACAGGCGAGCTCGTCGATGGTGACCGGGTAATCGTCGAAGGACTGCAAAAGGTGCAGCCGGGCGCCACCGCCCGTGTGGCGCCTGTGACCGCACCGGCGGCCGCTTCCCCCGACAAACCCTGAGGCACCACGTCGATGCCACGCTTTTTCATCGATAGGCCCATTTTCGCCTGGGTGGTGGCCATCCTGATCACCCTTGCCGGGGCCGCCGCGATCTTCAATCTGCCGGTATCGGCGTATCCGCCGATCGCCCCGCCCCAGATCAGCATCAACGCCGTCTACCCCGGCGCGAGCGCGGAGGTCATCGAAAAGACCGTGACATCGGTGATCGAGCAGCAGCTCACCGGGGTCGACAACCTGCTGTATTTCGATTCGACCTCGCGCTCCAACGGCACGATGCAGATCACCCTGACCTTTCTCAGCGGCACCGACCCCGACATCGCCCAGGTGCAGGTGCAGAACCGGCTCAGCGTCGCACAGCCGCGTCTGCCCCGGGAAGTGACGGAGAATGGCATCACCGTGGCCAAGGCCAACAACGATTTCCTCATGGTGGTGGCGCTGCATTCGAAAGATCGCAGCTACGATACCTACGCGCTCAATAACCTGATCGCCTCCCAGGTGCTCGATCCGATCCGGCGGTTGCCCGGTGTCGGGGACGCAAGCCTGTTCGGCGCGGCCTACGCCATGCGCATCTGGCTCAACCCGGACAAGCTGCGCGGCTACGGCCTGAGCGCCTCGCAAGTGCTCGATGCGGTGCGCAACCAGAATGTGCAGATCGCCGCCGGCTACATCGGTTCGGAGCCGGCCCCGACGGGTCAGGGCTTCACCGCCTCGGTCAGCGCCGCCAGCCGCTTCACCTCGACCGAGCAGTTCGGCGATATCATCCTGCGCACCAACCCGGACGGCAGCAGCGTGCGTCTGAAGGATGTCGCACGCATCGATCTCGGGGCCGAGTCCTACGGCCATGACGTGCACCTCAACGGCGATCCCATCGCCGGTTTCGCCATCCTGCTCTCCCCCGAGGCCAATGCCCTGGAAGTAGCCGCCGCGGTGCGCGACAAGATGAACGAACTGGACAACTACTTTCCGCAGGGCGTGAGCTGGCTGGTGCCCTATGACACCACGCAGTTCATCCGCATCTCCATCCACGAGGTGCTGTTCACCCTGGTCGAGGCCGTGGTGCTGGTGTTCCTGGTGATCCTGCTGTTCCTGCAGAATCTGCGCGCGACGCTGATCCCCACCCTCGTGGTGCCGGTGGCGCTGACCAGCGCCTTCGCCGGCATGTACATCGCCGGCTTTTCAATCAATGTGCTCACCCTCTTCGGCCTGGTGCTGGCCATCGGCCTGGTGGTGGACGACGCCATCGTCGTGGTGGAAAACGTGGAGCGCATCATGACCGAGGAGGGCCTGCCGCCGAAGGAGGCGACGCGCAAGGCCATGGACCAGATCACCGGCGCGGTGATCGCGATGACCACGGTGCTGGCGGCCGTGTTCATTCCGATGGCGCTGGTCGGAGGCAGCGTGGGCGTGATCTACCGCCAGTTCTCCCTGACCATCGCGATCTCCATGGCCATCTCGGCGCTGATGGCGTTGAGCTTCACGCCGGCGTTGTGCGCCACCCTGCTCAAACCGGTGCACGAGGAACCCAACCGGTTCCTGCGCGGGTTCAACATCCTCTATGGCGGACTGACCCGCAGCTATCTCGCGCGGGTGCAGCAGTCGATTCGTCACACGCCGCGCTGGATGATGGCTTTCGCCGTGCTGGTGGGTGTGGCAGCCCTGCTGTTCAGCCGGCTGCCGAGCAGCTTCCTGCCCGAGGAGGACCAGGGCTACGCGCTGGTGATCGTGCAGCTGCCGCCCGGCGCCACCATGGAACGCACCGGTGCGGTGCTGCGACAGATGGAGGAGATCATTCAGCGCAGCCCGGCGGTGGAACAGGTGCTCGACGTTGCCGGCTTCAGCTTCGTCGGTCAGGGCGAGAACGTCGGACTCGGCTTCATCCGCCTCAAGCCCTGGGACGAGCGCCGCACGGCGGATACCCAGATCAACGCCTTCATCCATTGGGCCAACGGCGCGCTGCAGTCCATCAAGGGGGCGCGCATGTTCGTCATCAACCTGCCCACCATTCGCGGCCTGGGCCGCTTCGGCGGTTTCGACTTCCGCCTCGAGGACCGCGCCGGACTGGGGCACGACCAGCTGATGCAGGCCCGTAATACCCTGCTGGGCAAGGCCGCCGCCGATCCGGTGCTCTCCGGCGTACGGCCCAACCAGCTGGAGGACGCGCCCGAACTGCACCTCGACGTGGACCGCGTGCAGGCGCAGTCCATGGGGTTGTCACTGACGGATATCTACGACGCCATCCGCCTGATGCTGGCGCCGGTCTACGCCAACGACTTCAACTACAAGGGCCGTGTGCTGAAAGTGCTGCTGCAGGCGGATGCCAACTACCGCAGCGGCGTCGGGGATCTCAGCCATTACTACATCCCCGCCAGTGCGGGCGGCATCGACCGCATGGTGCCGCTTACCAGCGTCGTATCATCGAACTGGTCAATCGAGCCACCGGCGATCGATCACTACAACGGCCAGCCCGCGATCCAGATAAACGGCGCCGCCGCCCCGGGTTACAGCTCCGGACAGGCAATGAACGCGATGCAGGAGATCGTAAAGCAGGATCTGGGCCACGGCATCGGCTATGAATGGTCCGGCCAGTCACTGCAGGAGATCATCTCCGGCCAGCAGGCCCCCGTACTCTTCGCCCTGTCGCTGCTGGTGGTATTCCTCGCGCTGGCCGCGCTCTACGAGAGCTGGTCCATCCCCGTGGCGGTCATGCTGGTCGTGCCGCTCGGCATACTTGGCGCGCTCACCTTCACCTGGCTGCGCGGACTGGAAGATGACGTGTATTTCAAGGTCGGCCTGATCGCGGTGATCGGGCTCTCGGCCAAGAACGCCATCCTGATCATCGAGTTCGCCAACACCATGCGCCAGCAGGGTCGTGGATTACTCGAGGCGACGCTGGAGGCCTGCCGCCTGCGCTTCCGGCCGATCCTGATGACCTCCATCGCCTTCATCCTCGGCGTGATGCCGCTGGCCGTCTCCACCGGCGCCGGCGCCAACAGCCGGCACGCGATCGGCACCGACGTGATGGGCGGCATGGTCGGCGCCACGCTGCTCGGTGTGCTGTTCGTGCCGGTGTTCTTCGTGGTGGTGCGCCGGCTGCTCGGCGACCGGACCGACGGCCACGACCAGAGCAGGCGGGAGGAATGAGTCGGGGCCTTTACTCCGGTTCGATGCAGGCCGGGGGCGTGACCCCCGTAATTGACGATTGAAAGGCCCGGGGAGCCGTACGGCTCCCCGGGCCAGGAACCTGTCGGACCTGGGGGTTCGTCAGAATCATCCTGAGTCCGACAGGCTCCCAGGTGACGGGTTCAGTCGACGACCTTGCCACCCTTGGCGACACAATCCTCTTTGGTGGCATGCACCCACCCCTGGCCCTTGCAACTGTTGTGACCCTGGCAGGCATTGGCCGCGCCCGCGCACTCGGACTTCCCCTTGCACGCGTTGATGCCCATGCACTTCACCTCCGCACTCTTCGCGGATGCGTCCGCCGCGGCCGCAATGGTCACCGTGCCAAACAGCGCGGCGGCGGTGGATGCCAGTAACAGTCCCGTCATTTTCTTGCGTGTCATTATCATTACGATCTCCTCCATGAACTCATGGTCAATAGCAGGTGGTACCGGGGCGTCTCCCGCCACCTGACCCGTGGATGGCCTGATGACTGCGCGGGAGACAGGTTACAGATTAGCCGATCGGCATAAAATTACCAGCCACGATTCGACCGGGCAGCGGTCACGGATCACTGTCCGCGGCATCGTCACGTTCCTCGACGGCCTCGATGAAGCTCAGCCGCGGCGACCCGCCCAGGTATTCCACCTGGTATCCCTCGGACCAGGAGAGCCACCGCTGGATCTCGTCCCGGCGAATATCGGCATCCTCACCCTGCAGGAGGATGACCAGATAGGGCTTGTGACACCCGGTAAAGTGCTGCAGGCGCTGGCGCGGGCTCGTCAGTTCCCTGACCCGGGAGGGAAGGCCGCCATTGGCGTTGATTTCCACCTTCGGGCAGGCGACCAGCACGAATCTCGTGGGCAGTTTTCCCTGTTCCCGTTGCCAGCGGTGAAGGACCCCGGTAACGAACCCGGGTATGTTGACCGCGCTCCAGCTTCCGACATTTGGAGGCAACCCGTTGATTTCCGGCTGTTCCATTACGCTTGGCATCGCTTGACTCCTGGTTGATACGCTTCGCACAAAGGTTAACGTCAGTCTATATGTATTTTTTATAAAATTTGCTTTTAATAGAATAATAATTATTTATTATCAAGTTAATATCTGTTAAATAGAAATATTTTGCTATTTATTGATTATATGTAGGAATTTATTATATGGATGCAACGGACCGGAAAATTCTGCAACTTCTGCAGACGGACGCCAGCCTGACGGTCAAGCAGATCGCCGCGCAAATCCCCCAGTCGATAACGCCCTGCTGGAAACGCATCCGGAAACTGGAAGCCGACGGCTACATTCTGGCAAGGGTCGCGCTGCTCGATCCCCGGAAGGTCAATGCCGATGTCACGGTGTTCGTGGCGATCAAGACCGATCAGCACACCCGGGAATGGATCGAACGCTTCGACAGGGCGGTCAGCGACCTGCCGGAGGTGATGGAGGTTTATCGCATGAGCGGTGAGGTCGACTACCTGCTGCGCGTCGTGGTCGACAGCATTGCGTCTTATGACCGGTTTTACAAGACGCTGATCGATCGCATCGAACTTTCCAACGTGACCTCCAGCTTTGCGATGGAGCAGATGAAATTCACCACCGCCTTGCCCATCAATGTGCACGAGTAAACCGCGCGCGCCGTGGATCTTCTTGTCGGATAACTCATTTCCAGGAACCGGAAAAACAGGCGAAACCCCTGTTCCCCCAGCGTAGCGATTCGGGAGGTAATGAAACCGCCACGGCATTATCGGACCCAGGTCATCCCCGCGACGGCGGGAATCCGGTAACTCACTGATTATATAAGAACTTGATTCCATCCTTTGGTTCGCAATAGGCGCATCCTCGCACCACTATTCCCGCTATTGCGGAAATGACACTGTTGATCAAAGCGTCTCTGGTTGATACACCGGGTTCAGGGCTTATACCGCAACACCTGCTCCGGGAGTTTCCAGCCTGCAGAGAAAAAACATTGTGGTACTGCAGTGATTTGATAGAATCCCGTCGTAGTTGATCACAGTCATGCTGGATGGCGGATGAAAGACCGAAGGCAGATAACAGACAGACGCTGCTATAACACAAAACAGGAGAATGACGCCCAACACCTCGGTCCGATGATCCCGCAATGTGTCAGGGAGGAGGTTGCCCATGGTTAACTGGTTGAACAGAAAAAAGTCATCCATCGCCACGGCAGCCCGTTGCCGTGGGTAGCCAGCCCTCCCGTACAGGCTGGTACAGACGCGGAACCCCGGAGACGAACCGGGACGCCACCCTGGCAGCACCGCCCTTGGTCAGCCATCGCCGCAGACTGAGGTATCTGGAGGTATTTTCCCTCGCTATCGCCGTCTGCCTGATCGTTGGCGTGGACATCTATATTTTCAACATCAACAAGCGCCTGGGCACGCTGGAGAAAGAGATTGCCGAGGCCAGGACCTGGGCCATTCCCGCCAGTCTACTTGAAGGGAAATATACCTCCCTGAATACGCGCGTACGCGCACTGTCCGAAACGCTTTCCGGTATCGAGGCCAAGCTCGCCACGCAGGAACAGCAGGGAGCTGTAGCTCACCCCTCGGTTGCGAGTGCGGCGAGGATGGCCGGGAACGTGGATCTTTCTTACGGGGCACCGGCGGCGGGCATCGCGCGGCCGGCAAGCGGCAGGGTCGCCGATTCGACGAAAGACGCCGGCATGGCAAATCGAAGTGAGGTGAAAACACCCGGCGCAGCGCCCTTGGCGGCCGTTTCACAGCCCGGGGCCGCAGACGCACGGTCGGCGGATATCACCACGCCGGAAGTGGATTCGACAGCGAAGAAGTCACCCGCTGAATCAGGGGGAGTACTGGCCACACCCGGCATGGCAACCGATACGAATCCGGCACAGGAGGAAAGCAAGACGGGCCGCTGGGTGATCAACCTGCTGTCGGACCCGAACCCGGTGCTGGCGGAACGCTTTGCAGTCAATGCGCGTAACCACGGTATTCCTGTGGAACAACAACATGCCGAGGTCAAGGGCCGGATGATCTGGCGCGTACAGATCACCGGATTCGCGACGGCAAAAGAAGCCCGGGCTCATGCCGAAGAGGTCAAGGAGAAACTCGACCTGAAAGATGTCTGGATCTTCAGGCAACCGGGATAGCCACACCCCGATGGGCGAATTTTGACTCCAGGGTGGCCTTACGATGTTCCCTCGTCCAGATTCCAGCCGAGCTTCTCCGCCAGCGCGGAGGCCCGCTGCACGCGGCGCTGGCAACCCTGCAGGAAGGTCTGCCGTTCACCCTGGAGGGTGACACGG
>CAVQCA010000075.1:0-6199 GCA_963710815.1 uncultured Gammaproteobacteria bacterium | reverse complement strand
CATAATCATGGCCATTTCCGCACCCGAATCGATCCTCCGGAAGGCGCATGCCTGAAGTGACCGACACCTGCCGACCCGAACGCCGCGTACCTTACCGCTGGCGACACGGGCTTGCCCGGGTGGCGGCCGGGATGCTGTGGTACGTCACCCGGCTGCCCTACGGCGGGCAGCTTCTCATCGGACGGGGCCTGGGACGTCTGATCCGCAGGCTGGCCCGGGACCGCCGGAATATCGCCCGGACCAATCTCGCCCTGTGCTTCCCGGAGCGTTCCGGGGGCGAGCGGGAACAACTGCTCGATGACCATTTCGACTCGCTCGGCATCGCGCTGATCGAAACGGCGCTCGCCTGGTGGGGGTCGAACCGGCGACTCGAAGGCCTGCTGACGATCAACGGGCTCGGGCACCTCGAGGACGCCCTGCGACACGGTCGCGGCGCCATCCTGCTCAGCGCCCATTTCACCACCCTGGAGATCGGCGGACGGCTGCTCGCGCTGCACGCGCCGTTTCACGTCCTCTACCGTTCCCACAAGAACCCGGTCATCGAGGCACTGCAGCGCCGCGCGCGCCGCCGGCATTTCGAGAAGGCCATCCCGCGCGATGACCTGCGCGCACTGCTGGCCAGCCTGAAGCAGAACCGGCCGGTGTGGTATGCCCCGGACCAGGATTTCGGCCGCGCCAACAGCCTGTTCGTGCCCTTCTTCGGCATACCCGCCGCCACCCTGACCGCGACCTCGCGTCTCGCCCGGCTGAGCGGCGCACCGGTGGTGCCCTTCTTTCCGCGACGCCTGCCGGACGCGCGTGGCTACGAGCTCAGCCTGCTGCCGGCGCTGGAAGACTTCCCGGGCAGGGATGTCGAACAGGACACGCGCCGCATCATGAGCCTCATCGAGGCACGCATACGACAACAACCGGAACAGTACCTGTGGGTGCACCGGCGTTTCAAAACCCGTCCGCCGGGGGAGCCACCGGTGTATGGTTGCTAGTTTTATTTTTTCACCGCAAAGACGCAAAGAACGCAAAGGAAATCGTTTCATTAATGGGCGTTCGTATCGCGAGCAAGCTCGCTCCTGCATGAGTATCGATCCGATTGCTCAGGCAGTTTCAATATTTGATCTCTTTGCGTTCTTTGCGTCTTTGCGTTGATGAATGCTATTAGTCAAACAAGCGACTCCGTGTCCGATCACCCTGACCCGGTTCACAATATCCTGCTGGTGACGCTCAGCAATATCGGCGATGCCGTGATGACCACGCCGGTCATGGAAACACTGCACGCAAAGCACCCCCGGGCCATGATGGACATCGTCGCCGATCCCCGCTCCAGCGAACTGTTCGCCCACTGCCCCTACCTGCACCGCGTGATTCACCGCGACAAGCAGCAGGGCTGGCGGGGCAGCGTCGTCCTGGTCCGGGAACTGCGGAAACGGCGCTATGACCTGGTCGTCGACCTGCGTACGGACGGACTGGCCTGGCTGCTGCGCGCCCGCCGGCGCCTGACCCGCCGGAATGCCCGCCACGCACGAGGTCACGCGGTGGAGCGGCACATGGCAGTTGTCCGGCGCTATATCGGGACCGCCGACATCCCGCCTCTCCGCCTGTGGCTCGACGACACTGAACGGCGGTATGCACGGCAGGTGCTGGGCCACCTGCCCGGCCAACACTGGCTGGCCCTGGGGCCGGGCGCGCGCTGGGAACCCAAGCGCTGGCCGCCCGGTCTGTTCCGGGAGCTGGTGCAACACTGCCGGGAGACCTTCGATGCCGTCGTGTTGCTCGGCAGTCGCGCCGATGAGGGCATTTGCCGGGCCCTCGCCGACGGTCTGGCCCTGCCCTGCCTCGATCTTGCCGGCCAGACCGGCCTGCTGGAAGCCGCGGCGGTGCTGGCGCGCATGCACCTGTTCATCGGCAACGATTCCGGTCTCGGGCATCTCGCCGCGGCGGCAGGCATCCCCACCCTGACGCTCTTCGGCCCCGGCGAGCCGCGACGCTATCATCCGTGGAATCCCGCGGCACGCTGGCTGCAGAGCCCGAACCGGGATATCCGTGCCCTGCAAGTGGAACATGTCGCCGATGCCGTCACGCAACTCCTGAAGGAGACGGTCCTATAAAACAGCTGAGGGTATTCCCGGCGTTTATGTTTGATGGCCACGGAATCCACGGAAAAACATAATTCACCGCAAAGACGCAAAGAACGCAGAGAAAAAATATTAATTTAAAAAACAGTCAGGCAGCGCATGTTAAATCCAGCGCAGCGAAGTTCAGCCTGTAGCTCTACGGTTTTCCGTATTCAAACTTTTTCACTTTTTATTTTTTCGTGGATTCTGTGGCCATCTATGTCATGGCGTGCCGAGCCATCCGTCCGCGGCAAGACGTGCCAGCACCTGCGCGGGTGTCAGCTCGCGCAGACAGCGATGTTCGTACCCGGGAGGACAGACCGGCCGGTGGCAGGGACTGCATGACACCGGGTTGACCAGCACCCGCTCCGCCTGCCCCAGGGCGTGGCTGCGCCGCCAGTCGGTGGGCCCGAACAGCGCATAGACCGGCAGCGGGGCCGCCGAGAGGACATGCATGGGGGCGGAATCGTTGACGACGGCGAACCCGGCGAGGCGACCCAGCGCCGTCAGTTCGAGGAGGCTGAATTCGCACGTGGCATCCACCCCCGCCTGTGCGGCGAGACGCCGGTTGAGGTCGCGGTCACCGTCGGCGCCAAGCCAGATCACGGCAAACCCCCGCGCCTGCAGCGCTTTGGCCAGCGCCGCGAAATGCGCCGCTTCCCAGCGCTTGGACACCCAGCGTTCGCTGGACCCGGCATGCATCAGCACCCGCCGTTGCCCTGCCATCCCGCGGCGTTCCAGCCAGGCGAGCACCTTCGCCTCGACCCCTTCGCCGGGCGGCAGCCACGCCCGCGGTGCAGGCGGGTCGATCCCCGCCGCTTCAAGCAGGCGGTTCAACGTCGCGAAGGCGTGCACCGACGCGTCGCCGGGCGGCGGTGCGTCGGTGTAGGCAAAGCCCGGCCGGCGGCCGAACCGTCGGCGGGCGCCGGATAAGCGCGTCATGAGGCAACTGCGCAGCGATCCCTGCAGGTCGAACACCACGGCGAAGCGGCGGCGACGCAGCCAGGCCAGCACGCGCCCCATCTCGGCAAAGCCGCGGCGCTTGAAAGCCGCCACCTCGAGCCCCGGCAGCCCCCGCACCAGCCCGGCACATTCCGGCGCCGTCAGCAGGGTCGCCTCCGCTTCGGGGTAGGCCTCGACGATGGCACGGATATGAGGGGTCGCCAGCACCACATCCCCGAGAGCACCCAGCTTGATGATGAGAATGCGGTTACCGCTATCCATGGTCGTTACGCTTCAGCGTTGTCATGACAAAAATCAATCAAATGGCCACGGAATCCACGGAAGAACACGGAAAAAAAGATTTCACCGCAGAGACGCAAAGAACGCAGAGAAAAATTTTAATTTGAAAACACTCAAGCAATCCAGGTTAAATTCAGTGCAGCAAAGTTCAACCTGCCGCTCTACGGGTTTTAACACTGAATTTTTGACTTTTAATCTTTCCGTGTTCTTCCGTGGATTCCGTGGCCATCATGAATTTGATACAAAATGGGCAGGATTGGCTCAGTCTCGCCAGAGGGACCCAACGGTAGAACCACACCGCTCCCGGACCATTTCCTCGTACAAATCGAGCGTCGCTGTGAGCATCTTCTCCAGTGTGTAGCGATGATTGGCGGTCGGATGCGGAGCGGCGGCATACCAGTCGGCCAGTCGCACGCAGACCGCGTCCACGTCACCGATTGATACCCTGCCCTCGGGAAACATCGCCTGCAGTTGTTCGCCGACTCCGCCGTGCGCGTAACCGGCCACCGGCCGGCCCAGGCTCAAGGCTTCGGCAACGGTACGGCCGAAGGCCTCGGGTTGATGCGCCAGAGAAAGCACGGCGCCGGAAATCGCCAGGACCTCGCGCAGGTCCTCGCGGTATCCGGTCAGGGTGATCGTCTCATCCAGTCCGGCCTCCGCCAACCGGCGCCGGCATTCCTCTTCGAACCCGGCCTGCCGGCCGGCCGGAAAGGCGCCGACGGCCAGACCGTGCACCGGGATGCCGGCCCGTTTCAGACCCTGCACGACGGCAATGAAATCCTCCATGCCCTTGCGGCGCGTCAAACGGCCGGGCAGCGTGACGAGATATTTTCCACGCATTGCCGGGTACTGCCGGTACCAGTCCGCCAGCCATTCTTCGTCCGGTGAATAACCGGCAGGATACCCGGTGGGAGACACACCGCGGGGAATGACGGCGATCCGCCGCGGCGCCACGCCAGGGTAATTGGCGAGGATATAGTCACGGGCGGTGTCGGACACCGCGATGATCCGCTCCCCCTTCATCATGACGGCACTGTAGGGACTGACCGAATAAAGTCCGTGCACCGTGGTCAGGAACCGCGGCCGTCGTTCGGGTGGCAGACCGCGCCAGGCCAGCCACGCCACCCATGCCGGAAGACGGGAACGGGCATGGAGGATATCGACGCTTTCCTGTACCAGGAGCCGTTGCACCCGCCCGACCCAGCGCAGGGTCAGGGGCGACTTCGTCCCGATCGGCCAGGCGACGTGGCGTGAACCGCCCGCCTCCAGCCGGGCGACATGGCGACCGCCGGCGGAAATTACCAGTGAGTGGTGCCCGCGCTGCGCCAGGGCCGCGGCGACTTCCAGGGTGCCGCGTTCAACACCGCCGCCCTCCAGCGCGGGCAGCATCTGGACGACGGTCAGGCCTGGCGTGACGGCATCCCCCATCGCTCGCAGATCCATCGGGCGCAGCGATTGGCCTCGTCGATGACCTGCCCCGGTTGCGGCAGGGGTTTGCCGGCCGCCCAGTCCTTGAATCCGGTCACCTGCCCGGCGGCTTCGAGCCGCCGGAGTCCCGTGACCACCCGGCCGTTGCCGCGCGCCGGCACGTCCAGCACGCCCGTGGCGACGCCAGCGGTCAAGGCCTCGTAGACCATGGACACACTGTCCGCCGTTACCCAGGCGCACCGGGATCGCGCCAGCTGCTCCGCGACCCCGCACCCGGCATCCCCGGTTTGCCACGGCAGAACGCCAAGCCGCGCGCCGGCAGGGATCACCCGGCGTCCGACCTCGGCGGCAAACCCGGCCGGCGTCCGCCGCGACGTGGCGAGCACCCAGTCGCACGGTGGTGATTCCTGAACGATGCGGACGATCTGTTCCACCACCACCTCGTCCCGCCAGCGCGTGTGCCGCGAGGGACCGCCGATCAGGAAGATGCCCTGCGCGCCTTCCCGGCCCACCACCCGTTGCATCCGGTTCAGGCTGCCGCGGCTGATCAGTACATTCGGCGCCGGCGTCGGCCGATCGTGATCGGGGATGATGCAGAGATCGAACAGGGTACGGGGCAGGTCCGGCCGCATGATGACGACGGCCCTGCCCCGGCGGGCGCGCCGCGCCGCCAGCAACGGCAGCTGGGTGCGGCGTCCCGCACCAACCAGCAACCAGGGATCCGGCAACCCGGCCAGCGCCGCATAGCGGCCGTTCACCAGGTCACGCCAGGTCGCGGCCTGCTCCGGCACGGCGACGGTATGGACATCCACCGCCAGACAGCGGCCAATTGCCTCGACCAAACCCAGGCTCTGGTTGTCGTGTCCCGCCCTGCCGTCGCTGAATCGCCATATCACGCGCGGTTGTCCGGTATGACGGGTGAGGCTGACCACCCGGCCAGGGGATGTGACCGCGGTCAGTCCTTCAGGGTAAAGTCGGCGCCGCAGTAGGGACACTTGGCTTGTCCCGTCTCCTCGATGGCGAGATAGACCCGCGGGTGCGAATTCCACAGGCTCATCCCGTCCATCGGGCAATGCAGCGGCAGATCAGCGCGGCTCACCTCGTAGTAGTTCTCGGCGTTCGGCTCGATCAGCCGGTTCTCCCGCGCCGTGGCGGCGGTATTCGGATTCGGCACACAGGACTCCTCAAAATAGTAACTGGACCAATTGGCGCTTACTTAATGCCCGATCATGGTAAATGGCCACGGAAGACACGGACATGAATGGTGCTTGGTTAAGCCTGATCACACCACTATGGCCACGGAATCCACTGAACCCACGGAAAGATATTTTCATATACTTTTCTCAAGCTCGATTCCAGCAATCCTGGATTGTTCGAAAATTCCGGCTTTTAATTTAGAGAATTTCTTTTTTCCGTGTCTT
>CAVQCA010000074.1:0-8588 GCA_963710815.1 uncultured Gammaproteobacteria bacterium | reverse complement strand
ATGCGGTTATCCGGGTGCCCGCCATCATCCCGGGGTGTGGATTTAATGCGGGTTGCTGGATTTGAGGCTGGTATTATGGCAGTTATACAAACGATCCAAAGGGGGTGTAAATGAAAAGGCTACTGGTTTTATTGTTCATGGCTCTTCCGCTGTCTAGTCTGGCCGCCGATTATCAATCCACCCTGCTGGTACAAACCGGCAAGCTGCGCGAGAGCGATCTGATTGTGCGTACCATCACGGACCTCGAGGACAACAAGATCTGTCTTGCCTTCTACGTTCGCACCACCGGTACCAGCCCGGTGATGAGCTGTTACGCTGCGACATCCGGCTTTCGCTCCAATATCAGCCAGGTCGGGCATTTCAAGGAGGGGAAACTGGTTGTCCGGAAGATCAAGGATTCCATCAATAACGTATCCTGCCTGGTGGCCTATGTCAGCACGCCGGGGACGTCGCCGGTCATAAACTGTTATGAAAGCGGCCCAGGCGCCAAGGAAGAGATCGAAAGCAGCGGACACGTACGCGAAGGCGATATGGACGTTTACAGGATTGTGGACCAGGACGGTACCAAGAGCTGCCTGATCGCCTATGTCAGCACGGGCGGGACTGCCCCCTCGCTGGCCTGTTATCCCAGCCGCTCCGGTGTCAAGGGTGGCATAATGCAGGACAGCTACCTGAGGGAAGGGGATCTGATCGTCCGCAAGATTATCGATCAGGCAAATATGCAAAACTGCCTCATCACCTATGTCAGCACGCAGGGTACCTCACCCTATATATTCTGTTCCGGGAACAAGTATCTCGAGGAGAGCAAGAAGAAAGCCGGGTCGGCAGCGACGCCCGCTGAATGGCGGCCTTATTCACCTGCAGGCTCGGTAAAAACCAAATAATCCGGTGCGGGCGCAACCAGAATGGCGCCGGCATGGGCGGCGGCCAGAGTGTACGTGAGGTAAGCATGCGGCTTTTGCACACCATGCTGCGCGTGGGTAATCTGCAGCGATCCATCGACTTCTATACCCATGTCCTTGGAATGAAACTCCTGCGCAGGAAGGACTATCCCGACGGTCGGTTTACGCTCGCGTTTGTTGGTTATGGTGATGAATCAGGGAATACCGTAATCGAGCTTACCTTCAACTGGGATATTGACCACTACGATCCCGGCACGGGCTATGGCCACATCGCCATCGAGGTGGATAATGTCCATGAAGCGGTGGAGGAACTGCGCAGCCGCGGCGGGAAGGTCATACGGGATGCCGGTCCCATGAATGCCGGCGCCACCATCATTGCCTTTATTGAAGATCCTGACGGGTATCCGATCGAGTTGATCGGCCGGAAGCACTGACCGGCCGGTCCCCGTCACCCTGAGAGTCGGTCGGTGCGGTCCTGTTACCCTGACGGACGGCCGTCATGGCGCTGCAGCAGTACCATGAAGCCAAGCACCATGAATCCGCTGAAGGCCACCAGTGTCCAGCCCGAGATACTGAGACCGAGGAATCGCCACTGTACCTTGGCGCATTCTCCGGAGCCATGCAGCACAAGTTGCAATGCCTTGTCGAGGGGAAAGACGTCCAGAATATAGTCCAGGCCCGGACCGCATGCCGGTACCCGGTCCGCGGGCAGGCTCTGCAGCCAGACATGACGTCCGGCAACCGCGGCGCCGCTGGCGGCGATAAGCGTGATCAACGCGCCGTAGACCCGGTTACCCCAGCCCCCCGGTCCATGGATGGCGGCAACCAGCAGCACGATCGCGAGTGTAATAACGACTACGCGCTGGAGTATACAGAGCGGACAAGGCTCGAGCCCCAGGAAACCCTGGAAGTAAAGGAGTGCTACGCCCATCATCACAACGCACCCCATGAAGCCAAGTGCATAGAGTATTCTGGGTTTCGTCATAGGGTTTCTCGATTTCACCAGACTTGCGAAGCACCGCCTGTGACAGTGTACCCGAGCGGCTATGCCCTCTGCACACGAAAGGTAAGGGAACCGAATTCGGCGGCAGGCTTGCGTCTGGTTTAAATGGCGGGGGTGCCCAGGTCTGGCAGACAGAAGACCATGCAGACATCCCCCTTGACTCCGGGGTTGTCTATTACTTTCGTACGGTTACTGGATTTCGCGTTGGGTGGAACCACCCTGTGCGGGTGAAGTACCGGCGCCATATCCGGGGTAGCCATATCCATATCCCGGCGCCCCGTAGCCCGGGTAGCCCCCCCAGCCGGGTCCGCCATAACCATAACCCGGATATCCCCCCCAGCCGGGACCGCCATAACCATAGCCCGGGTAGCCCCCCCAGCCGGGACCGCCATAACCATAGCCAGGACCGCGATTGTAATAATTATCATCCGTGTTGTTGTTACCCATCCACCTTGACGGGTTCATCATGTTACCGAAATTGAATGCCTGTGCCGTGCCGGCAATCAGCAGGCTGATCATCACGAAAATTCCATGGTACTTTGTTATACGGTATT
Organism: uncultured Gammaproteobacteria bacterium; assembly: GCA_963710815.1. GTDB lineage: Bacteria > Pseudomonadota > Gammaproteobacteria > UBA9214 > UBA9214 > CAVQCA01. Next base: position 6,129 of record CAVQCA010000074.1, on the reverse strand, counting down.
TCACAGGACTGGATCCTCCATCGTTATGTGATTAATCACACCTCATGATCATCGCTGCATGCTGTATTGCGGCCAACGACACCACAGCACGTGTTATCTCACTTGCGAATCATTACGTCAATCAAATCGCGCATTAAAAAGGGTCGTAACGAATGATTCCAGTTGTCATCCGTTATGACCCATGACCTGCCGGTCAGACTTCTGTTGCCTGCCTGCAGTGGCTCTCAGTAGGTCTGCTTCACGAGGACTCTCAGTTTCTCGATATCCTGTGCGTGGTATTTGAAGGAAAAGGTTCCGCCACGCGTGTGCTGTTCAAAACTCAGACCGGCGGGCGTGACACCTCTGAGCACACAGTCCTGCTCGGGTCTGTTCAGGCGTTTCACCTTGACGGTCAATCCAATAAAGTCGCTGGCATCGGCTGGATTAACCGGCACATAGGCCACTCGGTAGTGTTGTCCACGGAGGGGCGCTTTCGCGGATTTTACCGCTTCCATGCTTTTTCCAGCCGGCACCTGATTGCCGGCTTTCTTTAGTGGTTCGGCGGGATCATGCTTCGTCGGTTCAGGGTGTTCGGGCAATGGCGACAGTGGCTTGTCGTCACGTACGGGCGCGGAGGTTTCCCTGACGGTATTGAAGTTTGCCTTCACGAAAGTGGGATTCTTGTTTCCGGTGAATGCATGCAGAGACACCTCCTGCCGGGTATGCATTACGTCCCGCACGGTATCCCATCCGCCCTTTGCGCTGACCACGTAAATTCCGAGGGCCATTGCGGTGGTGAACGCGCTGACATAGACCATGAAGGGGCCCTTCTCGTCCCGCCAATACCTGATTCCGAATATCACGGCGGTCACCGGGAACAGAAACAGAACCGCGAATCCCCACGCCGCGTGCTTCCTGAAAGCCCGACCCACCAGCCATACCAGGGTGCTGCCGGCAATCAGTCCGGCCAGCAGTGCGATCTGCGTAAGTATGTTCATGAATGTATCGCTCCGGCGAAATAACCCCGGGGAGGTGCTTGTTACCCGGGTATATTCCTGCGTATCGGTACCCGGACGGTGAGACTTTAACCAGTGTCCGTCCATAATCGCCGTTTTCACAGCAGAGACGCACGACTGCAGGGAGAAGGTGAGCCCGGGTACCGCATGCTGACGATATCCCCCGCGGTGATCTACCCGACAGTCCGTCCCGCGGATTCAGGGCTATTCCTGATAGCGCTGGTAACCTTTTCGCGCACGTGAATCGCGTCTCAAAAAATACAGGTTTGATTTGATAATGTATTCGAATATCATAAAATACTGATGCGCTGCACAATGGAGGTGTCTGTATGGCGATTGACAAGACCCTGGTCGCGGTCATTCTTGCTCTGGCACTGACGTCAATAGACTTGCAAGGGGTCGCCGGCGATGAAGAGCCTTGTGATGCATTCATGCACGGCAAGGTGGATATATCGAAGGTGGAATCCATGCGGGCGGCAGCCAGGAATGGACATCTCTACCGTATCCAGCCAGGCACCTCGAGAGTGGGTTTCTGCGTGAACAGCGAGTTCGCCCCTGTCAAGGCCGAGTTCAAGGACTTTGAGGGAGGACTTACGCTTTGGCAGCACCATCCGGTTAATAAAGAGCAAGCCATGGTGCTGGTGAAGACGGCAAGCCTCGATACCAACGGTTCCATGATCGAATACCTGCTCAAGAGTGCGCGCTTCTTCGATGTCCAGAAATATCCCGAAATCCTGTTCGTAAGTACGGAATTTACATGGACGAGCGACACGACGGGCATATTGAAGGGCAACCTTACCCTGCATGGCGTCACCCGTCCGGTGAAGTTCGACGTCAAGCTGATGACCGATCCGAAAGAGGACAAGAAGCATCCCGGTACGGTTCTGGTCAAGGCCGGTACCACAATTCACCGTTCAGACTTCGGTATGGATACGCTTTCCCGGGTCGTCCGGGATGACGTTGAACTGTGCATGAGTGTGGAGGCGGTCAGGTATCGCAAGTAAGGCGATGGTCCGATTCACCGCGGGGTTGCTCGCCGGTGTCCGGAATATTCAATAAGGGGAATGACCCCTGAAGCCCGTCCTGTGTAATCATTCGGTGCTGTGTATTTGAACGACACCATCCCCTGAATACCGCCCGGGCAGGGAGCGCGGCAGCGCGAATTTTCTAATGTTCGGGATTTCAGGATATTACGTCGTACAGCGTCATACGGCGGCAGATGTTGCGCCGTGGCCCGCCACATTAATGACGGTATGGTGATTTTGCCGGCGCTTTGTATTGCCTTTTTCGATTTGCTATGGAGATAGTCATGAGTGACGCCCTTAATTACCTGATAGCCGCCCGCCCGGATGCCATCGTTCCCTATTTCAAATTCCTCAAGGAGGCGGGGAAGAACCTTGACGTGCGTACCCGTGACCTGATCTCGGTGATCACCAAGGTCGATGCCCAGACCGAAGCAGGATTCCGCCAGTACCTCTCCCGCGCCTTGCGCAACGGGGCGAGCCCCAATGAAGTGCTCGATGCCCTGTTGATGGCTTTTCCCACGCTGGGTCTCGCCAAGATCGTCTGGGCAGTGGATATCCTGCTGGATATGGATATCCCGGAATTCCGTCCCGAGAACCTGTTTGCCGAACCCACCTGGCATACGGTGGCCACTCTGGACGAGCTGCCTTCCGGCGAGATCAGCTACCGGTCCTGTGACGGCCGTAACCTCTACATTTACCGGGATGGCGCAGGCCTGCGTGTTTATGACAGTCGCTGCCCGCACCAGGTGACCAATATTCCGCACCTGGCGCTGGAGGGTACGCGCCTGACCTGTCCCAAGCACAAGTGGGTGTTTGATGTGGCCAGTGGTGAATGTCTCGAGGTGGGAGATCGTCCGCTGAATGAGTTTGAACACAAGCTGCAGGGCGAGACGCTGCTGGTATTCTGGTGATCCGTATGAAACAGGGTAATGTACAGCCCTGATTCGGGGGGCGAGGCACATTCCCGCCCCCGACTTGCCGTCAGCAGTTGCCTGCTTGGCCAGGCGGTACGCTACGACGGCCGCCACAAGCGGCATAACTGGCTGGTCGACACGCTCGGGCGTTGCGTTGATTTCGAACCATTGTGCCCTGAAGTATCCATCGGCCTTGGCATTCCCCGGGAACCGGTACAGTTGACCGGTGACCCCGAGCACCCCCGTGTCCGCGCTGTCAGCCATCCTGACCGGGATGTTACCGCCGACCTGCAGGCGGAGGGCCATGCGGTCGCGACTACCCTTGGCGGGGTTGCCGGATATGTCTTCAAAAGCCGCTCTCCAAGTTGCGGTCTGTTCCATGTCGACGTTCTGACCGAATCCGGCCGGATCGTGCGCAGTGGCCAGGGGGTCTATGCCCGCGTCATCCAGAAGGCCTGTCCGTGTCTTCCGCTCGAGGAGGAAAGCCGGCTGGACGATGCCGCCTTGCGTGAAAATTTCGTCAATCGCCTCTATACCTACCAGCGCTGGTTGTCCCTGTGTGCGGCGGGATTATCGGCGCAGCGACTGCTGGATTTCCATGCGCGTCACAAATACCTGTTGATGGCCCATTCGCCGGAGGGTTGCCGGCGTCTGGGGCGGTTGCTGTCCAGGCTACGGGATGCCGATCTGTTCGTTTTGGCCAGAGAATATCTGGCCGGATTGATGGCGGGATTAATGCAGGATAGCGGGACAACGCGGCACATCAATGTACTGCAGCATATTGTGGGACATCTTAAACAGGGTATCGCAGCGTCCGACAAGGCTGAACTGCTTGCCGTGCTGGAGGCTTACCGCCACAGGGAAATTCCGCTTGCCGTACCGGTTATGTGTCTGCGACGGCACGTTCACTGCTGTCCTGATGAGTACATCGGCAGGCAGTGGTACCTCTGGCCGTATCCCGATGAACTGGAATTGCGCGATCATCTGTGATGACTTCCGGCGTTTCGTCAGCCGGGGAGTAACCATCAGACGGATGTTTTCGGGAACCCTCGATACATCAGGTTTTGCTACCAGGGTTGGTGGACCTGCTTGTTGGAGCAGGGTCCGCACTGTTGATTGCGGGTTTCCACCGAAACTCATTGTTGGGTCCAGCCCGACCCGGGTATAGATGACCCCGGACCGTAACCGGATAGAAGACCTGCTTCAGTAAAAAAAACCGGTCCCGTATGAATGGTCGGGCTACGGACGGTTACCCATGCCGAAGCCGGAGTCACCGTTATCACCGCCGGGACCATAGCCATAGCCGGGTCCCGGTCCGTAGCCGCGATTCGAACGGTTGCCCATGCCGAAGCCGGAGCCGCCGTTATCGCCGCCGGGTCCACGGCCATAGCCGGGTCCCCCCGGTCCATAGCCGCGATTCGAACGGTTACCCATGCCGAAGCCGGAGCCGCTGTCATCGCCGCCTGGCCCACGACCATAGCCGGGTCCCGGTCCGTAGCCGCGATTTGAACGATTGCCCATGCCGAAGCCGGAGCCGCCGTCATCGCCACCGGGCCCGCGACCATAGCCGGGTCCCGGGCCGTAGCCGCGATTTGAACGGTTGCCCATGCCGAAGCCGGAGCCGCCGTCATCGCCGCCGGGCCCACGACCATAGCCGGGTCCCGGGCCATAGCCGGATCCCGGTCCGTAGCCAGGCCCAGGCCCGTAAGCGGACTGCGGACCATTCTGGTTGCCCATACTCATGCCACCCGCTTCAACGGAACTGACGAACATAACGCCACTCAAGGCCAGTATCGTCAGGATGCTGGTATTCAACTTGCCCACTGTATTATCTCCTTTAAAAAAACGGGGCCTTGGCTGTTGACCGGCCCCGTTTTCTTGATGACGGGTGATTCGCGCCTAGGAGCCTGTCGGACTTGGGATTGATCTACTGCGCTGGCGGGAGAGCGGCCCATAGTTCCCCGATATTTCGTTGCATAGAACCACTATGCGCCTCGATATCGTGAACCTCTGTGCTCGTTCTCCCACCATGCTCGCGACGATCACCTAAGTCCGACAGGATCCTAGCGGTTGCCTTCTTCCAGCCTTTTGATGCGGGCTTTCAGCCGTTCGATTTCCGCAGCATCGGAACTGGAGCCGCTTGCTGGCGCGGCGTAGTTGGGAGCACCGCCATAACCGGAACCACTGCCGTATCCGGGTTCCATGCCATAGCCGGGACCGCCACCGTATCCGGGAGACCCGCCATAGCCGGGACCACCACCATAACCGCCGGGACCACCACCGTAGCCCGGGGCGCCACCATAGCCGGGACCACCGCCATACCCGGGACCACCACCATAACCGCCGGGACCACCACCGTAGCCGGGACCACCGCCATAACCGCCGGGACCACCACCGTAGCCGGGACCGCCACCATAACCGCCGGGACCACCGCCGTAATCATCGTAGCGATTATTGTTACTGTTACCGCCCATCCATTTGGATGGGTTCATCATGTTGCCCATGTTGAACGCCTGGGCTGTACCGGCAAGCAGTAAACTGGATGCCGCAATAACCGCACTGAGTTTTATCGCCTTGTTTCGCATATGCTGATCCTTTGTCTGTTTATCCAAGTGTCGCTGCCGTTAAGGAAGCCCTGATCAAGCCTGCCATTCCCGCGAAAAGGGGATTCCCCTGCATCCGGCAGTGACTTGCCGGTCACCGCTTTCGCGGGTGATGACTTGTTCAGGGATTCCCCAAGTATAGACACTGCAGAATTTATGTCGCTCTTGCGGCAGCCAGATTGACTGGCCTTATCGTAGTTATCGAGCAAGAGGTCGATTCAAGTATACGCCAATGCCCGGACTTCGGGTGATATCGTTAATGATCTAAAGTCGAATGGCACTTGGTTAAATCCCAAGCCCGATAAATAGCCACGCAAGCACACGGAAGACACGGAAAGAAGAGCCTGTATTCCGTGTTTTTCCGTGATTCCGTGGCCTAGGGGTGTGTTTAGGCTTAACTAAGCACCATTCATCCAGGCGCCTGTCGGACTTAGGATTGATCTACTGCGCTGGCGGGAGAGCGGCCCATCACCCCCTCGCTCCGCTCTCCCCCGATATTTCGTTGCATAGAACCACTATGCGCCTCGATATCGTGAAACTCTGTGCTCGCTCTCCCACCATGCTCGCTACGATCACCCAAGTCCGACAGGCT
>CAVQCA010000073.1:0-7211 GCA_963710815.1 uncultured Gammaproteobacteria bacterium | reverse complement strand
AAGAAGAGCCTGCATTCCGTGTTTTTCCGTGTGATTCCGTGGCTATTTATCGGGCTTGGGCCTTAGCCAGGTTCCATTCGTTAACTTTGATAAACACACATTGGCCGCGGAGCACACCGCTCGGCACTGTCAATTCCAATGCATTTGGTGTGCTTCCCCGGCTGTCTAACCGTTAAATTTGCGTTATTCGGATAAATCCGTCATTGGGGGGTTCACCCCGTGCCCGTGAATTTCCTTGCCTTGACGCTCATGCACAGCTGCACCTTGTCATCGATCAGCGACGACAGGGTATCCATGCCGAATTCAGCACGGCTGACTGTCGTGGTCGCTTTAACCAAAATCTCCTTCCCCTGGTCCACCCCCGGATGGGTTCCCTTGATATCGGTCAGCGTCACCTGGAATGTGACCGGTCTGGTGACGCCGTGCAGCGTCAGGTTACCCCGGAGCAGTGCCGTGGTGTTGCTGGTCCAGTCAAAACCGGTGCTGACGAACAGGATCTGGGGGTAATTCTCCACATCAAAAAAACGCGCGCTCTTGATCATGGCCTCGATCAGCGCACCATCGGTGTCCAGGCTGTTGGCCTTGATAGCCACCAGGGTCTGCGCCTTGCCGGCGCCGTCCTTGCTCAAGGTCATTCCACCCTGGAATTCCTTGAAATCCCCTTCGACCTGCCGGAATTGACTATTCACGCAGAAACCGACCTTTGAAGACGCTGCATCGATCCGGTAGAGGCGGCCGACTGCCGCCGCCTTGAACATCGTCTCCAGCATCGATTCATCGACCTTGCCGTTCTTGAACGGGGCACACAGCCCCCCCTCGTCGGCCGCGCCGGTAACGGCGATGAAGGGCAGCGCCAACGCCAGTAAAAAATATGCTAATCGTCGTCTCGTGATCATGATAATCCTCAACAAGGAGTATATTAGTTATTTATAATATACTGTCTACCATATATGTCAAGCCAATAGTTATAGGCCATGAAAACGGCAATATTACTGATTATTTTTCAGTGTCTTATGCGTTTTTTCTAATGTCGGGGAGTGAGTAATGCGCCGTGCCTGTGCTTGATGGCCGATCGGATATCGGCCTTATGAAGCACTGTCAGCGGACGGTGGCATTCAGGCGCAGGCCGCGCGGCGACCCGGTGTCAGCGAATGCAGCCGGTGGAATCGTTTGAATAAGCCGGGCCTACAGGTGGGGCGCAGCGTGCAGCGTGATTCAGGGACGGACATCCCCCCCGTGAGGGTTACCGCTGGCCCGGCCCGGCTACCACAAGCCGGCCCGGCATCAATAGCGGATTGCCGGGGTCTCGATGCGCAGACCGTTACTGCGGGCTGACAGGTACACCTCCAGGTCGAGGTATTCGGGAGAGTCCTCTCCGAACGGCTCAGCCCGTAGTTTCGTCAGGCATTGCGTAATGCGCTCCTGCAGCCCCGTGACCTGGCCTTCGGTATAGCGGTATACCGGGAAGCCATTGGTTTGCCCCTGGCTCAGTACCTGGCCCCGGAACATCTGCCCGGCATGAAGATCGTGGCATTGATAACAGGCGATATCCACCTGTCCGAAGCGTTTCCGGAACAGCTCCCTGCCGGCCGCGTAGTAGGGCGCCAGCGCGCCGCCCGCGTCAACGTTCACGGGCTCGCCCCGGGCCAGGTAGCGTACGAAACTCTCGAGCGGCAGGAGCTTCTCGCCCCGATAGGTGATCGGTGGATTTCCGAGCCGCTCCTTCCAGCAGCGCTGGATCTGGCCGTGCAGTGTCACGGGCTGTTTCAGTTCCTCGCTGTAAACCGGGTAGCGGGCGATGTGCTTCGCATCCAGGCGCGCCCCGTCCTTACCATGGCAGTCGGCACAGGTTTTCCCGTTTTTCCCCGGAGTGGAAAACAGCGCCTTACCCTGCTCGACGACCAGCATGCCCGGGTTGGAAAACAGGTCATCCTGCATCGCCTGCATGTCCGGCTGCAGGTAGTCATAGCCTGAGACGGCTTCACCAGCAAGCAACGCGGAGCCATCCTGCAGCATGGCGAGGAGGGTAACCAGGACCAGAACCAGGGTTTTCATGAGCGTGTCCGTCACCAGTTACTTCAGGGTAGCCAGATAGGCGACCAGATCCTCGACTTCCTGGGCCGAGAGATAGGTGCGCCCACGGAATTCAGCGGCGACGCGATGCAGTTGCCCGAAGGGACGGTAATATCCTGGCATGACGGTTTCGGGATTGAATCGCGACTGATCGACGATATGCAGGCGTATCATGCCTACGGACTGGCGCGAGGCGATTCCGGCCAGCGGCGGCCCGAGATTCCCCTGAAAATCCGCTTCGGGGATTGGCAGCCGGTGGCAGGCGAGACAATTTCCCCGGTGCGGGTCGGCGGCAATCGCCCTGCCCCGTTCGGCCACCCCCGTCAGTCCGCCGAGGGGCGCATTGATTTCATAATTCTCCGCCTGCCACTCAAAATAGGGCGGCGGGCTCCCGCTCTCAACCGCCGGCAGGGCCACCGGCGCAAGGAGAGACAGACAGAGGACGCCATGGAGGTAGTACCGGATTCGTGTTGCCAGACTGTCAACTGGTATGTCCATGGCGGAATCTCGAGTAGAGCAAGCAGTTCACGCACAGCACCGATTTGCCTATAGTCTGGCCGGGTTCAGCGGTAGAATAGCGCACTGGATTCGCGAAACCCACCTCATTTACCCCCAGAAGCCAACCGCCTTATGACAAGCAACCCATCGAAGCATCCTGAACTGCGCAAGACCAAGATCGTCGCCACCATCGGGCCGGCCTGCGATACGCCGGAGATGCTTACCGCCATGATCGAAGCCGGCATGACCGTGGCGCGCCTTAACCTGTCCCACGGTACCCATGCCGAGCACAAGGAACGTATTGACCGGTTGCGCGCCGCGGCCCACCAGGCGGGTGCGAACATCGCCATCATGATCGATACCCGCGGCATCGAGATACGCACCAGAATGCTGAAAAACGACAGCGCCGACCTCGCCCCGGGGGAGACCTTCACCCTGTATACCGATGACCGCCTGGGCGATGTCTCGGGCGCCGCGATCACCTACCGCAAGCTCCCGGAAGAAGTCCATGCCGGCACCCCGATTCTGCTCGATGACGGGGCGATCGAGCTGGAGGTCAGATCCGTCACCGACGGGACCATCATCTGCCGCGTGGTACACGGGGGACGGCTCGGCAACAGCAAGAGCGTCAACCTGCCCGAAACCCGTCTGGCCCTGAGCGCGGTCAGTCCGGAAAACCGCGAGGACGTGGTCAGGGAGCTCAGCTTCGCCAGTGAAAACGACGTGGACTATATCGCCGCCTCCTTCATCCAGTCCGCCGATGATATCCACAAGATGCGGGAGATCCTCACCGAACACGGGGTCACCATTCCCATCATCGCCAAGATCGAGAACAAGGCCGGCGTGGCCAACCTGGACGAGATTGTCGAGGCCGCCGACGGCGTCATGGTCGCCCGCGGCGACCTGGGTGTGGAACTCCCCCTCGCCGATGTGCCCAGCACCCAGAAGAAAATCATCCGCATGACCGTCAGCAACGGCAAGCCGGTGATCACCGCCACGCAGATGCTGGCCTCCATGGAGCACAACCCGAAACCGACCCGCGCCGAAGCCAGCGACGTGGCCAATGCGATTCTGGATGGCACCTCCGCGGTGATGCTCTCGGGCGAGACCGCGGCCGGCAAGTATCCCCTGCAGGCGGTGAAAACCATGGCGACGGTGGCCCTGCGGGCCGAGGCTTCGCTGAGTGAATACGGCTACCTGCAGAAAATCAAGCCCAACCCTGCCAACGTGGTCATTGAGGCGATCAGCCAGGCGACTGTCAGCATGACTGCCCACCTCAAGGCGGCGGCCATCATCAGCCTCACCGAGACCGGCTACACCTCGCGGCAGATATCCAAATACCGGCCGGATTGCCCGATCCTGGCGATCACCGCCTCATCCCTGGTGGTGCGCAAGCTCGCGATGAACTGGGGGGTGATCCCCCTGCTCTACGGAGGCGAGCCCACGGACAACGCCCGCATCGCCTTCGGCATCGCGCGCGCCCGGGAACTGCTGAACATCGGCGCCGGCGACATCCTGGTGGTGGCGGCAGGCCAGCATCAGAAGGCCGGCGGCACCGATCTGATCCGGGTCATTACCCTGGAGAATTGACCCCGCTTACCCCCCGGTCGCAGCAGGTCACAATTCTCTTCCTGATCACCCCTGAAAATCAGCTACGAGGCGTATACAACCTGATACACGGGTATGGGGCCCGCTGCCAGCATTGACAGGCGGCATCCGGACCAGGACAGCAAGACCGTCTGCCGCAGGGATGCGGCAGTCGAGCCTACAGGGATGTATTGACGGCATGTCTTGCGGTCCTGGTCCGGATGCCGCATCTTTCGACTGAAGCGGACTTTCAGAGGTAATCAGAATTCCCTTCAGACATACAGCGCACGGGCATGCAGGGCGAGGTGCTCGCCGATGAAGCTGGCGATGAAGTGGTAACTGTGGTCATAGCCTTCCTGCCAGCGCAGCGTAAGTGGAACATTTCGCCTGGCGCAGGCGGCCTCCAGGTTCCGTGGATACAACTGGTCGGGTAGAAATTCATCCGCCGTGCCCTGATCGATCAACAGGGGCATGGGCTGCGCGCCCGCCTCGATGAGGCAGGTTGCATCCCAAGCCTCCCAGTCTTCACGCCGCTCGCCCAGATACGCCATGAAGCAGCCCTCGCCCCAGCCGCTTTTCACCGGATTGCAGATCGGCGCGAACGCCGACACCGAGCGGTAGGCGCCGGGATTTTTCAGGGCGCAGATCAGCGCGCCGTGGCCTCCCATCGAATGCCCGGTGACGGACTTGACACCGGGAATGAGCGGCAGCGCGGCTTCGACCAGCGCCGGCAGCTCCCGGGTGACGTAGTCGTACATGTGGTAGTGCGTCGACCAGGGCGCGCGGGTCGCATTGACGTAGAAGCCCGCCCCCTGGCCGAGGTCGTAGCGGTCCTTTACATCGGGCACCTCCGCCCCGCGCGGGCTGGTGTCCGGGATGACGAGCGCGAGCCCGAGTTCGGCCGCGTAGCGCTGCGCGCCGGCCTTGACGCGGAAATTGTCGTCCGTGCAGGTCAGGCCGGAGAGCCAGTACACCGCCGGCACACGGCCCTTCTCCGCCTGCGGCGGAAGGTAGACGGAAAAGGTCATGTCGCAGTGACAACTGGCCGAGGCATGGCGATAACGTTCCAGCCAGCCGCCGAATTCCCTGATGCGTTCGATGCGCTCCATGGCAAGTCCTTCTAGAAGAGAATGACCGAGCGGATGCTATTTCCCTCGTGCATGAGATCGAAAGCCGTGTTGATCTCCTCGAGCGGCATCGTATGGGTCACCATGCTGTCCAGTTCGATCCGGCCATTAAGATAATTCTCCACGTAACCCGGCAGTTCACTGCGACCTTTGACACCGCCGAAGGCGGTCCCCTTCCAGGTGCGCCCCGTCACCAGCTGGAACGGACGGGTGCGGATCTCCTGGCCGGCACCGGCCACGCCGATGATGGTCGACACGCCCCAGCCCATGTGGCAGCACTCGAGCGCCTCGCGCATGACCTCCACGTTGCCGATGCACTCGAAGGAATAGTCGACCCCGCCGCCGGTCATCTCGACGATCGCCTCCCTGACGGTGACGTCAAGATCCCGCGGATTGATGGTATCGGTCGCACCGAGCGCCTTCGCCATGGCAAATTTGTCGGCATTCACATCCACCGCGATGATGCGCCCGGCCTGGGCCATGACTGCGCCCTGGATCACCGACAGCCCGATGCCCCCCAGTCCAAACACCGCCACCGAAGACCCCGCTTCAACCTTTGCCGTATTGAGCACCGCGCCGATACCGGTGGTCACGCCGCAACCGAGCAGGCAGACCTTGTCCAGCGGGGCGGCCTTGTTGATCTTCGCCAGCGCGATTTCCGGGACCACGGTGTATTCGGAGAAGGTGGAACACCCCATGTAATGGAAAATGGGCTTGCCGTTCATCGAGAAGCGGCGCGTACCGTCGGGCATGTAGCCGGTCCAGACGGTGCTTGCGATGGACTGGCACAGATTGGTCCTGGTGGAGCGGCAGTATTCACACTCGCCGCATTCGGGGATGTAGAGCGGGATCACATGGTCCCCCGGTGAGAGTCCCTTCACTCCCGGACCGCATTCCAGCACCTCGCATCCCCCCTCGTGGCCCAGCACGCAGGGGAACGCCCCTTCCGGATCGTCGCCGGAGAGCGTGAAGGCATCGGTGTGGCAGACTCCGCTGGCCACGACCTTGAGCAGGACCTCGCCCTCGACGCGGCCCTTCCACCTCGATCTCTTCTATTGCCAGCGGTTGTTTCGGTGCCCAGGCTACGGCGGCGCGTGCTTTCATCAGACATTCCTCCCGTGAAAAGTCGTGTAGTCTACCACCCGCCGCAGCTGCGCACCCACCGGCCTGCCTGCGCCAGCGACGGTGCTTATTCTGCCTGATTACCCCTGAAACTCGGCCACGGCGGAGAAAGGCGAGATCCGGGCCGGAGCCGCAAGACCGTCTGCCGCAGGGAGAAGGTGAGACCGGGAGCCGGTCGAGAGGCTGGCCTGGGCCATGCGGCAGTCGAGCCTGCATGGATGTAGTTACGGCGTGTCTTGCGGCTCAGGCCCGGATCCCGTCTGTCAATGCTGGCCCCGCACCCACCAATCCGGGTGCATGCGCCTGGTAGCCGAGTTTCGGGGGTAATCCGCTTACTCTATAATCGGTTGCCAGGCAGGCTACCCCACGGTAATTCCCATGACCTCCATTGGCACTCCCCTCTCCCCTTCCGCAACGCGGGTGCTGTTCTGCGGCGGCGGTGAACTCGGCAAGGAAGTGGTCATCGAACTGCAGCGGCTCGGCGTGGAGGTGATTGTCGTTGACCGTTATGACAACACGCCCGCCATGCAGGTCGCTCACCGCAGCCATGTGATTTCCATGCTGGATGGCTCGGCCCTGCGCACCGTGATCGAACTGGAGAAACCCGACTTTATCGTCCCTGAGATCGAGGCCATTGCCACCGATACGCTGGTCGAACTGGAAGCGGAAGGCTATACCGTGATCCCTACCGCCCGTGCGGCGCGCCTGACCATGAACCGCGAAGGCATACGCCGGCTGGCCGCCGAGGAGCTGGGTATCAGGACATCACCCTACCGCTTCGCGGCAACCCGTGCTGAGTTCGAC
>CAVQCA010000072.1:0-14681 GCA_963710815.1 uncultured Gammaproteobacteria bacterium | reverse complement strand
AAACCGCGCGCGAGTGGTTAAAATGAACGATTTATTGCTCGATTACGTCGTCCGGGAGTGTGCTGCGGGCTGTCCTGAACGTCTTAGTCAGACCGCAAATTCTGCAGCCTGTTGCGGAGCATGCCGATGTGCAGCCGCAGGTTGTAGAGCTCGTCGCTATAGGACAGGGGGACCTTGACTCCCCGGACATCATCCTCGATGGCATCCAGCCGCTGCAGCAGTTCGGCCAGCTGTGAAGTGGGGATCTGTTCCGGATGCCGGATGTCGATTGCATGGAGTTCGCGGTACCAGCGGTAGATCTTCCTGCGTACCTGCCAGCGATAGGTGGGCGGCATGATCTTGATCAGCGGCAGCAGGATGGTCAGCAGCGGCACCAGCATGATCTTCATTCGGTCGACCAGGTTGGCCGTCCAGAAGGGCAGGTAGCGCTGCAACAGGGGCGGTCCGTGCCGGTAGAATCGGTGCGCGTCCTCGTCCAGCGGGAAATCCACATGCCTGCCGTTTGGAAACTCGCCCGGTTTCCCGAACAGGCCGCCACCGCCGTGCACCCTGGTGGCGGCCTGCAGCAGCAGGCTGACCAGTGCCGGATGAAAGTCATCACGGGCAATCAAATTGGCTGCGGATGCCAGCAGGGTGACGTCCTGCGGCGGTATGTTTGCCTGCAGGTCGATGACGCCTTCGCGCAGGGTCACGGCGGCGAGTGCATGATTACGTTCGATATACGCCGCGGCGCGGGTGAATGACATCAGGCGGATCGTTTTGTCGTGCAGTAGTTCCTGAATCAGCGGCGAGCTGGGCGCGGCGACGAAAAAGGCGGCGTCCACAGCACCCTGTCGCAGTGCCTGCGCGGCCGCTTTGCCGCCCAGTGCCTGGAGGTTGCCTGCAGGGCTATCGATGTGGTTGTCGGCCAGCAGGGCAAGTGCCAGGGCGCGGGTGCCGCTGCCCTTCGCGCCCGTTGCCAGTCGTCTGCCTTGAAAATCCGTCAGTCTGTGTGCTACCTCAGGGTGACGGTAGAACACCCATAGCGGCTCGTAGTACAGGCTTCCCAGGGCGGTGATGTCGCTGTCAGCGGCATTGCTGATGCCCTCGCCTCCCTGGAAAAAGGCAAGATCGACTTCGCCGGCCTTCAGCAACCGGAGGTTTTCCAGGCTGCCGGCCGTCTTGCGGATCTCCAGGGTTACCGCATCGTCGGCCAGGATCTCCCGGTAGCGTTCGGCAAACAGGTAATAGGCACCGTCTGCCTGACCGGTCGCAATGGTGATCGTATGTGGTGGCGCAGGATTGACGTACTGCCAGGCGATGAGGAAACCAGCGAGAATGATGGCAATGGCCGAGCCGAATGTTTTCAGGCGCATATCGTCTGAATCCTCCGTTTGTCCGCTTCCGGCAGGAGATGCGCTGCCACCTTGTGTCCTGTGCTTCGATCGTCAGCTTCAGCCGATTTCATCCGGGCCTCAATGCCCACAGTCACCTCCCGTCTTCACGACATGTTCGCGAATCCACGGCAGTAGCTGATCAAAATTACAGCGATTGTTGTTCAACAGCGCGATCAGAAACCGGTGCGCCTTTTTTGCATCCAGCTTCAGCTGGCAACCGTTCATTAACCTCGTCTTTACTGTCTTGTGGTTACGAGGTATGGGAGAAGGGGTGTCCAGGCCGGCACCAATACACAATATAGGCCCCGGGGGAACCAGGCAACCCCGTAGTATCCATCATGCAATTTATCCGGGCAGTACCAGCACACACTTTACAGATCCGTAATTACTTCATGATACGGTTGGTGGAAAATATTTCCCCAAATGCTTCGCCGTGCTCCATGTTACATGGACAGTATGGACTTGCTGGATGACCGCGGAGGAAGCCGAGGCGCTCTTGCGGCTGCTGGTCAAGCGAGACCGCAAGTGCTCTATGCCAGGCCAACGATAAGGAGTACTACCAGCCCGCCAAAGATTATGATCCATGGCACAATATCAAGTAGCTGTCCCACATGCGAAATCAATAGCTCTCTACTCATCTCGCTTGTGAGCAATATCACCAGCACCAATATAGTGATGACATAAAGCATCGTACGAATATGCACCCGGTCTCTTTTATCAATCTCCGACCAATTCAGCTGCAACATACGTGAACCGTGTCCCGGCAAATACTCTCTGTACACAATGCCAAGCCTATACAATCAGGGCGTGATATGTGTTGACACTTGTCAATTGACACGGCTTAACATCAGTAAAATATAGATGACAGGATGCTGGTATACGTAAAACCACGTACCTGTGAATTAGTAAAACTACGTAAGAATTCAACAATGGAAGATCTAATCCGCATTAAAGCGAATATGTTCAGTGTGAAAGATGATGAAAGATAAAAAGGGGAATAGAACGGGTTATCGAGGCGTTAAACCGCAGCCCGGTAATACATCAGGGCCACGACTGATGCTGCTGTCTGTCATTCTGTTGTGGTCCGCCATGTTGTTCGCAGACACCATTGCCAACAATATAACGTTGCACTATCCCGATTACCCCTCGGCCCGCATTGAGGCCGGTGTCGACAAGGTAAAGATTGCACGCGGTGAATACCTGGTAAAGCTGGCCGACTGCCTGGCCTGTCACACGGATACGGCGAACCGGGGAGCGTTCATTGTCGAAGGTCCGTGACACTCTGGTGCTGACCTTCGATCAGCCGGTGAATCTCCTGGTTATCTGCGCCGCTTGTTGCTCACTCAGCAGGCGCTCCCGACCAGGTTCGTAGCCCAGGAAGCGATTCTGGCTGCTCTCCTGATAGGCTACGAGGCCCGGCTTGCTCATTCCCCGTGCCTTGCAAGACGCGTCGCCTCAACAAGATCATTGGGCTGCGGGCCTGCCGAGGGGCTCGGTGTGGTCATGTGCTGTTACCTCCATTGATGTCTGGTTACTGTTTCCCTGGGTGGATATGCGGGTGCACGCGGGCGCCCAGGACGTGGAGGAAATTGCGATGAGGGGTCGAGGTTCTGCTGAACCGCCGGTATACCGCAAGCTTGGCCCGGTCCTCGATGAAGATCCAGACGATGCAATAGGCCCAGATCAGGCCGACGTCGGACCAGCCTAACGCTGTCATCAGCCCGAAGGGGAAGACCACGAACAGGGTCGCCAGCACTTTGGTGACGACCGCCGACCACAGCAGCAGCGGGGAAGGGAAGGGACGGCTCCAGAAGGGGCGGTGGGTGCGCGCCACGAACAGGGTCAGGTGTCCGGCCACGGCAAGCTTGAGAAAGATAAAGGTCTGGATCTGGCCGACGGACAGATGCATCCATTCCCGGGCGATCCACAGCAGGCCGAATGTTTCCACCACGCCGATCAGTCCGAGCACGGTGGAGACGGTGAGCACCCGGTGCATGTTCCAGCGCACCGGTTTGGGATCGAGCCAGGTGTTGTCGTAGGCGATGGCCATGATCGGCACGTCGTTGAAGAAGGCAAGCAGGATGATCATGATCGCTGTGATCGGATAGAAGTTGAACACGATCATCGCCAGCACGACGAAGAACATGATGCGGATGGTCTCCACGATGCGGTAGATCGCATACGAGTTCATGCGTTCGAAGATGCGCCGCGCCTCTTCCACGGCGCTGACGATGGTGGAGAGCCCCGGCGCGGTGAGAATCAGGTCGGCGGCCGCGCGCGCCGCGTCGGTGGCGCCGGAGACGGCGATGCCCACATCGGCCTGCTTGAGCGCGGGCGCATCGTTGACCCCGTCGCCCGTCATGGCAACCAGGTGGTCGCGTTCCTGCAACGCCTTGACGATGGCGTACTTGTGTTCGGGGAAGACCTGGGCGAAGCCGTCGGCACTTTCGATGCGTTCGGCCGCGTCGGAGGAAAGATGTCCTTTTTCGGCCGCGTCACTGAGCAAACTGCTGGCCGGCTGGATGTTCTTGCCGAGGCCGAGCCGGCCGGAGATTTCGCGCGCGATGGCCACGTTGTCGCCGGTGACCATCTTGACGCCGATACCGTGCTCGCCGGCTTGGCGAATGGTTTTCGCGGAGTCTTCGCGCGGCGGGTCGAACAGCGGCAGGATGCCGAGGAAATGCCAGCTGTCGCCGTCATCGGAGCGCGCCACGCCCAGGGTGCGGTAGCCCCTGGCGGCGAACTCGTCGATCAACCGGTGGGCCCGGTCGGCCTGGTCGCCGGCGAGGCTGCTCAGTTCCATGATGACCTGCGGTGCGCCCTTGGTGGTTCTGAAGGTCTTGCCGTCGGCGTCCTCGATCCGGCCCTCGGTGCGCTTGCTCACCGGGTCGAAGGGCACGAAGCCGGTTTGCGTGTAGCCCTTGAGTGCCCCGGTATCCTGCAGTCCACCGATCACGGCCAGGTCGATGGCGTCCTTGTTCTCGGCCCTGGAGGCCAGCGCGCCGGAGAGGATCAACTCCTGCGCATCAACGGCGCCGAACACCACCGGTTCACCTAGGTTGAGCTTGTTCTGGGTCAGCGTGCCGGTCTTGTCGGAACACAGGATATCGACACCGGCCATTTCTTCGATGGACTGCAGCCTGGAAACAATGGCCTTCATTTTCGACAGCGCCAGCGCACCCACGGCCATGGTTACCGACAGCACCGCCGGCATGGCGACCGGAATGGAAGCGACGGTAAGGATAAGGGCGAACTGCACGAGGTCGAGCAGTGGTGCGTGCCGGAACAGCTGCACGATAATCAGCACCGCCACCAGGGCAAGGCTCAGGTAAATCAGATAGTCGCCGATGGCCAGCACGGCCTTCTGGAAGTGCGAGACGGCGCCGGCATCCTCCACCAGCCTGGCGGTGCGCCCGAAGAAGGTATCACCGCCGGTGGCGGTGACCAGCGCGACCATCTCGCCCTGTTTGGCGATCGAGCCTGAATAGGCGACTTCGCCCGGCTTTTTGTTCACCGGCAGCGATTCACCGGTGAGTGCCGACTGGTCAATGGCCAGGTAATCGCCCTCGATCAGTTTGGCGTCGGCGGGGATGATGTCGCCGAGCCGCAGGCGGATGACGTCGCCCGGCACCAGCGCGGCGGCGTCGATTTCATTCCATTGGCCATCGCGCAGCGCGCGCGCCTTGAGCGCCAACTGGTTCTTCAACGCTTCCAGGGCATTGGCAGCCTTGAATTCCTGCCAGAAGCCGATCACGGCGTTGAAGACCAGCAGGGCGAGGATGATGGCGAAATCATCCCAGCGCCGGACCAGCGCCGAGAGCACGGCGGCGATCTCGATCATCCACGGGATCGGTCCCCAGAAGTAGCCCAGGAAACGCGCCAGCGAGCTGACCTTCTTCTCCTCCAGTGCGTTTCGGCCGAACTGCGCGAGGCGTTGCTGCGCCTCGGCTGCGCTCAGACCCTGGACACTGCTCTCGAGCTGCCTGCTCACTTCTTCGATAGAAAGCTGCTCAACCTGTTGGCTATCGATGCTCTTGATCATAAGCGGGTTCCTTTGCGGTCGCGTTGTCTCCGGTGTGCGCATTATGGGAGCGGGTTTTTCCATTGTAGGTGATGCCAGGCGTCGCCGTTTCACGGCGTTCTACGGTGTGTACCAATGCAGCGTACGTGCCAGCGTACATGGTCCTTGGTTCTTAATGGTAATGTGGGTGTGGACACTGACATACACAAGTCCGGGGTGGGCATAATACCCCGAGGGCTGTGGAATATTATCCACATGCAACCACTGGTGCTGCGCGGTAAAGCATTCTATCCGGCCCCATTTATTCCTGAACTAATCCATACCCTGCTTGTCGTAAAGACACACGTAATTCACGAGTGCAAATTCAGGATTAAGGAGTAGCTACTATGAAACATCAAGTGGGAAAATTAGCGAGACTGATACCCGGCGTGCTGCTGGCCGGCAGCATGGCGTTTTTCAATCCTGCCCTCGCCGCAACCGGAACACCCGCGCCAGCGCCAGCCCGGGCGCAGCACATCAAGCAGGCTGCAACGGCGAAGGTAAAACAGGAAGCCCGGAAAAAAAGCGAAAACTTCAATGCAGATGCGGTTACCGCAATCAAACAGGTTGAACAGGCTGCAAGCCTGCTGAAAGACGCAAAATACGAGGATGCCGTGAAGAGTCTGGAGTCGGCCGATGGCAAACTCGAAGTCGCTATGGCCTCAGATCCGTCACTCAAACTGATCCCCGTTGCCGAGGATGTGAATACCTACGACCTGACGATATCGCCTGAAGAAGTAAAGAATGAACTGAATGCGATCAGCAAGGAACTGAAAAGCGGCAACGTACAGGATGCCAGGATGCGCCTGAACCAGCTGCGCAGCGAGTTGATCATCAGGGATGTCTATCTGCCGGTGGAAACCTATCCCGCGGCAATCAAGCAAGCAGTAAAGGAAGTTTCTGCGAAGCAATACCAGCAGGCGCAGGAATCGCTTGATGCCGCGATGAATTCACTGGTCGAGGAGATCGAAGTGATGCCCCTGCCGGTGGTGCTGGCGAACGACGCCATACTGGATGCGGAGGCTAAACGGTCTGTCGACAAAGATCAGGCAATGTGGGATCTCGATTTTGCACACGGGCAAATGCTGACAGCAGAGCGCCTGGGTTATTTTTACGGTGATACGGACGATTACAAGACCGCGATGCAGCACCTTGAAAACCTGCGCCAGGCAATGGGCGGCAAGAGCGAGGTCGACAAGTTGTTCACAAACGCGAAGCAGAGTGTGAAACACCTGATCGACAAGTTCAGTACCCGGCATTCAGTTCAGCACAGGAAATAAGCCCGATAGACCCGAAGCCGGCGGTCGGTATGCAGATGCAAGAACCCGCCGGCTTTCATTAGTTAAACCGACTGAATGATGGTTCGTCCATAAACGCCGCTTTCACCGCAAGGACGCAAAGGACGCAAAGGACGCAAAAAAGCCCCCTCACCCTGTCCCCCGCTACCGGAGGTAGCGGGGGACAGGGTGTTGCCAACTCGCAAATCTTCCTGAAGAGCACAAAATAACATTTGCGCTAGCGATACTGGCGCAGGTACCACCACTCGTACAGGCGTTTCGACCAGTGCAGCAGGCGCGTTGACGGCAACAGCAGGGTTCTGGTGCTGGTGCGTGTCACCAATGTTCCCGAGTCGAGGGAATCGATGATGCAGGCAAGCTCCACCTTGAAACCCTCCACCGGTTTCCTGCCGTTGAGTTCATGTACCAGGTTTTTCGCCGCGGCGACTGCCTGCAGGTCTGCCATATGCGCCTGTTTGGGTTGCCAGTCGGGGCCGGGGAAACTGCCGGCGTCGCCGGCCACATAGACCCGTTCCCATCCCGGCACGCGACAGTGCGCATCCGCGGCAAGCAGCCCCCCCTCTGATTTGGGCAGGGGGGTGTTGTCGAGCCAGGGACTGCCGCTCATGCCGGGCATGAACACGATCAGGTCGGCCTCGATCTCACCCCCTTCGGTAAGCACCTTGCTGGCCTCGAAGCCCTTCAACTTGTGACCCAGGTGGGTGGAAATGTCGTGCTTGGCCATGCGTTTCAGCAGTGCATCCACGGCCTTTTCACCAAGGCGCTGGCCGGGTCGTTTGGACGGGGCAAAGAAGACCAGCCTGAATCGGTCGCGCCGGCGCTGTTGCTTGAGCAGGGTGTCGGTGCCGAACAGGAATTCAAACACAGGCCCGCCGCGCATGGCCGATGGTTCTTTGGGGTTGCCACCAAAACCAAAAGCAATGGTGCCCCCGTCCATCTCATTCAGGCGGTCGCGGATGCGTTTGGCATCTTCGAAGCCTCGACAGGGGATGGCGGCGTGTTCGATTCCGGGAAGCCTGGTGAGATAGCGCCCGCCGGATGCGATGATCAGGCCGTCATTTTCGACTTCGCCGTTGTCGGTCTCGACCACCCGGCCACCATCACGGATGCCGGTTGCTGCACCCTGATGGAATACCACCTGGTTGCGGCGGAAAAAATTTCCAAGGTTGACCGCGAGGTCATCCCCGCTGCGCATTCCGGACGGAACCCAGATGAGGCTTGGATAATAGAAAAATTCCGGCTGTTTGCCGATAACGGTGATCTCGGCAGAGGGTTCCAGCTTGCGCAGCATCCTGACGGCGGTTAGTCCGCCGAAGCCGGTTCCCACCACGGTGATACATTTCATTCGCGCTCTCTTCGTCTATGCAAAGCCTGCAGTGTTCCGGTAAGGCGGCAAGCTGTCAAGGCGCCGGGCGTATTATCGTGCAAGACCCGAGATGGCAGGATATCCTGCTTCAGGTGCAGGGTTATTCGGCTGGATCAGCGGAGGGTAGGTGTTTATCCTTCCCGTCCGGGGCGCCAGCCTGCCGCCCCGCGCCGTCGGGACACAACTGGTAATCGTTGCAGGCATGAGGAGTCGATGTGAAAGAACGCAAGGTCGATGTTGCAATCATAGGTTCCGGCAGTGCCGGACTGTATGCACTGGGGAAGGTACGTCCTTCCGGAAAATCCTTTGTGCTGATCAATGGCGGCGCGCTGGGGACAACCTGCGCGCGTGTGGGTTGTATGCCCTCCAAGGCCGTGATCCAGGTTGCCGAGGATTTCTATCGCCGCAATGTATTCAATCGCTACGGGATCGAGGGCCATGAGGACATGAACCTCACCATCCCGGAGGCGATGGAATATGTACAGGATCTTCGCGACATATTTGTCGAACGGGTGCTTTCCAACAGTACCGACAAGCTGCCCGAGGAAAACTTCATCGAGGGCTATGCCCGGTTCGTCGACACGGATCTGCTGGAAATCGACTCCGGTGAGTTGATACGCGCCGAGAACATCATCATCGCGACCGGTTCACGGCCGCTGGTCCCGCGGACCTGGGAATCCTTCCGCGACCGGATCATCACAACCGATGAATTCTTCGAACTGGAGGACCTGCCAGCGTCGATTGCAGTCGTCGGACTCGGCGTGATCGGTCTGGAGATTGGCCAGTCGCTCAGGCGTCTGGGTCTCGAGGTCACCGGTATCGATCAACTCGAAACGATCGGTGGCCTGAGCGATCCGGAGGTCGCCCACACCGCCATCGAGGTCTTCGGCAAGGAGATGCCGCTGTGGCTTGGTTATGCAGCAGAGGTAAGTGAGGCCGGCAACGGCATGCTGCGGGTACAGGCCGGCGAGCGGGTCGTCGAGGTCGAGCGTGTGTTTGCCAGTATGGGCCGCACACCCAATCTCGACAAGCTCGGATTGGCGGATATCGGCCTTGAACTGGATGACCGTGGCATTCCTGTGTTCGACCCCGGGACCATGCGTCTTGGTGACACCCGGATATATATAGCCGGTGATGTCACCGGCGAACGCCCCTTGCTGCACGAGGCCGGTGACGAGGGGCGCATCGCCGGTCACAACGCGATATCCGCCGAGCCGACAGCCTTCAGGCGAAAGACGCCGCTCAGCATTACCTTCTGCGACCCCAATATCGTGGTGGTCGGTGCCCGCTTTGCCGACATCGATCCGGCCAGTACGGCGATCGGGCAGATTCAAATGGGGCCGGTTGGCCGCGCCATGATCATGGCCAAGAATCGCGGCCTGATACGGGTCTATGCAGACAAGGCCAGTGGCCGCCTGCTCGGTGCCGAGATGGCGTGCCCGAAGGGTGAAAACCTGGGGCACCTGCTGGCCTGGTGTATTCAGCAGGAAATGACGGTGGGCGAGATACTGCAGATGCCATTCTATCATCCGGTCATCGAGGAGGCGCTGCAGGCCGCGCTTTATGATCTGTACGGCAAGGTCGATGCGAAGAATGTCACGCCGATTACCGAACTGGTGCCCCGGTAATCTGCCGCGTGAGATTGACTTCAACAGTTCGCAAGGAGTCTGTCGGACTCGGGTGATCGCAGGCGGTAGCAGAGCGTATTACGAGTTCCTTGTTCATGATCTCTCCTTACGGGTTGACGGATATTGAAGCCTTGCAGTATCCACGTGCGGATGTGTCCGGTGTTCCCGCAAGGCTGTTCACTCTGGATCACGGTGAGGGTGTTCCGCCGCCTGCAGTTCCTGAAGAACGCGTTGGCGCACCTGCCTGCGGATGAAGTCGATGATCTTGTGCTTGAGGATGCCGGTGAGCCAGGTCTTCTCGGAGGCGCGGCCGGCGTAGCCGGTGCGTGCCTCGAGTGCGGCCAGAAGGGTCTCCTGCACCATGTCTTCGGCCTGCGCGGGCGCCCGGGACGTGGAGGAAGTTACGCTGACGGGTGCAGTCCGCCAGTCACCGCGCATACTGCAGCAACCGGCGCAGTTTCTTGGCCGCCGGGACTCCCTGAAACATGAATCCCTGCCCGTCCGTCGCGTGAAACACGACCACCGGTACCGCAAAAATATTCTGTCCCTGTAGCAGGGACAGATTGGCGGCCAGATCCAGCCGGATCTGGTCCGTTATAGCGGTGGCGGGCGTGATCCCGCCACCGGGGCCGTTGTCACTGAAATTGAAGTTGTCTTCGTTGTAGCGCAAGGCCTCGAGCGGATTGCCGGCCTGCAGAATGGCGGCGGCTTTGCCCTGGCTGGTCGGGGTCAGCATGCCTACCGGAATCCAGCGCAATTGCAGATCTTCTTCCGCCATCTGCGGCCGGAGGGCTTCGTACAGCTTGTGGCAATAAGGGCAGTTGGGGTCGAAGAATATGTAGACGACGCGGTTGCCCTTGCCTTCGGCGATCCAGGTCGCCTCGTCGATATCTTCGAGCAAATGGCCGGCTATGGCCCGGGATGTGGTCAACGCCTCGGCCTGAACCGCGTGTGAACCCGGCAATCCGATGAGAAACAGGACGATGACCAACAGAATTCGTGATTGTCTTAGCATATCAGCGCCTTCGTGGACTGCCTTCCTGGGCAAAAGCCCGTGTCCGATCGTGCGTGGGAATCGAAGCCCTCCACGCCCGTGGGCAGGAGCAACTCCTTCGTGTGGCCGATTCGTATCCCTTCGCTCATTGCCTCACGCGTACGGGATTGTGCCAGCGTCCGTCTGCCGCAATGAGCGCATCAGCCGGTTTCGGCCCCCAGCTGCCGGGCCTGTAGCGGTGAGCCGGGTGGTGCGTGTCAAGAACCGGGTCGACCACCGTCCAGGCGGCCTCCACCGCATCTTCACGGGTGTGAAGAGCGCGCCATTGCCGGCCAGCGCGTCAGCCGGCATCATGCGGTTCTGGGTAATGCTCATCTCGACATTCCTCTTCACTATCTGATGATCACCTGGAGTGACGCATCTCCTCGCCGGCGCCGTGCCGCGGACGTTGCGGCACACTGGTTACGAGTGTAGCGCCCGGTCGATTAAATCCATGCAAATCGCGCCAGACACGCTCTGGTTACTGTACGCCCCCGACCATGCGAAAGCGAGGCGCCCGGGATGGCGACGCCTCAAGCTGGCGGTCGAATCACCCTGGTTGATTCGATGACAAGGTGAATCCCTGCTCCTGCCGCAGGCTGTCCCGTGCTCATCGGTGAGAGCATGCAAACGCCCAACTCATGGTATGCGCGGTGCGCCTGCAACTTCGTACTTCCCCGATATCCCGTTATGGCACGGGATCTGCCTGCCGCTCGGGCACGGTCCTGTGAGGCGCGTTATAATCCTCGCGCGGGTCCCGGTGGACCCGCAGCGCATAAACAACGAATGCCTGGGGGCGGGATTGGACGTTCGTGACATTGAAATCGCCTGGGCCGGGCCGCCACAGTGCAGGCAGTGCAGCATCCGCGATCTGGTGCTCTTCGCCGATCTTGCGCACGACGACTTTCAGCTGATCCACAGGCCTATCGATGAACTGCGTTTCAGGGTCGGTGAGATGCTCTATCGTCCCGCGGATCACCCCACCCATGTCTATACAGTCCGCGAGGGACTGGTGAAGCTGGTGCAGTATCTGCCCAACGGCGGGCAGCGCATCGTGCGGCTGTTGGGGCAGGGTGACGTGGCCGGCCTGGAAGTGCTGCTCGGTCATTCCTACCAGCACGAGGCGGTTGTGCTGGAGCCGGTGCTGGCCTGTCATATCCCGGGGTCGGTGATCGAGCGTCTGAGTCATGCCACGCCGCGGCTGCACAAACAACTGCTGGCCCGCTGGCAGCGGGCGGTTAGCGACGCCGACGCCTGGATCACCGATCTGTCGACGGGGCCTGCGCAGTACCGGGTTGCCAGGCTGCTGCTGCGACTGACGGGCAGTCAGGCGGGGGAGCGCTGCTACCTGCCCACCCGCGAAGACATCGGCGCCATGGTGGGCATCACCCCCGAGACTGCCAGTCGTGTGGTGGCCGAACTGAAGCGCAACGGTCTGGTAAGCGAACTGGACGCCAAGCACGCCATACTGGATCGGGACGGTCTGGATCGCATCAGGCTGCGTTGAGCACCGGCATCGGCCTGCGGCTGATTATCAAATCGCGAGCGGGCCCCCTGTTCTTGCCTACGGCATGGATTGACAAATGTCAGTGCATGCCGCGGTTGCTCCGCGTAGATTGTAATCATTTACCTGACTACTTTGATCAGGTAGATTCCCTACCCAAGGAGAGCAAGCGATGAAGATTGCAGTCGCCAGCCAGAACCGGCGAGAGGTCACCGGACATACCGGGCGTTGCCGCAAGTTCTGGTTCTACGATATCGAGCAGGGGCAGGTGCAAAGCAAGGTGCTGCTGGAACTGCCCAAAGAGCAGTCGCTGCACGACAGCCCCCGGCATGCATCCCACCCCCTGGAGGCTGCCGACGTGCTGATCTCGGCCGGCATGGGGCAGGGGCTTGTGCGGCGCCTCGCGGCATGGGGTATAGAGGCTATCGTGACGCCGGAGACCAGTCCGGATGCGGTGGTCGCCAGCTACCTTGCCGGCACCCTGCCGTCTGACGGGAAGAACAGTCAGTGCTCTGGTCACGGATCGTGACGGGGAACAGGATTCGATGACCGGTTTGCCCCGGAAGGTCTGTTCCCGCGTGTTGCTGGAGGCGGAAAAATCGTAGACCACTTTGTACCCTGGTAGTGTGTCTTTTATTGTTACGCCACGGAAACGCGGACGGAGCGCAGCACAACACAAGGAAATGCCGCGGTATTTATCGCCGGGCATGGCACTTTCACAGGCGCGGCTGAAAGTGCAGTTCTGTTGTGACAGGATACGCCGCTCAGGCGTTGTCACAGCAGGCCGGAGTCCAGGCATATAAACATTACACCTCAGAGAGAGGAGACCATGCATGATCGTTCCCGGTGAAACCGTCATCGAGCTGTCACGTCTGCAGTTCGCAGCCACGGCCCTGTACCACTTCCTGTTTGTACCGCTGACGCTGGGATTAAGCTTCATCCTGGCCGCGATGGAGACGGTTTACGTCACGACCGGCAGGCAGATCTACAAGGAAATGGCCCAGTTCTGGGGCAAGCTGTTTGCCATCAACTTTGCCCTGGGTGTGGCCACCGGCCTGACCATGGAGTTCGAGTTCGGCACCAACTGGTCGTTTTATTCCCACTACGTGGGCGACATCTTTGGTGCGCCGCTGGCCATCGAGGGCCTGATGGCCTTTTTCATGGAATCGACGTTCGTCGGCCTGATGCTGTTCGGCTGGGACCGCCTGAGCAAGGCGGGTCACCTGTCCGTCACTTATCTGGTCGCGCTGGGCTCGAACCTGTCGGCGCTGTGGATTCTGGTGGCGAATGGTTTTATGCAGGACCCCATGGGTGCCAGCTTCAACCCCGTGTCGCAACGCATGGAACTGACCAGCTTCTTTGACCTGCTGTTCAGCCATGACGCCCAGTCCAAGTTCGTGCATACCTCGATCGCGGGTTACGTTACCGGCGCGATCTTCGTGGTGACGATCAGCGCCTGGTACCTGAGCAAGGGACGTCATGTCGAGATCGCGCGCCGTTCGTTGCGCATGGGCGCGCTGTTCGGTGTGTTTTCCGTCATTGGCGTCATCACCCTGGGAGATGCCCTGGGTTTCGTCGCCGGCAGCGCCCAGCCCACCAAGCTGGCCGCTATGGAAGGTATGTGGGAAACCGAGCCGGCGCCGGCGCCGTTGAAGGTGATCGCCTTCCCCAGCGACAAGGAGCAGCGCAATGTCGGTCCTACGATAGAGATCCCGGGCCTCGCGGGCATCCTGATCACGCACTCCATGGACACGGAACTGCCCGGCATCAAGGAACTGGAACGGCGCGCCGCGGAACGTATCAGGAACGGTATCCCCGGCATGCTGGCGCTGCAGCGTTATCGGCAGAACCCGGACGATCTGGCGGCGCTCGCCACGCTCAGGGAGCATGAGGACGATCTCGGTTATGCGATGCTGCTGATGCGCTATGCACCGGACCTGACCCAGGCGACGCCGGTCCAGATCGCACAGGCCGCCAGGGATGCCATTCCCCCGGTATGGCTGACATTCTGGTCCTTCCGACTGATGATTGGTATGGCGTTCCTGATGCTGATCTACCTGATCGCCATGACGACCTACTCGCTGAGCAAGCAGTGCGTGTTGCATCACTTCCTGCTGAAAATCTCCATCTGGATGCTGCCGGTCCCGTTTCTGGCCTGCGAGCTGGGCTGGTTGACCGCGGAACTCGGACGCCAGCCCTGGACGGTGTACGAAAAACTGCCCACCTGGATTTCGGCCTCGACGCACAGCGCGGGTTATCTGTACTTTTCCCTGATCGGCTTCACGCTGATCTACCTGGTGTTCATCATCATCGAGATGTTCCTGATGGTGAAGTTCGTCCGCCAGGGTCCGGGTGAGCACGGTCATCGTCCGATAACCGGCGGTGGTGGCGGTATTCAGCCGGTCCTGTCACGTCC
>CAVQCA010000071.1:0-38705 GCA_963710815.1 uncultured Gammaproteobacteria bacterium | reverse complement strand
GAGCGGTGCGGGCGGTGGGAATGGCGACGGATGACATGGAGGGATCCGGATTCAGGGGCACCAGTGTATCGAAAATGCCCCGGTGTTGACATGCGGCCGGCGCGGGCGATATGGCGAAGCATGGTACGACTGCCAACCTGGCGGGATCCTGCTACTCTTGGTTAATCACCGGATGCCGGTGTTATATCCATAAGGGCCAAATGCAGCCATGGCGTACCCGACATCGGAAGTCACCACGATGGGCAGTGTTGCGGGGCTTATTGCAACGACCCTGCGCGCCTACGGCTGTGATCCGGAACCGTTGTTTGTCACAGCGGGCCTTGATCTGGGCAGGGTCACGGATCCCAATGCGCGCTTTTCCATGCTGCGGATGCAGAAATTGTGGAAGCTGGCTGTCACAGCCACCGGCGAGCCCTGCCTGGGTCTGGTCGCCGCACGCCAGTTCCAGCCCGCCATGCTGCACGGACTGGGCTTGGCCTGGCTGGTCAGTGACACACTGCTGGATGCGTTTGGCCGTCTGGTGCGCTATGCCCGCCTGATCAACAGCGACCTCCATTTCCGCCTGGAGGAACACCCGGATACCATCGACCTTATTGCCTTGCTGCCGGAGATGCTCCCGCCTGACTTTGAGTATACGGCAGCAGACCTTGGAATCGCGGCCTTTCTGCGCATGTGCCAGATCACGGCAGGCAAGCCCATTCTGCCCCGGCACGTCACACTGCAGCGACCACAGCCGTACTGTCTCGCGCAGTTTAAAGAGATGTTCGGCACATCGATCGAATACGGGGCGCCTGTGAACCGGCTATGCTTCGACCGGCAACTGCTTACCAGTCATCTTGCATCGGCCAATCCGGAACTCGCGCGGATCAACGACCAGGTCGTAACGGACTACCTGGCACGCTTCGATCGGGAAAGCATCGCCATGCAGGTGCGTTCGAAGATCATCCACCAGCTCCCGGACGGTATCCCGAGGCAGGAGGTAATTGCCGACATACTGCACGTCAGCCTGCGCAGCCTGCAGCGCAAGCTGAAAGAGGAAGACACCAGCTTCAAGGATCTGCTGGAGGAGACCCGCCAGCAGCTCGCACTGCAGTACCTCAGGGATACCCGGCGCAGCATCGGCGAGATCACCTATTTACTGGGCTTTTCGGAACCCAGCAACTTCACCCGCGCCTTCAAGCGCTGGACCGGCAAATCTCCGGGGCAGTACCGGATGGTCGGATAATCAGCGATCAGAGCGTCACCGGGATGACAAAGCCCCTGGGTTTCACCGCGCATAAAGAAACAAACTCACCGCATCAGTTTCCGTTCGCATTTATTGTCCGATCCGTCCGGAAAGGGTCCGCCAGGGGTTCACCGATAAAGACCCCCTGTCCCGGCCAGGCGACGCTCTTCCAGTAAGCCGCCAACAGCGTTTCGCCATTGAGGTAGCGGTTAATGGCGATGTCGGGGCGCGGAAATTTCTGGGTGAAGGCGCAGGGTTCAACCACCGTTCCATAGCTTCCGGTCGCCCCGGCCTCCAGCCAGCGCAGGCTGCTCATCTGACCGCTGCCGTTCAGCACGCCACCGGTCGAGGTCAGGTGATCGGCGATGGCTCCCGGCAAATAGCGGTTGGTGTCTATCCCGCTTACCCGTGCCAGTCCGGTAAAGTAGAACATCACATCCAGGCGATAACGCAGCGTATTGGCGGATATGATTTCAAAAGCAAACCGGTCCGACTGCATCAGGAGTATCCCCGGATAAAAACGGCTGCGTACGTTTCTGGCGCGATCCGTCGTGCTCACCAGATAACCGGTGCCACGCGGACGGGTGCCATCGGCCGCAACCCCGCGATCGATGAGGGCTTTGACTTCATCGAATGAGGTCCCCGCCAGCATCATCGACGGACGCCAGCCGAAATCGTCATGGGGCCGCTGGCTGTCGGAATCGTAATAGGGACTGGTCCGCGTCGCTTTGCATCCCGAGGCGCAAAACGCCTCGTCATATCCGGCGGCGAAAGCCGTGGTGATGGACATGCATCCGACCCGGTAGGGGGCGGTCCACGTCAATGCATAGGCCTGGACTGATGGCGGTACCTGTGCATTTACGCTTGCCATGACCCGCTCGAACTCCCCGGGGGTCATGATCGACTTCCCGGGAGTGAAGTTCGCATGAATCAGGTTTTCATCCGGGATGTGGCGCTTTTGCCGGTAGTAGGCGGCGATGCGTTGGCTCACCGGGTCGGCATCATTCACGATGACCGCCAGTGTCCCGGGGCCGATGGCCGTGCCCGCCGCGGCGCCGGTCGCCTCCCCTGTAGCCGGGGTGCTGACGGCGGGCAGCGAAACCAGCAGCAACAGGCATCCCAGACTGAATATCCAACCCGCGCGCCGGTTGGGCGCGGTCTGTCGCGAGGCATGCCGGTGCGGCAGCCGGTTGAACGGTTTCATAGTCATGCAGAATCCTGCGACCCCGCCCGGTCTGGTCGTGTTGGCGGGTTTTTGGCGGATATCCGTTTCTGACGAAGCCATTCCAATGACCCCGGTCCGGCAACAATTTACGCTGCCGGCCTCCGCGTCGCCACCCGTCGACCCGAATAGCGATATAATCCCCGCACCGGAACTCGGCGCTCTGCCATGACCAACGACATAACTCAAAGAATATGAAAGGCTTACCCCCGAAAGGTGAGCGCAGAGACCTGGCGCGCCTGGATCGCCGCAAGCCGCCGGCACTGTCCGGTCACCTTGAATTGCTGTCCAAGATGAGCGGTCACCTGGCGGTTACGATCAACATCGAGGATACCATCGAAAAGGCGCTCGAGCTGATCACCAGGTATGTCAACGCCGAGGCGGGTTCCCTGTTTCTACTCGAAGACGGCGGACTGCGACTGACCTGCAAGGCCAGCGTCGGACCGGTCGATGTCCGTGGCATCACCTTAAAACCCGGTGAAGGTATCGTGGGGCAGTGCGTCACGGAAAACACCAGCCGCATGGTCCGCGATGTCGCCACGGACCCGAACTTCGCCCATTCCGTCGATGAAGCCACGGGGTTCCACACCCGTTCCATCCTGTGCTCGCCGATGAGCACCCAGAACATCCGGCTTGGAGCCATTGAACTCATCAACAAGAGAGATGGCGACGGACTGTTCTCCGAGACGGACCTCATGATGCTGCAGACGCTCACGGCCGCGGCGGCCCTTGCCATCCGCAATGCCCGTATGGCGGAAACACTGGTACAGCAGGAACGCGTCAACCGTGAGATCGAGCTTGCCATCGAAATGCAGCGCAGCCTGCTGCCCGCCGTACGGCCGGCGCCGTTCCCGGTATGCGGCGTCAACCTGCCGGCTCATGAGGTCTCGGGGGATTTTTACGATTTCTTCGAGCTGGGTGACGGTCGCATCTATTTCAGCCTGGGCGACGTTTCCGGAAAGGGCATGGATGCGGCATTGCTCATGTCCAAGACGGCAAGCCTGTTTCGCTGCATGGGCAAGACCCTGCAGGATCCGGGCGAGCTGATGGCCACCATCAACCGGGAACTCTGCGAGACGGCCATACACGGTATGTTCGTCACCATGGTCTGCGGTATCCTGGACACCGCGAACGGCAGTGTGCGCCTGGCGAATGCCGGTCATGAGCCGCCCCTCATTCACCGACCTGATGGAGAGTTCTCACCTATACCCGCCAGCGCCCCTCCACTTGGTATCATACCGCTGGAAGTCGGGCCGGAAGGCATCCTGACGGAGCACTTCACACTCCAGGGCGGCACGCTCTACATTTTTACGGACGGCGTTACCGAAGGAAAACTCGATACCGGAGAGCCGCTCGGCGTGCAGGGCTTCAAGACGGCCATCACCCGGCATGCCGGTGATCCCGCCGACAAGCGTATTCAATCCATCATCTCGATGCTCAGGGACTGCGTGCAACACCGCCACGACGACATCACCATCATGGCCGTGGAAGATCCGAGCCTCCAGAGGAAAACCGCCGACGCCGGCCACGGGGAGCTCGTCAGCCTGACCTTCCCCGCTCGACCGGAAGAACTGCATCCGGTACGGGAGCTGGTGCGCGAAACCTGTGAGAAATGCGGCTGCCCGCCCGCGCTGGCGCAGGATCTGGTCATCGCCACCGGAGAAGCATTCCAGAATGTGGTGCGTCACGCCTACAAGGGGACCGACGCCGGAGAGGCCACGCTGGATATCGTATGCCGGGACGGCATGCTGGAATTCCGCCTTACGGACACGGCTCCACCGATCGACCAGGAGAAGGTAAAACCCGTATGGCCCAAGGAGGTGCACCCCGGAGGACTGGGCGTCTGCCTGATTCACAACATCATGGACAGGGTGGAATATCTCCCCGCGCCATCAGGCCAGGGCAATCTGCTGCGCATGATAAAATTTTTCAGGAGACACGAAAATGAGACATGAAGTCATCAGAAAACCGGGGGTCTCCATCGTCGTACTGAAAGGAGACGTGGACCTCGAAAGCTCGCCGACCGCCCGCGAGATTCTGCTCAAAAGCGTCGCTGGCACCGACAGGGTGCTGGTCGACCTCTCCAGCGTGACCTACATCGACAGCTCAGGTGTGGCCTCGCTGGTCGAGGCGCTGCAGGCGGCAAAACGCAATGGCGGCGGCTTTGCCCTGGTGGCGGCCAGCGATCCGACCCGGAGGGTCCTGGAACTGGCCCGGCTGGACAGGGTATTCACCATGTACGCAAGCGTCGAGGAAGGGATGCAGCCATGATCATCGGGGCGCCCGTGCCATTTGCAGGGAAACCGCCAGTCGGCCTCCGGCGGCCAGCGCATCCGTTCCAGGGCGTCCGGGTCATCTCCGGATACATGCGCACCATGATCGAGAAGCTCGGCAGGGAATTTCTGTACCTGCTCGAAAGCTCGGGCAGGATGGGCATCTTTCTGGCCATGACTCTGGTCAATATCTTCAAACCCCCCTATACGCCCTACCCCGTCATCCGGCAGATCTACTTCATCGGCGCACGATCGCTCATCGTCATCCTGGTCACCGGCCTCTTTACCGGGATGGTGCTTGGGTTGCAGGGCTATCACAACCTGAAGAAATTCGGCTCGGAAGAACTGCTCGGCTCGGCGGTCGCGCTCAGCCTGATTCAGGAACTGGGGCCGGTGCTCACGGCGCTGATGGTGATCGGTCGCGCCGGATCGGCCATCTGTGCGGAGATCGGCATCATGCGCAACTCGGAGCAGATCGATGCGCTGGAATGCATGGCCATCGATCCCTACAAGTTCCTCATCGCACCCAAGTTCATCGCCGCGTTCATCTCCCTGCCGGCGCTGACCTTCATCTTCAACATACTTGGCATCGTGGGCGGCTATATCGCCGGGGTCGTGTTCCTGGGCGTTGCGAAAGGCGCCTATTTCCAGGGAATGTATGACAGCGTGGGGTGGACGGACATCCGCCTGTGCGCCATCAAGTCGATGATCTTCGGCGTCCTCATCGTCTGGATCTCTACCTTCAAGGGGTATTTCCTGCATTTGAACCGCGGCGGCGTATTCGGCGCCGAAGGGGTGAGCCGCATCACCACCGATGCCGTGGTGCTCGCCTCGGTCACCATACTCGTATGGGACTACCTGATCGGGTCGCTGGTGCTTTCATGAGCACGGCGCCCGCACCTTCCGGTGACTGCCCAACACGGAGTTGGCTATGAAAAAAATGAATCTGGAAATGATCGTGGGGCTCTTCCTGCTTACAGGATTAGCCAGTTTTTCCTTCATCGCCATCAAGATGGGCGATATCCGCCTGTTCATGCAGGACTCTTACCCGGTCACGGCGAAGTTCGTCTCCATCAGCGGACTCAAGGAAGGCGCCATCGTGGAACTCGCCGGGGTCAAGGTGGGCAAGGTGACCGGGATTGATCTGGACGGTGGTGACTACGAGGCCGTGGTCCACATGGATATCGACAAAAACGTCCATCTGAGCGATGACAGCATTGCCTCCATCAGGACAGCCGGTATCATTGGCGACCGTTACGTAAAACTCACCCCCGGGGGATCGGACGATTATCTGAAACCGGGTGACGAGATCACGGAAACCGAATCGGCCATCAACCTGGAAGAACTGGTAAGCAAATACATTTTTGAGAAAAAATGACTATGGGCCCCGGATGGAATGGCGCATTCTTGAAGGATATCGTCGTATATATCGGTACGACCGGCCACGAAAACACACGGATAGACACGGACTATACCTTCAGAATTTCGATGTCTGCCGTGTGTTTCCGTGGCTATTCACCAGGACAATGACTCAAGCAACCATGCCATTCAGCTCAGGATACTCCATGAAAAAACTGCTTATCTTAGTGCTGGCGCTTGCCTATCCCCTGACCGGTTTTAGCCTGGACCTCGGCGCTGACGCCGTTAAATCAACCAGCACAGAGGCCGCCGCGACTGCGCCAGACACCCCGGAAGAGCTGTTTCAGTTCGACGAGGAGGAATATACCGTCTCGGACCCTCTCGAACCGATCAACCGCGGCATCTTCTGGTTTAATGACAAGCTGTATTTCTACCTTTTAAAACCGGTCGCCAGGGGCTACCGCTGGGCCATGCCGGAACCCTGGCAGGTGGCGGCAAAGAATGTCTTTTCCAACCTCGCCTCGCCGATCCGGATTATCAACTCCGGCATCCAGGGAAAATTCACGGACGCCGGCAATGAGTTGACTCGTTTTTTCATCAATACGACACTGGGGATCGGTGGCCTGTTCGACACGGCCAAGGAAAATTTCAATATCAGAAAACACAACGAGGATACAGGCCAGTCACTGGGACATTATGGCATCGGTCCGGGCATCTACCTGGTGCTGCCGGCACTGGGACCCTCGGATGTCAGGGATGCCATCGGCGCGGTCGTTGATTCACGCATGGATCTGGTCTATTACATGTTTCATGGCTGGACCTACTGGGAGGTCAAGGGTTATGAGAAAATCAACGATCTGGCGCTGGACAAGGATACCTACGAGACCATCAAGAAGGAGGCGCTGGATCCCTATCTGTTCGTAAGGGATGCCTATATGCAGTACCGCCAGAACAAGGTCAGGCACTGACCATGAATGGGCCGAAGGGCGGCATTTGCCGCAAGGAGATAGACACCATGTTGAAGCAGATTTTCATGCCGGTTCTGTTCGGTCTCATGATGACGCTGTCAGGTCCGTCGGCTGCGGGTACGAGCGCCACCGATGCGGTACGCACATCCGTGGATGCCATCATCGGGATACTCAAGGACGCAAGCCTCGATCAATCGGCAAGGCGCGATAAAATACGTACAGTGATCGCCGGGCGTTTCGATTTCCGCGCCATGTCCCAGCGCACACTCGCGACCAACTGGAGAAAGGCGTCGAAAGAAGAACAACAGCATTTCGTTCAACTGTTCTCCGAACTGATTCAGGACAGCTACATCGGCCGGATAGAGGCCTACACCAACGAAACGGTGAAATACCCCGGCGAGAAGATCATAAAGAACCGCGCGGTGGTGGATACCCTGATTCTGACCAGCAGCGCGGAAATCCCTGTCAGCTACAGGCTATATCTGAAGGATGGCCAATGGCTGGTCTATGACGTCACTGTCGAGGGGGTGAGCCTGATCAGCAACTATCGGACCTCTTACCAGGAGATCGTGAAAAACGAAGGCCTCGCCGGACTGCTGGCCAGGATGCAGGAGAAGGTCAAGGAGCTTGCCAACCAGCCTTCGTAGACCGACGGGACGGGACTACCTACCTACAGGCCCTAGAAATGTCGCTGGCTGCGTTCCGCGGTGAGCCGCGACAGGTAATCCTCGGCATTCACCGCCTCCACCCGCGGACGGCGATTAAGCATACTCTGGATAGTCTCGTCGGTGCTGTTGCGGATCTCGTCAACCGTTCCGGTCATGAGCAATCGCCCCTCCCCCAGCACCGTGATCCTGTCGGCGATCTTCAGTGCGCTCTCGAGCTCGTGCGTAACCACAACGATGGTCACGTTCATCGCCTCCTTGAGACGCAGGATCAGGTCATCCAGTTCGGCTGACACGACCGGGTCCAGGCCCGCGGATGGCTCATCGAAGAACAGCAGGCTTGGATCCATGATGATTGCGCGCGCCAGCGCCGCTCTCTTCACCATGCCGCCGGAGAGTTCCGAGGGCATCAGGTTCTCGAACCCCGCGAGATTCACGACCTCAAGTTTCATACGCGTCATGATGCGTATCGTCTTCTCGTCCAGCCGGGTGTGGACACGCAGGGGCAGTTCGATGTTTTCGGCGACGCTCAGGGAACCCAGCAAGGCACCGCCCTGGAATGCCACGCCTGTCTTGCGACGCAGTTCGTAAAGCTCGCGCCTGCCGATTCGGGTGATGTCCTTGCCCAGGATACGTATGCACCCCGAGGTGGGGCGGTTCAGGCCCAGCAGGTGACGCATCAGGGTGGTCTTGCCCGAGCCGCTGCCACCCATAATGACCATGATTTCACCCGAGCGGATGGCAAGATTGATCCCTTTCAGGATCTCTTTTTCCCCGTAATGGCTCACGAGGTTATCGACCTCGATTACGCTGCCGACCGGACTCGACGTCATGCTTGCCGACTCTGCTGCATGTACGACAGGGAAGTGGTTGTGTACACGATCACTCCTCCAGCTTTACCTGGTCCCAGTACCAGTCCAGGGTGTCGAGATCAGTCTCGGTGACGCCGGTCCCCTTCTCACGGCATAGTCGCTCGACCTGCTGAAACCGCCGGGTGAACTTGCTGTTCGCCTGGCGCAGCGCGGATTCGGGTTCCACACCGGCATGCCGCAACAGATTGACCACGGCAAACAGCAGGTCGCCGGCCTCGTCCCGGATGGCCTCGTTATCCTTCCCTTCGATTTCGGCGCGCAGCTCCTCCAGCTCCTCCTCGACCTTGTCGAAGACACCCCGGATATCCGGCCAGTCGAAACCCGCTCGCGATGCCTTCCTTTGAAGCTTGTCGGCGCGCATCAGCGCCGGCAGGGCAAGAGGCACGCCGTCAAGCACGCTGGCGGCCATGGCCCCGCTCCTTTCCTTTTGCTTGTGTGCCTCCCAGGCACGGGTTTGTGCACTTGCATCGGCGACCACCTCACCGGCGAAGACATGGGGATGCCGGCGAACCATCTTGTTACAGATGCCCTGCAGGACATCGTAAAAATCGAACCAGCCGGACTCACTTGCCATCCGCGCATGGTAGACCACCTGGAACAACAGATCACCCAGTTCATCCTGAAGTCCGACCCTGTCGTCCCGTTCGATCGCGTCGACGACCTCGCAGGCCTCCTCCAGGGTATAGGGTGCAATGCTGCGGAAATCCTGTTGCCTGTCCCAGGGGCAGCCGCCGTCCGGGGCGCGCAGGCGGTCCATGATCTCAAGCAGCGTCTGGATCGTCGCCGGTTCGTCTTCGTTTACTTGCATGTGGACGCTCCCCTGTCGTTGAAGCGCAGTATAAGACAGATCCGCTCCAGGCCGTGTCTCAGGCCGGAGATGCCGTCAGGCCAGGAAGTATCCGCAGGCTGTGGATGCACTCCCTTTACCTTACCGTTGCACAAGATTTCAGCATGACAGCCCCCCTCTTCCTTCGGGAGAGGGGGTTTTTGCAACGATGGGGTTTATACAAAGGGCCCGCCGGCGTTATCTCCCGTTCCCGCCGAATGATGGGTCGAATCGTTCAGGGCATCGATAATATTGTCTTCAAGCTGGATACGATCAGCCAGGCATTCACCCAGGCTGGAGAGGTCCACGGCGAGAAATTCAACGCTGTTGTCGATTGACATGGCTTCGTACTTGTCATTGAAGCGCAGTATGACATCCGTCGTTTCGATTATTCTGGGGTAAATCCTGTCGGCGATGGCGAGTACGGGCTGGCGGCGTTCGTGCTTGTCCGCCAGATATCGATACAACTGGAAGTGCGCGCTCGCGGTATAATCTATCAACGCCTCACAGAACCGGCGCAGCGCCCGTTCGATTTCCGGGTCAGCCGTAAAAGGCTGCCTGCCCGCCAGGTCGGTCAGTAACGACAACGTCTGCGTACGGGACTGAACCAGTGCATCCAGTTTTTCTCGTGACTTTTTGCGTCGATCGACATCCGACTTGTTTCTGGATCCCATCATGTGCTCCTGCCAGGTGATAAACGCCGTGATTGTAGCAAATTACCGGATATCCCTCGCCGGCATTCCGTCATGCGCGATAAGCAGCTCTCCCACCAGCGCAGTAGATCAATCCTGAATCCGAAAGGCTCCTGGTGTGCCATATCCCCTTAAGGATAGATGGTTAATCAAGCCGTTGTTTGTAATATCTATATTCCTGATTTTTATCTACAGCCCCTGTGGGATGCGCCAAATATATCTTGACTAAATAAGTCAACTATTACTATAGTCTTCCCAGTAAGCAGTCACATAGATGGTTTTGTATCGGCACTGGTTCTCTGCGTGTAATACGGGGCGGGGTCGCCGGCAAAGATCTGATATGACCGTATTCATCGAGGTTTGTTATGAAATTATCAACGAAAGGTCGGCATGCCATTACAGCAATGATGGAACTGGCCCTGCATCAGAAAAAAGGGCCTGTGACTCTGGCGGACATCTCCACCCAGCAGTCCATTTCGATTTCCTATCTCGAACAGTTATTCGCCAGGCTGCGTCAGCATGAACTGGTTGTCGGGATGCGTGGTCCCGGCGGGGGCTACAGCCTGGCCCGTCCGGCAAACAATATCACCATCGCGCAGGTACTCCATGCGGTCGACGATCTGGTGAAACTCAACGTGAATCCGCTAACCGAAAGGGAGATTCCCGGCAGTCTGATGCTGTGGCGGCAATTAAGTAATCAGGTATATGACTACCTGGACGGTATAACGCTCGCCGACGCGGTGGAAAGCCGGGTGGAAAATCCCCAGAGTCCGCTATTCCACACCAACCTGCATAAAAGTGCAGCCTAGGAGCCTGTCGGACTTGGGTGATCGTCGCGAGCATGGTGGGAGAACGAGCACAGAGGTTCACGATATCGAGGCGCATAGTGGTTCTATGCAACGAAATATCGGGGAACTATGGGCCGCTCTCACACCAGCGCAGTAGATCAATCCTAAGTCCGACAGGATCCTGGAAGTATTGGAGAAATTGAAATGGCCTACAGTGAAAAAGTACTCGATCACTATGAAAACCCGCGCAACGTCGGTTCCTTTGACAAGGACGACAACAAGGTCGGGACCGGCATGGTCGGCGCGCCTGCCTGCGGGGATGTAATGAAACTGCAAATCAAGGTCAATGAGGATGGCGTTATAGAAGATGCCCGGTTCAAGACCTATGGCTGCGGTTCCGCAATCGCCTCCAGTTCACTGCTGACTGAATGGGTCAAGGGCAAGACGCTGGATCAGGCCCGGCAAATCAGGAACACCGACATTGCCGAGGAGCTCGCCCTTCCGCCGGTCAAGGTTCACTGCTCAGTCCTGGCCGAGGATGCCATCAAGGCGGCGATCGAGAACTACCACATGAAAAAAGTCGGGGACCAGCCCGTCAAGCCTTGAGTTGTCATTGCATGAACGAACGGGAAAGGGGGCCATCCGGCTCCTTTTTCCGTTATTACCGTCCTTGCCGGTCTGTCGCATACTCCGGGGATTCTACCGTACCGGAGCTACTGTTATATTGCCGGTATGATGGAATCCCGCCACTTAACAGACAGCATCACACGGCTATACCCGCTCCCCGGCGGGGAATATGAGCTAAAGGGAATTTATCTTTCGCAGGAATTGCCTCTTGCGAAAGGTTCGGGAAAACCGTTCGTTTACAGCAACTTCATCTCTTCCCTCGACGGCCGCATCGCGATTCCCGGTGCGGGGCGGAGCACTCACCAGGTTCCCGCCGCAATAACCAATTCCCGTGACTGGCGGCTCTACCAGGAGCTTGCGGGCCGGGCGGATATCCTGATCGCCAGCGGCCGGTACTTCAGGCAGAGCGAAATTGAGGAAGCCCAGGACCGCCTGCCGGTGAGCGACCATCCGGATTACCGCGACATCCTGGAATGGCGTACCCGTCAGGGTCTGGCGGCACAACCGGATATCGCCATTCTCAGCAGAAGCCTCGAAATCCCCCTGGAGTCGCTCAGAAACTATCAGCAGCGCCGGATCATTGTCTTCACCGGCCGCCATGCCGATGCCGGCCGCACAGCCATGCTCAGGGAACATGGCGTAGAAGTCATTGTCGCCGGTGCAGACAGTACCGTGGACGGTGCCGAGCTGGTCGCAAGCCTTGCCGCCCTGGGATACACGGGCATTTATGCCATCGCCGGTCCTGATGTTCTGCATACCCTGCTCAAGGCGCGGGTGCTGAATCGCCTCTACCTGACGATGACTCACCAATTGCTGGCCGGAGACCGGTTCGACACACTGACGCGCGGCGGCAGCCTTGACCCGGCGATGAACATGCGGCTGATCAGTCTCTACCTCGACCGGCACGCGCCTGCCGGCGCCAGCCAGTGGTTTTCCGCGTTCGAACCCGGGAGTTAGGATTCGCCCGGTTGCGCCAGACAGGCGTTGACCAGACTCCTGATGCGGGTGACCGGCACCTCCTCGCCGCGATCGATGCCCTCGCAGCGGCGTGATTCCCGATGCCAGTCCCGCTGGCGATTCACAATCTCGGGCCAGAAGGGGTACGTGCGGCACTGCAGTGGACGTACCGGGTAAATACCGCACTCTCCCCTGTCGTCGAGAAACACACAGCGCCCGTCACCTTGCCATGACGCCACCAGGTCACCCTCCGGTGAGCGGCTCAGGTAGCGGCGGCGAAACCAGCTGCGGGACAGCTTGAGGTAGGCGCGAACCCCTTCGGCCTCATGCTCATCCAGAAAGACGTAATAACCGCCACCGGCTACGCAGCAGCGCCCGCAACGGGTGCACTCAAAACGCAGTGGCTGGCTTTCGTAAAACGCGCTCATCATCTTACCTCCCTGCACAGCGCACTGGTGTTTATGCAGTATCATGATCGGGGTCGCGCACCTCGTGACCGCGTACAGGAGAAGCCATTGTCCCACAAGACCAGAACGGTATTCGAGGGTCGGATCGTCCGACTCGGCATCGAATCCCTGACCCTTCCCAACGGAGAGCCACTGGAACTGGAAATTGTCCGCCATCCCGGTGGTGCGGCCGTCGTTGCACTGGACGAAGATCGACGCGTCTGCCTGTTGCGCCAGTTCCGGCATGCCGCGGGAGGCTGGTTGTGGGAATTACCGGCTGGCAAACTCGAGAAAGAGGAAGAACCGCACGCTACCGCCGCGCGCGAACTGGCGGAAGAGGCCGGACTGAGGGCAGGACACTGGCATCAACTCGGCGCGGTACTGATGACGCCCGGTTTCTGCGATGAAAAAATCCACCTGTATCTGGCCAGACAACTGACACACGTCGCGTCACAACCGGAGCGGCATGAAGTGATCGAGATCCACTGGATTCCTTTTACCAGGGCGATCGAGCAGGTGCGTGACGGCACCATCCATGACGCGAAGACCATGCTTGGATTGCTGCTGGCACAATCCTGTATTCGCCCCTGAAACCGAACCACAAAAAACCGGCCGAAGCCGGTTTTTTGTGGAAGCCGCTGGACTGGCTAATGGTTACATAGCAATACCCGCCGCGATTTGTCTGTCCAGTGTCAGTTCGAAGGATCTGCCAGCTCGAAATCATGCGGGGTTCCATCGGGACCGGCGAGCGCATTGACGGTGGCCACGCCATTGAAGGCCACCCAAACCTGGTACAGGTCATCGACAGGCGCGTCCGTGATACCGATTGAAAGGGAGCCGGTTGATCCGGAGGCTGAACCGCCACCACCTCCACAACCAGCCAGAAGCAGCGCCATTCCGGCAGCGAACAGAAAATTAATCAGCAGGGAAACCAGTCTGCGTATCATGGTTACCATCTCGTTATAGAAGCAAAAAAATCAATTACATGGCGTCAAGCAAATAGCACATTGAGCATTGAATGCCCGAAAGGCCGGTATTCATGCGTTCAAATCCAAAACAATACGCAATAAATACAACAAGATCGCCACGTTCCAACGACTCTGCCCCAGTTCCCGGATATATGCTATTGTCCCTAGGAGCCTGTCGGACTTAGGTGATCGTCGCGAGCATGGTGGGAGAACGAGCACAGAGGTTCACGATATCGAGGCGCATAGTGGTTCTATGCAACGAAATATCGGGGAACTATGGGCCGCTCTCCCGCCAGCGCAGTAGATCAATCCTAAGTCCGACAGGCTCCTAGGTACTACCCATTCCGGCCAGTAAATAACCGCCCAAACGAGAAACACATGATCTTCTGCAGCAACTGCGGCGCGCGGTTAATCGTGAAAATCCCCACGGGCGATGACCGGCCGCGCCACGTATGTGAAACCTGCGCTACGATTCATTACCAGAATCCGAAAATCGTGGCCGGCTGCATCCCTGACTGGAACGGACGCCTTCTGCTGTGCCGGCGCGCCATCGAACCGCGTTACGGACTGTGGACCCTGCCGGCGGGATTCATGGAGAACGGGGAGACAACCGAACAGGCTGCCGCCCGCGAGACCTGGGAGGAAGCCCGCGCACATGTCCGCAAGATGGATCTCTACGGGGTTTTCAGCATCCCCCAGATCAACCAGGTCTACCTGATGTTTCGCACCAGCCTCGAAGAGGAAAGCTTTGCGGCCGGTCCGGAAAGCCTCGAGGTCAGGTTGTTTGAGGTGCACGAGATACCCTGGGACGAACTGGCATTTCCGGTCGTCGAACGGACACTCGGCAAATACTGCAACGATCTCAAAAAGAACGTTTTCCCTCTCCATGTGGAGGAGATCACCCGACATCCCCCCCGGCCCGGGTGAACCGGTCGCGGAGGAACTGAACCGTTTACTGCATCATCCCGGGAAGCGACCCTATGCGCGCGCGAGTCTTGTTCCTGTTATCAAGCCTGATGCTCACGAGTCTTCCGGCCCTTGCCATGAAAATCAGCGGGGTGAAGATCCCCGACACATTTACCCTGGCGAACTGCGGACCCGAACTGGTTCTGAATGGCGCCGGCGTGAGGAAAAAGCTGTTTTTCGATATCTATATCGGTGCACTCTACCTGCCGGCGAAGTCCGGCGATGCCAGCGCGATCCTGGCCAGCTCGGCGCCGGCGAGTATCGTCATGCACTTTCTCTACAAGAAAGTCAGCAGGAAGAAAATTACCGATGCCTGGACTGACGGTCTGGCTGCCAATCTCAGCGTGGCTGAAATGCAGGCACTTCGCCCGCGACTCAATAAATTCAATTCCCTGTTCCGCACCATGCACAAGGACGAAACCATCCGGCTCAATTATCTGCCGGGCAAAGGGACCGAAGTATGGATAAACGGAGAATGGCGTGGCATCGTGAGGGGCGAAGACTTCTTCCATTCATTGCTCGGAATCTGGCTGGGCGCACACCCCGTCAGCGATTCGCTGAAACAGCACATGCTGGGCATCGACTAGCGCCATGCACGGCGTATTCCTCGACCTGCGCACGGTTGACCGGGATGATCTCAATCTGACGTCGCTTCGGTCGGTCATGGCGGAATGGACATACCACGACTGGACCGCACCGGAACAGGTCATCGAACGGGTCCGCGGTGCCGCCATCGTCGTCAGCAACAAGGTCAGACTGGACGCGGCCGCCCTCCGGTCGGCGGACAAGCTGAAACTCGTGTGCATTGCCGCCACCGGCACCAACAATATCGACCTCGATTCCTGCCGCGGCCGGGGCGTCGCCGTTTGCAATGTCACCGGCTATGCCACCCCGTCAGTCGTCGAGCATGTTTTCGCGCAGCTACTTGCTCTCACCCGAAGGTTGAACGATTACCGCCTGGCCATTGCAGCGGGCCGCTGGCAGAGTTCCGGGGATTTCTGCCTGCTTGATTTCCCGATCCGGGAACTGAAAGGGCTCACGCTCGGCATCATCGGGTATGGCGAGCTCGGCCGTGCTGTCGCCGGGATGGGTGAAGCCTTCGGCATGAACGTGCTGATCGCCGAACGGCGGGGAACGTCCCCGCGGCCGGGTCGAATCCCACTTGAGAATCTTCTGGAGCAATCCCATGTCGTCAGTCTGCACTGTCCGCTGACGAATGAGACGCACGGCCTGATCCGGAGCCGCGAACTCGGCCTGATGCGCCGGGATGCCATCCTGGTCAACACGGCGCGCGGCGGCATCGTCGACGAGGTTGCGCTGCTGGAGGCGGTACGCAGCGGGCGGATTGCCGGAGCCGCAATCGATGTGCTGAGCGAGGAGCCACCGCACCACGGCAATCCCCTGTTACAGGTATCCCTGCCAAACCTGCTGGTCACACCCCATATCGCCTGGGCCAGCATCAATGCCCGGCAAAGACTCATCGATGAGATCGCCAGCAACATCCGGGCCTGGCTGGACGGTATACCCCGCAACCTTGTATGTCCCTGACCCGGCCGTCGTACCGCGTTCCTTGACATGACAAAACCGTTATCCGCGATCCAGGCCAACCTGCTGGGCCTGAAGGAACGCATCCGCCTGGCGGCCGTCTCGGCCGGGAGAGATCCGGCTGATATCCGCCTGATCGCGGTCTCCAAGTACATGGCAGCCCCGGATATCGTCCGTGCCCTCGAGGCAGGGCAGCATATCTTCGGGGAAAGCACCGTTCAGGATGCCATGACCAAGCTTGCGCTCATACGGGATCCGTCAAACGAATGGCACTTCATCGGCCACCTGCAAACCAACAAGGCCAGGCATATTCCTGGCAATTTTGCCTGGCTGCATACCCTGGACAGCCTCAAACTCGCCCGCAAACTTTCCCGCCACGCCGAGGTCTCGGGACTGGTGGTGAATATTCTCTTGCAAATCAATATTGCAGGGGATCCGGACAAGTTCGGCATAGCGCCGGCCGGTGTCTTCCCCTTCGTGGATGAGTTGCTGCAGGCCGGTCTGAAGGGCATCGGGCTGCG
Organism: uncultured Gammaproteobacteria bacterium; assembly: GCA_963710815.1. Classification (GTDB taxonomy): domain Bacteria; phylum Pseudomonadota; class Gammaproteobacteria; order UBA9214; family UBA9214; genus CAVQCA01. The sequence goes on along the minus strand of CAVQCA010000071.1, from coordinate 21,785 downwards.
CGGCCTGATGACTATCGGACGCCAGGACACATCCGTATCCGAGTGTCACCGCACCTTTTCACGTCTGCGCGAATTGCGTGAGGCCTGCGCGATGCGTTTTGGTGCTGACATGTTTCGTGAACTGTCCATGGGAATGAGCGGTGACTACGAGATTGCGGTCGCCGAGGGATCCACCATGGTGCGCATAGGGAGCGCCATCTTCGGAAGCCGCCCGGAGCGAAGCGACTGATCCACCAGGAAGTATCGCCTGAACCGGCGCATCCAGGGCGGTAAAGATCAGGCCCGGGAACCTGTAAGCATCCCCAGAGGACGCGTTCATGGCCGGCAACCGATCGTCGTTACGGTTTCAGAAAGCGGTTCCCCGGTGTCCTGGCAACCGGTATCCAGTACAATGATACAGGGCGCATGTCCGGCGGTACGGCATCAACGACGACAGCATAAAAGGGAGGCGAATCGTGATCCCGCTTGACGGAAACATGTCAATCCGTGTCGCAGTCATTCTTGGCTTTGCACTCGGCGTACTGTTTGGCGGCATCGGGGCCTACATATTGCTTGGCCGCCACGGAGACACAGCGAAACTGCAGGCAGAGTTGGACGAACTCAGGGAAAGATTCTCTGATTATCGGGACCAGGTCACCCGGCATTTCATGTCGCACCTCCGAACTGGTCCAGGAAATGACCCGGAGCTACCGCGCCGTCCATGAACACCTGGCGACCGGTGCCCGGGAATTATGCGACGGTGAGACGGAAGGCGAATCTCTGGATACCCGGGACGTGGACCGGCTTGTCGATGGCGGCGGATTGAGTGACGAGGCGGACAGCGATAATCTCCTCGGAGATACCCCGCGTATATCCGACCTCAGGATCAGGGTGGAATCAGAAAATAACCAGCCGCGCCGGCACTGAGCGATCCGGCCTCACTCGCCGTAGACCGTCACCGTTACGCGCCGCTGCTGCCCTGAGATACGGTGTTCCCACACATAGACTCCCTGCCAGGTACCCAACCCGCAACGTGATCGCGTTACCGGAAGCGTTACCCCGGAGGCGGTCAGAATGCTCCTGACGTGCGCCGGCATATCGTCCACCCCCTCCGCAGCATGCCTGAACAAAGGGTCTCCATCCGGAACCAGGCGCTCCATATAATGCTCCAGGTCGGCGCGCACCTGTGGATCGGCATCCTCGCAGAGGATAAGGGAGGCGCTGGTATGGTGGATAAACACGTGGCACAATCCGGTCTCCACACCCGATCTGCGCACCCTCTCCTGCACCGCCTCGGTAATCAGACAGGTGCCGCGACCCGGGGTTGCGATAGTGAAGCTGTCCTGAAAAACCATATCATTCACCCGCCGTTAACTGCCGCTAACTGCCGCAACTTCCGTCGTAGATATCCATGATGGCGACGAGCTGCTCCAGCACCGAGCGGCGCTCCGCCGTGGAAAGATCGGCCACCTCAGGAAATTCCTCATCGTGCCGCAATGCACGGATATAGTGATGGACCTTGTTGCAGCCCTGATGACACAGGGCCTCGACGCATCTGTCTATTTTTCCGGGGTGAACTGGCATGACATTCCATCTGACTTCAAATGCATTTGCCAATCGTAGCAGGAAATACCTCGCAAGAACGGGCTAATCCCCCTGTTCCCTGTAGCAATCAGACCCTGATCGTCCTTTCGCCTGTTGTTCCCCGGGCGATCCCCTCCAGCTCGGGCGCCGCCTGATCGACCCCCCGGACCGTCCTGTATCGCCGGCTACCCAGAGTACGGCTCTCACCGTCACCTCCATGGCCAACCTAAAGGTCAACAGGCAGATGTCGATACCCAGAGACATAATGGAGAGCGCAAACCCGGTATCGGAAATGAACGACAAACCCAATGAAAAACAACGATTACTGATTGTAGATGACTCCAAGGTTATCCGGGTAACGGCCCGCAAAATCCTGCGGGATCATTTTGAAATCATCGAAGCCGTCGATGGCGAGAATGCCTGGGAAGTGCTGAACGCTGACGAACCCGTGTCACTCGTGGTATCCGATCTCACCATGCCGAAACTGGATGGCTTTGGTCTGCTCAAACGGATCAGAAACTCCCAGCTTCCGCATGTCCGCGGGCTTCCGGTCATCATCATCACCGGCGCAAACGATACCGAAGCCACCATGGCACAGGCGCGACAGGATGGCGCGACGGATTTTATCGGCAAGCCATTCGATGCGGTTCATCTGCTCGCTCGCACCCAGGCCCATGCCGATTCTCACGCCGTCACCAATACGCTCATGAAAGAAAATACCGCCCTGGAAGAAAGATCGACAACCGATCCATTGACGGGGCTCGCCAATGAAGCCGCGTTTATGGAACGTGGCTATCAGCAGCTTTCCTATGCCATACGGCACAACGAGAGTCTTTCCGTGTTTCGCATGGAGATCGACCACTACGGAGCAATCCACCAGCGGTATGGAAAATCCTTCTCCGAATCCATTATCCGGACCCTGACGAATATACTGAGCACATCAATTCGTCAGGAGGACACACTGGCACGCATCGGACCGGCGCGCTTCGCGCTGCTCCTGCCCGCCATGGACAAGGCAGGGATACATAACCTGGCGGAACGCATCAAAAACAGCGTGAGTACCCGTGTATTCCGATCAGGCAATGACAAGGCCGCCGTCACTATAAGCATTGGAGTTGCGTCACCGGAGATCCGCAGGGACATGAGGCTCGGTGAACTGATCGCGGACGCTGACGAGCACCTGTCGCTGGCAATTTCACAAGGCGGTGATCAGGTGGTCCATCAAGTACCGGCGCGCACTGTCGCCGCCGCCGCCCGGCCGGTTCAGGCGGGACCGGCCGGACATGCAACGCCCCCCTCTGCCAGGGTCGTCTTTCTTGACAAGAAACCGTCGGCCCCTGCAGGCAGCGCGGAGCTCTTCCGTGGAGATGACATGGAGGTTGAGGAAATCGAGATATTCTCACCCGGGTTTCAGTATAACCAGTTCAACACGATGAACAATAAAGCCGCGGTAACGGCGCAAACCCGGTCGGCGACGCCCCCCGGGCAGGTTTCGAACACCTTTGCCGGATCCGTGTTCGCGGACAAGACCGTGGCACCCGCAACCGGTGCAATACCTGATGAACACGGTGTTCCTGAACAGATGCCGCCCTCCGAGACCGGTACCGGTAACGCCATGGCAGCGGATCCCGGGACCGCCGTAGAAGCCGGGATACTCGCGCCCGGCGATGACCAGGATGCCGCAGCGGTTCCCGCAATTCCAGCCGCGGAATTCACGCCGGCCAGTTTCGAGGAAATCGTGGTCGCGGAGGCGATCGACATCACGATGCAGGCGGATAATAGCCGTCTTGGCACCAAAGATGAGCGCCGCGCCAGGCGTCCAGGGGTATTGAAAAGAACCCTGGCCTGGCTGGGGCTGATACGCTCACGCGACTAGGACACTCCCTGCAGGACCCGCATCTTCGCATACCCCGCTCCCTGTTTGCGGCTCGCGGAAAATACACTGCCCGGACCGACTCTCCTGCCCGGTCCATATGACGGGCGGCAAAGCCTGTACAGCGCAGCCGGGAAATGGACTAGAATATCCACCCCGATCAAATACGCTGTGCGCAGCAGGGATACCACCATTGATCCAGACAACGCCAGAACCAGACACCAGGCGCAAAAACAGTTTCTCCCTCGCCGAACTCCTTGAATGCGGGCATGGCAGGATGTTCGGCCCGGGAAATGCCCAGCTGCCGCTACCGCCCATGCTGATGTTTGAACGCATCACCCATATCAGCGCCTCGGGCGGCGCCTATGGCAAGGGGCATATCATCGCCGAACTTGACATCAAACCGGACCTGTGGTTTTTCTCCTGTCATTTTGATGGCGATCCCGTCATGCCGGGCTGTCTTGGCCTGGACGCCATGTGGCAACTAATCGGATTCTTCCTGGGCTGGTACGGCAGCCCCGGCCGCGGGCGGGCGCTGGGCGCTGGAGAGGTCAAGTTCACCGGACAGGTCACGCCGAAGAATACTCTGGTAACCTACCGCATCGACATGAAGCGCGTCATCCAGCGCAGTCTCAACATGGGCATTGCCGACGGCACCGTCGAAGTCGACGGACGCGAGATTTATCATGCGACCGGCCTGCGTGTCGGTCTGTTCACCTCCACGGAAAATTTTTAGGGAATTCGTTATGCGTCGTGTTGTCATCACGGGCCTGGGCATCATCTCCAGCATTGGCAATAACAAGCGGGAAGTCGTCCACTCCTTGCGGGAGGGACGCTCCGGTATCGAGTTCATAAAAGAATACGAGGAGCTTGGTTTCCGCAGCCAGGTTGCCGGCACGCTCAACATCGATGTCGACGCGCTGATTGACCGCAAGCTGCGGCGGTTCATGGGCAACAGTGCCGCCTATAACTATCTCGCCATGAAAGAGGCAGTGGAGGATTCCGGTCTTGCGGACGACATGGTATCGAACCCCCGTACCGGCCTGATCGCCGGTTCCGGCGGCGCCTCCACCGAGAACGTCTCCCTGGCCATCGACTTGCTCAGGGAAAAAGGCGTCCGGCGTGTCGGACCCTACATGGTGCCGCGGACCATGTCGAGCACCAACTCCGCCTGCCTGGCGACCCCGTTCAAAATCCATGGGGTAAACTACTCGATCAGTTCCGCCTGTTCGACCAGCGCCCACTGCATCGGCAACGGCTATGAACTGATCCAGTTTGGCAAGCAGGACATCGTCTTTGCCGGCGGCGGCGAGGAACTGCACTGGACGCTGACGCTGATGTTCGATGCCATGGGCGCGCTGTCATCCAAATACAACGCAACGCCTACGACGGCCTCGCGCCCCTACGACGTCACCCGCGACGGTTTCGTCATCGCCGGCGGCGGCGGCATGGTCGTGCTGGAGGAACTCGAGCACGCCAGAAAACGCGGCGCCAGGATCTATGCGGAACTCGTGGGCTACGGCGCAACCTCCGACGGCTATGACATGGTACAGCCCTCGGGCGAAGGCGCCGCGCGGTGCATGCAGCAGGCCATGACTACGGTTGATGGTCCCGTCGATTACATCAACGCCCACGGCACCAGTACACCGGTCGGCGACATGCGCGAACTGGAGGCCATCCGGACGGTCTTCGGGGAACAATCGCCCAGGATCACCTCGACCAAGTCCCTCTCGGGCCATTCACTGGGCGCCGCCGGCGTTCACGAGGCCATCTACTCGCTGCTGATGATGGAGGAGGATTTCATCAGCGCATCGGCAAACATCGACGAGATCGACCCGGCCGGCGCCGATTTCCCGATCGTGCGCGAATGCCAGGATAATGCCGGTCTCAACACCATCATGTCCAACAGCTTCGGCTTCGGCGGCACCAACGCAACCCTGATCTTCAAACGCTGGCGGGATTGAGTCTTCCTGTTACTTGTATATTCCGGGGAAGCGCTCCCGCCATTCCTGGAACGTCGGATATTCCTTGTAGCCACCGCTGAGGACGTAGTCGAGCACGTTGCGCAGGCGGTAGAACTGCATCACCGAGTCGATCCGGATGATCTCCCTGCCTCGCGGGTCGAAGATGATCAGCGTAGGCGTATAGAACAGGCCCAGTTCCTCCGCCCACTTTCTGACCGTGGTGTGTTCTCCCGAGGGCGTAATGACCGGTATGTTCCTCCAGAACGGCAGCTGCACGGCTTCGAATCGTGACATGCGATCCCTGATCTCCGGATCGGCCAGCAGGCTGGTGTGCAGCACATCACAGGCCCAGCAATGACCCTGCTCGAAAAAGACCGCCAGCGGCCGCTCGCCCGGTAACCGGCTCCTGTCCAGCATGTAGGGGCCAGGCATAAAAAAGGATTCGTGGTTCAAATCGCCGGGGTCGAATACCAGCGGGACATCGGCCCTGGCCAGGTACTCCCGAAAGGTCTCCACGCGGTAATGGCCGTCCGCCACGTATTCCAGCGCGGCACGGAAACGATACGGCGGGTAATAGCCGCGCAGACGCAATGCCTCGTGGCCGTCCCTGTCGTAGAAGATCACGGAAGGTGTGAAGTTGGTTTTCTCCCGTACGGCGAACCGGCGTTCGTCCATTTCCTTGCCGGAAAGATCGGTAACCGTACGCTGGCCATGGATATCGATGCCGATGACGTCGTAGTGCTTCTCGATATACGTCCGTATATCCTCTTTCGCCAGGTCCTTTTCCAGAAATGCCTTGCAATAGGCACAGTACTTCTGGCCGAAATAGACCATCAGCCCGTCCTTTCCCTCCTGCCTGACCTCTTTCAGGTCATCCCGCAGGTCGAGAAAACTGAGCTTGAACCAGTCGGGAAAATCCAGCGGCTCCTCAAGGGGACGGTCATCGAACGGTTGAAAATCATCATGTTCGCCTTTGGCGGCTTCGACGAGAGACGCACAGCCGGCCAGGAGCAGAAAGACCATGAGTAAGCGCGTTATGGCCACGCCCACGATAGCAGGGGTGAAGCGCCCGGGGCCGTGCCCCTGCGCGTGCTCAGGATCCGGCCGGTACACGATCATAGGTGGCACGGCTGGTTTCCGTCTCCCACAGGGTTACCTCGACAACCGGGTAGCCGGAACCTGCCACGAATTCGAAGATCATGCGCGCGATATTTTCCGCCGTCGGATTTTGGTCAAGCACCCTGACCCGTTCGCCGGCCCCCTCCAGCAGCGGCAACACCGGGTCATCCCTGTGCAACAGCAGGGTATGGTCGATCTCGCGGTCGAGCCACTCCCAGACCAGCCGTTTGACGTCGCTGAAGTCCTCGACCATGCCGCGCTCGTCCAGACGGGCGCTTTCCAGGGTGATCACTGCGCGTGCGTTGTGGCCATGCAGGTGCCGGCATTTACCCTGATAGTTGATCAGACGATGGCCATAACAGAACGAGACTGACTTTGAGACACGGTACATGCACGGCTTCCCAGTTTAATCAGTGGCGGTTTTCATGCTCAACCCACGTGCCCGGTGGCGGACCGGTCGAACCTGTCATGCATTTTAGAAACCCGGATAAACAATAACTATACACGCCAGGGAGAAAATCATTAAAATTGGCAGGATGGACAGCGAACCCCAACCCGTGAGCCCTACCTGATGGCCGGCATGCCCACCTGGACAATTCTCGGGGGTGGCTATCAATCCTACCTGAAAGGCGATTACCAGGCCGCATACGAGGAATGGCTGCCCCTCGCGGAGCTCGGCGATGCCGAGGCCCAGTACAACATGGGCGTAATGTACGACGAGGGCGCGGGCGTGGAGCAGGATCTCGCCACCGCCGTCAGCTGGTATCGGAAGGCCGCCGAGCAAGGCTTCATCGATGCACAGACCAACCTCGGCATGATGTTCTACCATGGACAGGGCATTCCGCGTGACCACCACGAGGCGGCCGCCTGGTTCAAACTGGCCGCCAGCCAGGGCGACCAGGAAGCCGCGAAATACCTGGATCTGGTTGAAAAGGAACTCTCCGCGGAAGAACACCAGACCGTCGCATGACTCGAACCTGGTAACCGGCACCATCGCTCTTTCAGGTGTCAGGGCCAGGAGCCCGTCGGACGTGGGGTGATCTACCGCGCCGGCGGGAGAGCGGGCATTCGGGCCCGACAGGCGCTTGGGCGGAATAACCCGACTAAATGCATTATTTTCTAACATAACAATAAGTTGTATTGTATTTGATTGAAGCTGTCCGCACAGGCGCACCCATATGACCGAGGCAGACCCGACCGAGATCCCCCCCATCCTGCGGGAACAGGACTACCCGCTGCCCGGGAGTGTGGGCCGGCCACCGTATGCCCCCGGTGAACGCGAATCGCTCACCAGTGAGATCCGGCAGCTGCTGCGAGAGAAGAATGCCGTCCTGGTCGCGCATTACTACACGGATGAAGACCTGCAGCAGATCGCGGACCAAACCGGTGGCATGGTCGCCGATTCGCTCGAAATGGCGCGTTTCGGCAATCGGCACCCGGCCAGTACGCTGGTGGTCGCCGGAGTGCGCTTCATGGGGGAGACCGCGAAGATCCTCAATCCCGAGAAACGCGTCCTCATGCCGACCCTGCAAGCCGAGTGCTCGCTGGACCTGGGCTGCCCGCCGCAGGAGTTCATCCCCTTCTGCGACGCCCATCCGGAGCGGACCGTGGTCGTTTACGCCAATACCTGTGCCGAGGTCAAGGCGCGCGCCGACTGGGTCGTCACATCCAGCATCGCCGTTCCCGTGGTGAACCATCTCAAGGAGAGGGGCGAAAAGATCCTGTGGGCCCCTGACCGTTATCTGGGGGACTATGTGCAGCGAACCACCGGCGCCGACATGCTGTTGTGGCAGGCCAGTTGCATCGTCCACGAACGCTTCAAGGCCGAAGCGCTGCAGTTGCTGGCGAAGCGGCACCCCGATGCCGCCATCCTCGTCCACCCGGAATCGCCGGAGGCGGTCATCGCCCTGGCCGATGTGGTCGGATCGACCACCCAGCTCATCAAGGCCACACAACAGTTGCCCAACAGAAAATTTATCGTGGCCACGGATAACGGCATCTTCTACAAGATGAAGCAGGCCGCACCCGACAAGACCTTTCTGGAAGCCCCCTCCGCGGGTGAAGGCGCCACTTGCGAGAGCTGCGCACACTGCCCGTGGATGGCGATGAATAATCTGCGCAACCTCGCCGGGGTACTGCGTAACGGACGCCACGAGATATTCGTCCCCGACGATATCAGGAAAAAGGCCCTGAGAGCCACCCAGCGTATGATCGACTTTACGGCGGGGAAACGCTGAGGCGGCACGACCCACCGTACCGGGACCCGAGAGCCCCGCTCACAACACCTCGTGACGCGCATGCCACTCGCCTTCACCGGCCTCGACCTGTGAGCGATACGCCTTGATCTCCCCGGCAAGCGCCTTTTCGATGGCCCGCGCCACGGCCTTGGCGGTTTCGATACGCTGCAGAATGACGTAATCCGCGCCCGCCGCGTACAACCTCCTGCTGTCCTTTAGCTCTATGGCGTTGGCAATGATAACGGCGTCAGGATTGATTCGGCGGACCAGCGTGACGATCTGGAGATTGGACGTGCCTTTCAGGACATCATCCGGGATGGTGCAGACGATGAGCCCGGCCTTGTCTACTCCCGCGTGCAGCAGGGTTTCCGGGTTACGCAGGTCCCCGTATTTCACGACGGGACCGAGTGACGCGATCCTGGCATGTATGTTGACGTTGAAGTCAACGACCAGCGTCTCGGCAAGCAGCCCGGGATAGCTCCTGCCGAGCTCGTGCAACAGGGATGAGGCCACCCGGTGGAAACCGAGTAGCGCAAGCTTGTAGGACTCCTCCTGCCCTGCCACCCTGCTTTCCGGCGCCCTGAAACCGATACGTTCCAGCAGCCCCGCCAGCTGCTCGTGTATGCGGTCGGCCTGACGGTAGAGCGTGGGCGTCAGCAGCGCAGTGATCACGAAGGCAAAGATAATGGCGCTGTTCAGACCCTCCGTGATGTGTCCCAGCTGTACGCCGATGAAGCCTATGACCAGGCTGAATTCGGAGATCTGCGCGAGTCGCGTCGATGCTATCATGGCGTTGCCGCGGTCCAGGCCGGTGAAGTAGAACAGGGGGAAGAAAACCAGGTAGCGGGCCAGCAGCGCCAGCGCGGCGAGCAGGCCTGCGACCAGCAGCACCTCGAGGCCATCGGGCCGGGGTATCCCCATACCGAGGCCCACGAAGAAGAGCGTCACGAAAAAGTCTTTCACCACCCCGACCTTGCCGACGATTTCCGTGCTGTAGGGCAGGCTCGCGATCGTTGCCCCGGCGATCAACGCCCCCATGCCGGGACCGACGTCCAGATGCAGGTCCAGCCCGAATAACGTGCGGGTGATTTCGTCAAGATTCATACCCAGAAACACCACGATGAAACACCACGACACCGCCGCCACGAGTATGATCTCCGGCACCTTGGCAACCCAGCGGAAACCGATTGGTATGACAAATCTGGCGAACAGCAGGGATATCAGCGCCAGCGCGCCGATACCCAGAAAGGAGAACAGGATCGGTACAATCCTGGGGTCGTTGAAACTTGGCTGTACGGCGATGACGCCAATCGCCCAGACATCCTGGAAGATGAGGATACCGAGCGACACCCGCCCCACCTCGGTATCCAGTTCAAAGGATTCCTGAAACAGCTTCACTACCAGCAGCGTGGAGGATGCCGCCACCACGAAACCGACGTAGAGAGGAGCATAACTGCCGGCGCCCAGCAGTTGCCCGCCGACACCGAGCCAGACGAACAACTTGGCGAAGGCGAAACCGAAGGCGACAGACAGGGGGTATTGCAGCATCCCGCTCAGGAGCAGAATCCGTCCGCTGGCAAGCAACTTGCGGAAATCGATTTCGAGACCGATCAGGAACAGCAGCAGGATCAACCCCAGCCGGGAGATCGTCTCGATGTTGGCGGGGTCCGTCACCAGTCCCGCGCCGACCGGACCGACCACCACTCCGGCAACCAGAAATGCCGCGATAACCGGAATCCGCAAGCGTGTGAACACGATGGCCAGCACCCCTGCCAGCACGACGCAATAGCCGATGTCATGCACGAGGGAAGGCATTCCTCCCGCACCAGAGGCCAATGCGTCAGTCGGGAGCATGACCGCAAGACTCACGAAACACGCCAGTCGGACTGGCAGCACGCTGGCCATGATGCGCGCCGGCGCCGGGCAGCCCCGGGGAGGTGGACGATCAAGACCGCCGCGATCAAACCGGGACGCAAGTCGAAGGCGCTGAGACGGAAACGCATTCCTGTTACGCATCAGGTCGATCCCGCTGGCCGTCGCTGACATGAGTTCTCCTTTGCCCGGGGCGCCGCTGGTGGGATGAGCTCCGGGTCAGACCGACTCGTTCACCGGGACAACGCAGTCCTCACCCGCACACTGGTTCACTTCGATGGTGATGTGGGAAAGCCGGTCGAGATCACTCAGCAGCGCCTTGTAGTACTGAGGTGGTCTCGGGTGTTGCGTAACCAGCGACAGGATGACCGCGTAGTGCGCCGGCCCGACCCGCCAGACATGCAGATCCGTAACGCCATTATCCGCATCACTCTCTATCCGTTGCCTGATTAACGACTTGTATTGTTCGTCGATGCTTTCGTCCAGCAACACCGGTCCCGTTTCCCTTACCAGCCCGTAGGACCAGCGGACGATCACGATCGCGCCGACGATACCCATGACCGGGTCAAGCCAATTCCAGCCAAGATATTTACCGGATACCAGGGCAATGATGGCAAGCACGGAGGTCAGCGCATCCGCCAGCACATGCAGGTAGGCCGCCCTCAGGTTGTGGTCATGGTGATGGTCGTGATGTCGTCATGGCCGTGATGATCCTGCAACAGAAGCGCGCTGATAATATTGATGGACAGTCCCAGCAAAGCAACGCCGATCGCTTCGTTGAACTGGATGACATGCGGAACAAACAGGCGCTGTACCGATTCGGCCATCATGATCAGGGCGACGATGGCAAGGGCCACGGCACTGGCAAACCCCCCCAGTACACTGACCTTGCCGGTGCCGAAGGCAAATTCCTGACTGCCGGCATGCTTTCTGGCGTAGCGATAGGCAAACAGGGTGATCGTGAAGGCGGCGGCATGGGTCCCCATGTGCCAGCCGTCGGCGAGTAGCGCCATCGAACCATAGGTGACACCGGCAACGACCTCGATGACCATCATGACGGCCGTCAGGACGAGAACCTGCAGGGTACGCCGTTCCCCGTGTTCGTGCAGCACCGAAAAATCATGCTCGTGCTGCCAGTGTTCTAGTGCATGTATGTGCATAAAAGTCCGTATCACGACTGAGCTGTTCCCGCAGAATAGCAGTACATGCCGCGAAACCCCAATCCCGCACCTGGCACCACCCTGAAGAGTGAAGTCGTTGATCGGCACCTCCACCAGCGCCATTACAGAAACAGGAATGGCGGCCGCAGCCGCCATTCCTGTTTCTGTATCAACGAGCCGGACCGGTTGTCCCGGTTCGTCGTCGCGCTGGATTAATCCTCGATGGCGAGCATTTCGTCAATCAGCGCCCGGACGCCGTTCGCGGTGAGCGTTCCTTCGAGCGCAGCCGAGAGCTTGAGGTAGAAGACAAACCGCGGATCATCCACGGCACACTGGTCCCACTCGTTCAACTCCAGCATGTTGGACAATTTCTCCGCCGCGCCGCGCACATTACCCTGCCCCAGCTGCAGCCAGCATTCCCTTGCGGTGACGCGGGCGGTACAGGGCAGCTGCAGGTGAATCACATTCCCGGTGCTGCTACCGTCCAGTAACCAAACGTCATCGTGATTAACCGCATAGTAGATGGTCATTGCGCATCCTCCCTGTCAGTGCGTGAATTCCGCCCGACTCTTTCCCGCCCCGGCGGTCGCGCGGTGCTCCCGGCAGTATTCTCGCCAGGCAGTTCTGTATCGGCTGGGGGCATCACAGGCTGTAGCCCTGATCGGGCAGGAACGGATTCCCCGCGAATCGGGCAATCAGGGAGGGGCAGGACTCAGGGATGAATGGTGCCTAGGAGCCTGTATTCCGTGTTTTTCCGTGTGATTCCGTGGCTATTTATCGGGCTTGGGCCTTAACCAGGCGCCATTCGACTGACGGTCTATTCACGAAATGTCCCGGGCCGGTGTCAGCCCGCGAGCGCCGAAAGAATGTGTTCCATGTGGTTTATCGGCAGCGAAAAATGTCCTTCGCCGGGAAGGATTGCGGAACGAGGCTGCGGCAGTCGTTCGGCCAGCACGCGGGTGTGCACCGCGGGCACGACCGGATCCGCATCGCCATGCCACAAGTCAACGGTCATGGCGATCTCCTCCGGCCTGAAATCCCAGTCATGCGTGTACAGGAACAATTCATGCAGGATTCCGCCCGGACCCTCGCGAACCGATTCCAGAATAGAGGCGAGCAATGTCCGCCTGACATCCGGCCGCTCCAGCACCATCCGGTCCTGCAGGACCGGTGTGTGCGAGATCACCGACAGGAGCGTCGCCGGACGTCGATGCAGGACAGGTCCAAGCACAACCCGATAAAGCGGCCTCAGCATCCACGGTGCCTGCCTGGCCACCCTCAAGATCAGCCGTCGATTCCACTGCATGTCTCTGGTTGCCCAGGGCTCGGTGACCGGACCCAGACCACATACCACGCCGGCCGCCACCAGGCGTTGCGGTATTTTACGCGCACACGCCAGCGCATAGGGCCCGCCGCCGGATACCCCAACAATGGAAAAGCGGTCTATGCCCAGGGCGTCGGCCAGTTCAACCACATCGCCCGGCCAGTCCCCGATGCGGCGTTTGGGCTGGAAGTCCGACAGCCCGTAACCGGGCCGATCCGCGGCGATGACGCGCACCCCTGTCCTGCGGGCCGCGGCATCGAGAAGCGCAGCCTCGAGGCGCGAGGCCGGGAACCCATGACAATAAAAGACCGGTTTCCCCTCCGGGATCACCGTATTCGGCATAGCCCAGCCGGCGGCCGTCGGCAAGACGGATCCGGCACTCTGTCCTTTGCATATCGGTAATTTCCTGCCGGATTCCCACGCTTCCGGGACTCCGGCAACCCTCCCGGTTCAGCCATGACGGGCTCGTTGTTCTTTCGGCACTGAAAGAACAACGAGCCAGACGCACCAGGGACGAGAAGTTATCGGAATTGCACCGGATCTGCACATGGCTATGGCGTTCAACGCCTCCACAGGCGACCGGCAGACCAACCGCCGGCGTTTCCAGCGGGGGCGGCATCGACCCGGGTTAGAATCCTGCCCTGCGCGTAATCCTCGTACGCCTGCTGAACTTCGGCCTTGCTGTTCATCACGAATGGTCCACCGCGGGCAACCGGTTCATTCAAAGGGCGGCCAGCCACGACCAGAAAGCGGGCATCATCCGCTCCGCCCTCGACCCTGACGATATTTCCCCGGGCCAGCACGCCCAGATCATCACGTCGCAACGGCACCCTCTGTCCGTCGATGTTACTGACTGTCACGGTTCCCTGAACGAGGTAGACGAAGGCATTGTGGACAGCGGGCAACCACTCGGTAAAAACCCCGCGGGAAGGCAGCCGGACATCCAGGTAGAGCGGCTCGGTCAATGGCTGCACCACCGGCCCGCGGGTACCCTGCGAGGTCACCCCGGCAATGACACGCACTTCGACGCCTCCCGCGCGGGATTCAACCGGTATCTGTTCCGCCGGGTATTCCTGATAGCCGGGTTGATCCATCTTGTGGGCGGCGGGCAGATTCACCCAGAGCTGGAAACCCTCCAGCAGGCCGTTTTCCTGTTCCGGCATTTCCGAATGCACGATGCCCCGCCCTGCCGTCATCCACTGGATGCCGCCGGGCGCGATGACGCCCTCATGACCCGCATTGTCCCGATGACGCATGCGCCCGGCGAGCAGGTAGGTCACTGTCTCGAATCCGCGATGCGGGTGCGGCGGAAAACCCGCGATATAGTCTTCGGGTCGGTCGGAGCGGAAGGCATCGAGCAGTAGAAAGGGATCGAGCATGGGAAGCGCCGGCTGACCAATCACCCGGGTGAGTTCCACCCCGGCCCCGTCGGTGGCCGGCATGCCCCTGACGATGCGGGATACCTGTCTGAGTGTGGAATTCTCTGGTTGCATTGCTGTAGTCATATCAAATCCTCCATATCCAGTCGGCGGCGGCTGACGGCGTGGCCGCCGCCGATAGCGGAATACGCTTCATCGGCTGCGACATCGCCTCAGGCGCCCGTCCGGCGCCGGGCGTCAAGCGACCAGGCACCCGCACCGCCGGCAACCAGAAACAGGAAACCCCCCGCCATGGCCATATTCTTCAGAAAAAGTATGGACTGCATCTGGTCACCGAAGTTGGCATGAAATATCAGGGCGCTGAGCAGGCAGAAACCGGCCAGCAGGAAGGCGCTTATGCGGGTCTGCCAGCCCAGCAGCACGGCGAGGCCACCGCCGAGTTCGAGCAGGATCACTGCCGGCAGCAGCACCACCCGGCACGCCCTTGCTCTCCATGTAGCCCTGCGTCGCCGCATATGCACCAAGCTTGCCGATACCGGACAGGATGAAAATCGCGGACATGAGCGCCCGTCCGGTCACCTGGGTGGCTGCTGTCAAAGTGGATTGATTCATGGTCAGTTCCTCATTAAGGCGGATGGAGACCCTCTCCACACGCATGAGACAAGCATGGCTGTTGCTTGTTGCTTAATAAACAGACATTGATAGAATTTATTGTTCTATATTTAGCAACTATATGAACAAATTCGCCGACATCGCCAGTGTACGTTCAATGCACTGCGAACTTTATTCGCACCCACGGGTACGGGTCGCCAAGAAGCCCGCTTACGCACGTAATCTGACGCCTGTTTCGGACCCTGCCCGGCCTTATCGCCTAAATTGAACAGCCGTTTACCAGAACACCTCTATTATTTACTGGCGAAAATAGCAGCGTAAAAGACTGGAGAAGATCGTGCAGTCGGTATATATTCCCGCCCATCAGCAGGTCGATATCAGTTCGATCCGCGGAGCCGTAACGACACAATGTAGCGAGAGGATCAAGATGGCCACCAAAAAGACGCCCACCACCATGAACAAGAAGAAGGCAGTAAGCGCGAAAGCGGCGAAACCCGCAGCGACTTCTCCCAAATCAGTCAAAACCGCCCCGCAAACCGCCGCAGCGAAGCCCATGACTGCCGCGGCCAGTCCCGAAAAGAAAACGGCCCCAACCAAAAAGGCCGCCATGAGGACAAAGACAACAACCTCCAAATCGAATAAATCTATCACTGCCGAAGAACGCTGGCAGATGATTTCAGAGGCGGCCTATTTCCTGGCCGAGAAACGCGGTTTCTCCGGTGGCAATCCTTGTGATGACTGGACCCGGGCAGAATCCCAGGTCGACGCACTACTCAGGCAACGTAACGCCGGCGGTTAACTACTGCTGCTGAAACCCGGCTTCCCGCTGGTGTTGCCGGAACGGATTGCGGCAGCCACATAAATACCAGGGGCAGACTCTGACTTGTCCTTGCCGGGTGAGGTGCGAATCGTCCTGTCATTTCGCAACGGGTGAGCAACCCTTGTCCCGGAGTGAGGTGCGTCTGTGAGTGAGTACCTGAATTCGAATACGCTGACCGAGATCGGCAAACTCATCCTGCGGCTGACTCTCGGCATCCTGATACTGTTCCATGGCATGGACAAGCTCGTGCACGGGATCGGTCCGATCCAGGAAATGGTCACCGGCAGGGGCCTGCCCGGCTTCCTGGCCTATGGCGTCTATCTGGGGGAGATCCTCGGGCCGTTACTTCTCGTGGCAGGTTTCCATGCACGGATCGGCGCCGGCCTGATTGCCATCAACATGGTTATCGCCATCCTGCTGGCGCACACCGGCGACCTGCTGGGCCTCAGCCCACACGGCGGCTGGCGACTGGAACTGCAGGGCATGTATCTTTTCACTGCACTGTCACTCATGCTCATGGGACCTGGCAGATTCAGCCTGAACCCTGACTGACAAAGGCGCCATGAGCCGGGCATGAACAAGGAAGCCGATTTCCGCCTGGAACGCGACAGCATGGGCGAGATCCGCGTGCCGGTGGAGGCGCTTTACGGGGCGCAGACCAGACGTGCCGTCGAGAACTTCCCGATCAGCGGCCTGCGCATGCCGCGCCCGTTCATCCGCGCCCTGGGACTGATCAAGGCGTCCGCCGCGCACACCAACGCCGCACTGGGACAGCTCGACCCGGGCATGGCCGCGGCCATTATTGCCGCGGCGATCGAGGTGGCCGACGGCGACCACGACAGCCAGTTTCCTGTCGATGTGTTCCAGACCGGCTCCGGCACCAGCTCCAACATGAATGCCAACGAAGTGATCGCACATCTTGCCGGGCAACGGCTGGGACAACCGGTGCATCCCAACGACCATGTCAACCGCTCGCAAAGCAGCAATGACGTGATCCCGACGGCGATTCACGTCAGCGCAAGTCTGCTGCTGAAAGAGGAGCTATTACCCGCACTGGAGTCGCTGGCAAATACAATCCAGCAGCGCGAGAACGAACTTGTGTCCCTGGTCAAAACCGGTCGCACACACCTGATGGACGCCATGCCGATCAACTTCGGCCAGGAGCTGAGTGGCTGGCAGGCGCAAATTCGCCACGGTATTGAGCGATTGACCGGCGTGTCGCCCCGTCTCGAGCGCATTGCGCAGGGCGGAACCGCCGTGGGGACCGGCGTGAACTGCCCTCGGGAATTTCCGGTTCGGTTCGCCGATGAACTGGCACGCCGCACCGGAATTACGTTCCGGACGGCCGACAATCTCTTCGAAGCCCTGTCCTGCCAGGACACCGCCGTGGAACTCAGCGGCCAGCTGCGCGTGATCGCCGTCAGCCTGATGAAAATCGCCAACGACTTGCGCTGGATGAACAGCGGACCCCTGGCCGGGTTGGCCGAAATCAGCCTGCCCGCCCTGCAGCCGGGCAGCAGCATCATGCCGGGCAAGGTCAATCCGGTAATCCCGGAGGCGGTCGCCATGGTCTGCGCCCAGGTGATCGGCAATGACGCCACCATCGCGGTGGCGGGCCAGTCGGGCAATTTTCAGCTCAACACCATGCTGCCGGTTATCGCCTATAATCTCTTGCAGGGTATCGGGCTGCTGGGGCGCGCCGCCCGCAGCCTGGCGGAAAAGGCCATCGCCGCTTTTACCGTCAATGCGGCCGTCATCGAGGCGGCGCTGGCCAGAAACCCGATCCTGGTGACCGCCCTGACGGAAACCCTGGGTTACGAGCAATGCGCGGAGATCGCCAAACGCGCCTACGCGGAGGGACGCCCCATCAGGGATGTGGCGGCGAACATGACGGGACTCTCCGCCGCGGATCTCGACAGGCTGCTGGATCCCGAACGACTTACCCGGCCCTCGGGATAACCGCATGACCGGCTGCTTATGCCGATGACGATCATTGCCCGTCCCCAAACGCAACTGGCGGCTGACGTGGCAGGCCCACGAGGGATCGAGTATGACAGCTGGCCACGTCAAGCCCCGGTTGAACCCCCGGTGTCCAGCCACGGTTCAAGGGCGATATAGGTATATATACGTATGAAAATCATACGTATTGCATCCGGCGCTTATTCTGGCTAGACTGGTATTGAAAATGTAGGGACGATACTTGGGTTAGATGGCTTTTTTGTTTGGTGGTAGCCTGATAAGCTATCAAAAGCGGGTATTAGAAGGATCTAATATATCTTGATGGACAAGCAGTCAGTAAAAAACAAAGTCGTTTTGGAAAAATAAGGAAGGAGGCTCATAAGATCATGAGTGAAAGTAAACACGAGCAATCTCGCAGGGACTTCCTGCGAAAAGTCGGGTATGTAGCCCCGGTGATTCTGACCATGAAAGCACTTCCGGCGATAGCAGGGCTCGGCTCTCACTGCGAGACACGCTATCACGGGAATAACGGTATTGGTCAGGAAAAACGCGGTTACGTCGATGGCCCACCGCCCGGTCTGGCCAAGAAGCCAGATAATTTTGACTTCAATGACAACGGTCTATTCACGGGTTAAGACGTATGAAAACGGTGCAAGACGGGGTGGCCGTCCGTCTCACTAGCATCGCGTAATTAGCATCAAGAACCAGAAAAGCCGCACCGAAACCGGTGCGGCTTTTTTGATTCTGACGATAAACAAAGAGCAATGTGACAAACTTGAATTTTCCTGACCTCCAGTTCCACATCATCGGCAAGAAAATAAGCGTTCGATGTAACGACGAGCTCATCAGGAGCCTGGTGCTTTCCAACTACGGGGCCTTCCTGGAACACGGAGGTACTGCAGACCTGGAATATACCGTCAGCCGACGCCCATCGGGCGGTTTTCATATATCCCGGGGTAACGAAATCCTGGTAGAGGAAACCAGTGACGAAGTCATTCGGTACCTGGTGGTCTATTCCCTGGAAAAACTGATTACCCTGGATCTGCAGTACCTGAGAACGGATCTTTATTTTGTGCACTCATCCGCCCTGGAACATCAGGGCAGGGTCATAATGATCGTTGCCGAGTCAGGCACCGGAAAATCCACGACTACATGGGCCCTGCTCCAGCATGGTTTCCGCTATCTCAGCGACGAGTTGGCGCCCATCGATCCGGCCAGCTTCGAGGTCCATCCGTATCCCCATGCCTTGTGCCTCAAGGCCCCCCCTCCAGGAAACTACCCGTTGCCGGAGAAAACCACTCGAACGGAAAGAACCCTGCACATCCCGGTTACGACGATGCCCTCTCCGGCAATAATGGAACCCGGGCCACTGCATGCCATTTTTTTCCTGCAGCGCAGCGCGAATGCCTCCGTACCCAGCGTCGCAGAAGTGTCGCCGGCAGAAGCCGGTGCGAGATTGTACGTGAATACGTTAAATGCCCTGGCTCACCCGGGCAGCGGACTGGATGTCGCGATCAGGATTGCCGGCGCCGTGCCGGCATACACGCTCAACGCGGGAGAGTTGGGCGCCACTTGCGAACTGATATCGGGTCTTGTGGAACGGCTATGATGCGTATTTTCTCCGATTGATGCAGGCGATCGGCGACCCTGACGCAAGGTCGGATCCGCACTCCATCAAGAAAATGCCCGCCATGATCGATACACTCCCAGGAACCCGGGAGAAACAGGTGTCATGCCGGCAGCATCTCAATCAAGATCGATGACCTTGATCTGGTTTAACTGTTCAATGGCAGTGGCCACATCACCCGCTGCTGTCTCGGGATCCAGGGAAAAGTACTCCGCAAAATCCCTGGTGATGGATTCGACTGAATTTTCCCCGTTGCACCGCGTCAGTATCCAGGCTGCCGTCGCATTCAGTTGATGTATGTGCTCGGATTTCAGGTCCAGAACAAGGATTTCATCGTCCACATGCTGAACGGTTACATCGGGTCTTATTGTTGGTGGCATGCTTCTCCCCTGAAACAGGATATCTGTACTTTGTCGAATTGAGCCATATCGCAACATATTATCGCAACCTGCAAACCGATGCCTGTACCCATGGAAAAGCCCCACAGTGTAAAGATGACACGGTCACCGGAAATTGAGCTCCTGCTGCTTTGCGCACGCCCGCAGGTGACTGATGATGTGATCAGCCGGATGCACGACCTTGTTGCAGCAACAATTAGACTGGGAACTGATCTTCCGCCTGGCAGACCGTCATCGAACGATCCCGCTGCTCGCACACAATTTACACCGGCATGCCACGAACCTGCTGGCGGGCGACATCCATTCCAGGTTGCAGAAATATCATCGGGAGACCACCTGGCATAACATGGCGCTGGCAGTGGAGGTATTGCGCCTGGTTGGTCTGCTCTCGGCCATGGGCATCAAAGCTGTCCCGTTCAAAGGTCCCGTATCCGCCATGCTTGCTTACGGGGATATGGCGATGCGCGCCTGCGGTGACATCGATCTGCTGGTAAAACAACAGGACCATGGCAAGGCTGAGCAGCTCTTGGAGAATGAAGGGTATCGCGTAGTAATACGTTATCAGGACGCCATGCAATCGAGCCTGTATCAGGAACAGCGCAGAATCAGCGTCGATCTGCACTGGAGTATACCTCCCGACTATCTGCAGCTGGATTCAGACCGGCTCTGGGACGATCTCGGACCGATAAACCTGTTGGGTAGATCGGTACAGACCTTCTCTCCTCGCGACACCGTGCTTGTTACGGCGACCAACGTGGTCAAGGAATACGCGATGCCTTCACTTCACCATCTGAGTGACCTTGCCGCCCTGACCGGAAGTTATTCGGACGAGGACTGGACGGCACTGTTTCGCCGCGCTTGCGAGATCGGATGTCAGCGCATGCTGATCGCGGCATTGTTGTTTACCCGGAGCCTGCTGCATATCACCCTGCCTTCAGTGGGGCCCGCACGATTATTCCGCCATCACGGCATCAACCGGGTCGTTGATGAATTGCAGGATCACTTGTTTTCTGTGGCCGGATGAACAGGCCAATGAATCGGCGACAAGGCCCGTTTACCTGCGTGACGAACGGGTTTATCACCTGACACTCATGATTCGCCCTGGCAGCGGAGCCGCAACTGGTTGAAGTGGGTGGGCACACCGAACAGCGCGGACCATGCCTTTATCAAGCTGCCGATAAGGCTTTCTTTCCTGTACTTCCTTATCAGACCTTTACGCTTATTGATAAAGTATACGGGACGCCCGCGATGCTGACCCTGCACGCCCGTGTCCCATGACTGGCAACACACCCGGCAGCAACGAAATGTGCGGAACCGGTGAGCACGAACCGATGGGCATGTTCTTCGCGCACGGACCCGGGTAATCGTCACGAAATCAGGTGCATGATTTACCGCGGCGGCCCGGCGGTCATTTTGCCATGCACAGACGCCAGTAATGCCCCCGGGCAGCCATCAGCTCCTGGTGACTGCCCGACTCGACCACCCTGCCCTGCTCCATGACCAGTATTTCATCCATGCGCTCCAGCCCCTGAAGCCGATGAGTGATCAGCATCAGGCTCTGCCGCCCGGCTTCCACCCGGGCCAGAATGTTCGTCATGAGCCGTCTGGCCGTCTCGGAATCAATCCCCTCGGTGGGCTCGTCCAGAATCAACAGCGGCGCGTTCTTCAGCAGCGCGCGGGCAATGGCCACGCGCCGGGCCTGCCCGCCCGAGAGCCTGACCCCGGTTTCACCGGTCACGGTGTCATAGCCGTCCGGCTGGGCGGTGATGAAGTCATGGATCAATACCGTCTTGCACGCCTGCTCGATGGCCGGCCGGTCGGCATCCGGGCGCGCCAGCAACAGATTGTCGAGGATCGTGGTGTTGAACAGATGGGTCT
>CAVQCA010000070.1:0-103460 GCA_963710815.1 uncultured Gammaproteobacteria bacterium | reverse complement strand
GTATGCCTGCATCTCCCGCCAGGTGGTGGCATAGTCGACCAGCCCCCGCTCACGCACCGACAGGTTGTTGTGATTCGCTGAGTTGGTGAATCTGGGCAGGGCGGACATAAACGGCATTCAGATGGCCATGATGACGTCGGTGCAATCGACCAGATCCTGGTAGATCGCGTCGAGCTGCGCCCGGCTGGTGGCGCGGACCACGACAGTCACCGCGGTGTAGTTTCCCTGTGCGCTGTCGCGCGTGTGGATCTTGCCTTCGCTTAGGTCGGGTGCATGCCGGCGCACGATTTCGACCACCGTGATGTCCAGTCCGCAGCCCGCCCGTCCCATCGCCTTTATGGGAAAGTCGCAGGGAAAATCAAACAGGGAGTCGTCTTCGTGGCTCATCTTCGACGGTGCGCTATATGTGTGCAGCCCAGCCGCTATCTTAACCCCTCGGAGCCTGTAGCGATAAGGTTCAACTGCAAAGCGGGTTGATTCCATTAATCCTGCAAAGGTAATACATCCCCCTGATGAGGAGGAAGAACAGCAGGGCGAGGAGTGCAATGACGAAGAACCGGGTCAGCACCGGGTAGGCCTGTTCCTCCCGGTTGACCCAGGTGTGCCCGCAGTCTCGGCAGGCCATCGTGACGCTGCTGTACGGCAGCGGCAGCGACGACAACCATACGATGAGCAGGGAAAGCCGCCCACTGCGCCTGAAGGCCGTGATATCCGGAGAATGACACGCGGGACAGGTGGGCTGCGGTTCGGTGTCCGGCGGGTCCGCTTGCGGCAGTAGCGCTTCATAATCGCCGGCACGTTCATGCCGGAGGATTTCACCCGCACGTTGCGCATCTTCCGGATTCACCTGCAGCTTGACGCCGCCGAGGGCCGTGGAGAGAAACCAGTTGGCCCAGATGTGGTGTTCATGCGCCACGTAGGTCTCAATGCCTTCCGCCTGCAGCCGGCCGCGCACGATATGCGCCTCCAGGGGGTTGGTGAAGGTGGCGACCGTTACCAGCATGATCCGGGTACAAACTCCCCGCTGACATGACGCATGAAACTATCGCTTCGCCTTTTCGGCGCGCGCTCGTTATCAGCGTTGTGCCGGTATGGCGCTGATGACGCGATGCGGTATCGGTCGGAAACCGGGCGTCCCGGGCGAATGGCCGGGTTGCCCGGGCCAGTATCCCGGCTGGTACGGTGGCCGTTGTCCGGGCCGGCCCGGTCCGTAGCCAGGGGGCCAGGGTTTATTACCGTACCCCGGTCGGTAGTGGGGATAGTAAGGGTACACGGGCGCGTACCCGGCCGTCTCGTCCGCGTAGCCACCCGGTGACTGCATGGCCGCCTTGGCCTCCGCCCGGGCTCGCAGCGCTTCCGCCTCGGCCTGCAGGCGTTCCACCTCGAGTTTCTTGTTCTCCAGGCGCCGCCTTTCCATGCGTTCCGCCTGCCGAATGACGGAGTAGTAATCATCATAATCGGGTGGCGGCGCCGGTGGCAGTGGCTTGAGCTCGATCATTGCGGGCTCGATACCCGGGTCCGGTGGCGGCGTTTGACTGAAGTGAGTGACGCCGAGATTATCGACCCAGGTGTAGACCGCCCCCGCGCGGGCCTGCGTTTGTGGCAGCAACACGAGACAGCATCCGGCAAGGATTGCGAGATAGTGCACAGAATGTTTCATCACAAGGTATGACTTTGTTTTTCCTGACAAGCGTTTCAATAGAAGTATAGACCTTCTTGTCTTCCCGTCGGAGTCTGGGCAAGCAAATCCAGCTAAAGGCTCATAATCCGGTTGCCGATACGCCATTCACAGTGCAGCTATCCGATTCCTGTGCGGATCGCACCATGGAGGTGTGCATGAGCGTTGCAACTCACGATACGGCTCTCGGCAAGCGCAAGGGCAGCAAGGGCGGCAAGGGGCGCCGCAAGGGTCTTGCCTCGCTCAAGGCGTTGCGCCGGGCCCTGGCGCGTCGACGACTCGAGGAAATGCGGGAAGAGGAAGTTCTGAAAGCACAGATCTACGACGTGCTGACCGACGAGTAGAAAGTAACCATACGGTTGTCGATTTGTCCCGGCTTCCCGGGACAAATCCGCTTGATTCAGGCAGGCCGCCATGCCATTCCGCGTACTGAATGCCCTCCGCGCGATTCTCGCAGAGGGAGTGCACGGCTTCCCGTCCCCCGACAGATCGCTTTGATGTCGATCTCGAAGTCAATGAGATATTGTGCCGCTCCATCCGCAAACTGCCTGATTGCGTCAACAGGGCATCGTGACGGGGTCAATCGCCGGGAAAGGCGCATCTATTTGAACCATTTCTCCAGCGCCGCGATGATCTTTTCGGCCTGGTCCTTGCTGGAGATATTGAACTTGGATTTCTGCTGGTACTCGCCACCCCGTTTCTGGTAACGGCGAATCGAGTATTTGTCCGGACCGTATTGCTGTTTCGCACGGTCCCAGTCCTGATAGCGGAAAATGATCGTGCACCAGGCGCCCTTGCTAAGGATCTCCTTGTCCAGTTGCTTGACGGTCTCGATACCGTCCTCCTCGTAGGTCACTGTCAGTTCATCGGGGGTTGAGGCCATGCCGCGCTCCGGATTGGTGTCGTTGGTTGATGACGGGCAACCGGCTCCTGATGCCGGTTGCCTGGGGCGGCCATCATACGGATTTCTCCGGCAGGCGGAAGTCTGTTGCTGAAAATATCTTTAATACAACAGGTTACAAGTGTCGGCAGGGGCGATGTCAAAGGCGATGGTGATTGAGTTGTGCCCGGGCGGAGATAAAACCCGCATCAGGTTTCCCTCGGTGTTTGTTGCGGAACCTCCACCGGTTGACCGGGCGGTATTTCCTGCGGGAACCCGGGCGGCGACTCGGGCGGCGCTTGCGGCGGTATGCCGGGTGGCGGTTCGGTCGGAGGTTGCTCGGGCGGTGTTCCCGGCGGGATTTCCGGTTCTTCGGTCTGGTTGTGATGGTACGTATGCATCATGGTATCCCCCTCCGGCGAATATCGGAACCGGCGGCTTAATGGCAAGCGGTGTCTCACGGGGCGCATCCTTCACGGAAACGTCAATGCCGCCGCCAGGTACAGCAGCAATGCCGAGATGAGGACAACCGTAAAGCCAAACTGGATTGCAAGCAAGGACGCCATCACCGCGCTCACGACCGATGCGCAGCCATTGATGCCCCATGCCCAGGGAATGAAATCTGGCATCCGGGCACCGACACGCGTCAGCCCGAGGGGAAATGGCATGCCCATGCAGAACGCCAGGGGGGCGATCAGCAGGAGGCTGACAAACACCCGTAAGCTAATGGACAGGTGCGCCAGACTGTCGAATAGCGGGTCCAGCAGGAAGCTGTAGACGAGGCCGAGCGCGATGATGCCGGCCACGGCTCTGCCTGTGAACCGCGAGTGCAGGGCGGAGTCCGTGCGGAAACGGGACGTCATGGCGCTGCCCAGCCCGGCAAAGACCAGAAAGGCGGTTAGTACCGTGGCCACGGCATAAAGCGGATGATCCAGGAACAGGATGAATTTCTGGATGAAGGCGATTTCTACGAACAGGAACGCCAGTCCGATAGCGGAAAAATACCGCACCATCCGGGCGCGCCGAATGCGCGGTGCCCGGGTCGCCGCCCGCCACCGCTGCAAGCCCAGCGGCAGCAGTATGAGAATGCCGCTGATGAGCAGCGCCTGCAGCAGGGTCGCCACCATGACCAGATACCCCCCCTCCAGGAGCGGCAGACCTCCCTGGCCGCGCAGGGCCAGGATTTCGGGCAGCACCCCCCACTTGAAGAAGTGGAAGAAATAGGGCCGATCATCCGTCGCCGGGGTGATGTTGAACTTGTACCGCGCCATGAATTCTCCGGCGCCGCTGCCGTTCAGCGCCGTGGCGGCCTGGAAGAAATACGGCTGTCCCAGGATATTGAAATGATTGGCCTCGGCCTCCGTCATGCCCGGATACCAGGCGAGGTCAAACGCACGCGCCTTGCAGAAGGCACGCAGGCCTTTGATCTCCTGCGCCGTAAACGCACTGTTCTTGACCAGCAGCGTGCTGGTTTGCCAACTGCGTATCATGACAAGCTGCCGCTCCGCCGCGGCAATTCCATTGTCACGGAGCGCGCGCAGGGCCGTCGCATACAGCTTGAGCGAATCACGTGGCGGCAATTTGATCCAGCGGCTGATCGCGAGGTAGCCCGCCGGCGCAAGCCGCTGCAGGTAATCCCGCAGGGCCTCGACGGTGTAGAGGTAATTCTCGTTCAGGGCATAAAGGCCGGCGCTGGATGCGCCGAAGGCGTCAAGCAGGCTGATCTGGATCAGGTCGTAGTGCTCGTGGCTGTTCCTTATGAAACCGCGCGCATCGGCACCATACACCCTGACTCCCGGGCGTTGATAAAGTCGTCCCGCATAATCGGCGAAGTCGTTCCTGACGATTTCGATCACCTGGGGATTGAGTTCTACCGCATCGACCCGCGGTACGTCGTGATTGAGCGCCTGCTGGACCTCGGCACCGCCGCCTGCGCCCAAGACCAGTACATGCCGGGGTTCCGCAAGGTGATAGGGCAGGGACGACGTCAGCCAGTCGAGATAAACCAGTGACTGCCGCCCGGGATTGTGGTTGATCGCGGTCATGTTGTCCGCATCGGTGAACAGTCCGAGCTGTTCTGGTATCGGGGTGTTCGCGTACAGACTCAGTCCGGGCGCGTGGCGCAGCGGGATGAGCGGGCTGTCCACCACCGTCAGCAGACCGAGGGGGCT
Source organism: uncultured Gammaproteobacteria bacterium (assembly GCA_963710815.1). Lineage (GTDB taxonomy): Bacteria > Pseudomonadota > Gammaproteobacteria > UBA9214 > UBA9214 > CAVQCA01. Next base: position 98,731 of record CAVQCA010000070.1, on the reverse strand, counting down.
GGAACGTTCCTCGATGATCCGCGCCTGGCTGATGCGCAACAGCTGCGGCAAGCCCTTGTAGGGGGAGATCTGCAACGCCAGCCAGGTGTCCGGCAGGGCGAGCAGCAGTACCGCACCCATGAGGGCCAGGCCAGGCCAGCGGTGCTCTCTCATGCGCAGTTCCCGGGTCGCGACAAATGCGGCGAACAGGCCGAGCGCACCGATACACTTCAGTGCGGTAGCGGGAAAGACACCGAACAGCAGCAGGACGATGCCCAGGCTGCCGGCACCGGCGCCCAGCAGGTCGGCCGCATAGATGCGCGACACATCGTTGCCGTAGCGGCTGAGCGCCAGCGCAACACCACTGGCCGCGAAGAAGAAGGGCAGTGACAGAAGCAGATAGAGCGCCAGCAGCCGCACTGGCTGGTGCCAGTCCCACAGCACTTCCTCGGCGTTGAAGGGGATGCGCTGCGCCAGCAGGCCGCATGCCACGGCGGACAGACCGAACAGTACCAGACAGAGCCAGTAGGCCCGGTCGAAGCGTCTCATCAGGGAAGGGCCCGACAGTGCGAGGAAGGTGCCGCTGGCGCCATAGCCCAGCAGGGCCAGGCTGATGATCATGTAGGCGAAATGATGCCACTGGATGATAGAGAACAGGCGCATCAACAGCACTTCGTAAGCCAGTGCCGCCGCCGAGATGAGGGCTACCGAAACGCCGGGCAGGTGACGGGATGTCGCGAGTGGTGTCATGAGTCGGCAGGTAGCGGGTGTCGGGGCAGCACCCTATGCGGTTGGCCGGTGTCAATGGCTGCCCGTCAGCGGCACGAAGCGGACCGGCAGCAGCTGGCGGCTGGTCACCGCGCCGGTCTGGTCTTTCTCCACCAGCAGCAGTTGCTGGACCATGAAGCGGCTGCCCACGGGGATGACCATGTGTCCACCGTTCTTCAACTGCCTGATGAGCGGCGGGGGGATATGGCTGGCCGCCGCCGTCACTACGATGGCATCGAACGGCGCATGCTCTTCCCAACCGTAGTAGCCATCGCCGATGCGCGCCTCGATATTCCTGTAACCCAGTCGCGCAAGCGTCAGGCGGGCCTGCTCGCCCAGTTCCGCGATGATCTCGAGGGTATAGACCTCAGCGCCAAGCTCCGCCAGGATGGCCGCCTGGTAGCCGGATCCGGTGCCGATTTCCAGCACACGCTGCCCCGGTTCGAGCTTGAGAAGATCCGTCATGACCGCCACGATGTAGGGCTGCGAGATGGTCTGTCCGTGGCCGATAGGCAGCGGACGGTTCTCATAGGCCACATCCCGAAGTTCCACTGGTACGAATTCGTGACGTGGCACGGCCGCCATCGCCGCCAGCACGGCGGGGTCCAGTGCCTGCTTGTTGAGCGACTGACTGGTGAGGCGGACATCCGCCGCGATTTCCTCCACCATGGCCGATCGCGCCGCCCGGTAGGGATCGTCACCGGCAATGGCCGGGCCGGAAACGGCGCTCGCAAAGCAGAGGACGGCGACGAGGTATCCGCGCAATGTTTTCATGTCTCCCCGCACACCTGAGAAAGTGCTGACCCGGAAAACCGATAACCATTGAATGATAGTGCACTCGCGCTGGTTCGCCTTTGATGCATGTCATGCGAACAACATGCGTAGGAACGGGAGAAGGGAGCTGGGAAAACGGGATTAGCGCCGTTCGCACACCACGACTATAGTTAGTGGTCATCCATAAAGAAATAAACTCACCTCAAAGCCGCAAAGAGCGCAAAGTGTTTGATTGTTTTCGTTAGAGAATTTCTCTGCGTCCTTTGCGTCTTTGCGGTGAAAACGGTGTTTATGGACGGCCACTAGTTAGTGTTCAGAGTGCATCCGTCCCGTCACGGCGAGAGTATGGAAGACACAAAAAGACCGGTACTGATCTACGACGGCGACTGCGATTTCTGCGCCTACCAGGTGCGCTACTGGCAGCGCCTCACCGGAGATGCCGTCGACTATCAAGCGTATCAGGCGCTCGCCGGCCCTTATCCCGAGATCCCGCCGGAGGAATTTACCCGCGCCATTCAACTGCTGACCCCGGAGGGGCGGCGTTACAGCGGCGCCGGGGCGGCCTTCCGGGTGCTCGCCGCGGGCGGGCGCACCACGGCGCTGGGCTGTTACCGTTATCTGCCGGGATGCGCCCGCCTCAGCGAAGCCTTGTATGGCTTGGTATCACGCCATCGCACCGGCGCGTACCGCCTGGCGCGCTTCTTCCGGGGGCGCGAGCGCTACCCGGAGGAATACCATCTGGTCAGCTGGCTGTTCCTGCGCTGCCTGGCGCTGATTTACCTGGTCGCGTTCTGGTCCTTCGGTGTACAGGCCACCGGCCTGGTCGGCAGCCACGGCATCCTGCCGCTGCAGGGCGATCTGCAGAACCTCACCGCGCAGTACGGTCACAACGCCTGGTGGATGTTTCCCGGCGTATTCTGGCTGGATGCGAGCAATACGGCACTGAAGGCGGTTGCCGTCGGTGGCGCCATCGCTTCACTGCTGCTTTTTGCCAATATCCTGTCGCGATTCATGCTGCCGCTGCTGTTCCTGCTTTATCTGTCCGTTGAGTATGCCGGGCAGGTGTTCTTCAACTTCCAGTGGGATTTTTTGCTGCTCGAGGCCGGCTTCCTGGCCATCTTCCTGCCCTATGGATCGCCCTATGTGCTTTTTCTGCTGCACTGGGTGCTGTTCAGGCTGCGGTTTCTCTCGGGTTTGTCCAAGCTGGCCAGTGGCGACCCGACATGGGCCCACTTCACCGCGCTCGACTACTATTTCGAGACCCAGCCGCTGCCGCATATCGGCGCCTGGTATGCCAACCAGCTGCCGGAGTGGTTAATGCGGGTGGGGGTAGGCTGGACCTTCTTCGTGGAGCTGCTGGTGCCCTTTCTGATGTTTCTGCCGCGGAACCCGCGACTGTTCGCGGCCTGGACCACCATCGTGATGCAGGTGCTCATCCTGCTGACGAGCAACCATAACTTTTTCAACCTGCTGACCCTGACTCTTTGCCTGCTGTTGTTCGACGACCGTGCCTTCCGCTGGCTGCATTACGGGGAATGGCCGGCGTCCGCCGCCCGGGGCGTGTTGCGGCGCTTCCTGCGGGTTGCCAGACCCTTGCCGGGCCGCTTTGCCAATGCGTTCGCCGGTCTGCTGGTGGTGGCGATCTTCCCGGCCACGCTCAGCATGATGTGGTCAACGACGACGGGTCGTCCGCTGCCTGCCTTCAACGAACCGGTGGTGCGTGCGCTGGTCCAGTGGCATATCGTCAACAACTATCACGTCTTTCCCATCATCACCACCCGGCGACCGGAACTGGTCGTCGAGGGATCCATGGATGGCAAGCACTGGAAAGCCTACGGGTTCAAGTACAAGCCGGGAGACCTCAAACGCCCGCCGGCGTTCGTTGTGCCCCATCAACCACGCCTCGACTGGCAGATGTGGTTTGCCGCCCTGTATCCGCCGAATTCGCCCGTGGCCTACTGGTTCTATGATTTCATGCGGCGACTGCTGGAAGGCTCGCCGGACGTGCTGGCGCTGCTCGGTCATAACCCCTTTCCGGACCATCCGCCCAAATACCTGCGGGCGCGTCTGGAGCTTTATAAATTCGCCACACCGGAAGTCAGGAGGAAAACCGGTCAGTGGTGGACCCGCAAGCCGCTGGGCATCTACGTCCCTTCGGTCACGCTGCAGGATCTGGAGTTGCCCGGCCTGTCATCACCGTGACGCGGGAAGACCGCTACCGCCGCACTGACAGTCACGGCAGCATGCTGCAGATGGTCTATGGCGTCTGTCTCACCGGCCAACCCTGATTCCGGCAGGATCCTGTTGTCGGGTTAACCTTCCGGGCCAGACCGCGGTCCCGGTTGCGCACGAACTCGTTGCCCTTGACCTGGGTGGTGCGCGAGTCAGGGATGAAAGCGAAGGTGAAATTCCGGCCGCTGTCCTTGCCGAATGCGATTTCCACCAGGCTGACGGGCAGGGCGCCGCCGGGTGTAGACCTTGCGGCGTATTTCTGACCCGTACGCCACTATAGGTGGCGTACGGGTCACATGTGCGGACGGGAAATCAGTACCATGGACTCCGGCCGCCATACGGCCTGCCGTTCCAGCGCCCCGGGGTGGTGTCGTTGCGTCCGTAGTAATAACCGGGACCGTAGTTATACTCATAGTCGTAGCCGGGCAGCTCATACTCGTAGCTGTAGGCGGGCCGATGCTGCTCGAAGTATTCCCGGCGCAGTTCGGCCTGTTTCTGGTACCACTGGCTGCGCGCCCTGTTCCAGAGTCGGTGTTGTTCCGCATAGGGATTGTTCCACCAGCGTCGGCTGCTGCGGTATTGTTCCAGGGCCTGCTGGCGGGCTTTCCTCTGGGCTTCCATGCGTTCACGGAAACGATCCCAATTCCGGGGATATCGTGAGGATGAACCGTACCCGGGGGCGGTTTCCCCGGTTGTCGCTTCTTCCGGCGGAGCGGGTTTCGATGTGCTTTCCTGGTCTGTGGCTGTGGCTGTGGCTGCGGCTGCGGGTGTTGCAGGTGCCTCCGCTGCTGGCGATGCGGCCGGTACCGTCGCCGGTGGTGCAGCTTCGGCCGGTGCGGCTGCCGCGGGTTGCGCGGCCTCCTCGGCCAGTGCGATTCCGCTCATGCCGCCCGCGAGTGCCAGTGCGATCATCGCGGCGGTTATGCTCTGCAGGGTGAATCGTGGTGTTTTCATGGTCACCTCCGGGTGAACGTGATCTGATTGTACGGTGTGTAAACGCATTATTGTGTTGCAACGACGGTGCCGACTTGATGCATGTCAAATAACCGCCATGTGAGAATCCGGCGGTGGTCAGGAATCCAGCGGCTGCACGTGAAATCCGACGACAGTGATATCCGGGTATACGACTTCTACCATGCAGGGTCACCGAGCTGCCGTCAGTATCAAGTTGAGACGACCGAAACAGGATATATTTCGATCGTCGTGGCGCTCTCCCATCATGCCGGTATCCTCTGAGTATTGTATGCATTTCGCTGTTTGGGAAGGAAATGTGGGCTGAAATTAACGACAGCAGCCAGGCAGTGTGCCGTGGTGTGACCGGTGGTTGCTTCGGGCGGGTTCACGGGCTAGGGTTACCCTGAAATGCGAAACAAATCCACTTAACAGGAGAAATCCCGACTTTTCGGGATAGGCTTGCCTTGGTTAAGCACGCGCCGAGGGGATTGGGGAATGTTGATCGATATTATGACTGGGGAACGCCTCCCGGAGGCGTGCGTCGAAAGGACATCCGAAAAGCGGCAGGAGGCGTCTCGGGTATGAGCCTGCGCGGCATCGTGCCTCCCGACACGGAAACCAGCGTCTCACAGGTGCGGTTCGTGGTCATTTTCACGCCTCGCCGGAATCGCAAGCGCTACCCGGCCGGCTGTGTGGAGGTGTTCGCCTCCCGGGAAACAGCCATCGGGGCCGCCGACCCGCTGAACAATCGCCATGCCGCGCGTGTGGTGGGCCCCTCGAAGTCATCCGAAGGTCAGTTCATCTATTACCTGCTGGACTGGCTGGATTGAGGCGCGGTGTCGGGGGCAAGGCGGCGCAGAAAATCGAGGTAGGGCGGCGTGTCCCATTCCCGGCCGCCCAGCGCCTGGTAGCGGATATGGCCCTGTGGATCGACCAGGAAGCTGGCCGGCAGTCCGCGCGGTTGCCACTGCTCCGTCACCAGGCCCCGGGTATCCATTAGCGGCGTCACTTCCGGCGCCACGGCGGCGAGGAAGGTGAACACCTCATCCTCGGTCTCGGCGGTATTCACCATGACGAATTCGATCCGCCGGGTCTGCAGCCGGTTGATCATGCGCTGGATCGCCGGCATCTCGCGCTTGCAGGGGCCGCACCAGCTGGCCCAGAAGTGGACGAAGACCCAGTGCCCCCGCGACCCGGCGAGATCGTAGGGCTCGCCATTGAGGGAGTTCAGCCTGAGCGCGGGGGCCGGTGTTCCGTCCACGACCATAACGCCGGGCGGCAGGGACGGGGCATCGGAGGCCGGCCAGGCCGGTCCGGTCAGCACGAGGCAGCACAACAGCAGAAACGGCCGGGGGTTCATGGCGCCGGTTGATCCTTCGCGCAACGCAGGTTCTCGAAACGCGCACGGATCATGCCCGCGCGCTTGTTCTTGCCGGTGAGAAAATCCGCCTGCAGCGTGAACGGTTCATCGGTGGCAGGCAGGATCACGTTGCCGCCCACCGGCTCGCCGGGTTGCAGATCGCGTTCCCCGGGCAGTTGCGTCCATCCGAAGGTGGAGCGGCTGGCCTGCGGCAGGCCGATCTCGTCCCAGACACGCTCCCAGTAGTTCCGGTCGAGGCGGCGGACCTCGCCCTGGCGGGTGAGGAAATGCCAGTTTTTCAGTTCCAGCCAGATGACTTCATCACCCCGGTTCTCGACATGGGCCATCACGAAACAGGTTCGGCGCAGGCGCTCGATGGCGTTATTGGGAAAACCGCGGGCTTCGTAGAATGCCGCCATCTGGTCCGGAGTGTTCAGGCGCACGAACATGTAGAGGCCGTCATTCTCGACGGAGGGCGTCGGCGGGGTTTCCGCGCGGACCAGGGCGGAAACGGCCCAGAGCAGGCCGGCCAGCAGCAGCGGGAGTCGATGAAGCATTGGAGTTCGGTCAGGGATTCGCATGCCATCCAGCCCGTTGAGATCGTCCGACGGAGGCGTGGCAGTCGCTTCCACTGCGTCATCAGTGCGGGCGCCAGCCTCACCCGATAGTGCGCCATTTCCATCAGAGGGACAACGCAAAGGCCCGGATGAAGGGGGACAGGCCACGTTTTTTCGAGCGAAAAACGTGATCTGTCCCGAAATGGCATAAGCAGTAATGTAGGGTGGGTTAGCGTTTTTTGCGTAACCCACCGGGCGTTGCGCAGGAACACAACGTCTTTATTAGTGTGTGCCTGCCGGCACATCCGGTGGATTACGGCACACACGGCATGCCTCATCCACCCTACATCGAGGGTGAGCCGCTTATGTAAGCGCCATTCTGGTCTGTCCCCAATTCGTGTTACCCGGCACAGCGCAGCACCAGTTTGCCCACGGTCTGGCCGGATTCCAGGTCGCGATGGGCGTCGGCCACCTGCTCGAAGGGATAGACGGTTACCCGGGGTGATGCGAGTTTCCCTTCCTCCAGCCACTGGATCAGTTGCCGCAGTCCGGTTTCCATCAGTTCCTGTTTGTCGAACAGAAAGCTCAGGTTGAAACCGAGCACACTGCGATTGCGCGTCGTCAGACTGAAGGGGTTGAAGCGCGGGGTGCGCCAGTAGTTCCAGGCGAGCCGGAGTTTACCCGGCAGGCCGCCATGGCGTGGCAGCATGGAATGGAACCCGTAAACCACCAGCCGGCCGATCGGCGCAAGGTGCCGGTAGCTTTGTTCCAGGGTGGACACGCCGTTGGCGTCCAGGATGATGTCATAACCCCCCGGCGCGAGGCGTTCCGCTTCCCGCCACAGGTCCTGCGATGACTTGTCGATGACGGCATCGGCGCCCAGCGCCAGCGCCGCCTCGACCTTGTGGGCGCCACCGACCACGCCGATGACGCGGCAGCCCGCGATCCGGCCGAGCTGCACCAGGCTACCGCCGACGCCACCGGCCGCCGAGTGGACCAGGATGGTTTCCCGCGCACGCGGGTGCGCCAGTTCGAACAGGGCAAACCACGCCGTCAGGGAGACCGCCGGAAAACCGGCCGCCTGTTCCGGGGAAAGCCGCTGCGGGAGCGTGTACACCTGATGGCGTCGGGCAATCAGCCGGGTGGCGTAGCCGTTGAAGCGTGTGACCGCCATGACGGGCGTACCGGGGGCCAGGTCGGTGACCTGATCGCCCGTGGCCAGCACGGTGCCGGCAACCTCGAAGCCGGGGGTGATGGGGTAGCCGACATAGTGTTTGGCGGAGGCGTAAAGCCCCATGCGCGTCACGCAGTCCGCATAGTTGACGCCGATGGCTTCGACGGCGATCAGGACTTCGTCCGGGCCGGGCGCCGGATCCGGGTGCTCCTCGATGACCAGACGGTCATAGCTGCCGGGCTTGTGGATGACGATCTTTTTCACGGCAGGCTGCGCGGTGCGGCTGTCCCGCGGCGCCGGCGGGTGCAGGAATCAGCTGCCTTCCTTGTCCTTGTCATTCCCGCTTTTCACGTCGAACTGGACCACCACCGAGGACTGTGGCTCGTCGACGAACCGCGGCCGAAGGTTCATGGGGCGGCCCGCCGCCTCCGCCAGCTCGATCTCCCGGGCCGAAATGAGACTGAGACATTCCCTAATGCCCTGCACGGTGTCGTCCGACAGGGGGTGGCGATAGCCGGGGCGCGTGTAGGTGTCCTTGGCGACATCCGTCAGCACACGCTTCATCACGCGCAGTATGCGTTCTTCCCTGGAGAGTTCCTGGTCTGCCATATGAATGCCCTCGGTATGCGGGTCTGCAGTGGGGATGCCGGTATTGTCGCACAGAATGCGTGGCGGTATTGAAGGCTACTGGTTAGTGTTCATTCATAAAGACCGTTTTCACCGCAGAGACGCAAAGAACGCAAAGTAATTCTTTAACAAAAACAATCAAACACTTTGCGCTCTCTGCGGCTTTGCAGTGAGTTATTTCTTTATGGACGGACACTGGTTAGCACCATTTCCATTTCTATTGCCTCAATGCGTTATGTCATTACGCTGCCGCACGGTGATCAGTGCGGGCTAGTCCTGCAAATACATGTATTTCCAATCGCAGCCGGAGAGTTCGCCGAGGGTGGTGAGCAGGGTTTCGCCCGGTACCGCCTCGGCAGGGTGGATTCCCCAGATGTCGATGAAGCTGTGGCCAAAGGCGCCGCGTTGGCGAAAGTTGAGGTCGAACAGTCTGCCGTAATAACCGCATTCACGGCATTCCCACTGGGTTCACCTGGGAGTCCGCACGCCACCGCTCGATCAGTTCCGGCCAGCGATCTTCGACCTTGCGGCATTGCGGGCAGCGCGGCGCCGGCAGCCGGCTGTCCGCCCTGAAACGGATCCGGTCCTGCGCCGGCGAGAACCGGATATGACAGAGGCTCCCGCTCGCACAGGCGCGCGCGCATTCGCCCGGGTCCACCGGCGGTTCGAGCTCGATGGCCGGTGAGCAGCCGAGAAAAGTCACCAGTTGCAGGAACTGGTCTCCGGCGCGGTAGCCGTTTGCGGGATCATGGCATACCGGCGCGGCGACCAGCCCGATCGTCTGCAGTGCCGTGATCAGCGCCGCGGTCTCGACGCCCGGGCAGTCGACGTGTGCCGGGTAAAGTACCAGTTTGTGGACGGTCACGTGGATATCTGTTAGCCACCGTGGTTTCAGGGCGGGCGGCGCGTCCCTGTTCCCGGGAACGGGCATCCCCCATAATAAGACCAGATGCCGTTGTCTGTCAGTCGGGGTTGAATGCCATGTCGCACGCACAAGCGTTTACCCTCCATGCCCTGGAACTGGGACCCATGGAGAATTTCATCTACCTGATTCACGATCAGGCCAGCGGCCGCGCGGCGGTCGTCGATCCCGCCTGGGATGTGCCGCAAGTACTGGCGCTGGCGCAGCACGAGGGCATGCGAATTACCGATATTCTGCTGACCCACAGTCATCACGACCACATCAACGGTATCGAGGCGGTCCTCGAGAAGCATGACGCCCGGCTGCATCTGCTCAAGGAGGAAGCGCGCTTCTGGGGTCATGGCCTGGACCTGCCGACCCTGCACCACGGCGGCGACATCATCGAACTGGGCGCTACCCCGGTCAGCATCCTGCATACGCCGGGACATACGCCCGGCTCGGCCTGTTACCGGGTTGGCGACGACCTGATCACCGGGGATACGCTGTTCGTGTTCGGCTGCGGGCGCTGTGACCTGCGTGGCGGCGATCCTGAGCAGATGTACGTCACCCTGAAGGACATGGCGCAGCACCTGCCCCCGGCCACCGTCATTCATCCGGGTCATAACTACGCGGAACAGGCGACCTCCACCCTGGAGGAGCAAATCACGGGCAATCCCTTCCTGCACTTCGAGGATCCGGACTGCTTCATCCGCTACCGCATGCATTACCATGACCGGCACCGGGATGCGCCCTACGGGCCGGTGCGCAAGGGCGAGGAATTCGGGCAACCGGAGGCAGGACACGAACATGCCAAATCCTGATCATTGCACCCCTGTGCGCTGGCGGCATGTCCTGCCGGTGCTGCTTGCCCTGCTGGCCTGGGGTTGTGCCGGCCTGCGCACCTATAGCGAGCCGCCGCATGTCTCGCTGGTGAGCATCCAGCCGAAGGAGATGGGTGTGCTGGAGCAGCGCTATGCGCTTCAGTTGAGGATCATGAACCCCAATGACACGGCCCTTCCCGTGGCCGGTATGCAGTATACCCTGGAAATCAATGGCCATGAGTTCGCCTATGGCGTCAGCCGGCAGCCGGTGTCGATACCCGCCTATGGTGAGGCGGTGCTCGATGTCGACGTGGTAAGCAACCTGCTGGGGGTGATGCAGCAGGTGCAGGAGGCGGGCACCGGCAAACACGAAAGCCTGAAGTACCGGCTGTCAGGAAGCATTGGCCTCGAAAACCGGTTCGGCAAGCTGCCGTTTGACTACAGCGGAGAGCTGAAATATCTGCCGTCCGGTTCGACCCCCCGATGACGGCCGCCATGAACGGATTCCAGGCCTTGCGTATCCACCAGAAGCACGGTGTAACGCACGCCGCGATCGAGGAACTCACGCCCGCCGATGACGGATTGCCCGGCGTGTTTGAGAAGCTGCTGTCCCGGCGGCACGTGGGCAGAACGGCGATGCCCATCGGCGGCGACTGAGGTGCTCTGGCTCACGGCGAAATGTTGACGGAAGATGCCGTGCGGTTCCGCCGGGCGTTGCTCGGCGTCGCGATTTTCATCGGCCTGCTCTGGATCATCGAGGGGCTCAACAACGGGCTTCATCTGCACCTGGCGCGTTTTGGTGTCCTGCCGCGCGTGGTGCACGGCCTCTGGGGCATCATCTGCGCGCCGCTGATCCACGGCTCCTGGGGGCACCTGCTTTCCAACAGCCTGGCGCTTATCGTGCTCGGCGTCGTGTTCCTCTATGGTTACCCGCGCGCGTCCCGTTACGTCCTCCCGCTGGTGTGGCTGGGGTCGGGTCTGGGCGTTTGGCTGTTCGCGCGCAGCAGTTATCACTTCGGTGCCAGCGGGTTGGCGCACGGACTGATGTTTTTCATCTTCGTGAGCGGCATTCTGCGCCGGGACCGGCTGTCGATCGGACTCTCCCTGATCGTTTTTTTTCTCTACGGCGGAATGGTATTGACGATCTTTCCACAGCAACCTGGCATCTCCTACGAGAGCCACTTCTTTGGCGCCCTCATGGGGGTCATCGGGGCGTTCGCCTTCCGGCATTGCGATCCGCCCCTCCCCGCCAAGACCTATGACTGGGAGCGCGCACCTAACGATGATCCGTGGCCGGAGGAGGGTGACGATGCGAACCCCCGCTGAGGTTTAACTGTGCCCGGCACCGCTGCCGGCCGGGTTCGTCCGTGTGCTAGACTTCGATGACCTATTGGCCTTTTTCCCGTGTTTGTACGGGTAATTACAACGGGGTCCTCGCGTTATGAAGCCGACGACAGCAATTTTCGCGCTCATCGGGCTGCTGGTTCTGGCCACGGGCTGCCAATCTACCCTGACGGGCGAATCCTATTCGCGCGCCGAGGCGCGCAAGGTCGCGCGGGTCCAGTATGGCATGATCGAGAACCTCCGGCCGGTCGTGATCGAGGGCACCAAGACGCCGATCGGCGCCGGGGCGGGCGCCGCCGTCGGCGGTATCGCGGGCAGCAGTGTGGGCGGTGGCAAGGGGGCGGCCGTGGCCAGTGTCCTGGGTGCCGTCGCCGGCGGTGTGGCCGGCGCGGCGGTCGAAGAGCAGGCGACGAAGCGCCAGGGTGTGGAAATCACCATCCGGCTGGACAATAACCAGATTATCGCTGTGGTGCAGGAAGTCTCCCCCGCGGTCTCGTTCCAGGCCGGCGACCGCGTACGTGTTATCACCGTCAACGGTACGACACGCGTCGCACAGTAGGTGTCCCGCCGTTGCATGCAACGGTACCCGCGCATTTTCCGGCGGTCTCGACCTGCCGCGACCATGATCTATACTTTTTAGTATTGGAACTGAAACTCACCGCGGAGGGTAGGGTCATGACAATTGCCTCGACAGTGTCAAAGTATCTCGCCGAATACGATGTTCCCTATGATGTGATGGGACATGCCCATACGGTTTCGAGCGCGCAAAGCGCTGCCGTTTCGCATGTTCCCGGTCACCGACTGGCCAAATCCGTTGTCCTGGAGGATGACCGGGGCTACCTGATGGCGGTCCTGCCGGCTGACCGGCGGCTCGACCTGAGCGAACTGCAGCGTCAGCTGAAAAGGCATCTGGTGCTTGCGGGCGAACATGAGCTCGGTCATCTGTTCAGGGATTGTGAAGTCGGTGCGCTACCCGCGCTTGGCCCGGCTTATGGTCTGGAAACGGTCGTTGACGACACCATCGCGGAACAGCCGGAAGTCTATTTCGAAGCCGGAGATCACGAGCAACTGATCCACGTGAGTGCCGAGGTGTTCGAAACCCTGATGGGTGAATCCATCCGGCACGGGCACTTCAGTCAATAGACCGGGCGGGCTGTACGACGCCGGAGGTGGGGGTGTGATCGTTTCGAACAAGGAGTGTTCCGCTCAACAACTCCACTGATACGTCAATATATTGACGAATTGGTATTCGTCCATAAATAAACAAACTCACCGCAAAGTCGCACGACTGCAGGGAGAAGGTGAGACCGGGAACCGGTCGAGAGGCTGGCCTGGGCAATGCAGGAGCAGGGCACCAAAAGTAGGCGCTTGAGGCGACGCATGGAGCAGTTGCCGAGAGAACGCAACGTGTTCGATTGTTTTCATTAAAGAATTTCTCTGCGTCCTGTGCGTCTTTGCGGCAAAAGCGGCGTTTATGGACGGACCCTGATCAGGCATGCCGGAGATGCCATGCCGGCCACAGTATCTTTTGCCCGGGATGATCCCGCCACCGGATGCCCACTACCCGCCAGGGGGCATGAGGCGAGGAGACGCCCACTATTCTCTCCTGCCATTCATGGTGGTTGACAAGCGCTCCGGGTCTGCAAGACAATTGCGGGCTTGCATTTTCGGAGGGGTTCCCGAGTGGTCAAAGGGATCAGACTGTAAATCTGACGGCTCAGCCTTCGGAGGTTCAAATCCTCCCCCCTCCACCAAACGAGATGAATTCACGCCCTGCAAAATCTGATGATCAGGGGATTAGGGGTCGGGCCTCGCCGGCGCGGTGCGGCGGCGCAGCCCTTGCATTACGGTTCGCTGAAGCGGGTGAGGCGTACGTTTGTTTCGGCGTGTCGGGGAGTCGGTTTACAGGCGGGTGTAGTTCAATGGTAGAACCTCAGCCTTCCAAGCTGATGATGTGGGTTCGATCCCCATCACCCGCTCCAGAAAATTTTGCCCATATAGCTCAGTCGGTAGAGCACTTCCTTGGTAAGGAAGAGGTCACCAGTTCGAATCTGGTTATGGGCTCCAGTATATGACTGGCAGGTCAGTCAGGGTAAACGCATAGCCACGCAACGGGAGACAGGCGCGATGTCCAAGGAAAAATTCGAGCGAACGAAGCCGCATATAAACGTGGGTACGATAGGTCACGTGGATCATGGGAAGACGACGTTGACGGCGGCGATCACGAAGGTGATGGCGGAGAAGCACGGAGGCGTGTTCAAGGCGTATGACCAGATTGACAATGCGCCGGAGGAGCGGGAGCGTGGTATTACGATTGCGACGGCGCACGTGGAGTACGAGAGTGACAATCGTCACTATGCGCACGTGGACTGTCCTGGGCACGCGGATTATGTGAAGAACATGATCACGGGTGCGGCGCAGATGGACGGAGCGATTTTGGTGGTGAGTGCGGCGGATGGACCGATGCCGCAGACGCGCGAGCACATTTTGCTGAGTCGTCAGGTAGGTGTTCCGTACATTCTGGTGTACATGAACAAGGCGGACCAGGTGGATGATGCGGAGCTGCTGGAGCTGGTGGAGATGGAGATCCGGGAGTTGCTGGAGAAGTATGATTTTCCGGGTGATGACACGCCGATTGTGACGGGATCTGCGTTGAAGGCGCTGGAGGGAGACACGAGTGAGATTGGTGTGCCCTCGATATTCAAGCTGGTGGAGGCGATGGATGCCTATATACCGGAGCCGGAGCGAGCGATGGACGGTGCGTTTCTGATGCCGGTGGAGGATGTGTTTTCGATTTCGGGCCGTGGCACGGTGGTGACGGGACGAATTGAGCGTGGTGTGGTGAAGGTGGGTGACGAGATTTCGATTGTGGGGATCAAGGACACGCTGAAGACGACCTGCACGGGAGTGGAGATGTTTCGCAAGCTGCTGGACCAGGGACAGGCGGGCGACAATGTGGGTGTGTTGTTGCGCGGGACGAAGCGCGAGGAGGTGGAGCGTGGGCAGGTTCTGGCGAAGCCGGGGTCGATCACGCCGCACACGAAGTTTGAGAGTGAGGTGTATGTGTTGTCGAAGGAGGAGGGCGGACGTCACACGCCGTTTTTCAATGGTTACCGGCCGCAGTTTTATTTTCGCACGACGGACGTGACGGGGGCGTGTGACCTGCCGGAGGGTGTGGAGATGGTGATGCCGGGAGACAACGTGAAGATGACGGTATCGCTGATAGCGCCGATTGCGATGGAGGAGGGCTTGCGTTTTGCCATTCGCGAGGGTGGGCGCACGGTGGGAGCGGGTGTTGTTTCGAAGATCCTTGAGTGAGCAAGTGAGAAGTGAGAAGTGAGTAAGTGAGAAAGTAAATAGAGTGAAAGGTGAAGGGTTTGCTCCTCACTTTTTACCTCTTACTTCTCGCTTGACTCACTTCTCACTGACGAGTTTAGGCCAGTAGCTCAATTGGCAGAGCGGCGGTCTCCAAAACCGCAGGTTGGGGGTTCGATTCCCTCCTGGCCTGCCATAGGACGAGGGGCAGATCCGGATCTGCCCCTTAAATGATTATGAACGGAAAAGCTGAAACGCAAGATATGCAACGCGACTCGCTGAAACTCGGCTTTGCCGTCCTGTTGATGTGCGGCGGAGTCTTCGGATTCTATTATTTCTCCAGCCAGATGATCGTACTGCGGGTGCTCGGCGTGCTGGCGGTGGCGGCCATCTCGCTGGCGGTCGCCTACCAGACCGGGATGGGACGCCAGGTGGTGGGGTTCCTTAGCGGCGCGCAGAACGAGGTGCGGCGCATGATCTGGCCGACCCGGACCGAGACGGTGCAGACGACCATGGCCGTCATCATCATCGTTTTGGTGGTGGGGGTGTTTCTCTGGATGCTGGACATGTTTCTGTTGCGCGCCGTTCAATTTCTGACAGGTCAGGGAAGCTGAGACAATGCCTTTTCAGTGGTACGTTGTTCACGCCTATTCAGGCTTTGAAAATCAGGTCAAGCGAACGCTGCTGGATCGCATCGCGCGCAGCGGCATGCAGGACAAGTTCGGCGACATCCTGGTTCCGACGGAAGAGGTGGTCGAAATGCGCGATGGGGCCAAGCGCAAGAGCGAGCGCAAGTTCTTCCCGGGTTACGTGCTGGTGCAGATGGAGATGAGTGACGACACCTGGCACCTGGTCAAGGACGCTCCCAAGGTCATGGGTTTCATCGGCGGGACCAGCGACCGCCCGGCGCCGATTTCCCAGCGCGAGGCGGATTTTATCCTGCAGCGTGTCCAGGAAGGCGCGGACAAGCCCAGGCCGAAGGTCCTGTTCGAGGTGGGCGAGGTAGTGCGTGTCACCGACGGACCGTTCAATGACTTCAACGGCGTGGTGGAAGAGGTCAATTACGACAAGAGCCGGTTGCGGGTATCCGTGCTGATCTTCGGCCGCTCGACCCCGGTCGAACTGGAGTTCGGTCAGGTGGAAAAGGCCTGACACACTGGTGTGGAAACAAATTTATTGCTGTTACGTAGTCGGGTGACATGAACACTTTTTTCACCGCAAAGACGCAAAGGACGCAGAGAAAATCGTTCTTGAAAGCAATTAGAAACTTTGCGCTCTTTGCGTCTTTGCGGTGAGTGTGGTTTTTTGAATGACTTGGTAAACCGGGGAGCCGCAAGGCGCCAGTACCCACAGGAGTAGATAATGGCAAAGAAAATCCAGGCTTACATCAAGCTGCAGGTCAAGGCGGGTGAGGCCAATCCGAGTCCGCCGGTCGGCCCGGCGCTGGGCCAGCATGGCGTAAATATCATGGAGTTCTGCAAGGCGTTCAATGCCCAGACCCAGCAGATCGAAAAGGGCCTGCCGATTCCCGTTGTGATCACGGTGTACAGCGACCGCAGCTTCACCTTTGTCACCAAGACGCCTCCGGCCTCGGTGCTGTTGATGAAGGCGCTCGGCATTCCGAAAGGTTCCAGCACGCCCAATACCAACAAGGTAGGCACGGTTACCCGCGCCCAGCTGGAAGCGATCGCCGCCACCAAGATGCCTGACCTCAATGCCGCGGACATGGATGCGGCGGTGCGCATCGTCGCCGGTACCGCCCGCAGCATGGGCCTTGTGGTGGAGGGTTGAGTCATGGCCAGACTGAGCAAACGAGCGAAGGCAATGCGGGAGCAGCTCACTCCCGGCAGGCAGTATGCGATTGACGAGGCGCTGGGCCTGCTGCAGCAGTTCTCCAGCGTGAAGTTCAGGGAGTCCGTGGACGTCAGCATCAATCTCGGGGTTGATCCGCGCAAGTCGGATCAGGTCGTGCGCGGCTCCACGGTCCTGCCCAACGGTACCGGCAAGACGGTGCGCGTGGCCGTGTTTACGCAGGGCGCGAATGTCGACAGTGCCAGGGACGCCGGGGCGGATATCGTCGGACTGGAGGATCTGGCCGAGGAGGTGAAGAACGGCGTCATGAACTTCGACGTCGTGATCGCCTCGCCGGATGCCATGCGCGTCGTCGGCACCCTGGGCCAGATACTGGGGCCGCGTGGCTTGATGCCCAACCCGAAGGTAGGCACCGTCACGCCGGATGTGGCCACGGCCGTGAAGAATGCCAAGGCCGGTCAGGTGCGCTACCGCACGGACAAGGCCGGCATCATCCACTGCACAATCGGCAAGGTCGATTTCAAGGCCGAGGCGCTCAAGGAGAACCTCCAGACACTGCTGGCCGATCTGCAGAAGGCCAAGCCCTCGGCCTCCAAAGGCGTGTATATGAAGAAGGTTTCGGTTTCGACCACCATGGGGCCGGGTCTGCAGGTCGACCAGGCCACATTGGGGGTGGCGTAGTTCTGCGCGGCAGGCATACACCTGCTGCGCGCGGTTTGGCGCTTGTCGGCCGGGTTACCGGCCGGTGGCTGTCAAAGACCGCAGGTACCCGGCTTCCGGAAGGATGCCGGGTTTAATCGATCCGCAAGGGTTAACCTGCGCAGATGGTGGCGTCAGGACAGTTCGAAGCGACCTGTCTTCAAGTCACCGAACGATGTGCATCAGCTCTGACCGGCTGATGTCGGGTAAATAATCGGGAAGGGGCCGAACGCCTTGTGCGCCGGTGAATTTCCGTTGAGGTAAATGCAATGGCATTAACGCTTGAAGAGAAAAAGGCTGTTGTTGCCGAAGTCGGTGAAATAGCCAAGGGTGCCTACTCGGCAGTGGCCGCGGAGTACCGTGGTCTCACCGTCGGGGAGATAACCAGTCTGCGGGTCAGGGCGCGCCAGGAAAATGTCTACCTGCGCGTCGTGAAAAACACACTGGCGCGCCGCGCCCTGCAGGATACCGACTTCGAGTGCATGAGCGACCGGCTGACCGGTCCCCTGATGCTGGCGTTTTCCCGGGAGGATCCGGGTGCGGCGGCGCGCATGGCCAAGGACTTTGCCAAGGATCACGACAAGTTCCAGGTCACCATGCTGTCGGTTGGGGGGCAGTTGCTGGAGCCGGCGGATATCGACCGGCTGGCCAAGCTTCCGACGCGCGACCAGGCCATCAGCATGCTGATGTCGGTCATGCAGGCCCCGGTGGCGAAGTTTGTGCGGACGCTGAACGAAGTGCCGTCCAAGCTGGCGCGCACCGTGGCAGCGATACGCGACCAGAAGCAGCAGGCAGCCTGAACCCATATCATTCAACTGACAAGATTTTAACAGGAGTATTCGTTATGTCCGTTTCACAAGAAGAGATTCTGGAGTCCATCTCCAATATGACCGTGATGCAGGTCGTTGACCTGATCGCCGCCATGGAAGAGAAGTTCGGCGTCACCGCCGCCGCCGCCGTGGCTGCCGCTCCGGCCGCAGCCGCCGAAGCCGGCGCTGCCGTCGAAGAGAAGACCGAGTTCGATGTCGTGATGACCAGCTTCGGCGCCAACAAGGTCGGCGTCATCAAGGTGGTGCGCGCCATCACCGGGCTGGGCCTCAAGGAGGCGAAGGATATGGTCGAGGGCGCGCCTTCCACCGTCAAGGAAGCCGCGAGCAAGGCGGAATCCGACGACATCAAGAAGCAGCTTGAAGAGGCCGGCGCCAGCGTCGAACTCAAGTAAGCGGAACCGACGTAATCCATTACGTGATTACAGCATCCGCTGGATTACAGGGCAGGCCGGTAGCGCTCACGCGCCCGGCCTTTCCCTGTTTGTAAATGAAATACATGCGACGACATCCGTGCCGGTACGTGCCGTGATTTTCAATCTGACCGGATCGTACTGACATCCTGCTTGCATAGACAGTAGCAGAAAGAGGAATACCATGGCCTACAGTTTCACCGAGAAGAAACGTATCCGTAAGGACTTTGGCAAGCGCCCGAGCATCCTGGACGTGCCGTATCTGCTGGCGACGCAGCTCGAATCCTACCGTGATTTCCTGCAGGCGGACAAGGCGCCGCTCGGGCGTGACGAGAAGGGCCTGCACTCCGCGTTCCGGTCGGTATTCCCGATACTCAGCTATTCCGGCAACGCAGCGCTCGATTATGTCAGCTACCGCCTCGGTGAACCGGCCTTCGACGTGAAGGAATGCCAGCTGCGCGGTCTGACCTATGCCGCCCCGCTGCGCGCCCTGGTGCGTCTGATCATCTACGACAAGGATTCCCCGGCCGACGCGAAGAAGGTCAAGGACATCAAGGAGCAGGAAGTCTACATGGGCGAACTGCCGCTGATGACGGAAAACGGCACCTTCGTCATCAACGGGACGGAGCGCGTCATCGTCTCCCAGTTGCACCGTTCCCCCGGCGTGTTCTTCGACCACGACAAGGGCAAGACCCATTCCTCGGGCAAGCTGCTGTTTTCCGCGCGCGTGATCCCCTACCGCGGTTCCTGGCTGGACTTCGAGTTCGATCCGAAGGACGCGCTGTTCGTGCGCATCGACCGGCGCCGCAAGTTGCCGGCCTCCATCCTGCTGCGCGCACTGGGCTATGACAACGAACAGATACTCGATATCTTCTTCGACACCAACACCTTCCATATCGGTCCGAAGGACATCAGGCTGGACCTGGTGCCGGAGCGTCTGCGCGGCGAGACCGCAACCTTCGATATCAAGGCCAGGAACAAGGTCATCGTGGAAGAGGGACGCCGCATCACGGCGAAGCATATCCGCGAACTGGCCGAAGCCGGCGTCAAGTCGCTGGAGGTGCCGGAGGATTACCTGATCGGCAAGATCCTCGCCCACAACGTGGTCGATACGGAAACCGGTGAATTGATCGCCACTGCCAACCAGGAGATTTCGCTGGAGCTTTTCAACAAGCTGCGTGCGCTGGAGATCGGCACGATCAAGACCCTGTTTGTGAACGATCTTGACCGCGGCCCCTATATCTCCAGCACCCTGCGCATTGATCCCACCACCACCGATCTCGAGGCCAAGGTGGAGATCTACCGCATGATGCGCCCGGGCGAGCCGCCGACCAAGGAGGCCGCGCAGAACCTGTTCAAGAACCTGTTCTTCACCAGCGATCGCTATGACCTGTCGCCGGTCGGCCGTATGAAATTCAATCGCCGCGTGGGGAAGGAAGAACTCACCGGACCGGGCATACTCATTGACGATATTTTCATTATCAGGGAACTGGAAGACAAGCTGAAATCGAAGAATGATGCGGAAGAAATAGTTGTCGATCGCCTCGATCCGCATATCGCCCAGATAGTCCAGATCATCCAGGGCGCAGGCAAACCGGTCAGTAAAATCACCTGGGGCGACCTGAAACAGGCGCTGGGCGCTTACGGGTCGGACATCATCCGTGTTCTCAGGACGCTGGTCGATATCCGCAATGGCAACGGCACCGTGGACGACATCGATCATCTCGGCAACCGCCGCATACGCTGCGTCGGCGAGATGGCGGAGAACGTGTTCCGCATCGGGCTGGTGCGCGTCGAACGTGCGGTGAAGGAGCGCCTGAGCCTGGCGGAGTCGGAAAGCCTGATGCCCCAGGAGCTGATCAACGCCAAGCCGGTGGCTGCCGCAATCAAGGAGTTTTTCGGTTCCAGCCAGCTCTCACAGTTCATGGACCAGAACAACCCGCTTTCGGAAGTCACGCACAAACGGCGCGTCTCGGCGCTGGGCCCGGGTGGACTGACGCGCGAACGGGCCGGGTTCGAGGTGCGTGACGTTCACCCCACGCACTACGGGCGCGTCTGCCCGATCGAGACGCCGGAAGGGCCGAACATCGGCCTGATCAATTCGCTTGCCGTGTATGCCCGCACCAACGAATACGGGTTTCTGGAAACGCCCTATCGCAAGGTGGAAAACGGCCGGGTCACCGATGAGCTGGAATACCTTTCGGCGATTGAGGAGGGCGAGTACATCATCGCCCAGGCGAACGCCTCCCTCGACGCAGACGGCAACCTGATCGATGAACTGGTAACCTGCAGGCATTTGAATGAATTCATGACCTCGGCCCCGGAACAGGTCAATTACATCGATGTCTCGCCCAAGCAGATCGTCTCCGTGGCCGCGGCGCTGATTCCGTTCCTGGAACATGACGACGCCAACCGCGCCCTCATGGGATCGAACATGCAGCGCCAGGCGGTCCCGACCCTGACCACCGAGAAGCCGCTGGTCGGTACCGGCATCGAACGTACGGTGGCGGTCGACTCCGGCGTAACCGTGGTGGCCCGGCGAGGCGGCGTGGTCGACTCCGTTGATGCCGCGCGCATCGTGGTGCGCATCGACGACGACGAAACCGTTCCCGGCGAGCCCGGCGTCGACATCTACAACCTGACCAAGTACACCCGTTCCAACCAGAACACCTGCATCAACCAGCGACCGCTGGTTTCCCCGGGCAACCTCATTGCGCGCGGCGATGTGCTGGCCGATGGGCCGAGCACCGATCTGGGCGAGCTTGCGCTGGGGCAAAACCTGCTGGTCGCGTTCATGCCCTGGAACGGCTACAACTTCGAGGACTCCATCCTGATTTCGGAACGCGTCGTCGAGGATGACCGCTTCACCACGATCCACATCGAGGAACTGACCTGTGTGGCGCGTGACACGAAGCTCGGCTCCGAGGAGATCTCGGGCGATATCCCCAACGTCGGCGAGGGCGCCCTGGCGAAGCTGGACGAATCCGGCATCGTCTACATCGGCGCCGAGGTCAAGCCGGGCGACATCCTGGTAGGCAAGGTCACTCCCAAGGGAGAGACCCAGCTCACTCCGGAAGAGAAACTGCTGCGCGCGATCTTCGGCGAGAAGGCCTCCGACGTGAAGGACACCTCGCTGCGGGTGCCGAGCGGCATGGACGGTACGGTGATCGACGTGCAGGTGTTCACGCGCGACGGCGTCGAAAAGGACGCGCGCGCACTGCAGATCGAGGATGAGCAATTGGCCAAGGTGCGCAAGGACCTCAATGACCAGCTGCGCATCATGGAGGACGACATCTACCAGCGCGTGGAGAAACTGCTGCTCGGCAAGCTTGCCGAGGGCGGGCCCGACAGGCTGGAGGCCGGTGCCAAGCTCACCCGGGACTATCTCACCGGGATCGGTCGCGCCAAGTGGTTCGAGATCCGGCTGCGCAACGAGGAGGCCAACGAGAATCTGGAAAAGGCGGGCGAGCAGCTCAAGACGCTGCGCAAGGACTTCGACCGCCGCCTGGAAGAGAAGAAGGCCAAGCTCACCACGGGCGATGACCTGGCGCCGGGCGTGCTGAAAATGGTCAAGGTCTACCTGGCAGTAAAACGCCGCGTTCAACCGGGCGACAAGATGGCGGGACGACACGGCAATAAGGGTGTGATCTCGATGATTCAGCCGGTTGAGGACATGCCGTACTCGATGGACGGCACCTCAATGGACATCGTGCTCAATCCCCTCGGCGTGCCTTCTCGCATGAACGTCGGTCAGGTGCTGGAGGCCCACCTCGGCTGGGCGGCCAAGGGGCTGGGCATCAAGATCGGCAGGATGCTCGACGCGCAGCGGGAGGCGCTTGTCACCGAGCTGCGCGGTTTCCTGGACCAGGTCTACAACGGCAGCGGCCGCGTCGAGGACCTCGCCTCGTTCACGGACGAGGAGATCCTGGAACTGGCGAGGAATCTGAGGAATGGCGTGCCCATGGCCACCCCGGTGTTCGACGGCGCTTCCGAGGATGAGATCAAGCGCATGCTGGAACTCGCTGACCTGCCCGTCAGCGGACAGACGACGCTCTATGACGGACGCACCGGCGATGCCTTCGACCGGCAGGTGACGGTCGGTTACATGTACATGCTGAAGCTCAACCACCTGGTCGATGACAAGATGCATGCCCGCTCCACCGGCCCCTACAGCCTGGTGACCCAGCAACCGCTCGGTGGCAAGGCGCAGTTTGGCGGCCAGCGCTTCGGTGAAATGGAGGTGTGGGCCCTGGAGGCCTACGGCGCCGCCTATACGCTGCAGGAAATGTTGACGGTGAAATCGGATGACGTGAACGGCCGCACCAAGATGTACAAGAACATCGTCGACGGTGATCACCGTATGGATGCCGGCATGCCCGAGTCCTTCAACGTGCTGGTGAAGGAAATCCGTTCGCTCGGCATCAACATGGAACTGGAACAGGACTGACGGCGGCACGCTGCCCCTTAGCGCGCAACTCGACACTGCAGACGCAGGAGAGACGATGAAAGATCTACTCAATCTTTTGAGGCCGCAAGGCCAAACTGACGATTTCGATTCCATCCGCATCGGTCTGGCCTCGCCCGACATGATCCGGTCCTGGTCCTACGGCGAGGTGAAGAAGCCGGAGACCATCAATTACCGCACCTTCAAACCGGAGCGTGACGGCCTGTTCTGCGCCAAGATCTTCGGCCCGGTGAAGGACTACGAGTGCCTGTGCGGCAAGTACAAGCGCCTCAAGCACCGCGGTGTGGTGTGCGAGAAGTGCGGCGTTGAGGTCACGCTCGCCAAGGTGCGCCGCGAACGCATGGGACACATCGAGCTGGCCAGCCCGGCGGCGCACATCTGGTTCCTGAAATCCCTGCCCTCGCGCATCGGACTGCTGCTGGACATGACCCTGCGTGATATCGAGCGGGTGCTCTACTTCGAGGCTTATGTCATCGTCGATCCCGGCATGACCACGCTCGAGCGCGGTCAGCTGCTCACCGACGAGGCCTACCTGGATGCTATCCAGGAAAACGGCGACGAATTCGACGCCCGCATGGGCGCCGAGGCCGTGTACGAACTGCTGCGTCGCATCGACCTGCAGCTGGACGCGGCGAAGCTGCGCGATGAAATCGGCAGCACCAAGTCGGAGACCAAGCTCAAGCGGCTGGGCAAGCGCCTCAAGCTGGTCGAGTCTTTCATCGAGTCCGGTAACCGTCCGGAATGGATGGTGATGACGGTGCTGCCGGTGCTGCCCCCGGAGCTGCGCCCCCTGGTGCCGCTCGACGGCGGGCGCTTTGCGACCTCCGACCTGAACGATCTTTACCGTCGTGTCATCAACCGCAACAATCGCCTGAAGCGCCTGCTGGAGCTGAACGCCCCGGACATCATCGTGCGCAACGAAAAGCGCATGCTGCAGGAATCAGTCGACGCGCTGCTCGACAACGGCCGGCGCGGACGCGCCATCACCG
This sequence comes from uncultured Gammaproteobacteria bacterium, assembly GCA_963710815.1. Taxonomy (GTDB): domain Bacteria; phylum Pseudomonadota; class Gammaproteobacteria; order UBA9214; family UBA9214; genus CAVQCA01. Next base: position 74,720 of record CAVQCA010000070.1, on the reverse strand, counting down.
GTACCAACAAGCGTCCGCTGAAGTCGCTCGCCGACATGATCAAGGGCAAGCAGGGCCGCTTCCGCCAGAACCTGCTCGGCAAGCGCGTCGACTACTCCGGCCGCTCCGTAATCGTCGTCGGCCCGACCCTGAAGCTGCACCAGTGCGGTCTGCCCAAGCGCATGGCGCTGGAGCTGTTCAAGCCGTTCATCTTCAGCAAGCTGCAGTTCCGCGGTCTGGCCACTACCATCAAGGCTGCCAAGAAGCTGGTGGAGCGCGAGGGTCCCGAGGTCTGGGATATCCTCGAGGAGGTCATTCGCGAGCACCCCGTCATGCTGAACCGCGCACCGACCCTGCACCGCCTCGGCATCCAGGCCTTCGAGCCGGTGCTGATCGAGGGCAAGGCGATCCAGCTGCACCCGCTGGTGTGCGCGGCCTTCAATGCCGATTTCGACGGCGATCAGATGGCGGTCCACGTGCCGTTGTCCATCGAGGCGCAGTTGGAGGCGCGCGCCCTGATGATGTCGTCCAACAACATCCTTTCGCCGGCCAACGGCGAGCCCATCATCGTTCCTTCGCAGGACGTGGTGCTGGGGCTGTATTACCTCACCCGCGAATCCGTCAACGCCAAGGGCGAGGGCATGGTTTTCGCGGACATCAAGGAGGCGCATCGCGCCTATGAAACCGGCAACGTTTCGCTGCATGCCCGTGTCAAGGTCCGACTGCACACGATGGAACTCGATGAGGATGGCGCGGCGCAGGAGAGCTACGGCCTGGTCGATACCACGGTCGGGCGCGCATTGCTCTCCGAGCTGCTGCCGAAGGGTCTGCCGTTCAGTCTGGTCAACCAGAACATGACCAAGAAGGCGATCTCCAACCTGATCAACGCCTGCTACCGGCGCGTCGGCCTGAAGGAAACCGTCATCTTCGCCGACCAGCTGATGTACATGGGCTTCTCGTTCGCCACCCGCGCCGCGGTCTCCTTCGGCGTAAACGACATGACCATCCCCGACGGCAAGGCGCAGATCCTCGCCTCGGCCGAGGAGGAGGTCCTGGAGATCCAGAACCAGTACATCTCCGGTCTGGTCACCATGGGCGAGCGCTACAACAAGGTAGTGGATATCTGGTCACGCACCAACGACCAGGTGGCCAAGGCGATGATGGACCGCCTCGGCAGCGAGGAGGTGACCAACGCCAGGGGCGAGAAGGTGCGCCAGCCCTCCTTCAACTCGGTCTACATGATGGCCGACTCCGGCGCGCGCGGCTCCGCCGCGCAGATCCGCCAGCTGGCCGGCATGCGCGGCCTGATGGCCAAACCGGACGGTTCCATCATCGAGACCCCGATTACGGCCAATTTCCGCGAGGGACTGGACGTGCTGCAGTACTTCATCTCCACCCACGGCGCCCGCAAGGGTCTGGCCGATACCGCGCTCAAGACCGCGAACTCCGGTTACCTGACCCGCCGCCTGGTGGACGTGGCCCAGGACCTGGTCGTCATCGGCGAGGACTGCGGTACCATCGGTGGACTGGTGATGAATCCGCTGGTCGAGGGCGGCGACATCGTGGAGCCGCTGCGCGAGCGTGTGCTTGGCCGCCTCATTGTCGAGGATGTCAGACTGCCGGGCGGTGACGAGGTGATCGCCCCGAAAGACACCCTGCTGGACGAGGACTGGGTCGACCGCCTGGAAGCCCTGGGCGTGGACGAGATCAAGGTGCGTTCACCGATCACCTGCGATAACCGCCACGGGGTATGCGCCGCCTGCTACGGGCGCGATCTTGCCCGCGGGCACATGGTGAACGAGGGCGAGGCCATCGGCGTGATTGCCGCGCAGTCCATCGGTGAACCGGGCACCCAGCTTACCATGCGCACCTTCCACATCGGCGGCGCGGCCAGTCGCTCGGCGACGGTCAACAGTGTCGAAGTCAAGTCCGGCGGCACGGTGCGTCTGCATAATATCAAGACGGTAACCGACAAGAACGCCAATCTTGTGGCGGTGTCGCGTTCCGGCGAGATCGGCATTGTCGACGAGTTCGGACGCGAGCGCGAGCGCTACAAGGTGCCCTATGGCGCGGTCATCAGCGCCGCCGAGGGCGACACCGTTCAGGGCGGCAGCGTGATCGCCAACTGGGACCCGCACACCCACCCGATCGTGACCGAGGTGGCCGGTGTGGTGAAGTTCACCGACTTCCACGATGGGCTCACCATTCTTGAGCACACGGATGAGATCACCGGGCTCACCAGCAAGGTGGTCACCGACCCCAAGCAGCGCGGCAGCGCCGGCAAGGATCTGCGACCGATGGTCAGGCTGGTCGACGAGCAGGGCCGGCAGCTCAAGATCGCCGGCACCGATATCGATGCCCACTACTTTCTGCCGGCAGGGGCGATCGTCGGCCTGGATGACGGCGCCTCGGTGCAGGTCGGTGATGTGGTTGCGCGCATACCCCAGGAGTCCTCCAAGACCCGCGACATCACCGGCGGTCTGCCGCGTGTCGCGGACCTGTTCGAAGCCCGCAAGCCCAAGGAACCCGCCATCCTCGCGGAAGTCTCGGGTACCGTCGGTTTCGGCAAGGACACCAAGGGTAAACAGCGCGTGATCATCACCGGGGCCGAGGGCGAGCAGCATGAGGAACTCATCCCCAAGTGGCGGCATGTCACCGTGTTCGAGGGCGAGCATGTCGAGAAGGGTGAGACCCTGGTCGATGGAGAACCCAACGCCCATGATATCCTGCGCCTGCTGGGCACCTCGGCAATGGCGGAATACCTGGTCAAGGAAATCCAGGACGTCTACCGCCTGCAGGGTGTGAAGATCAACGACAAGCACATCGAGGTCATCCTGCGCCAGATGCTGCGCAAGGTGGAAGTCACCGACCCGGGCGATAGCCGGTTTCTGCGGAGCGAGCAGCTGGAACGCTCGCGCGTACTCGAGGAGAACGAGAAGCTGACCCGCAACGACCAGGAACCCGCCGTCTGGGTGCCGCTGCTGCTCGGCATCACCAAGGCCTCGCTGGCGACCGAGTCGTTCATCTCGGCCGCCTCGTTCCAGGAGACGACCCGGGTGCTGACCGAAGCCGCGGTGCGCGGCAGCAAGGACAGCCTGCGCGGGCTCAAGGAGAACGTCATCGTGGGCCGTCTGATTCCTGCCGGTACCGGGCTTGCCTACCACGAATCACGCCGTCGACTGCGTGATCTGGAGCCGATGGAGATCCTCGGGGAGATGGAAACCGTCCTGGCCAGGGAAAGCGGACAGGTAGAGGATATCACGGGATCCTGAAAAACGTTCTTGACAGGATTTGCCCCTGTCACTAAAATTCCGCTTCTCTCGACAGGCCGGATCACTCCGGCCTGTCGTTTGTTTTCAGGACTGCAGTTTTCCGATTTATTGTCAAGGTGTTTCTGGGATGGCCACAATCAACCAATTAGTGCGCAAGCCGCGTAGCAGGAAGCGGGAAAAAAGCAGCGTCCCGGCGCTGGAAGCCTGTCCGCAGCGTCGCGGTGTATGTACCCGTGTCTATACCACGACGCCGAAGAAGCCGAACTCGGCGCTTCGCAAGGTGGCGCGCGTGCGTCTGACCAACGGTTATGAGGTGACCACTTACATCGGCGGTGAAGGGCACAACCTCCAGGAGCACTCGGTCGTGCTGATCCGCGGTGGCCGCGTCAAGGATCTGCCGGGCGTGCGCTACCACACCGTACGCGGCAGTCTTGACACCTCCGGTGTGCAGAACCGCCGCCAGGGCCGTTCCAAGTACGGCGCCAAGCGGCCCAAGTCCTGACGACGTCGATTCAACCCAACCCATCCGAGAACCAGACATGTCCAGAAGAAGAGTCATCGGCGCGCGGGAGATACTGCCGGATCCGAAATACGGCAGCGAGATGCTGGCCAAGTTCGTCAATATGGTGATGTCTGACGGAAAGAAATCCGTTGCCGAGACCATCATCTACGGTGCGCTGAACCAGATATCCGGTAAGGGTCACAGTGATCCGATGGAGGTGCTCGACAAGGCGCTGGACAATGTGCGCCCGATGGTCGAGGTCAAGTCCCGCCGCGTCGGCGGCGCGACCTACCAGGTTCCGGTCGAGGTGCGTGCGATCCGCCGCACTACGCTCGCCATGCGCTGGATGCTCGATGCCGCGCGCAAGCGCAGCGAGAAATCCATGCCGCTGCGACTGGCCGGCGAGCTGATGGACGCCGCCGAGAACCGCGGCGCGGCAGTCAAGAAACGTGAAGATACCCACCGCATGGCAGAGGCCAACAAGGCCTTCGCGCATTATCGGTGGTAATCGTAACCCTACCTATCCAGACAGGACGCAACAGTGGCACGCAAGACACCAATCGAGCGCTATCGGAATGTCGGCATCATGGCCCATATCGATGCCGGTAAGACCACGACGACCGAGCGTATCCTGTTCTATACGGGCGTATCCCACAAGATGGGCGAGGTGCATGACGGCGCCGCCGTGATGGACTGGATGGAGCAGGAGCAGGAGCGCGGCATTACCATTACCTCCGCCGCCACGACCTGTTTCTGGAAGGGCATGGACAAGCAGTTCCCCGAGCATCGCATCAACATCATCGATACCCCCGGGCATGTCGACTTCACCATCGAGGTGGAGCGTTCGCTGCGTGTGCTCGACGGCGCCTGCGCCGTGTTCTGCGCCGTCGGCGGCGTGGAGCCGCAGTCGGAGACCGTCTGGCGCCAGGCCAACAAGTACCGGGTTCCGCGCATGGCCTTTGTGAACAAGATGGACCGCGCCGGCGCCAATTTCCTCCGTGTGGTGAAGCAGATGCAGGATCGTCTGGGCGCCAAGCCGGTGCCGCTGCAGCTGCCGATCGGGGCCGAGGAAAATTTCAAGGGTGTGGTTAACCTCATCCGCATGAAGGCGATCTTCTGGAATGAGGAAGACATGGGCGTGACCTACGAGGAGCGGGAAATCCCCGCCGATATGGTCGATGCCTGCAATGAATGGCGCGAGCACATGGTGGAAGCCGCGGCAGAGTCCAGCGATGAACTGAGCGAGAAATACCTGGAAGGCATCGAACTGACCCAGGACGAGATCCGCCAGGGCCTGCGGGCACGCACCCTCGCCAACGAGATCGTGCCGACCCTGTGCGGCTCCGCCTTCAAGAACAAGGGCGTGCAGGCCATGCTGGATGCCGTCATCCACTACATGCCGTCCCCGGTGGACGTGCCCTCGATCCGGGGCAATCTGGACGACGCGGCCGAAACCGAGGCGGAGCGCCACCCCTCCGACGAGGAGCCGTTTGCCTCGCTGGCCTTCAAGATCGCGACCGACCCCTTTGTCGGCAACCTGACCTTCTTCCGTGTCTATTCCGGCGTACTGTGTTCCGGTGACACCGTCTACAACCCGGTGAAAGGCAAAAAGGAGCGCATCGGCCGTATCCTGCAGATGCACGCCAACAGCCGCGAGGAAATCAAGGAAGTGCGCGCCGGCGATATCGCCGCCGCGGTGGGCCTGAAAGACGTCACCACCGGGGACACCCTGTGCAACCCCGACAAGGTCATCACCCTGGAGCGCATGGAGTTCCCCGAGCCGGTTATCTCGGTGGCCGTTGAGCCGAAGACCAAGGCGGACCAGGAAAAGATGGGCCTCGCCCTGCAGAAGCTCGCCAAGGAAGACCCCTCGTTCCGGGTGCGCACCGACGAAGAATCCGGTCAGACCATCATCTCCGGCATGGGCGAGCTGCACCTGGAGATCATCGTCGACCGCATGCGCCGCGAGTTCAAGGTGGAGGCCAATGTGGGTGCTCCGCAGGTGGCCTACCGCGAGACCATCCGCAAGGCGGTCGAGCAGGAAGGCAAGTTCGTGCGCCAGTCGGGCGGCCGCGGCCAGTACGGCCATGTCTGGCTGAAGATCGAGCCGCGCGAACCCGGTACGGGTTATGAATTCGTGAACGGCATCGTCGGCGGCGTCGTCCCCAGGGAGTACATCCCGGCGGTCGACAAGGGTGTGCAGGAGCAGATGCAGAACGGGGTGCTGGCCGGCTTCCCGCTGGTGGACGTCAAGGTCACCCTGTTCGACGGTTCCTACCACGATGTCGATTCCAGTGAAATGGCCTTCAAGATCGCCGGTTCCATGGGTTTCAAGGCCGGAGCGCTCAATGCCAGTCCGGTACTGCTCGAGCCGGTCATGAAGGTCGAGGCGGTAACTCCGGAGGACTACCTGGGCGACGTGATGGGCGACCTCAACCGCCGCCGCGGGATCACCCAGGGTATGGATGACAGCCCTTCCGGAAAGATCATCCGCGCCGAGGTGCCGCTGGCCGAGATGTTCGGCTATGCCACCGACCTGCGCTCCATGACCCAGGGCCGCGCGACTTATTCCATGGAGTTCGAGAAGTACTCCGAGGCCCCGGCCAGCATTGCCGAGGCGGTCATCAAGAAGGCATCGTGATTAAACCATCTGAACAGTAACGAGGTATAGAACCGTGTCCAAGGAAAAATTCGAGCGAACGAAGCCGCATATAAACGTGGGTACGATAGGTCACGTGGATCATGGGAAGACGACGTTGACGGCGGCGATCACGAAGGTGATGGCGGAGAAGCACGGAGGCGTGTTCAAGGCGTATGACCAGATTGACAATGCGCCGGAGGAGCGGGAGCGTGGTATTACGATTGCGACGGCGCACGTGGAGTACGAGAGTGACAATCGTCACTATGCGCACGTGGACTGTCCTGGGCACGCGGATTATGTGAAGAACATGATCACGGGTGCGGCGCAGATGGACGGAGCGATTTTGGTGGTGAGTGCGGCGGATGGACCGATGCCGCAGACGCGCGAGCACATTTTGCTGAGTCGTCAGGTAGGTGTTCCGTACATTCTGGTGTACATGAACAAGGCGGACCAGGTGGATGATGCGGAGCTGCTGGAGCTGGTGGAGATGGAGATCCGGGAGTTGCTGGAGAAGTATGATTTTCCGGGTGATGACACGCCGATTGTGACGGGATCTGCGTTGAAGGCGCTGGAGGGAGACACGAGTGAGATTGGTGTGCCCTCGATATTCAAGCTGGTGGAGGCGATGGATGCCTATATACCGGAGCCGGAGCGAGCGATTGACGGTGCGTTTCTGATGCCGGTGGAGGATGTGTTTTCGATTTCGGGCCGTGGCACGGTGGTGACGGGACGAATTGAGCGTGGTGTGGTGAAGGTGGGTGACGAGATTTCGATTGTGGGGATCAAGGACACGCTGAAGACGACCTGCACGGGAGTGGAGATGTTTCGCAAGCTGCTGGACCAGGGACAGGCGGGCGACAATGTGGGTGTGTTGTTGCGCGGGACGAAGCGCGAGGAGGTTGAGCGTGGGCAGGTTCTGGCGAAGCCGGGGTCGATCACGCCGCACACGAAGTTTGAGAGTGAGGTGTATGTGTTGTCGAAGGAGGAGGGCGGACGTCACACGCCGTTTTTCAATGGTTACCGGCCGCAGTTTTATTTTCGCACGACGGACGTGACGGGGGCATGTGACCTGCCGGAGGGTGTGGAGATGGTGATGCCGGGAGACAACGTGAAGATGACGGTATCGCTGATAGCGCCGATTGCGATGGAGGAGGGCTTGCGTTTTGCCATTCGCGAGGGTGGGCGCACGGTGGGAGCGGGTGTTGTTTCGAAGATCCTTGAGTGAGCAAGTGAGAAGTGAGAAGTGAGTAAGTGAAAAGTAATAGAGTGAAAGGTGAAGGGTTTGCTCCTCACTTTTTACCTCTTGCTTCTCACTTCATAGAAAGCGGGGCCTGACCCCATTAGAGTCGCGAGCAGATAGAGATGAGCAACCAGAGAATCCGGATACGCCTGAAGGCCTTCGATCATCGGCTGATCGACAAGTCCGCAGCCGAGATCGTCGAGACGGCAAAGCGCACCGGTGCGCAGGTGCGGGGTCCCATTCCCCTGCCCACCAAGAAGGAACGCTTTACCGTGCTGGTCTCGCCGCACGTCGACAAGGACGCGCGCGACCAGTACGAGATCCGGACCCACAAGCGCTTGATGGATATCGTGGACCCGACGGACAAGACGGTGGATGCCCTGATGAAACTCGACCTGGCGGCCGGTGTGGACGTCCAGATCAGGCTTAACTAACAGGGTTCGTGCACCGCGGGATTGATGAAATGACTATCGGAATAGTTGGACGCAAGGCCGGCATGACGCGCATCTTCACCGAAGAAGGCGTTGCCGTGCCCGTGACCGTGATCTCGGTCGAGCCGAATCGCGTCACCCAGGTCAAGACCGTTGAAAACGACGGTTATCGCGCCCTGCAGGTGACCACCGGCAGCCGCCGCGCCACGCGCGTGACCCGTCCCATGGCCGGGCACTATGCCAAAGCCGGTACCGAGGCCGGCCGTGGCCTGTGGGAGTTCCGGCTCGAGGACGGTGAGGGTGACGGCATCGGGATCGGCAGCGAACTCGGTGTCGACCTGTTCAGCGCGGGCCAGAGCGTGGACGTGACCGGTACCGTCATCGGCAAGGGTTTCGCCGGCACCGTCAAACGACATAACTTCAGTATGCAGGACGCCACGCACGGTAACTCGCTGTCGCACCGCGCTCCGGGGTCCATCGGTCAGAACCAGACCCCGGGCCGGGTGGTCAAGGGCAAGAAGATGTCCGGCCACATGGGTAATGTGCGGCGCAGCATCCAGAGTCTGGAGATCGTGCGTGTGGATACCGAACGCAACCTGCTGCTGATCAAGGGTGCGGTCCCGGGAGCGCAGGGTGGCGACCTCATCATTCGTCCCGCGGTGAAGGCAGGCTAGGAGCGGCATCATGGAATTGCAGTTGCATGGCGGTGGATCAGGATCGGTGCAGGTGTCGGACGACACCTTTGCGCAGGATTTCCGCGAGGCCCTGGTACATCAGGTGGTGACGGCCTGCCTCGCCGGTAAGCGCGCCGGCACCGTCAGGCAGAAGACGCGCAGCGAGGTGAGGGGCGGCGGCAGCAAGCCCTGGAGGCAGAAAGGCACCGGCCGGGCGCGCTCCGGCACATCGCGCAGCCCGCTGTGGCGCGCCGGTGGTACGACCTTCGCGGCGCGCCCGCGCGACTATACGCAGAAGATCAACCGCAAGATGTACCGGCTCGCGATGCGCTGCATCCTGTCCGAACTGGTCCGTCAGGATCGACTGATCGCCGTGGAATCCTTTGCCGTCGAGGCGCCCAGAACGCGCGAGATCGTCGGCAGGTTGAAAGAACTGGGTCTGGACAATGTGCTGATCGTCACCGATGCCCCGGACGATAACCTCTACCTTGCGGCGCGCAACCTGCCGCGGGTGGGTGTGTGTGCGGCGGCGGGTGTCGATCCCGTAAGCCTGGTCGGTTTCGAGCGGGTCGTGGTCACGACCAGTGCACTCAGGCAGATAGAGGAGCGTCTGGCATGAATCAGGAGCGTCTGATGAAGGTGCTGCTGGCGCCGGTGGTATCGGAGAAGAGTTCGCGTGTTGCCGATGCAAGTCGCCAGTTCGTATTCAAGGTGTTGCCGTGTGCGAGCAAACCGGAGATTCGCCAGGCGGTGGAGCTGATGTTCGATGTCAAGGTAAAGGGTGTGCAGGTTTCCAATATGCGCGGCAAGACCAGGCGTTTCGGCCAGACGATGGGCAGGCGCGTGAACTGGAAAAAGGCCTACGTGACCCTGGCCGAAGGCCACGACATCGATTTCATGGGGAAGGATTGAGGCGCCGGACGATAACGGTCCGCCACGAAGGTTGAAGATATGCCACTGGTAAAAGCAAACCCGACATCACCCGGACGCCGTTTCGTCGTCAAGGTGGTAACGCCCGACCTGCACAAGGGGCGCCCGCATTCCGCCCTGGTTGGCACCAAGTCGAAGAATGGCGGACGGAACAACAGCGGACGCATCACCACCCGGCACAAGGGTGGCGGTCACAAGCAGCTTTACCGCATCGTCGATTTCAAACGCGACAAGGCTGGCGTGCCGGCGCGGGTGGAGCGCATCGAGTACGACCCGAACCGCTCGGCGCACATCGCCCTGCTGCTCTACGCCGATGGCGAACGCCGCTACATCCTCGCGCCGAAGGGTGTGCAGGCCGGCAACGAGCTGCGCAGCGGCAGCGACGCGCCGATCAAGCCGGGCAATGCCATGCCGCTGCGCAACGTGCCCGTCGGCAGCATGGTGCACAACGTCGAAATGAAGCCCGGCAAAGGTGGCCAGCTGGCGCGCAGCGCCGGCAGCAGCGTGCAGCTGATTGCGCGTGAAGGCGATCATGCCACCTTGCGGCTGCGTTCCGGCGAGATACGCAAGGTGCCGGCGGACTGCATGGCCACCATCGGTGAAGTTGGCAATACCGAGCACAATCTGCGCCACCTGGGCAAGGCGGGCGCCAAGCGCTGGCGCGGCGTACGTCCGACGGTGCGCGGTGTGGCCATGAATCCGGTCGATCATCCGCACGGCGGCGGCGAAGGCAGGACCTCCGGCGGCCGGCATCCGGTCAGCCCGTGGGGTACGCCGACCAAGGGCTACCGCACGCGCAGCAACAAGCGCACCAGCGGCATGATCATCAGACGCCGCTACGGCAAGTAATCACGAGGATCAGCAACAGTGCCACGCTCGATTAAAAAAGGACCGTTCATTGATACCCACCTCCTGAAGAAGGTGGAACAGGCGGCTGCGGAAAACAGCAAGCGACCGATCAAAACCTGGTCGCGCCGCTCGATGGTCATACCGGACATGGTGGGCCTGACGATCGCCGTGCACAACGGGCGCCAGCACGTACCGGTGCTCGTCAACGAGAACATGGTCGGACACAAGCTGGGCGAGTTCGCCCTGACGCGGACCTTCAAGGGACACGCGGCCGACAGGAAGTCGAAGTAAGGGGACAGTGAGATGCAGGTCAGTGCGATATTGAAGCATGCACGGATTGCGCCGCAGAAATGCCGGCTGGTGGCCGACCAGATACGCGGCCTCCCGGTTGAGAAGGCATTGAACGTGTTGACCTTCAGCCGTAAGAAGGCCGCGGCGATGGTGCGCAAGGTGCTGGAGTCCGCCATCGCCAACGCGGAACACAACGAGGGCGCGGATATCGACGAACTCAGGGTGGCCGCGATCTGCGTCGACGAGGGCCGGATGCTGAAACGCTTCCAGGCGCGCGCCAAGGGCCGGGGAAACCGGATACTGAAACGCAATAGTCATATCACCGTCACGGTGAGCGACAAGTGAATCCAAACAAGTAGAGGCGCATAGCGGTATGGGTCATAAAGTACATCCAACAGGCATCAGGCTCGGCATCGTCAAGGACTGGACGTCCACGTGGTATGCCAACTCGAAAAACTATGCCGACTATCTCAACACGGACCTGGAGATCCGCGAGTTCATCAAGAAGCGCCTGTCCCAGGCATCGGTGAGTCGCGTGCAGATTTCCCGTCCGGCGCACAATGCCCTGATCACGATACACACCGCGCGTCCCGGCATCGTGATCGGCAAGAAGGGTGAGGATATCGATCGCCTGCGCAAGGAGGTATCGGCGCGCATGGGTATCCCGGTCAATATCAATATCGAGGAGATACGCAAGCCGGAACTGGACGCCCACCTCGTGGCGGAGAGCGTCGCCCAGCAGCTGGAGCGGCGCATCATGTTCCGCCGCGCCATGAAGCGTGCGGTCAGCAACGCCATGCGCATCGGTGCCGAGGGGATCAAGATCAACGTCGGCGGCCGGCTGAACGGAGCGGAGATCGCCCGTTCCGAGTGGTACCGCGAGGGACGGGTGCCGCTGCATACCCTGCGCGCGGACATCGACTACGGCGTGGCCGAGGCCAACACCACCTACGGCAAGATCGGCGTAAAGGTGTGGATCTTCAAGGGCGAGGTGTTTGACCGGGGTGTGGAGGTCGAGGCGGAATCCGCCCGTCCCGCGGCATCCTGATAACGGAGAACATCCATGCTACAGCCCAAGAGAACCAAATTTCGCAAGCAGCAAACGGGGCACAACCGTGGCCTCGCCCAGCGCGGCAACAAGGTCAGTTTCGGCGAGTATGCTCTCAAGGCGACGGCGCGGGGGCGCATGACGGCGCGCCAGATCGAGGCGGCGCGCCGGGCGATCTCCCGCCACGTCAAGCGCGGCGGCAAGCTCTGGATTCGCGTGTTTCCCGATGTGCCGATCACCAAGAAGCCCATCGAGGTGCGTATGGGCAAGGGCAAGGGCAACGTCGAGTACTGGATCGCCCAGATCCAGCCGGGCCGCGTGCTCTATGAAATTGACGGCGTCTCGGAGAACATCGCCCGGGAGGCATTCAGGCTGGCGGCCGCCAAGCTGCCGTTCAAGACAACCTTCGTGACGCGGACGGTGATGTGATGAAAGCGGCGGAACTACGCAACAAGTCGGTCAGTGAACTGCGGATGGAGATGTATAACCTGCTGCGCGAGAGATTCAACCTCTACATGCAGCGCGGCACCGGCCAGCTGTCGCGTCCGGACCGGGTGGGCAAGGTGCGCAAGGATATCGCGCGCATCAATACGGTGATCAACGAGAAGATCAGGGCGGGTGAGTCATCATGAGCGAGACTGTGGAAGTAACGCGCACCGTCACCGGCAGGGTCGTCAGCAACAGGATGGACAAGACGGTAACCGTGCTGATAGAGCGCAAGGTCAAGCATCCCATCTACGGGAAGTACATACGCCGGTCAACGAAGCTGCATGTGCATGACGAGCAGAACGCCTGCCAGGAAGGCGATATGGTGACCATAGAACAGTGCCGGCCCCTTTCGAGGACCAAGTCGTGGCGGCTGGTCGGTATTATCGGCCGCGGCGAATAGCCGGGCGCATCCCCGCAGCGGGAAACCTACGGACGGAATGCAAGCATGATACAGATGCAGACAATACTTGATGTCGCCGACAACAGCGGAGCCCGCCGTTTGCAGTGCATCAAGGTGCTGGGCGGGTCGCACCGTCGCTACGCCCGCATCGGTGACGTCATCAAGGTCAGCGTGAAGGAAGCCATACCGCGCGGCAAGGTGAAGAAGGGCGATGTCTATAACGCGGTCGTGGTACGCACCCGCAAGGGTGTGCGCCGTCAGGACGGATCGCTTATCCGCTTCGACGGCAACGCCGCGGTGCTGCTGAACAACCAGCTGCAGCCGATCGGAACACGTATCTTTGGCCCGGTGACCAGGGAGCTGCGCAGCGAGCGCTTCATGAAGATCATCTCGCTGGCGCCGGAAGTACTGTAGGACGGGAACATGCGCAGAATCAGAAAAGGTGACGAGGTCGTGGTAATCGCGGGCAAGGACAAGGGCAAGCGCGGCAATGTGATGAGCATCATGCAGGACGGACGTGTCGTGGTCTCCGATGTCAACATGGCCAAGCGGCACACCAAACCCAATCCGAACCGCGGCGTTCCGGGCGGCATCATCGAGAAGGAAATGCCCGTCGATGCCTCCAATGTAATGCTTTACAACCCGCAGACCAGCAAGGGTGACCGCGTCGGTTTCAGGACCCTGGAGGATGGTCGCAAGGTGCGTTTTTTCAAGTCAACCAGTGAAGTGGTTGACATCTGAACCGGTGGAATGAAGATATGGCCAGGCTGCAGGATTATTATCGCGACACCGTGGTCAAACAGCTCCAGGAGCAGTTTGACTACAAGAACGTCATGGAGGTGCCGCGTCTCGAGAAGATCACGCTCAACATGGGCGTGGGCGAGGCCGTTGGCGACCGCAAGCTGATCGACAATGCCGTTGCGGATATGACGGGGATCGCAGGTCAGAAGCCCGTGATCACGCTGGCGCGCAAGTCCGTCGCAGGTTTCAAGGTGCGCGAGGGCTGGCCCATCGGTTGCAAGGTGACCTTGCGTCGCGAGCGCATGTACGAATTTCTCGATCGGCTGATCAATATCGCCATCCCGCGAACCCGCGATTTCCGCGGTCTGAATCCCAAGTCGTTTGACGGGCGCGGCAACTACAACATGGGCGTTCGTGAGCAGATCATCTTTCCGGAAATCGACTACGACAAGATAGATACACTGCGTGGTCTCGATATCACGTTTACGACAACCGCAAAAACGGATCAGGAAGGACGTGCGCTGCTGGCGGCGTTCAGCTTCCCGTTCAGGAATTGAGGTAGGAACATGGCAAAGAACTCCATGATTGCCCGGGAGGTGAAGCGGGCCCGTACCGTGAAGCGGTATGCCGCCAGACGCGACGCCCTCAAGGCGATCATCAAGAACCCGAACAGCACCGATGAGGCGCGTGAAGAGGCCCAGCTCAGGCTGCAGGCAATGCCGCGTGACGCGAGTCCCACACGCCAGCGCAACCGCTGCCGCATCACGGGACGCCCGCATGGCTATTACCGCAAGTTCGGTCTGGCAAGAAACAAGCTCCGCGAGGCCGCCATGCGTGGTGACGTTCCCGGACTGGTCAAGGCGAGTTGGTGAACCATCATGATGACTGATCCCATAGCTGATATGCTGACCCGGATTCGCAACGGGCAGAGCGCCAGCAAGGCCCGGGTGTCCATGCCCTCCTCGAAGCTGAAGTGCGCCATTGCCCAGGTGCTCCTGGACGAAGGCTATATCACGGAGTTTTCCACCGCGGAGGCCGAAAGCAAAAGCGTATTGACGATTACGCTGAAATACCATGACGGCAAGCCGGTGATCGACAGGATTCAGCGCAGCAGCCGGCCCGGCCTGCGCCTCTACAAGGGCAAGGATGACCTGCCCCGGGTTCAGAACGGACTCGGAGTGGCCATCATTTCAACCTCTCGCGGCGTGATGAGCGATCGTCAGGCGCGCGCCGCGGGTGAAGGCGGCGAGGTTCTCTGCATAGTCAGCTGATCGGGGAAGTGAGATGTCACGCATTGCCAAACAACCGGTAGTCGTACCCGCGTCCGTAGAGGTCAGCGAGGCGGGCAGGCTGCTGACGGTGAAGGGTCCGAAGGGGACGCTGGAGCACCGCATACACAACCTGGTGGAAGTGAACCTGGGCGACAGTGAACTGACGTTCAGTCCGAAAGGGACCTCCAAGCAGGCCAATGCCCTGGCAGGGACCACCCGGGCGCTCGTCAACAACATGATGACCGGTGTCAGCAAGGGGTTTGAAAGGAAGCTGGAGCTGATCGGCGTGGGATACCGCGCGCAGGCCAAGGGCAAGGTGCTCAACCTGACGCTTGGATTCTCGCACCCGATCGACTATCCAGTGCCCGAGGGTATTACCGCCGAGACGCCGAGCCAGACAGAAATTCTGCTGAAGGGCAACGACCGGCAGCAGGTGGGCCAGGTGGCTGCGGAGATCCGCGCCTTCCGCCCGCCCGAGCCCTACAAGGGCAAGGGCGTTCGTTATTCCGACGAGATTGTCGTCCGGAAGGAAGCCAAGAAGAAATAGGTTCAGGATAGCTATGGACAAGAAAACCGCACGTCTACGCCGCGCCACACGCGCCCGCAGCCACATCCGGGAGAAGGGCGCCATGCGCCTGTGCGTGCACCGCACGCCGCGCCACATCTATGCGCAGGTCATCGCGCCGGAGGGCGGGCGGGTCATGGTCTGCGCCTCGACCCTCGAAGGCGATGTCCGCAAGGAAATCACCGTCACGGGTAATATCCTGGCCGCGACCATGGTCGGCCGGCTGGTCGCGGAACGCGCCACGGCCGCCGGCATCACCCGGGTTGCTTTCGATCGTTCCGGATTCAAATACCATGGCCGTGTCAAGGCGTTGGCCGATGCCGCGCGCGAGCATGGCCTCGAGTTCTAGTTAAGGATTCCATATATGGCAAGAGCAGATGCACAGCCACAGGGTGACGGACTGCTGGAGAAGCTGGTCGCGGTCAATCGTGTCGCCAAGGTGGTGAAAGGCGGCCGGCAGTTCGGTTTTACCGCGCTCACCGTGGTTGGTGACGGTGACGGGCGAATCGGCTTCGGTTATGGCAAGGCGCGCGAGGTGCCGGTCGCCATACAGAAGGCGATGGATGCGGCGCGCAAGAACATGAAGACCATCAACCTCAAGGACTCGACCCTGCAATACCCGATCAATGCGCGTCATGGCGCCGCCAAGGTATATATGCAGCCGGCATCCGAAGGCACCGGCATCATCGCCGGCGGCGCCATGCGTGCGGTCTTCGAAGTGGTCGGGGTACACAACGTGCTGGCGAAATGCATCGGTTCGAGCAACCCGATCAACGTGTTGCGCGCCACCATAAAGGGCCTCGCGAGCATGCAGTCCCCCGAGGATATCGCCACCAAGCGGGGCAAAACCGTCAAAGAGATTCTGGAATAAGTCATGACCGGAAACAGTAAAATCAGGGTTACGCTGGCGAAGAGCGTCCACGGCCGCCTGCAGAGTCACAAGGATACCGTGCGCGGCCTGGGGCTGCGCCGGATACGTCACAGCGTCGAGCTGGATGACACGCCGCAGGTTCGCGGCATGATCAACAAGGTCGCCTACCTGCTCAGGGTCGAGGGCTGAACCATGCGTCTGAATACATTGAAGCCCGCGACGGGCAGCAGAAAGGACGGCAAGCGCGTCGGCCGCGGCATCGGCAGCGGCCTGGGCAAGACGGCGGGTCGGGGGCACAAGGGTCAGAAGGCGCGCGCCGGCGGTTTTCACAAGGTTGGCTTCGAGGGCGGCCAGATGCCGCTGCAGCGCCGCCTGCCGAAGGTGGGATTCTCCTCCGCACCTCGCGCTCGAGCGGCGAGGTGCGCCTGCATGAGCTGGCTCGGCTGGACGGGCTCATCGACCTCCAGGCGCTGCAGCGCGCCAACATCGTCTCGCGCAATATCACGCGGGTGAAGGTGATCGCATCGGGTGCCATCGACAAGGCTGTCACGCTGAAGGGTATCCCGGTGACCCGCGGTGCGCGCACCGCGATCGAGGCTGCCGGGGGCAGCATCGAGGATTAAATGGCCCTGGGTGCATCCATATCGGAAGCTGCCACGGATATCGGGCAGATGAAAGAGCTGCGTCAGCGGCTCTTTTTTCTCATCGGTGCGCTGGTCGTTTTCCGCGTCGGCTCCTTCATCCCGCTGCCGGGGATCGATCCGCACGTGCTGGCGGCGCTGGTCGAACAGCAGCGCGGCACCATCCTGGAGATGTTCAACATGTTCTCGGGTGGTGCGCTGAAGCGCCTGTCCATCTTCGCGCTCGGCATCATGCCCTATATCTCGGCCTCCATCATCATGAACCTGCTGACCGTGACGGTGCCCTCACTCGAGCAGCTTAAGAAGGAAGGCGGCGAGGCGGGACGGCACAAGATCACCCAGTACACCCGCTATGGCACGGTGGGGCTGGCCATGCTGCAGGCCTTCGGCATTTCCTCCGCCCTGCAGGGCCAGCATATCGGGGGTGGCGCCCTGGTAATGAATCCGGGGGCGGGATTCATCATCACCGCAGTCGTCACGCTGGTGACGGGCACAATTTTCCTGATGTGGCTGGGCGAGCAGGTCACCGAGCGTGGAGTCGGCAACGGCATCTCCATGATCATCTTCTGCGGTATCGTCGCCGGTTTGCCGCATGCCATCGGCGCGACACTGGAACTGGCGCGCACCGGTGAGATGAACGTCATGACGATCCTGGCGCTGTTTGCCGTGGCGGTCGCCGTGACCGGGTTCGTGGTGTTCGTCGAACGCGGGCAGCGGCGCATCACCGTCAACTACGCCAAGCGCCAGCAGGGCCGCAAGGTCTATGCGGCGCAGAGTACGCACCTGCCGCTGAAACTGAACATGTCGGGCGTAATACCGCCGATCTTCGCCTCCAGCATCATCCTGTTCCCGGCCACCATGGCCAGCTGGATGGGCAGCCACGAAGGCATGGGCTGGCTGAAGGACATCTCGACCACCCTCTCGCCGGGGCAACCGCTGTACGTGATCTTCTATTCCCTGGCGATCGTGTTTTTCTGCTTCTTTTACACCGCGCTGGTGTTCAATGCCCGGGAGACCGCGGACAACCTGAAAAAGTCCGGCGCCTTCATTCCCGGGATACGGCCGGGCGAGCAGACCGCGAAGTACATCGATGGCGTCATGACCCGGCTGACGAGCGGCGGCGCCGTCTACATCACCCTGGTGTGCCTGATGCCCGAGTTCCTGATCCTGTACTGGAACGTGCCGTTCTACTTCGGCGGGACCTCGCTGCTGATCATCGTTGTCGTGGTCATGGATTTCATGGCCCAGGTCCAGGCGCATCTGGTGTCCCACCAGTACAGCGGCCTGATGAAAAAGGCCAATCTGAAAGGCCAGGGCGGTGCGGGCCTGTTGCGCTGAAACGGCCGGCCCGTTCAACGGATTTCAAAGAAGGTGAATTGACATGAAAGTACGCGCTTCGGTCAAGCGTATCTGTCGTAACTGCAAGGTCATACGGCGCAAGGGTGTGGTGCGGGTCATCTGCAAGGATGGCCGCCACAAGCAGCGCCAGGGCTGAGCGGCTCGCGATATTATGCAATATATTGAAATTTATGGATATGATGTCTTGAGCCGCGGCTTTCAGCCGGGGCCGGGCGCGCCCATGCAAGCCGCTGTTTGTCATTGATTTCATGGCAAGCAGAAGCTATCCTTACGCCTTTTTCGCGACACCCCGGTCGGGTGCCGTTCTGGAGACGATGTAAATGGCCCGTATAGCCGGAATAAACATTCCACCCCACAAGCATGCCGGGGTCGCCCTGACGGCGATCTATGGCATCGGCCGGAGCACGGCGCGCAAGATCTGTGCGGCGAGCGGCATCGATCCCGGCATGAAGATCAAGGATCTCAGCGAGGCCGAGATCGAAATGGTGCGCAATGCGCTTACCCGCTACACCATCGAGGGTGACCTGCGCCGCACCGTCTCCATGAATATCAAGCGACTCATGGATCTCGGCACCTATCGCGGCATTCGTCACCGGCGCGGTCTGCCGCTGCGGGGTCAGCGCACCCGCACCAACGCGCGCACCCGCAAGGGACCGCGGCGCGCGATCCGCAAGTAAACCCCACATCTCCGGATAAAACGCAAACCAGGACACACGCATGGCCAAGGCGGCAGCACCACGTACACGCAAGAAGGTGAAACGGGACGTCTCTGACGGGATCGCCCATATTCACGCGTCTTTCAACAACACGATCATCACCATCACCGATCGCCAGGGTAACGCCCTGGCCTGGACGACCTCGGGCGGATCGGGTTTCCGCGGCTCGCGCAAGAGCACGCCGTTCGCTGCGCAGGTCGCCGCCGAGCGTGTCGGTGAAATGGTCAAGGAATACGGCATGAAGAATCTCGAGATCGAGGTCAAGGGGCCCGGACCCGGACGCGAGTCCGCCGTGCGAGCGCTGAATAACGTCGGTTTCCAGATCACGAACATCACCGACGTGACGCCGATCCCCCATAACGGCTGCCGTCCGCCCAAGAAGCGCCGCGTCTGACGCAGGAAACGAACATGGCAAAATACACCGGATCCAAATGTCGCCAGTGCCGCCGGGAAGGCGGCAAACTGTTTCTCAAGGGCGAGAAGTGTTTCACCGCCAAGTGTGCGGTGGAGAATCGCCCGTTCCCGCCCGGTCAGCATGGCCAGCGCCGCCAGCGGCTCTCCGACTATGCCACCCAGCTGCGTGAAAAGCAGAAGCTGCGCCGCATCTACGGGATACTCGAGAGCCAGTTCCGCACCTATTACCAGGACGCCTCGCGCATCAAGGGCTCGACCGGCGAAGCCCTGCTGCAGCTGCTCGAAGGGCGTCTGGACAACGTGGTTTACCGTATGGGCTTTTCCTCGTCGCGCAGCGAGGCGCGCCAGCTGGTGCGCCATAACGGCGTCAGCGTGAACGGCAGGCGTGTGAACATCCCCTCCTACCAGGTCCAGCCAAACGATGTCATCGGTATCAACGACAAGGCGCGCGCCCAGCTGCGTGTCCAGGCGGCCCTCGATCTCGCGCAGCAGCGCGGCATCTCCGACTGGATCGATGTCGACGTCAAGAAAATGCAGGGTGTGTACAAGTCACGCCCGGAGCGAGCCGAGCTGCCGTCCGATATCAATGAACACCTCGTTGTCGAACTGTACTCGAAGTAAGTCACTGAGAGGTTATCCATGCTTGGAAAGGTCAATGAATTCCTGAAGCCACGCATCGTGGACGTGCAGGTCGTCAGCGACAAGCATGCCCGGGTTACCCTGGAGCCGCTGGAACGGGGCTTTGGCCATACCCTGGGCAATGCATTGCGCCGCATCCTGCTCTCCTCCATGCCCGGCGCCGCTATCATCGAGGCCGAGATCGAGGGTGTGCTGCACGAGTACTCCACCCTCGAAGGCGTGCAGGAAGATGTCATCGACATTCTGCTCAACCTGAAGAAGGTCGCCTTGCTCATGCACAACCGCAACGAGGCAACGCTCACCCTGAGCAAGAAGGGCCCGGGGCCGGTCGTGGCGGGCGACATCACCGTGGACCACGATATCGAGATCGTCAACCCGGCCCACCTCATCGCCAACCTGACCAAGGAAGGCGAACTGCTCATGCGGCTCAAGGTCGCCAAGGGGCGCGGTTACCAGCCGGCCATGACACGCTTCAATGAGGACACCGAAAGCGTCACCATCGGCCGCCTGCGACTCGACGCCTCCTTCAGTCCGGTCAACCGCGTTTCCTACACGGTGGACCGCGCCCGCGTCGAGCAGCGCACCGACCTCGACAAACTGATCATCGACATCGAGACCAACGGCACCGTTAATCCCGAGGAGGCGATCCGGCATGCCGCGACCATACTCCAGGACCAGCTCTCCGCGTTCGTGGATCTGCAGGCCCGCTCCGAGGAGAAGCCGCTTTCCTCGGAAAGCGATATCGACCCGATCCTGCTGCGACCGGTCGACGATCTGGAACTGACGGTTCGCTCCGCCAATTGCCTCAAGGCGGAGAGCATCTTCTACATCGGCGACCTGATCCAGCGCACCGAGGTGGAACTGCTGAAAACACCGAATCTGGGGAAGAAGTCGCTGACCGAGATCAAGGACGTGCTTGCCACCAAGGGGCTTTCACTGGGTATGCGCCTCGAGAACTGGCCGCCGTCAGGATTGAAGGAAAAGACCGCGGCCATTTCCTAAACCTACCCCACAGGTAACCAGAACCATGCGTCATCGCAACTCCGGGCGGCAATTGAGCCGCAACAGCAGCCATCGCAGCGCCATGCTGCAGAATATGGCGGTGTCGCTCCTGCGGCATGAAATCATCAAGACCACGGTCCCGAAGGCCAAGGAACTGCGGCGTGTCGCCGAGCCGCTGATCACTATGGCGAAACAGGATTCCGTGCACCGGCGGCGCGTGGTTTTCAGTCGCCTGCGCGACCGGGACACCGTGACCAAGCTGTTCAATGAACTCGGCCCGCGCTACAAGGATCGCCCCGGCGGCTACCTGCGCATCCTGAAAACGGGGTATCGTCCGGGCGACAATGCGCCGATGGCCTATGTCGAACTGGTCGACCGGCCCGAGCCGGAGGGCGGGGCCGATTCGGAGTAATTCCGGGCCCGTCCCGTGCGGATGCTGACAGCAACAAAAAACCGGGCGCTGCCCGGTTTTTTGTTGCTGTCGAGAGAACTACCGGAGCATTCCCGGAGAAGTGACCTTGTTTCATTCCCTGGGCCGGTCTGAACCGGCGCCTTTCGCGGCCTGGTGATCCCGTCTGTTGCGTGGCAGGCGCAGGGTGACGATCAGCCCGGGCCGGTTATCGTCCAGCACCAGTTTCGCTTCGTGCAATCCGGCGACGGCCTTCACGATGCTCAGCCCCAGACCATTGCCGGGCGTATGGCGCGAACTCTCCAGGCGGACGAAACGTTCCAGGACATGCGCTTTTTCCGCATCCGGGATGCCCGGGCCGGAATCAGCCACAATCACCTCGACGAGGTCGCGCGAGGGTTTGACCTGCAGGCGTATTTGCCCTCCCTTCGGGGTGTACTTGAGGGCGTTGTCCAGCAGGTTGCCGACGGCCTGCGCGAGCAGATCACGACTGCCGCCGATTTCTACGGCCTCACCGGTAACCAGGCCGAGACGCTGCCCCCTCTCCCGGGCAACGGGTTCATAAAGTTCCATGAGGTCGCCGGCCAGTAGATTCAGGTCGACGGGACCCCAATGCGCGCGGGCGTTGCCCGCCTCCATCTGCGCGATCCCGAGCAGGGCATTGAAGGTTTCCAGCAGGGACTCGGTATCCTCGATCGTGCGGTTGATCGCCTGGCGATATTCGTCTTCACTGCGACGCTCCAGCAGGGTGACCTCGAGCCGGTTGCGCAACCGGCTGAGTGGACTGCGCAGGTCATGCGCCACGTTGTCGGTCACTTCGCGCATTCCCGTAATGAGTTGCTGAACGCGGCTCAGCATCGCATTGAGACGCACTGCCAGGTCATTGAATTCATGATCACTCTCACTCAGCGGAATGCGTTGCGACAGATCACCCGCCATGATCTCGCCCGCGGTGCGGCTGATCGAGTCCATGCGCCCGAGTATCGCGCGGCCCAGCGTCACGCCCATCGCCAGGGCCAGCAGTACGGACACGGCCAGGATGAACACCATCAGATAGAGGGTAAGCTCCTGCAGATCCTCTGCCTGTCGAACGCTGCGGGCGAGCAGCAGACGACTGCCGTCCGGTAACTCTTGGGCGATCACGGGCCAGTAGGCGTCATCGTCGTAACGATTGCCCGGTATGACATTGTCCTCCACCCAGACGCTGTGCACCTTGCCGTCGTAGACGATAGGACTGTCGGGCGGCCAGGCGAACAGGTTGCCGGCGATTCGTGCGCCGTCAGGTCCGACCAGCAGGTAATACCGTCCCTCCTCCAGGCCGTGCTCTTCCCGTTGCGAAACCGCCTTCGCCAGGTGTTGCATGCCCCCGCTTTCGTACTTTTTGGTGAGCGAATACAATTCCTGCTCGAGTCCGGCCTCTAGTTGTGAATCGACGTAGCGGCTGCTAGTCCAGTACAGCGCCGTCAGCAACAGACCCATCACACCGGCATAGACCAGCGCGTAGCGCAGCGCCAGCCTGACCGCCGAGGTTCGTAACAGCCTAGGGAGATTCACTCAGCAGGTACCCCGCGCCGCGGACGGTATGCAACAACGGCACGCCGAAGTCCTTGTCTATCTTGGCGCGCAGACGGCTGATATGCACGTCAATCACGTTGGTCTGCGGATCGAAATTGAAATCCCATACATGCTCGAGCAGCATGGTGCGCGTCACCATCCGTCCCGCATTACGCATCAGGTATTCCAGCAGACGGAACTCGCGGGGCTGCAGGTGAATGGATCTGCCGGCGCGTTTGACCGTATGGTTTTGCCTGTCGATCACCAGGTCGGCCATCTGCAGGTACTGTTGCTGCGCCGCCGGCTGGTTGCGACGGGCCAGGGCATCCACCCGCGCCAGCAGTTCGCTGAAGGCGTAGGGTTTGACCAGGTAGTCATCCCCCCCGGCCCGCAACCCCTCGACACGGTCATCCACCTCGCCGAGTGCCGACAGCACCAGCACCGGCGTCGTGTTCCGGTCCGCCCGCAGCATGCGGATGATCGACAGACCGTCGCGCTCCGGCAACAGGCGGTCGACGACGATCACATCATAGCGACCATTCAGGGCAAGATTCAGGCCGATCTTGCCGTCGGCGGCATGGTCGACGACATGGCCGCACTCGCCGAGCCCTTTTACCAGGTACTCGGCGGCCAGGACATCATCTTCAATCAGCAGGATATGCATGCTGGACAAGGATACCCGGAAGGTGCCAGGGTAACATTACCATTTGGTAATGATTCGGCCATGCCGGTGTGCAGCCGGTTCGCTAGGATATCGCCCGATATCGCACTGGCTTCTGACACAGTGCCCCCATCCCAATCAATACGGATCGGCACCGGGAAATTAACGATGCCGGTAAGGTAACGACCCGATGTCTGAAAATGCAGCATGTGCACGCATATCCCCCGACGCTGTAAACAGTCTGAAAACGCAAGACAAGGCGGAACCGGTGGCGCCGCCTCCCGACGAGCCGGTATTCCATGCCTGTCCGCCCGACCCGTCCTGCCCGTACTGCAACGGCAGCATCGACCCCGCGCAGGCGCTGGACTGGTCGTTTCTCGACGGCGTCTATTGCATCTCGCTGAAGAGCCGGGAAGACCGGGTGGCCACGGTTTCCGCCCAGTTCCACAAGGTGGGCCTGTGCCGGCAGGTGCTGTTCTATCGTCCGCTGCGCTATCCGGGACGCGGCTATATCGGCAGCTGGGAATCCCACCGCGCGGTGGCCGAACGCGCCCGGGCGCGGGGATACCACACCACGCTGATCTTCGAGGACGACGTGCAGTTCGTGCGCCGTCTCACGCCGCCTTCGGTGCGCGCCATCGGACGCGCCATCGAGCGGTTGCCGCCGGACTGGATGATCTTCTTCCTGGGTCACTGGCCGCTGTGGGCGTATTTCGTGCGTCCGAATATCCTGCGCAGCAGTTCGGCCTGCGCGCATGCCTACGTCGTCAGTCCGCGGCTGCTGGACTGGCTGCACGAGCATCCCTGGGGTACCCCCGGCATCGTGAAGCGCCGGCTCATCGGCAAGGCGCTGGATTCGGCCTATGCGATGCTGCCCGCCACCTATGCGCTGTTTCCCATGATCGCCACGCAGGGCATCAGCAAGAGCGACAACTTCACCCTCAACCACAAGAAGAACACCAGGCTAAAGCACATCATCACGCACTCGAAGTACCGGGAAATGCTGCTCTCGAAATTGATGCGCCCGGCCGAGGCGATCGTGGTCCTGCTGTCGCCGCTGTCTTTCATCGCACAGATCGCATTGCGGTTTCGTGACTGGGCCGGCCAGCGGATCATGGCAGTAATGAATGGACAGGGTTGACGCGTGAAGTACCGATTGATGCCGCGGATGCGTCCGCAAGTCATCCCGCGACGTTACGCAACAACATTCCCGAAGGTCACTCGAACGGTTGCGAGAAAGCCCCGAAACATGGTTTTTCGCGACGGCGACTCGGTTTAACAAGTTCCTGTCGAAGGAGGTGGTATATGAGATCCCATGCTGTTTCGGAAACTGTCGATCTACGCACGCGTCCCCGCAAGTTATTCCACAAGAAACTGGCGACCCGCTCGGTGGCCGTCGTGTTCATGCTCATCCTGCTCGTCTCCACCAGCCGGTGGGGACCCCGGAGCGACCTGGTCGAGGTCCTGTACCCGCTGGGGATACTCCTGGCCGGGCTGGCAACCGCTGCCAGACTCTGGACCTCCATCTACCACGCGGGCTACAAGAACGACACCCTGCTGACCGTCGGACCCTACTCCCTGTGCCGCAACCCCATGTACTTCTGCAACTTCGTGGGCGTGGTCGGTGCGGCCCTGACGACCGGGATGCTCACCCTGACCGCGTTCATCCTCGGCGGTCTGGCCCTCTATTACCCCTTCGTGGTGAGCCGGGAAGAGCGGGCGCTGCGCAAACGCCACGGCGAGGCTTTCGAGGCCTATCGCCGCAGGACGCCGGCGTTCCTGCCCGACTGGCGGCTCCTCAGGGAGCCGGAAGAATACATCACCAATATCCGCTTGTTCCGCACCAAGATAGGCGATTCCATCACGCCCTTCGTCGCGGTGGCCGCCTTCAGCGTGATCCTTTCGCTGCATGTCCACGGCCTGCTTCCCCACCTGCTCCAGCTCTACTGAGTTGCCAGGCTGGCTTTCGGCCATTCCGTCGCCATCAGAGTGAGTATAATTGTATGTTGAATCGAGGGTTCAGAAGCGCATTGACCGTATGCTTGGTCCTAAGTGCTATTGTCATTGGCTTTGCCGTGGCCGAGCGGGTGGGCTTTCCGACCGACAACACCCCTGAGCGGACGAGCCCTGAGGCGGCCCGGGCTGGCTGGGTCTTTCACGTTATTGACAACCGCGGCAACGGCGCCGACGGGGTCGCCGTCGCCGATATCAACGGCGACGGCAAACCCGATGTCGCCGGCAACTTCCAGGAAAGCGGTATCGCGCGGCTTTACCTCAATCCGGGTGCGGACGGTGCCCGCAACCCCTGGCCCGCCGTCGACATCGCCAATGGCTGGGGGTTCATCGGCATCGAGGACGTCTCCTTCGCGGACCTCGACGGCACCGGCAGGCCCGACGCCATCCTCCTGGCGATGGACTGGCCGGGCTCGCGCCTAGGCCTCAGCCGGCTGAACGATCCCAACCATCCCGATCGCCCCGGGGCATGGTCAACCACGTTCCTGACCCCCTGGTACAGCGGGCTTTTCCTCAAGGTGCGGGCGATCACGGCGCCGAAGGAACATCTGGCGCACCTGTTCGCCGGTTCGCATTCCAACCATTTCTACTTCCCTCACGCCGAGGCCGCGGTCGAGCGAACCGACCTTGACCTGCAGCAGGTAATAATCGGCAAGCCCCGTATCCTGGAGCGGATCACCAAGACCGATCTCCTCGAGCCCTTCGACGTCGACCGCGATGGCGTCGCAGACCTTGTCGTCGCCGACGACGAGCGCTTCGGCTGGTTTAGCAACCCGGGTGTCACGGACATGACAACGCCCTGGGTCTATCATCAGCTAGGCACGAAGATCAAGCAGTTCGCGTTCTGCGATATGAACGGCGACGGGATTACGGATATTGTCGGCGCCGCAGCCAAGGCTAACCGACCCGCGGATGTCGTGGGGTACTGGTATGAGGCCTCGGGCGTTCGGCCCGGTGACTTCACCGAGCATCCGATCAGGATCGCCGGCAAGAACCCTGGCGCCGACAGGGACTATGATTACAAGGGCATCGCGTGCGGCGATCTGGACGCTGACGGCATCCCCGACCTCGTCTTCACCGGCAGCGGGCCCGGTTACGGCGTTTTCATCCTGACGAGACCATCAGGCTCCACACCGGAACAGGCGGTGTGGACCGTCACCCCCATCACGCCCTGGAGCCTGCACAGAAAGTACGACAACGTCGTGCTGGCCGACCTGGACGGGGACGGCGATCTCGACATCGTGACCACGGATGAGACCGATGGCGATTTCACCCGCGGGCTCGGCGTCGTCTGGTTCGAGAATCGAATGTCGGCATTGCACCCCGTTACCGGCGCGAGATGACCGAAGCGAGGATGTCATCACGAGCTGCCGGTAAACAGGAAGTCACGGGTAGCAGGGCGTCTCTGTCAGTTTCAGGCCGGACGCTATGACAGCCTTGCCCTGGACTATCTTCACCGCCGCTTCAAACACAATTTCGCCACGGATGACAACGATAATTTCCTCAGCGATGACAACCTGTTCGACGCACAACTTTCCCTGGCATTTCGGGACTGTCCACCACTCTCTGGTGCATCTTGTGATGTCTGGCCGAATATTTGTGCCAGCCAAGTTACCATTTGGTAATGATTCGGACACACCGGCATGCGCACAGTTTGCTATATTTTAAAAGTATTGCGCCGGGTTTCTGGTACAGAATTACTACTTCAATATGCATATTGAAGATCGAATCAATGCGGACTGACAGGCGAACAAGAGGCATCATCATCTGACAGATACGGTGGCGATCCTGCCGACCTTATCGAGCTCTTCATTGCAGCGGCCGCGCTCCTCGCGCCCCGGTCGCTGCATATCCATGGCCTGCTATTGCATCGCCGGGCTGGCATGTGCCGTCGCTCCTTCAACATCAACAGTCATACGATACCGCAGAACGTGATGAGCCCCTGGTCCTGCATCCTGCTGATTGCGATCGTCACGGTGGGTGGTTGTCAGTCCTACCGGCCCGCGCCCCTCATCCCCGGGACGGTGGCCCGCGACCTGGCGGTTCCGTCCGACGAGGTGCTGCGCGTCCGGGCGCGGGACATTCGACATCCCCTGCTGCAGCCCCTTGAGCTGAATTACCGCGACGGCCTGTCACCGGATGAAGCGGCGGTACTGGCGGTGCTGGTCAATCCCTCGCTGCGGGCCGAGCGAGACCGCCGCGCCCTGGCCTCGGCGCAACTGTTGACGGCCGGCATCCTGCCCAACCCGCAGTTGACCGCGGCGCTGGATATCCCCACCGGCGGCAAGGACGCGGGCACCGTCAACGGCTACAACATCGGGCTTAACTGGGATGTCACTGCACTGATCAGCCGCGGGGCCAGGCAAGCCGCGGCCGCGGCGCAGGCCGCCTCCGTCGATCTGGAGGTGGCCTGGCAGGAATGGCAGGTGGCGCAGGCCGCCAGGACGGCGCTGTTCGACCTGGTGGCGCTGCAGGCGCAGGTAGTCCAGGCGAAACGGGTGGATCACACCCTGGCGGAGAATCTGGCAATCCTGCGGCGGGCCGTGGAGCAGCATGAGAAGACGGTGATGGACCTGGCCGCCGCGGAAACCGCCAGCCAGGATGCCCATGCCGTTCTGCTGGGGCTGCAGCGGGATCTGCGTCACCAGCGGCTGGTGTTGAATGAATCCCTGGGCCTGCCACCCGATGCCACCGTGCAGCCGGAGCCCGGGATGGCATTGCCCTCACGGGTGCGCCTGCCGTCGGAGCGGCAACTCACCGCAGCGGTCGAGGACCGGCGGCTTGACCTGCTGGCACTGAGACGCGGCTACCAGAGCCAGGAGGAGACACTCCGGGCCGCCATACTGGCCCAGTTCCCCAGGATCAACCTCGGCTTCAACCGCGCCAGCGACACCAGCAACGTCCATACCACGGGCCTGGGTGTCAGCATCGACCTGCCGATCTTCGACCGCAACCAGGGCGGCATTGCCACCGAGCGGGCCACCCGCCGGAAACTCTACGACGAATACCTCAACCGCCTCTTCGAGGCGAGGTCACAGATCGCTATGAGTCTGGCCGATATCCGCTCGCTGATGGAACAGATCGCCTCCGCCGAATCTGCCATCCCCGCCCTGGAGCGGCTGGTCGACACGTACCGCGATGCGCTGGGTCGGGGCAATGCCGATGTCCTCAGCTATTACACCGCAATCGGCACCCTGGCGCAGAAGCGGCTGGACCTGATCAAGCTGAAGCAGCAACTGGTGCAGAACCGGATTGCACTGGAGATCGCCTCAGGACAGTACCTGCCCGATGATTTATCCATGCCCGCAACGCATACCTCGACCAGGGAGTCCTCCCCATGAAACGCCGGATTGGCTATGGCCTGTTGATCATTGCAGTTCTCGCGGCTTTGAGTGCCGGCGTCTACTGGAGACAGGCAGGGCCGCCGGCGTCGCGGCAAGTACCCGCCACGGAGGAAGACGACAACCCGCCGGCAGCCGCCGATCACCCGGTGGTCTCAGTCCGCACCGTGGCGATCACGCAGGGGACCCTTCATCAGACGCTCACCGCTTACGGCACGGTGATCTCGCAGCCCGGCGAGGTGCGGGTGGTCTCGGTGCCGTTTGAGTGCCGGGTGGTGCATGTGTCGGCGGTAGCGGGACAGCCGGTGTCCGCCGGCGCCGCCCTGGTCGAGGTGGAAGCCAGCCCGGATACGCAGCTGCAGTGGGAGGAGGCGCAACAGGGTGTCACGGCCGCGAGCAAGCAGTTCCAGCAGGTAAAGCAGCGTTTCGATCAGCACCTGGCCACCAATCAGGAACTGTTCCAGGCACGGCAGGACCTTCAGACGGCGCAGATCAGGCTCGCCAACCTGAAAGAGCGGGGGGTTGCGTCGCCGCAGCACCTGGTCGCGGACCTGGCCGGCGTCGTCAGCCGGGTGCACGTACAGGAAGGCCAGATCGTGCCGGCCGGTGGACCGTTGGTGGAACTGTCGGCCGACAAGCGGATTGAGGTCAGGCTGGGCATCGAGCCGGAGGATGTCGCCGATTTGAAGGTTGGCCAACCGGTTTCCCTGGATGCCGCCGACGGAGGGTTTTCGGGCACGATAACCGGGCATCTGCGCCTGGTCACCCGGCGGGTGAATCCCGATACCCGGCTGGTTGACGCCTTCGTGTCCCTGCCCCCCGAAGCCGGACTGTTGCTGGATCAGTATGTGCGCGGACAACTGACCGTCGCCGTCGAGCACGCGCTCGTGGTTCCGCGTGAGGCGGTGCTGCCCGGGGATGGGGAGCTACACCCTTTACACCATCGAGCATGACCATGCGGTCAGGCACACGGTGGTTCTCGGATTCCAGGACGCCGGGAGCGTGGCCGTGCATGGCGAGGATCTCAAGGTGGGCCAGCGCGTGGTGGTCGTGGGGAACTACGAGCTGGAGAACGGCATGGCCGTGACCGAGGCGGCCGGGCAGTGAGTTTCCACGCCTGGGCGCACCGCCACGTCCGTTCCATCCTGTTCCTGATGGCCGCCCTGTCGATCGGCGGGCTGATCAGCGGCTGGGGACTGCCGGTGGCGTTGTTCCCCGAGGTGAGTTTCCCGCGCCTCCGGGTGGAGGTTGATGCGGGAGACCGGCCCGCCGAGCGCATGGCGCTGGAGGTCACTTACCCGATCGAACAGGCGTTGCGGGCCATTCCCGGCGTGCGCAGCCTCCGTTCCACCTCCAGCCGCGGCAGCGCCGACATCTCGGTTAACTTCGACTGGGGCCAGGACATGATCGCTGCGATGCTCCAGGCGGAATCGCAGATCGCCAGGTTGATCCCCTCACTGCCGGCCGGCACCGGCTTCGACGTGAAGCGGATGGACCCGACGGTGTTTCCCGTCATCGCCTACAGCCTCACCTCCACCACGCACTCGCAGGTGGAACTGCGCGACCTGGCGACCTATGACCTGCGCCCGCTGCTGTCGACGATCAGCGGTGTCGCCAATGTCGATGTCCAGGGCGGGGCCGTCGAGGAGTACCGCGTGGTGGTGAACCCGGAAAAGCTGCAGTCGCTGGGCATGACCCTCAACGACGTGGCGACGGGGATCTCGGCCGCCAACGTGCTGACGGCGGTGGGGCGCCTGGAAGATTTCGGCAAGCTCTACCTGGTCATCTCCGATACCCGGTTCGCCGGCGTGGATCAGATCAGCCAGACCGTACTGCGCTCCGGGGCCAATGGCGTGGTCCGCCTGGAGGACGTGGCCACGGTGCGCAAGGACACCGCCCCCAACTTCACCCGCGTCACCGCCGACGGACACAACGCCGTCCTCTTCCAGGTCTACCAGCAGCCCGGCGGCAATACCGTGCAGATCGCCCGGGAGGTCAAGGCTAAACTTGAAAAGGCCCGCCAGCGTCTGCCGTCGGACATCCACATGGCCAACTGGTATGACCAGAGCGACCTGATCCTCGCCTCGGCCGGCAGCGTCCGCGATGCGGTGCTGATCGGCGTGGGGCTCTCGGCGGTGGTGCTGTTGCTGTTCCTGCGCAACTGGAAGGTGACGCTCATCGCCACGCTGGCGGTGCCGGCCGTGCTGGCCTCCACGGTGCTACTGCTCTACGTGCTGCACATGAGTTTCAATATCATGACGCTGGGGGGGATGGCCGCCGCCGTGGGGCTGATCATCGACGACGCCATCGTGATGGTGGAGCAGATCACCCGCCGGTTGCGCAGTGGCAGCGGGCCGGAAAGCGATCGGGTGATGCGGGCGACGGCCGAGTTCACCCGGCCGCTGATCGGCTCTTCCGTCTCCACCATCATCATCTTCGCACCCCTTGCGTTTCTCAGCGGCGTGACCGGGGCGTTCTTCAAGGCCCTGTCATTGACCATGGCCCTCAGTCTGATTATCTCCTTCCTCATCGCATGGCTGGCAATCCCGGTGCTTGCCGCCCATCTGCTTGGACCGAAGGACGCCGTGCAGGAGGAGGGCGGGTGGCTGATGCGGCTGGTGCACCGGCGCTATACCCGGTTGATGCACCGTCTGCTGGCGCGACCGGGGTTGATAGTCCTGGTGATCATTCCCATGGTTTGTCTGGGTTACCTTGCCTATCACAACCTGGCCTCCGGCTTCATGCCGGTGATGGACGAGGGCGGCTTCATCATCGATTACAACGCCCATCCCGGCACGTCACTGACGGAAACCGACCGTCTGCTGCGGCAAGTGGAAGGAATCCTCCGCGCCACGCCCGAGGTGCAGACCTACTCCCGTCGCACCGGTTTGCAGCTGGGCGGCGGACTCACCGAGGCCAATTCCGGCGACCTCTTCGTCCGCCTCAAGCCATTGCCCAGACGCCCGCTGGAGGAGGTCATGAACGACGTGCGCCGGCGCGTGGAGCACTCGGTGCCGGGGCTGCAGATCGAGACCGCCCAACTCATGGAGGACCTGATCGGCGATCTCACCGCCGTCCCCCAGCCCATCGAGGTCATCATCTACTCTGACGATCCCGGGACTCTGGAAGCCACCGCCCGGGCCGTTGCCGAAGGCATCAGGACGGTCGCCGGGGTCGAGGAGGTCAAGAGCGGCATCGTCCTGGCAGGCGACGCCCTGGAGATCAAGGTGGATCGCGTCAGGGCCGCCCTGGAGGGCATGGACCCCGACGCGATCACCCGACGGTTGAACGATCTGCTGACAGGCAACGTCACCACGCAGATTCCCCGCGGTCCGAAACTGGTTGGCGTGCGCGTCTGGACCGCCAGGGGCCTGCGGGCCACGGTGCCGGACCTGAATGAATTACAGCTGCGGGCACCCGATGGCCACCTGTTTCCGCTGAAACGTGTGGCGTCGTTGCGGACCGTGACCGGGCAACCCGAGATCACCCGCGATGACCTGAAGCGCATGGTGGCAGTGACGGCGCGTATCAGTGGCCGCGACCTGGGCTCCACCATCCGCGACGTGCAGGCGGTGCTGCAGCGCCCGGGCCTGATACCGGCGGGCGCGACCTATCGCCTGGGCGGACTGTACGAGCAGCAGCGGATCGCCTTCCGCGGCCTGCTGGTGGTCATCATCGCCGCCATCGCACTGGTATTCCTGCTGCTGCTGTTTCTCTACGAGAGCCTGTGGGTCGCGGCGGCCATGCTGCTGACCACGATGCTGGTGCAGACGGCGGTTTTCATGGGTTTGTGGCTCACCCGTACCGAACTGAACATCACCTCGATCATGGGCATGACCATGATCGTGGGTATCGCCACGGAAGTGGCTATCTTCTACTACTCGGAGTATGCCGGCTTGCCCGACGATCTGGCAGCGACCCCGCGCCTGATCACTGCCGGCGTCAACCGGATGCGGGCGATCACGATGACCACCGTTGCCGCGATCCTCGCGCTGCTGCCGCTGGCACTGGGGCTGGGCCAGGGCGCGGCGATGCAGCAACCGCTGGCCATCGCCATTATTGCCGGGCTGATCGCCCAACTGCCCATGGTCCTGATCGTTCTGCCTGCCGTGCTGCGGCTGCTGCACCCCAGGGATGACGGAAGAGGAGTATAGGGGAATAACACTAAGTCAAGCCTGATCACACCCCTATGGCCACGGAATCACACGGAAAAACACGGAATACAGACTCTTCTTTCCGTGTCTTCCGTGTGATTCCGTGGCTATTTATCGGGCCTGGGCCTTAACTAAGTGCCATTCGAGTATAGGGAGGCTATCGGTGGTCAGACGATCACCTGATGCCCGGGTTGCGGACAAGGCGCTGCTCCTCCCCGCGTCGACTTGTCGAGACCTACTGCAGATGCGGACCTGCCGGCAGGCTGCCGGAGGCGCTGTTACAATGAGGGGCAGACGGGGAGTGGATTGCAGAATTTTCAGGCGCGCATGATTTTTCTATTCACTGACTTCGGGCTGGAAGGACCCTACACGGGCCAGCTGCAGGCCGTGCTGCAACAGCAGGCGCCGGGCGTGCCGGTGATCTCCCTGTTCGCCGATCTGACGCCCTTCGACATCCAGGCGGCGGCCTATCTGCTGCCGGCGTATACGGCCGGATTTCCGCCCGGCAGCGTTTTCCTGTGCGTGGTGGACCCGGGGGTGGGCGGCGCCCGCCCGGGCGTTGTGGTCAGGGCCGACAGCCGCTGGTATGTGGGACCGGACGAGGGCCTGTTTGCGATGCTGACGCGCCGGACGCACCGCGTGGAATGCTGGGATCTGCCGACGCCCGCAGATGCCTCCCCCAGCTTCCATGGACGGGATGTCTTTGCGCCGCTGGCGGCGCGCCTGGCGCGCGACGGAAATTTCGGCGCCGCTCCGGTGACGGCCCGGGCGAGCGAGCGGCCGGAGTGGCCGGATGAACTGCAGCGGGTGGTTTATATCGACCGCTACGGGAATGCCATCACGGGCCGCGCGCCATGACGGCAGCCGACGCGGCCATGCTGCGGATCAATGGCCACGCGTTATCCAGTGTCACGGACCTTCACGGATGCAGCACCCGGCACGGCCTTCTGGTATGCAAACTCCAGCGGGCTGGTGGAGATCGCCGTCAACCGGGGCCGGGCGGACCGTCAGCTCGACATTACGGCGGGCACCCCGTTCGAATTGTCCTGATTTCCCTGCCAGCGCTGAATGGCTGGTCAATCCATAAAGAAATTAACTCACCGCAAAGAACGCAAAGAACGCAAAGAACGCAATCGTTTAATTTTGTTAAAAAGGTTCTTTGCGTTGAAGAGATTTGGGTAGATGTTTATCACCCGCTCCGGCATTTTCAGCCGGAGCGGGTTTGGGCAATGTTTCGGCGTGCGGATGTTTCCAGTACCTGCTTCAGGAACTGCCCCGTATAGGAGGCGGCGCAGTCGACGATCGCCTGCGGCGGGCCGCTTGCCACCACCTCGCCGCCGTGGTTGCCGCCCTCGGGGCCGAGGTCGATAATCCAGTCCGCGGTCTTGATGACATCCAGGTTGTGTTCGATGACGACGACGGTGTTGCCATGGTCGCGCAGGCGCTGCAGCACCGCCAGCAGCTGGGCGATATCGTGGAAGTGCAGGCCGGTGGTGGGCTCGTCGAGGATGTAGAGCGTCTTGCCGGTGTCGCGCTTGGAGAGTTCGCGCGCCAGTTTGACGCGCTGCGCCTCGCCGCCCGAGAGCGTGGTGGCGCTCTGGCCCAGCGTGAGGTAGGACAGCCCGACGTCCATGAGCGTCTGCAGTTTGCGCGACATGGCCGGGATGGCGCTGAACAGGGGCAGGGCGGCCTCCACGGTCATCTCCAGTATCTCGTAAATGTTCCGGCCCTTGTAGCGCACTTCCAGGGTTTCCCGGTTGTAGCGCCGGCCCTTGCAGACATCGCAGGTCACGTAGATGTCCGGCAGGAAGTGCATCTCGACCTTCAGCATGCCGTCGCCCTGGCAGGCCTCGCAGCGACCTCCCTTGACGTTGAAGCTGAAGCGCCCGGGTGCGTAGCCGCGCGCGCGCGCCTCCTGGGTGGCGGCGAACAGCTCACGCAGCGGCGTGAACAGACCGGTGTAGGTGGCCGGGTTGGAGCGCGGCGTGCGGCCGATCGGGCTCTGGTCGATGTCCACGATCTTGTCGAAGTGTTCCAGCCCGCGGATCTCCCGGCATGGCGCCCCGGTATCCCCGGCCCGGTTGAGCACCTGGGCGGCGTGCCGGTAGAGCGTTTCGTTGATGAGGGTCGATTTGCCGGAACCGGAGACCCCGGTCACGCAGGTCAGCAGCCCCACCGGGATCTCCGCCGTGACCGATTTCAGGTTGTTGCCGGTGGCGCCTTCGATGACCAGCAGGCGTTGGGGGTCGGGGCGTACACGGTGTTCGGGTACGGGGATCGCCTCCCTGCCCGACAGGTACCGTCCGGTCAGCGAGTTCTCGTCGGCGCTGATCTGCATCGGGGTGCCTTGCGCAACGATCCTGCCGCCGTGGATGCCGGCGCCGGGCCCGATATCGACCACATGGTCGCCGCTGCGTATCGCCTCCTCGTCATGCTCGATAACGATCACGGTGTTGCCGAGGTCGCGCAGGTGGGTGAGGGTGTTCAGCAGGCGCTGGTTGTCGCGCTGATGCAGCCCGATGGATGGCTCGTCCAGTACGTACATGACGCCGACCAGTCCGGCGCCGATCTGGCTCGCCAGCCGGATGCGTTGCGCCTCGCCGCCGGAGAGGGTTCCGGCGCTGCGGTCGAGCGACAGATAGTCCAGCCCGACGTTGATCAGGAAGTCCAGGCGCTGGTTGATCTCCTTGAGGATCTTGCCGGCGATTTCGCCGCGCTGGCCCTCCAGCAGCAGTCCGGCGAAAAACGCGCGCGATCCGCCGACCGGCAGGGATGCGATCTCCGGCAGTGAGCGGCCGGCGACCGTGACATGGCGCGCCGTTTCATTGAGGCGCGTCCCCTGGCAGGAGGGGCAGGGCCGGGTGCCCAGATAGCGCGCCAGCTCCTCCCGGACCACGTTCGACTCGGTTTCCCGGTAGCGCCGCTGCATGTTCGGGATGATCCCCTCGAAGGGATGGCGACGTTTGACCGTGCCATGGCGTTCGTTGAGGTACTGGAAACCGATGACCTCGCCGCCGCTGCCGTTTAGGATCACGTCCTGGATCTCCTGCGGCAGCTCCTCGAAAGGTGTTTCGATGTCGAAGTGGTAATGCCGGGCGAGGGCATTGATGATCTGGGAGTAGTAGGCGTTGCGTCGGTCCCAGCCGCGCACCGCGCCGCCGGCGAGGCTCAGTTCCGGATGGGCGACCACGCGTTCGGGATCGAAGAACTGGTGCACCCCCAGTCCGTCGCATTCCGGGCAGGCGCCGACCGGGTTGTTGAAGGAAAACAGTCGCGGCTCCAGTTCACTCAGGGAATAACCGCATTCCGGGCAGGCGAACCTGGCGGAAAACACCGGCTCGGCCCGGGCCGGGTCGTCCATGTCGGCGATGCGCGCGATCCCGTCCGATAGCCGCAGCGCGGTTTCGAAAGATTCGGCCAGGCGCTGCTGGATGTCGGGGCGCACGCGGAAGCGGTCGACCACGGCCTCGATGTCGTGCTTGCGATGCGGGTCGAGCGCCGGCGGCTGGTCCAGTTCCACCACCGCGCCGTCGATACGGGCGCGCACGAAACCCTGCGACCTGAGCTCCTCCAGCGCCTGATGGTGTTCGCCCTTGCGCGCCTGGATCACGGGCGAGAGCAGCATCAGGCGGCTGCCCCCGGGCATCGCCAGCACCTGATCGACCATTTCGCTGACGGTGCGCGCCTCGAGCACCGTGCCGTGCACCGGGCAGTGGGGGGTGCCGACCCGCGCGTACAGCAGGCGCAGGTAGTCATGGATTTCGGTGATGGTGCCGACGGTGGAGCGGGGGTTGTGGGAGGTGGATTTCTGCTCGATGGAGATGGCCGGAGACAGGCCCTCGATGTGGTCCACATCCGGTTTTTCCATGACGGAGAGAAACTGGCGCGCATAGGCCGACAGGGATTCCACGTAGCGGCGCTGGCCTTCGGCGTAGATGGTGTCGAAGGCCAGCGAGGACTTGCCGGAACCGGACAGGCCGGTGATGACGATCAGCCTGTCCCGGGGCAGATCCAGGTCGATATTCTGCAGGTTGTGGGTGCGTGCGCCCCGTATCTGTATGGTGTCCATCTTCCACCCGGTGTAGCTGACGCCCGCGGCGCCAACCTGCTAA
The DNA here is from genome assembly GCA_963710815.1 of uncultured Gammaproteobacteria bacterium. GTDB lineage: Bacteria > Pseudomonadota > Gammaproteobacteria > UBA9214 > UBA9214 > CAVQCA01. The sequence goes on along the minus strand of CAVQCA010000070.1, from coordinate 37,511 downwards.
TATACGGTGCTTCACAGGCGACAGGCAAAGAGGTTTTCCTACGTGAACGCGGAAGCAACATCCAGGCTCGGCATGAGCCGTCTTGAGCTGCGGGCGGCATTGTCGCTCTCGAGTATTTTTGGCCTGCGCATGCTGGGCATGTTCATGATTCTGCCGGTGTTCGCACTTTATGCCGTGCACCTCCATGGAACCACCCCGGCATTGACCGGGCTCGCCATCGGCGCCTATGGCATGACCCAGGCGCTGCTGCAGATTCCCGCCGGCCTGCTTTCGGACCGCATTGGCCGCAAGCCGGTCATCATCGGCGGCCTGCTGCTGTTTGCCCTGGGCAGCGTCGTCGCCGCCGAGGCGCAGACCATACATCTTGTCATCCTGGGCCGCGCGCTGCAGGGTTCCGGCGCCATTGCCGCCGCCATCATGGCGCTCACCGCGGATCTTACCCGGGAAGAGCATCGCATGAAGGCCATGGCCACGATCGGCATGAGCATTGGGCTGTCATTCGCCGTTGCGATGGTCGCGGGTCCGATCCTGGACAAGTGGGTCGGTGTACCGGGTATCTTCTGGATCACGGCGGTACTCGCCATGATCGGCATCGGGGTGGTGTTCTTCGTGGTTCCCACGCCCGCCGTGACCCGCATGCATCGCGAGGCCGAGGCCGTGCCGTCCCAGTTCGGACGGGTACTGCGCAGTGGTGAGCTGCTGCGCCTCGACTTCGGCATCCTGGTGCTGCACATGATCCTCACCGCCACGTTCGTGGTCATGCCGCTGGTATTGCGCGACGAGGCGGGTTTGGCGGCCGGCCGGCATTGGGAAGTCTATCTGCCGGTGATGTTCTTCTCCGTGCTGGCCATGGTCCCGTTCATCATATATGCGGAACGCAGGGGACAGATGAAACCGGTCATGCTGGGGGCGGTTACGCTCATGACGCTGGCCGAGCTGGGCCTCTACGAGTTGCCCGTGACGCTGATTGACGTCGGGTTGCTGCTGTTCCTGTTCTTTACCGCGTTCAACCTGCTGGAGGCGATGTTGCCTTCGCTGATCTCGCGTGCGGCGCCGCTCGATTGCCGCGGTACGGCGATGGGCTTCTATTCCAGCTCCCAGTTCCTCGGCGCATTTCTGGGCGGCTCGATCGGCGGACTGGTGCACGGGCGCTTCGGTGTGCACGGGGTATTCCTGTTCACGGCGCTGGGCGCGCTGCTGTGGTTGCTGGTGGCGGCTACCATGACGCCGCCGCGCCATCTGGCCAGTTTCATACACAAGGTTGCGGCCAGTGACCAGGCGGAGGCCGAACGGCTGTCGCGGGAATTGGCCGGCATCGCCGGGGTGGCCGAGGCGGTGGTGGTCCCGGGGGAGGGGGTCGCCTATCTGCGGGTCGACAAGCGGGTATTCGACGAGTCGGCATTGCCCTGAGGGTGGAACGCCTTTCGGCCATGGCATAGACTAGCGAACCGGGAGACCGCCTGAGCGGCACGGGCGGCGCACAGGGAAAGTGAACCACTACACAATGAGGAGGCCATCATGGCGCGAGGAGTCAACAAGGTAATACTGGTAGGCAATCTGGGCCGGGATCCGGAAGTCCGCTACATGCCGAGCGGCAACGCGGTTGCCAATGTCACGCTGGCGACGACGGAGTCGTGGAAGGACAAGCAGACCGGTGAAAAGCAGGAACGCACCGAGTGGCACAACATCGTGTTTTACAGCCGGCTCGCGGAGATCGCGGGTGAATACCTGAAGAAAGGTTCCCAGGTTTATGTCGAAGGCAGCCTGCGCACACGCAAATGGCAGGACAAGAACGGCAATGACCGTTACACGACCGAGATCATCGCCAGTGATATGCAGATGCTGGGTGGTCGTGGCGGCGGCAGCAGCACCGGGTATTCCTCTGGCGAGGCGGCGTCCAGGCCGGTGGAACCGGCGACGTCGACAGGAGCCGCCGAGCCGGATTTTGATGACGACATTCCCTTTTAAGATCTCCGCTACGTATCGAGAGCAAAAGGCCCGCCGTGCGGGCCTTTTTTTTGGCCTCGTCATGAGGCTCACCGGGCCCGGGTTTTTTATCTCCCACTGACATCTCAGGCATGCCTTGATATTCCCCTATTTACGGGGTTCAAGCTTTAGTAAACCCAATATATTGCGTTTATTACCCACTTTTGCTTTGGCTTCGATTACTATTGGCGTGCGATATCTGCCGCCAAAATGGCCATGACCTGGCAGATCTTGTTACGTCACTGAAGGTAACTACGGCAAGTCCATGATTTTCAATTTATATGTCGGCGAGCGCCTGATGCCGGGCCGTGTTCATGCCTAAGTTACTGCTCAAAAAGGAGAAATTTTTGTTTTTTTGCTTGACAGTTTTGGCCCCTGGTCCCTATAGTGTCGCGAAGTGGGGTATCGTGGTAATAAATGGGAAATTTAGGGGTCTAAGGGGGCAGATTTGTTCCGTGGTGGCAGCACCATCAATCTCGATGCCAAAGGGAGGCTGGCGTTTCCCACCCGTTATCGCACGGTAATCGAGGAGCGCTGCGAGGGGCGTGTCGTATTGACCGTTCATGATGATCGCTGTCTGCTGCTCTACCCCTTTCCCGACTGGGACGAAATCGAACGCAAACTCGTCAGCCTGCCCAACCAGGACAGGCGCACACGGACGCTGCAGCGCATGCTGCTGGGTCATGCCACCGAGCTGGAGATGGACAATAACGGTCGCATACTGATTCCACCGCGCCTGCGTGAATTCGCCGGCCTCGACAAGCGCGTGGTGCTGGCGGGGCTGGGTAATAAATTTGAAATCTGGAATGAGGAGGCATGGGAGCGGAATTGCGCTGACTGGATCTCAATGGAGAGCGGCGCCGCCGAGCTGCCGGTCTCCCTGGAATCATTGACGCTCTGACCCATGGGATCGGGCTATATCCACCGTCCGGTATTGCTCGACGAGGTACTGGAAGGGCTACGTATACGACCGGACGGAATTTACGTGGATGGAACCTTTGGTCGCGGCGGGCATGCGGGGGCCATCCTCGGGAATCTTGGACCGAAGGGAAGGCTGCTGGCGATGGACCGGGATCCCGAGGCCGTGCAGTCGGCGGAACGGCAATTCGGCGACGATCCGCGCTTCGAGATTGAACAGGGTGCGTTCACGATGCTGAACCATGTGGTTACGCAACGACGGCTCAAGGGACAGGTCAACGGTATGCTGCTGGATCTGGGTGTTTCCTCACCGCAACTCGACGATCCGCGGCGGGGCTTCAGTTTCTCCGACGACGGCCCGCTCGATATGCGCATGGATCCCGGCGCCGGCATCAGCGCCGCGCAATGGCTGGCGGAGGCGGGCGAGCAGGCCATTACCGAAGTGCTGATCGACTTCGGTGAGGAACGCTACGCACGGCGTATTGCCCGCGCCATCATCCGGGCGCGTAACGAGGCGCCGCTGCGCACCACCCGCCAGCTTGCCGAACTCGTCGCGGCGGCGGTCCCGGTGCGCGAGAAACACCGGCATCCGGCGACGCGCAGTTTCCAGGCGATCCGCATTTTCATCAACCACGAACTCGACGAACTGCGATCGGTGCTCGATGATGCGCCGGATATGCTGGCCCGGCAGGGCCGGCTGGCCGTCATCAGCTTCCATTCGCTCGAAGACCGCATTGTGAAACGATTTATCCGTGACGAGTATCGCGGCCGGCCGCCAGCCCCGGGTCTGCCGGTGGCCGGCGAGGCGCATACCCCGCGCCTGCGTCCGGTGGGCAAGGCCATCCGTCCGGGCGGCGAGGAGCTCGCGCGCAACCCGCGTTGCCGCAGTGCGGTGTTGAGAATCGCGGAGCGTCTGCAATGAGTGCCCGTCCCGTTTACGCACTGCTTCTCGCGCTGGCCGTCATTCTGTCGTCCCTCGGCGTGGTCTATGCCAAGCATGAGGGTCGCAAGCAGTTCGTGGAGCTGCAGGCGCTCGGCTACGAGAAAGACCGTATGGATGTCGAGTGGGGACAGTTGCAGCTCGAGCAGAGCACCTTGACCACGCAGGGGCAGATCGAGCATGCCGCGCGCAGCCGGCTGGGCATGATCATCCCGGGGCCGGACCAGACGGTGTTTCTGAAACAATGAGCAGGAACAGGACATTCCACGTGCCGCCGGGTCGACGCGTCATCCTGATTGCGGGCATGGTGCTGGCGCTGGTGATGCTGATATGGCGCGCGGTCAGTCTGCAGGTGCTGGACAAGGATTTTCTGCAGAACCAGGGCGATGCGCGTCACTTGCGCGTCGAGGAGTTGCCCGCGCACCGCGGCATGATCCTGGACCGGCAGGGGGAGCCGCTTGCGGTCAGCACACCGGTCAAATCGGTCTGGGTCAACCCGCAGGAGCTCGGCGGCGTACAGGATGAAATTACCGCGCTGGCGCGTGTGTTGTCGCTCGATCGGGACTATGTCCAGCAGCTGGTGGCGAAACACGCCGGTCGGGAGTTTGTCTACCTGCAGCGCCATATCAGTCCGTCGCTTGCGGACCAGGTGCAGGCCATGGGCATTCCGGGAGTGTATCTGCAGAAGGAATACAAGCGTTATTACCCGGCCGGCGAAGTGGCCGCGCAGGTCGTCGGTTTCACCAATGTCGATGATGATGGCCAGGAAGGACTGGAGCTGGCCTACAACGACTGGCTGCGCGGTGAAGCCGGAGCCAAACGTGTGATCAAGGACGGCCACCGCCATACGATCGAGGATGTGGAGAGTATCCGCCGTCCGCGCCCCGGCAAGGACCTGGTGCTGAGTATCGACCGGCGCATCCAGTACCTGGCCTACCGCGAGCTGCTGGCGGCCGTGAAGGAACACGGTGCGCGTTCCGCCTCGGCCGTGGTGCTCGATGTCAGGACTGGCGAGATCCTCGCCATGGTCAATCAGCCTTCCTACAATCCGAACAATCGCCAGACACTGCAGCGGCGAACGCTGCGAAACCGCGCGGTCACCGACGTGTTCGAACCGGGATCCACCATGAAGCCGTTCATCGTGGCCTGCGCACTCGAGGACGGCCGCTATACGCCGGAAACGGCGGTTGATACGGCGCCTGGCTGGTTACGTGTGGGTCATAACACGGTCAGGGATGTGCACGATTACGGCCTGCTGAATGTATCGGGCGTGATCAGCAGGTCGAGCAACGTCGGCATCAGCAAGATTGCCCTGTCGCTGCCTGCCGAGCATATCTGGTCGACGTTGTCCTCTGTCGGTTTCGGCATGCTGACGGCAAGCGGCTTCCCCGGTGAGGCCTCCGGCCTGCTGGTCAATTACCGCACCTGGAAAGAGTTCGAGACGGCGACGATAGCCTTCGGCTACGGCATATCGGTGACGCCCCTGCAGCTCGCCCAGGCCTATGCGACGCTCGCCGCCGGCGGCATCAGGCGCCCGGTCACCTTCCTGCGCCAGAACACGGCGCCCGAGGGCCGGCGGATCATCCCGCAAGGCATCGCAAGGGAGATCATCGACATGCTGGAGCAGGCCGCCGGGCCGCACGGCACCGCCCCGGCCGCGCAGGTGGCGGGTTACCGGGTCGCCGGCAAGACCGGCACCGTGCACAAGTCGGTGCCTGGCGGTTATTCCCGCGACAAGTACCTGTCCGTGTTCGCCGGCCTGGCGCCGGCCAGTGATCCGCGGCTGGTGATGGTGGTGATGATTAACCAGACAAGCGACGGCAAGTACTACGGTGGTCAGGTCGCCGCACCGGTATTCTCCCGGGTGATGTCGGGGGCGCTGCGCCTGATGGCGATCCCGCCGGACAAGCTGCCGCTGCAGGAGACGCATCACGTCCTGCCGGGAGACGCCGCATGATGCCCGCCAGAAGCGAGAGAACCGGACATACCCTTGGCGGTCTGCTGCACGGTCTGGAAAGCGCCGAACTGGGACAGCCGGTGTTCATCGCCGGGCTGGCGCTGGACAGCCGCAAGGTGCAGCCGGGCGACCTGTTCCTGGCGGTGGCCGGCAGCCGCACTCACGGGCTGCAGCATGCGCGGCAGGCGATTGCGCTCGGCGCGGCCGCGGTGGCCTGGGAGCCGGCCGCGGGCGTGGCCGGACTGGCGGAACTGGCGGCACTGTTGCCGGTGCCGGTGGTGGCGGTACCCGCGCTGAGCCGGAAGGTAGGGCTGATCGCCGATCGGTTCTATGGCCATCCCTCACGTGGTCTGTTCATGATCGGCATCACCGGCACTGACGGCAAGACTTCCTGCAGTCACTACATCGCGCAGGCCCTCGACAGCGCCGACCGCCGCTGCGGTCTCATCGGCACGCTGGGCTACGGTATTTACAACGAATTGAATGCCGGGACGCATACCACCCCGGACGGGCTCGCCATCCAGCGGGCGCTCCATGCCATGCAGCGCCAGGGCGCGCGCTGCGTGGTGGCAGAAGTGTCCTCCCATGCCATGGATCAGGGACGGGTAAGTGGCGTCAATTTTGATCTCGCCGTGCTGACCAACCTGTCTCGCGACCACCTGGACTATCACGGTGATGTCGAATCCTATGCGCACGCCAAACGCAAGCTGTTCCATAGTCCCGCGCTGCGCTATGCCGTAATCAACGCCGACGATGAGTTTGGCCGTGGCCTGCTCGATGATATTCCTCCCGGGGTCGCTCCCCTTGCCTATACCCTCGAACGCGAGCCTTACCGTACACGCTTCCCGGCGCAGTGGGTCGTTGGACGCGAGCTGCGGCTCGGTCTCGACGGCATGCGGATGGAGGTGCAGACGCCGTGGGGATCCGGTTCGCTCACGAGCTCCCTGCTCGGGCGTTTCAACGCCAGCAACCTGCTGGCGGCCCTTGCCGCCCTGTGTGTTTCCGGGCTGCCCTTCGGGGAGGCGCTGATCCGCCTGGCGAAAACGCGCACCGTGGCGGGCCGTATGGAGCGATTCGACCTCGGCGCCGGGCGTCCGCTGGCCGTGGTCGATTACGCCCATACCCCGGGTGCCCTGGACGAGGTACTGGGTTCGCTGCGCGGACATTGCGCGGGGCGGTTGTGGTGCGTATTCGGGGCCGGTGGCGACCGTGATCGCGGCAAGCGCCCGCTGATGGCCGCCGCGGTGGAGCGTCACGCCGACCGGATCGTGCTGACCGACGATAACCCGCGCGGCGAGGACCCGGAACGCATCATGCGTGATCTTCGTACCGGATTCGCGCATCCCGGCCGCGTGCGTACCGAGCACAACCGCGCGACGGCCATCGACCTGGCGTTGCATGAGGCCGGTCCGGACGACATCGTATTGATCGCCGGCAAGGGGCATGAAACGGTGCAGATCGTCGGCGACAAGGCGCTGCCGTTCAGTGACCGCGAACGGGTCAAGGCCTTGCAGCGGGAATGGTCGGAATGATGGCCATGCAGCTCTTGCAGGCTGCCGAGGTGCTTGCCGGCCGCTGTGTTTCCACCGATGCGGCGTTCCGCGGCGTGAGCACCGATACCCGGCAGCTGCAGTCGGGCAACCTGTTCGTCGCCCTGCAGGGAACGAACCATGACGGTCATGACTACCTGGATGCAGCGCACGCGCGGGGCGCGGCGGCCGCGCTCGTCAGCCGCATCCGGAAAGCCCCGCTGCCCCTGCTCGAGGTTGCCGACACTCGGCGCGCACTCGGCCAGCTCGCCGCCTACTGGCGTGCGCAGTTCACGCTGCCTGTGGTGGCCATCACAGGCAGCAACGGCAAGACCACGGTGCGCAGCATGACGCATGCCATCCTCGCCTGCACCGGCCGGACCCTGGCCACGCAGGGTAATCTGAACAACGACATCGGCCTCCCGCTGACGCTGTTCCGGTTGTCTCCGCAGGATCGCTATGCCGTGCTGGAAATGGGAGCGAACCATCCCGGCGAGATCGACTACCTCGCCGACATCGCGCGGCCCGGCATTGCGGTGGTTACCAATGCCGGACCGGCTCACCTGGAAGGTTTCGGCGATATCGAGGGAGTCGCCCGCGCCAAGGGTGAGGTATTCACGCGCCTCGGTCCGGAAGGCGTGGCGATTATCAATGCCGATGATCACTACGCTACCGCTCTGGCGTGAACTCGCCGCCCATTGCCGTATCGTGGAGTTCGGCCTGCAGGCGGAGGCCGACGTGCATGCCCGTTGGCAGGGTGATGTCAACGGCAGCCGGGTATGGCTCTCCACACCCTGGGGTGATACCGAATTCCACCTGCCACTGCCCGGACGGCACAATGTCATGAACGCCCTGGCCGCGAGCGCGGCCGCGCTGGCGGCCGGCGCTGGACTGGATGATGTAAGCCAGGGGTTGGCATCGCTGTCTCCGGTTACCGGCCGTTTCACGATTCATCGACTGCCGCAGGACATCACGGTGATCGATGACACCTACAATGCAAATCCCGGATCACTGCAGGCCGCGATCGATGTGCTGGCCACGGCCGGCGGGGAAACCTGGCTGGTGCTCGGCGACATGGGTGAGCTGGGCCACGGGGCGGTGGACCTTCACCGCGAAGCCGGCCAACGGGCGCGCGCCTCGGGGGTGGACAGGCTCTATGCCCTGGGGGAGTTGTCCCGGGCCGCCGCCGAGGCCTTTGGCGGCAATGCCGCGGCGTTTGACAGCCTCGAGGACCTGCTTGCCGCCCTGAATGACGGCTTGCACGGCGGTGTGCATGTGCTGGTGAAGGGCTCGCGGCGCATGCGCATGGAGCGCGTCGTGGAGGCCCTGTGCCGCGCCGCCCGCGCGCGCTCGCCCATACCTCCAGAGGTTCGGCACTAGCGATGCTCGTCTATCTCGCCGAATACATGAGCCGGTACTACAGCGGCTTCAACGTGTTCCAGTACCTGACCCTGCGCGCCATCCTGGGCGTGCTGACGGCATTGCTGATCTCCTTCGTGGTCGGACCGGAAATGATCCGTCGCCTGGGCCGCTACCAGATCGGTCAGACGGTGCGCGATGACGGCCCGCAGACCCATCTGCTGAAGGCGGGGACGCCGACCATGGGGGGCGCGCTGATTCTGGTCGCCGTGTCGATCGCGACCATGTTGTGGGCCGATCTGCGCAATCGTTATATCTGGGTGGTGTTGCTGGTCACGCTGCTGTTTGGCGCCGTCGGCTGGGTCGACGACTACAGGAAGCTGGTCCTGAAGAACTCAGACGGTCTGGCGCCGCGGATGAAGTTGTTCTGGCAGTCGCTGATCGCGCTGGGAATCGCGCTGTTTCTGTACGCGACCGCCATGACTCCCGCCGAAACCACCCTGATCGTTCCCTTCTTCAAGGGCATTGCGCTCAACCTCGGCTGGCTTTACATCCTGATGACCTGGTTCGTCGTCGTCGGCTCCAGCAACGCGGTGAATCTGACCGACGGCCTGGACGGGCTCGCCATTCTGCCGACAGTGCTGATCGCCGGGGCGCTCGGCGTGTTCGCCTACACCACCGGCAACGTCAAATTCGCCGTCTATCTCGGCATCCCCTATATCCGCGACGCGGCGGAGGTGGTGGTGTTCTGCGGCGCCCTGGTGGGCGCCGGTCTGGGATTTCTCTGGTTCAACGCCTACCCGGCCATGGTGTTCATGGGAGACGTCGGGGCGCTCGCTCTGGGCGCCGCGCTCGGTATCGTCGCGGTGCTCGTGCGGCAGGAATTCGTGTTTCTGCTCATGTCCGGCATCTTCGTGATGGAAACCGTGTCGGTCATTCTCCAGGTGGCCTCCTTCAAACTGACGGGCCGGCGGATATTCCGCATGGCCCCGCTGCACCATCACTTCGAACTCAAGGGCTGGCCGGAGCCGCGGGTCATCGTCCGTTTCTGGATCATTACGGTGATACTCGTGCTGGTCGGGCTGGCGACGCTGAAGATTCGCTGAGATGGCGCGGGCGCACGGTTTCGCGGGTGGCAGGTGGTGTTGATGAGCGCGTGGTGGTTTTACGGTTGAGAGTGTCGGGGATGTGATGGCGGTTCCGGTTTCGATGATGATGGATATGTTTGATACGACACGCAGAACACTGGTGGTCGGACTGGGCAAGACCGGCCTGTCGGTCGCGCGCTTTCTGTCGCGGCGGGGCGTACCGGTTGCCATCGTCGACAGCCGCGAGACTCCCCCCGGGCTCGAGTCCCTGCGCGCCGAACTCCCGGCCGATGTCGCCCTGTTTCTGGGTGGCTTCAAGGCGGAGGCCTTCGAACGGGCCGAGCAGGTGATTGTCAGTCCAGGCGTTTCGATCAAGGAACCCCAGATCGTGGCGGCGGCCGCCCGCGGGATCCCGGTCATCGGCGATGTGGAGCTGTTTGCGCAGTTGGCCACCGCGCCGGTGGTCGCCATCACCGGATCCAACGGCAAGAGCACGGTGACGACCCTGCTGAACGCCATGGCGCAGAGCGCCGGCAAGGAAGTGCGCATGGGCGCCAATATCGGCACGCCGGCGCTTGACCTGATCGCGGATCGCGAACCCGATCTCTACGTGCTCGAACTCTCCAGTTTCCAGCTCGAGACCACCCGCTCGCTCAGGCCGTCGGCCGCGGTGGTGCTCAACCTCAGCGCCGATCACATGGACCGCTATGCCGATCTCGACGCCTATGCCAACGCCAAGCGGTCGATTTACCGCAACGCCACCGTACAGGTCGTGAACGCCGATGACCCGCTGGTCGCCCGGATGGCTTATCCGGACAAGCCGCAGATTCGCTATACCATGGGTCGTCCGACAGCGGGCGAGTACGGCCTGTGCGATTACCAGGGCGCCAGTTGGCTTGCGCGGGGCGAGGAACCCATCATGCCGGTGTCGGGGATCCGCATGGACGGACGTCACAACGTGATGAATACCCTGGCGGCGCTGGCGCTGGGGGAGGCCGCCGGACTGCCGCGCGACGCCATGATCGAGGCCATCAACGAATTCCGCGGGCTGCCGCATCGCATGCAGCTGGTCGCCAACGTGGCGGGTGTCCGCTGGTACAACGATTCCAAGGGCACCAACGTCGGGGCGACGCTGGCGGCCATCGACAGCGCGGAAGGGCGCGTCGTGCTGATCGCCGGCGGAGACGCCAAGGGCGCTGACCTCTCGCCGCTGGGTTCCGCCATGCGGGAGAAGGGACGCGGCGCCGTCCTGATCGGCCGGGATGCCCCGCGGTTGCAGGAGGTTCTGCAGTCCATCGTCCCCCTGGAACAGGCCGCCGACATGCAGGAGGCGGTGCAGTTCGCCGCCCGCATGGCGCAACCGGGTGACAGTGTGCTCCTCTCGCCGGCCTGCGCGAGCACGGATATGTATCGTGATTACCAGGAACGCGGCGAGCTCTTCGTCAAGGCGGCCAGGGGGCTGACGGCATGATCGCCGCGAAAGTACGCCAGGCAAGTTCGAGCGGTGCCGGTCGCACCCGGCTTCCGCGCATGGATTATCCGCTGCTGTTCTCCGTGCTGGCGTTGACCTCGCTGGGCCTGGTCATGGTGACCTCCGCCAGCATGACCCTTGCCGACCGCGAACTGGGTCAGCCGTTCTACTATGCCCTGCGCCAGGCCATCTACATCGGCATGGGCGCGCTGATCGGGGCGGGGATATATCGCGTGCGTCTCGCGCTGGTGGAGCAGGCCGGCATGCCGCTCCTGTTGGCCGCCTTCACCCTGCTGTTCGCGGTGCTGGTTCCCGGTATCGGGACCGAGGTCAACGGCAGTGTGCGCTGGATCAACGCCGGACTGTTTCGCCTGCAGGTGTCCGAACCGGCCAAGCTGATGATCCTGGTCTACCTGGCGAGCTATCTCACCCGCCACGGTGAAGAAGTCCGTACGCAGCTTTCCGGCTTCATCAAGCCGCTCGCCCTGCTCGGTCTGGCCGCGGTTCTGCTGCTGCTGGAACCCGACTTCGGCGCCACCGTGGTCATGCTGGCCACCGCCATGAGCATGATCTTCATCGCCGGCGTCCGCCTCTGGCAATTCGGCGGCATGCTCGGCCTGGGAGGTGTGTCGCTGGCGGGGCTCGCCGTGTCCTCGCCCTATCGCATGGAGCGCCTGACGACCTTCCTGAATCCCTGGGCTGACCCGTTCAACAGCGGTTTCCAACTGACCCAGTCCCTGATCGCCATCGGCCGGGGAGAGTGGTTCGGCGCGGGGCTGGGTGCGAGCATCCAGAAGCTGTTTTACCTGCCCGAGGCGCATACCGATTTCGTGTTCGCCGTGCTCGCTGAAGAACTCGGGCTGGTGGGAGTGTGCACGGTGATCGCGCTCTACGCGGTGGTGGTATGGCGCGCTTTCCTGATCGCCAACCAGGCGGTCAAGTCTGGCAATGCGTTTGCCTCCCTGCTCGCCTACGGCATCGGCACCTGGATCGGGCTGCAGGCCTTTATCAACATGGGCGTCAACATGGGAATACTGCCCACCAAGGGGCTGACCCTGCCGCTGATGAGCTACGGTGGCTCCAGCATGGTGGTGATGTGTGCCGCCATCGCCCTGCTGCTGCGGGTGGATCATGAAACCCGCTGCACGGTCGAGGGGCTGTCGGCGAGCGGTACGGCGGCCGCGAAGCGCCGGGGGCGGGGCGTATGACAGTCGGCGCCGCCGGCCCCAGACCGGTACTCATCATGGCTGGCGGTACCGGAGGTCATGTCTTTCCCGCCCTCGCGGTCGCCGCCGAACTGACGCGTTCTGGGCGTGCCGGTGGCCTGGCTGGGTACGGATCAGGGGCTGGAGGCCAGGGTCGTTCCCGCCGCCGGTTATCCACTGACGTCGATACGGGTATCGGGTTTGCGCGGCAAGGGACTGCCGCGCGTCTTGCTTGCGCCGTTCATGCTGAGCATCGCGCTGCTGCAGGCGCTGCGTGGCGTTCCTGCGCCTGCGCCCGCTGGCGGTGCTCGGCATGGGCGGTTTCGCCGCCGGGCCGGGCGGTCTGGTCGGCCTGGCTGCTGCGCCGACCGTTGCTGATCCACGAACAGAATTCCGTCCCCGGACTGACCAATCGGCTGCTGGCGCCGCTCGCCCGCATCGTCCTCGAGGGCTTCCCCGGAAGCATGCCGGCGACGGCACCGCCGGTAGCCGTCGGCAACCCGGTGCGCGCCGGCATCGCCGCGCTGACGCTGCCGGAGGCGCGGTTTGCCGGTCGCAGCGGAGCGTTGCGCCTGCTGGTGATCGGCGGCAGCCTGGGCGCCCGCGCGCTCAACCAGGTGGTGCCGGAGGCGCTCGCGCGCCTGCCCGCGAGCGCGCGTCCGCGGGTGCATCACCAGACCGGTCGGGCGGAGATCGACGGCGTGCGGGAACGCTACGCCAAGACCGGTTGTGACGCCCGGGTGGAGGACTTCGTCGAGGACATGGCAGCGGCCTACGCCTGGGCGGACCTGGTGGTTTGCCGCGCCGGCGCCCTGACCGTGTCCGAACTGGCCGCCGCCGGCGTGGCCTCGATACTGGTGCCTTATCCCCATGCCACGGATGACCATCAGACCGGCAACGCCCATTACCTGGCCGATGCCGGAGCGGCGCTGCTGATGCCGCAGGCCACGTTGACCGCCGAATGGCTTGCAGAGACGCTGGCCCGCTTCGACGGCCAGCGGGAGACCCTGCTCACCATGGCGCAACGGGCGCGGGAGCTGGCCCGTCCGGAGGCGGCGCGGCGTGTCGCCCTGCTGTGCCTGGAGGCCGCCGGTATCACGCCGGCGGCCGATGAACGGAGACCGACGCTGTGAGCCTGCCGGTACGTCCCACCGCCGCTTCCCAGCCCCAGGGTATGGGCCGGGTCCGCCGGATCCACTTCGTCGGCGCCGGCGGCGCCGGGATGAGTGGCATCGCCGAGGTTTTGCACAATCTCGGCTACGTGGTGAGCGGTTCCGACCTGCGCGAGAATGCGGTCACGCGTCGCCTGGTGCGGCTGGGCGTGAAGGTATGGGTCGGCCATGACACCCGGCACGTCGAAGGCAGCGATGCCGTGGTGATCTCCAGCGCGGTGGCAGCCGATAACCCCGAGGTGGTGGCAGCCAGGCAGCGACGCATCCCGGTGGTGCCGCGCGCGGAGATGCTCGCCGAGCTGATGCGTTTTCGCTACGGCATCGGCGTGGCCGGTACGCATGGCAAGACCACCACGACCAGCCTGATCGCCAGCCTGCTCGCCGCGGGTGGACTGGATCCGACGTTCGTGATCGGTGGCCAGTTGAACAGCGCGGGCAGCCATGCACGCCTCGGCGATGGCTATTATCTGGTGGCCGAGGCGGACGAGAGCGATGCTTCCTTTCTCTACCTGCAGCCCTCCCTGGCGGTGGTCACTAATATCGACGCGGATCACCTGTCGACCTACGAAGGCGACTTCGAACGCCTGCGCCAGACCTTCATCGACTTTCTGCACCACCTGCCATTCTACGGTCTGGCGGTGCTTTGCCTGGACGACCCGGTGGTGCGCGATGTGCTGCCCGAGGTGACCCGTCCCGTCATCACCTACGGCATCGAGACGGCGGCCGATGTGCGCACGGCCAACGTGCGTCAGGAAGGCGTACGGACCCATTTCACCGTGACGCGTCCGGGCCGCGACGCCGGGCTGCCGGTCACCCTCAATCTGCCGGGACGCCACAATGTGCTGAATGCGCTCGCCGCCATCGCCGTGGCGACCGAGCTGGGGGTTTCCGACGCCGCCATCCAGGGCGTGCTCGCCGGCTTCGAGGGGATCGGTCGACGCTTCCAGATGGCCGGGGAGGTTGACACGCCAAACGGCCGGGTACTGCTGATCGATGATTATGCCCACCACCCGCGCGAGATCGCGCCTACGCTGGCGGCGGTGCGCGCCGGCTGGCCGGGGCGGCGGCTGGTGGTGGCATTCCAGCCGCACCGCTACACCCGTACGCATGAACTTTTCGATGATTTCACCCGGGTGCTCTCCGGGGTGGATGCGCTGATCCTGGGCGAGGTCTATCCCGCCGGCGAGTCGCCGATCAGCGGGGCGGACGGGCGGGCCCTGTGCCGCGGCATACGGGCGCGCGGCCACGTCGATCCGGTGTTCGTGGAAAACATCGCCGATCTTCCGCTCGTACTGAAGGATATCCTGCGGGAGGGTGATGTGCTGCTCACCATGGGTGCGGGCGACATCGGCGCCGTGGCGGCCCGGCTGGCCGACGCACTGCGGGTCAAGGGAGGCGAGGCGGAATGAGCGATTCCACTTTCCTGCGGTGGCGGCGAGGATGATGGCGGCGCGACAGAAGGCGCTGTGGCGTGGTGAGTTGCGTTACGACGAACCCATGGCGGCGCACGTTTCGTGGCGGGCCGGGGGGCGGGCGCGGTGTTTCTACCGACCCGCGGACCTGGAGGACCTGTGCGGGTTTCTGGGTGACCTTGATCCGCGCGAACCGCTGCTGTGGCTGGGGCTGGGCAGTAACCTGCTGGTGCGCGACGGCGGTTTTGCCGGCACGGTGATCGCGACACTGGGGGCCCTGGCCCTGATGGAATGGCTGGACGAGCGCACCCTGCGGGCCGGCAGCGGGGTGACCTGCAGCAAGGTGGCGCGGCTGACGGCGCAGGCCGGACTGGTCGGAGCGGAGTTTCTCGCCGGAATTCCCGGCACCCTTGGCGGCGCGCTCGCCATGAACGCCGGCGCCTTCGGCGGGGAGACCTGGCGTCACGTCGATGCGGTGGAAACCGTGTCCCGCGACGGGCGGCGGCGGACGCGCCTGTCCCCGGAGTATTGCATCGGTTATCGCAGCGTGCAGGGTCCGGCCGATGAATGGTTCGTGGCCGCCCATCTGCGGCTCGAGCAGGGCGATGCCGAGGCGGCGCAGGCAAGGATCCGCGAGCTGCTGGCGCGCCGCGGCGAGACCCAGCCGACCCGCGAGCCGAGTTGCGGTTCCACTTTCCGCAACCCGCCGGGGGATTATGCCGCGCGCCTGATCGAGGCCGCCGGACTCAAGGGGTCGGAGGTCGGCGGCGCCCGCGTGTCGGAGAAGCATGCCAATTTCATCGTCAATACCGGCGCCGCCACAGCGGCGGACATCGAAGCGCTCATCGTGCGGATACAGGAGCGCGTGGAACGGGTGTACGGCATCCGGCTGGAAACCGAAGTGCGCATCGTGGGCGAGCGGGCGGCGTGAGGGAGAGTATGACGGACTACGGGCACACTCAGGGAAAACCGCTACGGCAAGGTGGCCGTGCTGATGGGCGGCCGCTCGGCCGAGCGCGACATTTCTCTCAAGAGCGGTCTGGCCGTGCTGCAGGCGCTGCGCTCGGCGGGCGTGGATGCCCACGGTCTGGACGTCGCCGATGCGGATTTCACCCGCGCCCTGACCGGCGACGGCTTGAACGGGTGTTCATCGCGCTGCACGGGCGCGGCGGCGAAGACGGCGTCATGCAGGGCATGCTCGAGGTGCTGGGTTTGCCCTATACCGGCAGCGGGGTGCTGGCGTCGGCGCTGGCGATGGACAAGCTGCGTACCAAACAGGTGTGGAGCAGCGCGGGTATCCCGACGCCGCCGTTCACGCTGCTGCGGGACGCCGGAGAGGTCGAGTCTCTGCGTGAGACGCTCCATTACCCCGTTATCGTCAAGCCCTCGCACGAAGGGTCGAGCATCGGCATCACCCGGGTGGAAACCCCCGGAGAATTGCATGCGGCCTGGCAGCTCGCGCGACGGTATGACCGGGAGGTGTTCGCGGAACAGTGGATCACGGGGCAGGAATACACCGCCGGGATACTTGGTGCCGAGGTCTTGCCGCTGATACGTCTGGAGACGCCCAACATTTTCTACGATTACGCGGCCAAATACGAGGCCGATACGACGCGTTACCTGATTCCCTGCGGACTGGACTCCGAACATGAGACGGAACTCCAGGCGCAGTCCCTGGCCGCGTTCCGGCCGTCGGCGCGAGCGGCTGGGGACGCGTTGATTTCATGCGGGACAAGGACGGCCGGTCCTGGTTCATCGAGGTAAACACCATACCGGGCCTGACCGATCACAGCCTCGTGCCGATGGCCGCGCGCGCGATCGGTCTGGACTTCGCCGGGCTGGCATGCCACATCCTGGACGCGAGACTGGAGCCGCCGGTCGCCACGGCGGGAGCAGACGATGCCAAGGACCTGAAGCGCCGACTCCCTCGCTCTGGCGTCGCAGCGGCGCTTTCCTGCAGGAGCATTTCCGTTCCGTCACGGGGCTGCTGCTGCTCGCGCTCATGGGCGCGATGCTGGTGCAGGGCGTGCACCTGCTCCAGGACCCGTACCGTTTTCCGCTGCGGGTGGTGAAGATCAGCAGCAAACTGCACCGCCTGGAGAAGGCTGATCTGCAGCAGGCGATCGCTCCGTATCTCCATGGCTGGATTCTTTACGGTGAATGTTAGCCGTATTCACGATGCGATCGAGGCGCTGCCCTGGGTCTATCGCGCCACGGTGCAACGCGACTGGCCGGATAGCCTGATCGTGAGCTTCGTGGAGCAGGAACCGGTGGCGCACTGGGGCAAGGCGGCGCTGTTGAACCGCTATGGCGAGATCTTTGTGCCGCGCCGTATCCCGGGCGATCTCGAACTGCCACGGCTGAGCGGTCCGCAAGACCATGAACGGGCCGTGCTGGCGCAGTACCGGGAATGCGCGCGGGAGTTCTCGCCGCTGGGCCTGCGCGTCACCCGGGTTGAACTCAATGAGCGGCGCGCCTGGCGTATCGGGTTGAACAACGACGTTCAGCTGGAGCTGGGACGTTCGGACACGGCGCAGCGGCTGGCGCGTTTTGTACGTGCCTTCCCGGACGTGTTCGCCGGACATCTGGATCAGTTGAGGAGCGTGGATATGCGTTACAGCAACGGGTTCTCCGTGTACTGGCAACAGGCGGGAACCGGTGAACGCGGCAGCAAGGGTTTGCGAGGATAGGAATGCCAAAGAAGATTGAAAAGAATCTGATCGTGGGTCTCGATATCGGGACCTCCAAGGTCGTCGCCATCGTCGGCGAGGTGATGCCGGAGGGACGATCGAGGTGATCGGCATCGGTTCACATCCGTCGCGGGGCCTGAAGAAAGGCGTCGTGGTGAACATCGAGTCCACGGTGCAATCCATACAACGCGCCGTCGAGGAGGCCGAGCTGATGGCCGGTTGCCAGATCCACTCGGTCTATGCGGGCATCGCCGGAAGCCATATACGCAGCCTGAATTCACACGGCATCGTCGCCATCAGGGACAAGGAGGTGGCGCCCGGCGACGTGGAGCGGGTGATCGATGCGGCGCGGGCCGTAGCGATACCTGCGGACCAGAAGATCCTGCACATCCTGCCGCAGGAATTCCTCATCGACAACCAGGAGGGCATCAGGGAACCGGTCGGCATGTCGGGCGTGCGGCTGGAAGCCAGGGTACACATGGTGACGGGCGCGGTGAGCGCCGCGCAGAACATCATCAAATGCGTGCGCCGCTGCGGCCTCGAAGTCGACGACATCATCCTTGAGCAGCTGGCCTCCAGCTATTCGGTGCTGTCCGAGGACGAGAAGGATCTCGGCGTGTGCATCGTCGATATCGGCGGCGGGACGACCGATATCGCGGTGTTTACCGAAGGTTCCATCCGGCACACCGCGGTGATACCGATCGCCGGCGACCAGGTCACCAATGATATCGCCGTGGCCCTGCGCACACCGACGCAGTTCGCCGAGGAGATCAAGATCAAGTACGCCTGCGCGCTGACCCAGCTGGCCACCATGGATGAAAACATCGAGGTGCCCAGCATCGGCGACCGTCCGCCGCGACGGCTGGCGCGCCATACCCTGGCCGAGGTGGTGGAGCCGCGCTACGAGGAACTGATGACGCTGGTGCAGGCGGAATTGCGTCGCAGCGGCTTCGAGGATCTGGTGGCCGGCGGCGTCGTGTTGACCGGCGGCAGCTCCAAGATCGAGGGCCTGGTGGAGCTGGCCGAAGAGGTGTTTCACATGCCGGTGCGACTGGGTGTCCCCCAGTACGTGACCGGTCTGGTGGATGTGGTGCGCAATCCGATTTATGCAACCGGTGTGGGACTGCTGCTGTTCGGTTTTCATAACCGTGACCAGCGGGCGCTGGAAGCGGGGTTGGGGAAGGGGCTGCGAAGTGTATGGGACAGGATGAAGGGCTGGTTTCAGGGAAATTTCTGAGCATGGCGGAAGGCGAGCGCGACAGGACAGGGTGCATTTTTTTACTGAACGATACGTTTACTTAACTTTTCATGTTTTCTGAGGAGGAGACATTATGTTCGAGCTACTGGATTCATGTGGACAGAGTGCGGTTATCAAGGTCGTCGGGGTCGGCGGCGGCGGCGGGAATGCCGTGCAGCACATGGTTGACGGAAATATCGAGGGCGTGGATTTCATCTGTCTGAACACGGACGCCCAGGCGCTGAAGGGCGTCTCGGCGCGCACCTCGCTGCAGATCGGCAGTACCATCACCAAGGGACTTGGCGCCGGCGCCAATCCGGATATCGGCCGTCAGGCGGCGCATGAAGACCGGGAGCGCATCATCGAGGTCATCGAGGGTGCCGACATGCTGTTCATCACTGCCGGTATGGGCGGAGGGACCGGGACCGGCGCGGCGCCGGTGGTGGCGCAGGTCGCCCGGGAACTGGGCATCCTCACCGTGGCGGTGGTGACCAAGCCGTTTCCGTTCGAGGGCAGCAAACGACTGCACGTCGCGCACAATGGCATCAAGGAGCTGAGCCAGTACGTCGATTCGCTCATCACCATCCCGAACGAGAAGCTGCTGTCGGTGCTCGGCAAGCAGGTCAGTCTGCTGGACGCCTTCAGGGCCGCCAACGACGTGCTGCTCGGCGCCGTGCAGGGCATCGCCGAACTGATCACCCGACCGGGTCTCATCAACGTCGATTTCGCCGATGTGCGCACGGTGATGTCCGAGATGGGCATGGCGATGATGGGCTCCGGTTGCGCCAAGGGCGAGGACCGCGCGCGCGAGGCCGCCGAGGCGGCGATCGCCAGCCCGTTGCTGGAGGATGTCAACCTGATGGGCGCCCACGGCATCCTGGTCAACGTGACCGCCGGTATGGACATGGGCATCGGGGAGTTCGAGGAGGTGGGCAACACCGTGAAGGCTTTCGCTTCCGAGAACGCCACGGTCGTCGTCGGCACCGTGATCGATCCGGAAATGCGCGACGAGCTGCGCGTGACGGTGGTGGCGACCGGGCTGGGCCAGGAACCCAAAAAGCAATCGGTCGAGAAGCCGGTTTCACTGGTACAGAAGACCAAATCGGGGGAAGTGGATTACGAAAAACTCGAACGTCCGACGGTGATTCGCCGGGATCCGCGGAAGATTCCGGTTGGCGGCAACCATGCCGAGAACCTGGATTATCTGGACATCCCCGCGTTTCTGCGTCGCCAGGCCGATTGACTCCAGCCACAGGCCGTCTTCGGCCTGTGGTGAGTCGCCCGTTTCCGCCTTCCTGGCCGGCAACACTGGCCAGGAAAGAGCGGCATGGCGTGCGGTCGGCGCAGTGATTGATTGGCCGCGGATCGATTAGTCAAATAATTGACGGATAAGATCGTTCTCGCGACTGACTTTTCTGGGCCTGCCGGCGGGGTTGTGGTAGCATCGGCACGATTTTTTGGTACTTGCCAGAGCAAGGCGGCAGCGTTAAGGGGAATGATGGTGCCATGATCCGGCAACGTACACTCAAAAACGTCATACACGCGACCGGTGTGGGACTGCATACGGGCGAGAAGATTTACCTCACCCTGAGGCCTGCCCCGGCGAATACCGGTATCGTGTTTTGTCGCGTTGATCTGGACCCACCGGTGCAGATCAAGGCCAGCCTGGAAAACGTCGGCGAGACACGCCTGTCAACGACCCT
This sequence comes from uncultured Gammaproteobacteria bacterium, assembly GCA_963710815.1. GTDB lineage: Bacteria > Pseudomonadota > Gammaproteobacteria > UBA9214 > UBA9214 > CAVQCA01. The sequence continues at coordinate 16,844 of CAVQCA010000070.1, read as the reverse complement.
CGTCAACGGGCAGACGCGCATATCGACAGTCGAGCATCTGCTGTCGGCCATGGCGGGGCTGGGTATCGACAACGCGTATGTCGATCTGAGTGCGCCGGAAGTCCCTATCATGGACGGCAGTGCCGGACCGTTCGTGTTTCTGATTGAATCCGCCGGCATAGAAGAGCAGAACGCCTCCAAGCGGTTCATCCGGATCAAGCGCGCCGTGCAGGTCGAGGACGGCGACAAGATCGCCCGGTTTGAACCTTTTGACGGATTCAAGGTGGGGTTTACCATCGAGTTTGATCATCCGGTCTTCAAGTCGAATACCCAGCATTCCGAGATCGACTTTTCGACGACCTCCTTCGTCAAGGAAGTCAGCCGGGCGCGGACCTTCGGTTTCATCACCGAGATCGCACAATTGCACGAACGCGAACTGGCGCTGGGTGGCAGTATCGACAACGCCGTCGTGCTGGATGAACGACGGGTGCTGAATGAAGACGGTCTTCGTTATCGTGACGAATTCGTCAAGCACAAGATCCTTGACGTGATCGGGGATCTCTACCTGCTTGGCAGCGGCATGATTGGCGCATTTTATGGTTACAAATCGGGACACGAGCTCAACAATAAGCTGTTGCGCACCCTGATGGCGGACAGAACGGCCTGGGAGCGGGTGACATTTGCTGATGTCAGACAGGCCCCCATTGCGTTTATTCAGCCGGTGCCTGCCGTCTGAAGACCGTTCCTAATCGCCGTCTTCCTCGTCCGGCCGCTGCCTGACGGGACGGCCCTGGCGGCTTGCCAGCCTGAGCAGCGCCGCCTTGAGACCGGCGTCAGATACACTGCCCGCCGCCTGCTTCAGCACCATGGAATTCCTGCCAGACAGGGTCTGCCGGACATGCGCGAACCTGCTGTCGGTGAGACGGGATTCGCTGGCGCGTACACGCACCTGAATCGTACGCAGCTTCACGGAAGAAACACCGGCCAGTTGCTTGACCAGCCGGGAGGCTTCGTACCGCAGGCGGGTGGCCCACACCGGGGAGTCGGCGGCCACGATCAGGATGCCGTCCCGCATCGCCAGGACACGGCAATGCCCGTTCAGCGGCGGGGGTATGAGTTCATGTACCAGCGCATCCAGCTCCCCGAGCACGCGGGCGCGGGACAGCAGGCGGGAAGCCCCGCTTCGCTCAAGCAGGTTGCCAATCTGAAAGGGTTTGTCCGAACGCATGATGTATTGAGGGAGGCAGCACGGGATACCCGGAGCCAGGAAAATGAATATCATACTGTTTACATCGAAGGGCGGCCACGTCTGGAGCTTCTCGATCAATCCGTGGCGGAGCCTCCTGCTGATAGTCACGGCCATGGTGCTGTTGTGCGTGCTGGGACTTTACGGCGGATTGCGGCTCGGCGATGGCGGGATGGCGCAATGGCGGAAGTTGACGCATGAACAGCAGCTCGAGATCGATGCCGCCCGCAAGTCTGCCCGGATGCACCTCGATGCGCTTACGCTCAGGATCGGCCGGATGCAGGCCGAGATGCTGCGCCTCAACGCGCTGGGCGAGCAGCTCGTCTCACAGGCGAGTCTCGACCCGGACGAGTTCGATTTCAGCCGACCACCGGCTCTCGGAGGTCCCCGGGACGCCTCCGGGATGCAGTCGACAGATGTCCCCGATTTCCTTTCGACGCTTAAGGCCCTGAACGCTGAAATGGGGGACCGGGAGCAGAAATTTTCGGTACTGGAATCGCTGCTCATGGACAGGAGCCTGCACGAACGCATCATGCCTTCCGGCAGACCGGTCAGGAACGGTTGGGTGTCGTCCGGCTACGGTATGCGCACGGACCCGTTTACCGGCAAGAAAGAGTTTCACGAAGGGATCGATTTTGCCGGCAAGGAAGGCTCCAGGGTGCTGGCGGTGGCCGATGGCATCGTCAGCTGGGCGGGATGGCGTAAAGGGTACGGCAAGCTGGTGGAGATTACTCACGGCAATGGCTACGCCACCCGTTACGCACATAACGAGAAGCTGCTGGTGTCGGTCGGCGAAACCGTGAAGAAGGGCCAGACGATCGCCCTGATGGGTTCGACAGGACGCTCGACCGGTCCACACGTTCATTTCGAGGTCGTACACAATGACCGGCAGGTCAACCCTGCGAAATACGTTACCGAGTAACCACCGGCTGACCGGGTCTTCCTCACCCCCGGGATACCTCCAGAAAATCCTGGCTCAATCTGCTAATCCGCCGGTAGTTGCGGTATCATGCCGGTTTGTTTCTGACTCCCCCCTGTAACCACAGATTAGGCATTCATGGCACTTGATATTTTCCGCAAGATCTTCGGCAGCCGTAACGAACGTGAACTCAAGCGCATGTCGCGGACCATCACCCGGATCAACGCGCTGGAAACGCAGATCCAGGCGCTTACCGATGAACAGTTAATGGCCAAAACCGCCGAGTTCCGCCAGCGTCTGGCGGACGGGACTGCGCTGGACGACCTGCTGGCCGAGGCCTTCGCCACGGTCCGTGAGGTTTCCCGGCGGGTGCTGGGCATGCGTCATTTCGACGTGCAGTTGATCGGCGGCATGGTGCTGCACGAGGGCCGGATCGCCGAGATGCGCACCGGTGAAGGCAAGACCCTGGTAGCCACCCTGGCGGCCTATCTCAATGCGTTGCCCGGCAGGGGAGTGCACGTGGTCACCGTGAATGATTACCTGGCGCGGCGCGATGCCGGCTGGATGGGAAAAATCTACGGGTTCCTCGGTATGGAAACCGGTGTGGTAGTTCAGGGCCAGTCCCAGGAGGAGAAGCGGGCCGCCTACAAGGCGGATATCACCTACGGCACGAACAACGAGTTCGGCTTCGATTATCTGCGCGACAATATGGCGTTCACCGCCCAGGACCGGGTACAGGGAATGCTCAACTACGCGATCGTCGATGAGGTCGATTCCATCCTGATAGACGAAGCGCGTACCCCGCTGATTATTTCCGGGCCGGTGGACGAACGTTCGGATCTCTATACCAGGATAAACGCCCTGATACCTCACCTGAAGCCGCAGGAATCCGAGGATGGCCCGGGTGACTACACGCTGGAGGAGAAGCACAAGCAGGTGTTCCTGACCGAGGAAGGCCATGAACACGTCGAGGCGCTGATGGCCAGAAACGGACTGCTGGGTGAAGGGGAGAGCCTGTACGACGCGGCCAACCTCAACCTGATGCATCACCTCAACGCCGCGCTGCGCGCGAACCTGCTATTCCACAAGGATGTCGATTACATCGTGCAGGACGGGCAGATCGTCATCGTGGACGAATTCACCGGACGCACCATGCCGGGCCGGCGCTGGTCCGAGGGTCTGCACCAGGCCATGGAGGCCAAGGAAGGCGTACCGGTTCAGAAGGAGAACCAGACCCTGGCGTCGATCACCTTCCAGAATTATTTCAGGCTTTACCGCAAGCTCTCCGGAATGACCGGCACGGCCGACACCGAGGCCTTCGAACTGCAGCAGATCTACGGCCTGGAGGTGATTGTCATCCCGACCCACAGGCCGATGGTTCGCAACGACATGGGCGACCTGGTTTACCTGACCATGGAAGAGAAGTTCAATGCCATCCTCGAGGATATCCGCGAATGCCGCAAGCGCGGCCAGCCGGCGCTGGTCGGTACGGCTTCGGTAGAGACGTCCGAATACCTGGCGCGACTGCTGAAAAAGGAAGGCATAGACCACGAGGTGCTCAACGCCAAGCAGCACGAGCGGGAGGCGCACATCATTGCCCAGGCCGGCAAGCCGGGGTCGGTCACGATCGCGACCAATATGGCCGGTCGTGGAACGGATATCGTGCTCGGCGGCAATATCAACGCGGAGATCGACGCGCTGGAGAACCCGGACGAGGCAACGATACAAAAGGTCAGGGAGGACTGGCAGCAGTGTCATAACCAGGTTATCTCGGCCGGCGGGCTGCACATCATCGGTACCGAACGTCATGAGTCACGCCGTGTCGACAACCAGCTGCGCGGTCGCTCCGGCCGCCAGGGCGACCCGGGATCGAGCCGTTTCTATCTCTCGCTGAAGGACAACCTGATGCGCATCTTCGCCTCCGAACGTGTCGCCGCGATGATGCAGAAACTCGGCATGCAGGAAGGCGAGGCCATCGAGCACCCGTGGGTGAGCAAGGCCATCGAGAACGCCCAGCGCAAGGTCGAGGCGCATAACTTCGATATCCGCAAGACGCTGCTGGAATACGACGATGTCGCCAACGACCAGCGCAAGGTCATATACGAGCAGCGCAACGAACTCATGGAGTCGGGTGACATCTCCGACACCATACGCGCCATTCGCCGTGACGTCGTCTCAGCGGTCATCGATGCGCATATTCCGCCCGGCAGCCTCGACGAGCAGTGGGATGTGGCCGGTCTGCAGGAGGCGCTCATGCAGGAGTTCGGCGCTGACATGCCGGTCGCCGCATGGCTCGAACAGGACCATACCCTGCACGAGGAGACCCTGCGCGAGCGCATCATCGACAACATGGAAGCGGCCTACGCCGAGAAGGAGAATCTGGCCGGTACCGAGGTCGTCAGACATTTCGAGAAGGCGGTCATGCTGCAGGTGCTGGACGTCGCATGGAAGGAACATCTGGCGGCGATGGATTACCTGCGGCAGGGGATCGGGCTGCGCGGCTATGCACAGAAGGACCCCAAGCAGGAGTACAAGACCGAGGCCTTCGAGATGTTTACGGCCATGCTGGAGCGGATCAAGCATGATGTGGTCGGCATCGTGTCCAGGGTGCAGGTGCGCGCGGAATCGGATGTCGAGGCGGTGGAACGGCAGCGGCGCAGCGAGGCCCCGAGGCAGTACCAGCATGCCGATTCCAGCGCAATCGCCGGGCAGCAGGAGGAGCCGGCGCCGGGCGAGGGCGAGGGCGAGAACCACACCCCGTACACGCGGCAGGGCAGGAAGATCGGTCGCAACGAACCTTGTCCCTGTGGTTCCGGGAAGAAGTACAAGCAATGCCACGGCAGGTTGAACTGACCCCGGCTGACGCTGAACGGTGCTCCATGAAACTCCGTTTCACGCCGGTTGCGGCGCGCCTTGTGCTTTGCGACAAGGCGGCGGGTCATTATGAGCGATGACGCCTTATCTTCCCCGGAAATTCACCCGATAGCGGGATTCCGGCTGGGAACGGCCAGCGCGGGAATCAAGACGCCCGGGCGCCGGGATCTGGTCATCATGAGCCTCACCAAAGGCTCCACCTGTGCGGCGGTTTTTACCCGGAATGCCTTTTGCGCCGCACCGGTGACGGTCGCGCGTGAACATCTGGCCGTCCGCCGGCCCGAATACCTGCTGGTCAATACCGGCAATGCCAATGCAGGCACCGGCAGGCAGGGCATCGTCGACGCACGGCAATGCTGCACGCAGCTCGCGGAGCTGGCCGGATGCCCACCCGGGGCGGTAGCGCCGTTCTCGACCGGCGTGATCGGCGAGCCGCTGCCGGTCACCCGGATCGCGGAGGGGCTGCCGGCGGCGCTGGCGCACCTCTCGGAAGACGGCTGGACCGACGCGGCGCACGGTATCATGACGACGGATACCGTTCCCAAACTGGCATCCCGGAGGATTGATATTGACGGCCATGCCGTTACCGTAACCGGCATGGCCAAGGGCGCCGGCATGATCCGCCCCGACATGGCCACCATGCTGGCGTTCATCGCCACCGATGCCGCGCTGGACGGCGGCCTGTTGCAGGTCTGCCTGGAGCGTGCCGTGGCCGGTTCCTTCAACCGTATCACCGTCGATGGCGACACCTCGACCAATGATGCCTGCGTGCTGGTTGCCACCGGCCGGACGACCCTGCCGCGGGTAATTCGGGACAGATGCTCATTACGAACGGATTGCGGCCACCGTTGCCGATGTCTGCCGGGATCTTGCCCGGGCGATCGTGCGCGATGGCGAGGGGGCGACCAAGTTCGTCACCATCGTCGTCGAACAGGGGGCAACGGCGGAAGAATGCCTGCAGGTGGCCTATACCATCGCGCACTCACCCCTGGTAAAAACGGCCCTGTTCGCCGGTGATCCGAACTGGGGCCGCATCCTGGCCGCGGTGGGCCGCGCCGGCCTGTCTGGCCTGGACATTGAACACGTGACTATCCATCTCGATGATGTTTGCATCGTACGGGAAGGCGGACGCGCCCGGGACTATACCGAGGCCCAGGGGCAGGGCGTGCTGCAGCGGCCCGATTTCACCATTCGGGTGGCCCTCGGACGGGGGGAGGTATCGGAACAGGTCTGGACCTGCGACCTATCCTACGAGTACGTACGGATCAACGCGGAGTACCGCAGCTAATTGCCTGTAAAATCCAGAATTGATCTGCCTTTACTGATGCGGTCCGCTCAGTAGCCACAGCATTTGCATAATCAGCAGCCTCCTCAGTTCCTCCGGAGTGCATTGGTCGAGATTCGACACCGGATCGCAGCCCTCATGCGTGATCGGGGTGTCCTGCTGGGCGAGTATTTCTGTCCCTATCTGGTAGATATAGGCGACCGCCGAGATCACCTCGTGGTCAGTCAGCTCGGTATACCCCCCCTTCGGAGGCATGCGCCCGTGGCCTTGCAGGGCGTGCTGTATCAGCACATCCAGCCCTTGATCGAGGCGCGGTTGCCAGGCGTGCATGTCGCCGACACGTGGCGCGTCGCGGATACTGTTGCCATGACAGGTCAGGCAGTCATGGTTGAATACCGACTTTCCCAGGGCCAGATCGTACTTTTCGGATAGGGGTTCCCCGTCATTTGCCCCGCCGGATCCGTTTTGCGTCACAGGTTGTGGTGCCGCGGCGGCGGGGTGTCCTTCTCCCCCGGCGGTGACGCCCGTCTGCGTGGTAACTGCTGCGTCGCCGGTGTGGGACTGTTCAGGCGGGCCACCGTTGCTCAGGCCGATTGCGGGCAGTACCGTAATGAGGAGGAAAAGGAGCCAGACAAGCCCGGGTGTCGGAGCATAAGGCACGGTCGTGTACGATGTGGAACGCAAGGCTACTCCTGTCACTTTATCAGGATATCCCATGGGCGAGACAATACCACAGACTCCCGGGAGGGGCATGGACTCCCGGGGTCTTGTCTCGAACTGACAGGAAGGGTACCCGGGCGAGATGGGGTAAGATGACTCAACCGGAGTGAATTTCCGGGCGGCTCTTTCCCCGTCATTTGCCGCTCCATATGCCCGCGCAGACCGCCAGGGATACCGATGGTCATCAAAACCGACAATCCGCACCGTATTCATGTCGCCGCCGCAGTGGTGCTCGATCCGCATCAACGGGTGTTGATCTGCCGGCGTCCATTGCAGGTACACCAGGGCGGATTATGGGAATTCCCCGGCGGGAAACTGGAGCCGGGGGAAACGGTGGAATCCGCCCTGCGGCGGGAACTCAGGGAAGAAACCGGCATTGACGTGATCTCCGCCAGGCCCCTGATACGGGTGCGACACGACTATCCGGACCGCTCCGTAGCTGCTTGATGTCTGGCGTGTCGACCGGTTCGCGGGGCATGCGGCCGGGCAGGAAGGTCAAGCCACCAGATGGGTATCGCCGCGGGACCTCAATCAGTACCGGTTTCCCGCAGCCAACAGGCCAATCATCAAGGCGGTCAGTTTGCCGGATCGTTATCTTATAACGCCGGAGCCCGGGCCGGATTCCGGGAGCTTTCTCGATCAGCTGGATGCGGCGGTGCGACGCGGAATTAGTGCTGGTGCAATTACGGGCAAAACAGCACTCCCTGCCGCAATATCGGGAGCTGGTAAAAAGGTCCCTCGAAGTTTGCCGTGACCGGGGCGCCCGCCTGCTTCTGAATGCGGAACCCTCGCTCGCGGTGGAACTGGGCGCGGATGGTGTGCATCTCACCAGCGCCCGTCTGCTGGCCCTGCGGGAGAGGCCGCTTGACGAACTTCACCTGGTCGGGGCTTCCTGCCATGACGCGCGGGAGCTCGAACACGCCTGCGTCATGAATCTGGATTTTGCCGTTGTATCACCGGTACGGGAAACGATTAGCCATCCCGGGATGAAGACACTGGGATTCGCCGGGCTTCGGGATCTGACGGAACGGGCAGATATCCCGGTCTATGCGCTGGGTGGGCTGGGAGAAGCGGATCTGGGCAGGGTCTTTGAGCATGGCGCCCAGGGGATTGCGGCAATACGTGGGTTGTGGCTCAGTCCGTGATGTCCGTATCGATTTCGTCTGTCTCATCACCGGGGATGCGATGGCGTTCATCGATCCATTCGCCGAGATCGATCAGTTTGCAGCGTTCGCTGCAGAACGGCCGCCAGCGTTGCAGGCGAGACCACTCCACCGCTTTTCCGCAGGTTGGGCAGGAGACGGTTTTCGGAGTGGAAGAGGTCCCGGTCATTGCGACGGATTGTGCAACTCTGCAGCGTCGTTATATCAGATGGCGCAACAGGCCAGTTCGAATTTCACATCCCTGTCGGCCTGCCTGGCGCGGTCTTCCAGCAAGGCGGAGAAATTCAGGAAGCGTGCGGTGAAACGGTGCCGCCCCCCGCTCAATTCGGCAAAGTAGGGCGAATCCGCGGGCAGGGCGATGCGCACCAGCTGGTAGGGCAGGTTCGGGTCCAGTGTCTTCTGGTAAACGCCCATATCGGCGACGACCGGCTTGAAAGTGGTGCTTTCCCGCGTCAGTTTGAGAATGAACTGGATGGCCTCTCCGATATCGTCGAAACAGTTGAGCCATCGATAGAGGTCTTCGGTGCGTACCTTCGCGGGCTGTTGCGACCAGTAATGGAATGCCGGCAGGTCGAAGTCGCACGTACCCCCGGGGATCGTGCTGCGTTGGCGAATGCTAATCAGAAATTCACTGGATTTCAGCTCGCTGCCGATCTGCCCGTTGATCCTGTGGAGCCTGTCGATGAGATGAGCGATCGTATCCAGCAACCCGGTGAGCCGCCCGAGGTCGATATCAGGATTCTTTTCCAGACGCTTCAGACCGGTGGCGTGACGTTCAAGCTCCTTGAAGACTTCGGATTTCAGGTTGGTGTTCCCGAGGATGGAGAGAATCTCGAGAATGCAGCCGAGCGATGCGCGGCTGTCCCATTCCGAGCCACGCTTGAAATGGTGGGCGGCCTGAGCGAACAGGTATTCCAGGCGCAGAAATGTCCTTATTCTCTCATTGAGCGGGTGTTCGTAGAGGACTTGCCGCGGCACAGGCTCTTGCTGGTTGTCTTGGACTTCTTCCACAAGCCCCTATTCTCTCCCAGCCGTCTGCTGTGCGCAAACCCCGCTTCAGACGGTCTGATTTTTAAGGATTTTCAGGTATCTCTCGTGTTGTGAACGCACCTTTTTGTCCAGCGCCTCCAGTGAGCCCTCATTGTTGATGACCTCATCCGCGGCTGCAAGCCGGGAGTCCCGGTCCGCCTGCGCCGCGATGATGGCCTCGACCTCGGATCTCAGCAGCCCGTTTCTCCTCGTTACGCGGCCAACCTGATTCTCCACCGTTGTTTCAACGACCAGTATCCTGTCGACCAGATCCTGCTGATCCGTTTCCAGCAGCAGCGGGATCATGACGATGCAGTAGGGGGAGTGGATATTGCCTGTCAGGGCAATGATCTCGCGGCGTATTTTCGGGTGAAGTATCGCCTCGAGCCGGCGTCGCCGGGCAGGATCGGAAAAAACGAGTTTCCGCATGCGATCGCGGTCCAGGTGTCCGCCGGAGTCCACGCTGTCCGGCCCGAAGACCGCGATAATCTCCTCAAGCGCCGGTTGTCCCGGCGCCACCATGGCGCGGGCAATGCTGTCGGCATCGATCACCGGTACGCCGAGTTGCTGGAAGATACCGGCGACAGTGGATTTGCCGCTGCCGATGCCGCCCGTGAGTCCGATGACCAGGGGCCGGTGTGTTTCGTCACGGGGGTGTGAATGACGCCTGTCAGTGTGTGCCACGGCAGGTCAGCGATAGTTAATGCAGGTACAGATTGAGGATATCCTGCCCCCACAAGAGCGTAATCCAGCCTGCGCTGGCCAGAAAAGGTCCGAATGGAATGGGCTGGCCGCGATTGCGGCCCTTGAACGCGATGAGCAGTATACCGGTCGCGGCGCCGACGACGGATGAAAACAGGATTACCACGGGCAGTGCCTGCCAGCCGACCCAGGCGCCGATAGCGCCGAGCAGCTTGAAATCGCCGTATCCCATGCCTTCCTTGCCGGTGGCCAGTTTGAAGAGATGATAGACCAGCCACAGGGACAGGTATCCGGCCAGGGCGCCGATGATGCTGGCCTGGCTGTCGATAAAAACACTGCCCAGGCTCAGCGCGAGACCGGCCCACAACAGAGGCAGGGTGATGCTGTCGGGCAGTAGCTGCTCGTCGAGGTCGATCATGCACAGCGGGATTATCGTCCAGGTAAAACCCAGCGCCGCCGCGGCCCGGAGTGAATAGCCGAAGTGCATGACGGTAATGACCGAAAGTGTGGCGGTGGCGAGTTCGATAATCGGGTAACGCGCTGAGATCCGGGTGTGGCAGGAAGCGCAGCGTCCCCTGAGGGCGAGGTAGCTGATGACGGGGATATTCTCGACAGGGCGGATGCGGTGACCGCAAGCCGGGCAGCGGGAGGCCGGCACCATGAGGTTGAAGGGCTGATCGTCGGCGGTGTCCACGGCATCCGGTTCCTGCAATTCACGGCACTGGCGGGACCAGTTCCGTTTCAGCATGATCGGCAGGCGGTGGATGACGACATTCAGGAAGCTGCCAACCACCAGGCCGAGCACTGCGACTGCCGTATAGTAGAGCGCGGGCGTGGATGCGAGCGATTGCAGCAGATCCATACGGTAGCCTGTTTGAAGCAGCGCTTGAGTTCAGGTCAGCGCGCGATGACGCGCGCAGATTCCGTGGAGCCTGTCAGATGGCGGCGCCCAGCTTGAAGATGGGGAGGTACATCGCCACGACGAGCCCGCCGATCAGGACGCCAAGGACCGACATGATAATCGGTTCCAGCAGGCTGCTGAGCGCATCGACCGCGTCGTCCACTTCCTGCTCGTAGAAATCCGCAACCTTGCTGAGCATGGTGTCCAGGGCGCCGGATTCCTCGCCGATGGCCACCATCTGCTCGACCATATTGGGAAAGAGTCCAGTCTGGGACATGGCGAACTGGAGTTGCTGGCCGGTGGCCACGCTGTCGCGAATCAACAGCACGGCGTCCGAATAGACGACATTACCCGTGGCGCCGGCGACCGACTCGAGTGCTTCAACCAGCGGTACACCCGCCGCGAACATGGTGGAGAGGGTGCGCGCAAATCGGGCCACCGATGCCTTGTGCATGATGGTGCCCACGATCGGCACCCTGAGCATCATGCGATCGAGACTCCGGCTGAATTTCCTGGAGCGTTTCTTGGCCTCGAGGAGTCCGACAACGGCGCCGATCAGAATGCCGAAGATAACCCACCACCAGTCTTGCATGAGTTTCGAAAGATTGACGACCAACCGGGTAAACGCCGGAAGATCCGCACCGAAGCTCGTGAACAGCTGTTCGAACTGGGGTACGACGAAAATGAGCAGAATGGAAGTCACGATGACCGCAACGATAATCACCGCGGTCGGGTAGAACAGGGCCTTTTTGATCTTGGACTTGAGGTATTCCGTTTTTTCCTTGTAGGTGGCTATCTTGTCGAGCAGCGCATCGAGTACGCCTGCCTGTTCACCCGCGTTCACCAGATTGACGACCAGTTCGTCGAAATAGACGGGAGTCTTGGCCAGGGTTTCCGAGAGGCTGGTGCCGGATTCGACCTCGCTCTTGATCTTGAGAATGAGGTTGCGCATGCTGACGTTGTCATGACCGCGCCCGATGATTTCGAAGGCTTGCACCAGCGGAACGCCCGCCTGCATCATGGTGGCCAGCTGGCGGAAGAAGACGGCAATCTCCTTGGCGGTGATCTTCTTTTTTTTCTGCTGGGAAAACAGTGAACTCTGTTTCTTGATCTTCAGCGGCGTGATGCCCTGCCGGCGCAGATCGGCCTTGATGATGTTGGGATTGGAGCCGCGCGTCTGGCCCTTGACCCGTACGCCACGCTTGTCCGTCCCGGTCCAGATGAAGACTTCCGGCTGCTTGAGTGCTTTTTCCGCCATGATTTAATCCTTTGTGACGCGATCCACTTCTTCCAGGCTGGTAATGCCCGCGGCGACTTTCCTGAGGCCGGATTCCCTCAAATCGGGAACGCCTTCCCGCATCGCCTGTTCTTCCAGCTGTATGGAGTTGCCCCCTTCCATGATAAGGCGGCCCATCTCCTCCGATACCGGCATGACCTGGTAGATGCCCACCCGGCCCTTGTACCCCCCGGTGCAGTTGTCACAGCCGACCGGACTGTAAAGGGTGAGCCCGTCCAGTTGTTCCTCCCTGAAGCCGGACTTGATCAGTGCTTCGTGCGGGATATGGAGTTCTTTCTTGCACTTGCTGCACAGCCGTCGGGCGAGTCGCTGGGCCATGATCAGATGGACGGCTGAAGCGATATTGTAGGGAGGCACGCCCATATTGGCCAGGCGCGAGAGTGTCTGGGGCGCATCGTTCGTGTGCAGGGTGGACAGGACCAGGTGCCCCGTCTGGGCGGCCTTGACGGCGATCTCCGCGGTTTCCAGGTCGCGTATCTCACCCACCATGATGATGTCAGGATCCTGGCGCAGAAACGCGCGCAACGCCGTGGCGAAGTCCAGTCCGGCCTTGTTGTTGACGTTGACCTGGTTGACGCCAACCATATTGATTTCCACCGGGTCCTCGCAGGTGGAAATGTTGACATCCGAGGTATTCAGTATGTTCAAACCCGTGTAGAGCGATACCGTTTTGCCGCTGCCGGTCGGTCCGGTGACCAGTATCATGCCATAGGGTTTCTTCAGCGCCTCGAGGTAAAGCTTTTTCTGGTAATCCTCGAAACCGAGGACATCGATGCCGAGCTGGCTTGCGCTGTTGTCCAGAATGCGCAGCACGACTTTCTCGCCATACAGGGTCGGCAGGGTGTTCACGCGAAAATCGATGGACCGGTTCTTGGACAGATTCATCTTGATGCGTCCGTCCTGCGGAACCCGGCGTTCGGCAATATTCATGCGGCTCATCACCTTGAGCCTAGCGACGATGCGCATCGCCAGGGAGCGGGGCGGCGTGGCGAATTCGTGCAGCACGCCATCGTGGCGGAAGCGGACACGGAATTCCTTCTCGTAGGGCTCCAGGTGGATGTCGGAGGCGCCCTTGTTGATGGCGTCGAGGAGCACCTTGTTGACGAAACGGACTACCGGGGCATCATCGATATCGGACTCGGTAACATCCCCGCCGGGAGGCTGATCGTCGACACCACCGACGTCCAGATTATCGAGATCCACGTCCATGAGGTCGGACATGGTGGTGTCCATGGCATCGAGAGCGGTTTCAATCGCACGATTTAGCTTTTCCTCCTCGACCAGCACGGCCTCGGTATTGATGCCGGTATGGAATTTGAATTCATCGATGGCGGCGAGGTTGGTCGGATCGGAGACCGCGATATATAGCCGATTGCCGCGCCTGAAGAGCGGCAGGGCGTGATGCTGGCGGATGAGTTTTTCGCTGACCAGGCTGGTCGGCGTCGACTCCATGTCCATGACGTCCATATCGAACAGCGGCACGCCGAACTCCTGGGCGCCGGCCCAGGCGATATTGCGACTTTTCAGGATCTTGTTTTCGACCAGGTAGGTAACGAACTGCGTGTGCTTTTTCTGCGCCGCGTCATAGGCCTTGAAGGCCTCGGATTCCTCGAGAAATCCGTCCATCACCAGCCTGCGTGCCAGGCCGCTTAGGTGTATTGTGGGTTGGATCGTCGCCATTGGTCTCTGAATAGCCTATTTCCAGTGCTTGATGCTGTGATCCATCGCAGAGTTTCAGGAGATGACAACTGTTGCGGCAATTTTCGCAGACTGATTTAAAGTACAAGAAAATTCCATGCTGTCAAGCTGTTATATACATCAACCCCGGTCGATATGTATCCAGTTTGAGGACCGTCACTATAACGCAAAATTACTTGCCTGGTTGTGACTATTTCGTCAGTCAATTCAGAAACTTTAACAGGGGTTTTCCACTATTCCGCGCCCGGGAGGCTCAAGCATCAACACGAACGGGCTTCTGGCATATGAGCCGGCCTGTCAGAAGAAGGTTCGTGTATGTCAGGGTTCCACATTGAGGCCGGTAAGGACCTCCAGATATTCCCTCGCAATCCGTGGCCAGGCATTATGCTGCGCCACGTACCTTCTTGCCTGCATCCCGAAATCCCTCAAATGTCCGTGGTTTGCCAGAAGCGAGCGTATCATCGCCAGGTAGCCATCCGCATCTCCCTCCTCGATCAGAAAACCGTTCTGACCATTCTCGATCGCGTCTTTCAGACCTTCAAGATCCGCCGCGATGACGGTCATCCCGTATGAGGCGGCCTCCAGGACTACCAGACCGAACCCTTCCATGTCGTCAGCCACGGTGATATTGGGCTGAACAAAAATATCAGCCGTGCAGAACAACAGGCATTTTTCATTCTCCGTTACGCTGCCGAGGCAGATTACCCGGTCCTGCAGTCCATTGACCCGAATCGCCGCCTCGATGGCGCTTCTCTCCCTGCCTTCTCCGGCAATGAGGTAGACGATGTTATCGTCGAGCCGCCTGACAACCTCGGCGATAAACCAGCCTACCCCCTTGCGCCTGACCAGCCGCCCCAGGGTGAGCAGGACCCCGCCGGGGATGTCTCTTGCCAATGAATGCTTCGAGGTCTTTCCTTGAGTAAGCGGGCAACGGATCCGGCACGGATACTCCGTTGGGGATGAAAACGAATTTCGTCTCCGGGATGCCGCGTAACACCCCCTGACGTATGGTTTCATTGCCTACCGCAATCAGCTTGTCCAGGCCTTGTACGAATACCCCGACCCAGAGCTTCTGGTAGAGGCGATTCCTGAAGGTGAGGTCCAGGCCATGCACAATACAGGCGACCGGCACCCGTGAGAATTTCTTGAGAAAATACCCCACCACGCCCAGTACCCCGTCCCCCAGAAGCACAACATCGTATTTTCTTGCGATCAGAACGGCTTTGCATAGCGCATAGGGGATAAACAGGGGCAGGGCGCGTTTGCCTTTCCTGTTGGCAATCAGGTCGAGGTTGCTGATTCCGGCCAGTCCCTGTGCGATTTCATAATTCTGCTTTTCAATTCCGCCGATGGTTGGTGGATATGCTCTGGATATAAACAGTATGTTCATGATCGCCGGAGGCTGCCGGTCTTTCCTTGTTTCGTGGTGTGGCAGGTTCGTCTGGTCACCGATACCGGCAATCATGCATCGTCTACCGCCTGGATGGTTGTAAGAGGCGGAGTACTGCACTGTGTCTATTTCTCCAGGACCCAGATATAGCCAGGGCTGGCCCAATGGGCGACTTTCAGGAATATTCCCGCAAGTCTTGCCTTGAGGCTTCCGGGGCGAATCATATAGTCGGTGGCGTATCTTTCGGATTCGGTCACCAGCCTTGTTGTGTAGTCTGTACAGGTGAACCTTTTGACGAGCGACTTCAGTCCCCAGTAACTGAGATGTTTCTCATGGTAATAAGAGGCCTTTCCAGACAACCGGATATAGAGGTGCGCAAGTGGCCTGGGCAAAACCGACAACAACGGCAGATTATAGTGGGGTTCGTTCCACGCGAGCCTGTTACCGGCTGAAAAGTAGCAGACACCCCCGGGTTTCAAGACGCGGTAAATCTCGTCGAACATGACGTGCGGATCAGGAACATGTTCGTAGACATGCGAGCAAACAACGACATCGAAGCTGTTGTCCTCAAATGGAAGATTCATCGCATCGGCCACTTCAAATCGTATGTTATCTTTCCGATATGATTCCCTGGCATGATGTATTGCGTGCTCGTCGATGTCGACACCGACCACCCTGTTGAAATGTTCAGCTAGAATAGTTGTCGATGATCCCCGTTGATCCGCCAACGTTGAGCAGGTCATAATTGCCAAGCGGGGAAGACAGGTAATCTCCGAGTACCGCGACCATGGTGCGCGCCTTTCTCTCCCTTCCAGCCACATCGTACACATACGGCCTATTGACAGAAAACTCGTACTGGTAACCACGATTCATGGCAGAGCTTCGGGGAACGGTAATTCAGGCATTGTTATCATGCGCATGTGATTCCGTTGATCGTTATGGTTAAATGATTCATGTGTCCGAATAGTATGACGCCCCCTGTTTACTATCAATAGCGGGCCAGTGTCGTATTATGGACAAGTTCGATGCATGAGTTGAGTATACTGCGCGTTACGTTAAAGCGAAAATGTGAACCATGCTGATCAGTCATCATACTGACCGCCTGCTGGCATTCTGGCGCGACTCGCCATTGATCAAGACTGCTGCAGGTAATATTAGCTTGAAAATTTCTGCAGCTGGTATGGGGCTGCTCAACGGAATTTTGATTGCACGTCTACTAGGACCGACAGAGTTTGGTGTGTACTCCATTCTAATGGCGGTTGTCAGCCTGTCGGTTACCTTGGCGGCACTGGGGTTGCCGCCACTCATCACGCGCGAAGTCGCTGTTAGCCACGCCCATTGTCAATGGGGCTTGCTGAAGGGATTATTGATAACAAGCCAGCGCTGGGTTTTGCTGGCCTCTCTGTCCATGGTTCTAGCCGGGATTGTACTGTTACCATCCAGTTGCCGACCAATTCCCTAACATTGATCGGCTGGGGGATGGCTTTTCTGCTTATACCATTAATGGCGTTCAATCAGCTGAGGGCTGCCACACTAAGAGGTCTTCAATGGGTGATTACCGCGGACATCCCGGACTTGTTCCTCCGGCCGCTGGCCATACTCATTCTGCTTGTCACAATTTACCCGCTGGCTGTCGATCTG
>CAVQCA010000069.1:0-6099 GCA_963710815.1 uncultured Gammaproteobacteria bacterium | reverse complement strand
CAGCTGGGGGCCGAAACAGGCTGACGCGCTCATTGCGGCAGACGGGCGCTGGCACAATCCCATACCATGAAGTCAGCAAAATCACGATGGCGAATGAGACGGCCAGGGAGTCCACGCCATGACAGTCACAACGCTCGACCAGCAGTGCATCAACACCCTGCGATTCCTGTCGGTGGACATGGTGCAGAAGGCCAACAGCGGGCATCCGGGCCTGCCCCTCGGCGCCGCGCCGATGGCCTATGTGCTGTGGACGCGCTGGCTGAAACACAACCCGCACAACCCCCAGTGGCCCGACCGCGACCGCTTCGTACTCTCGGCCGGCCACGGTTCGGCGCTGCTCTACAGTCTGCTTCATCTGAGCGGCTACGCGCTCTCGCTGGACGACATCCGCCAGTTCCGCCAATGGGGCAGCAAGACGCCGGGGCATCCCGAGCGCGGACACACGCCCGGCGTGGAAACCACCACCGGCCCGCTGGGGCAGGGCTTCGGCAACGCGGTCGGCATGGCGATCGCCGAGGCGCAACTCGCGGCCCGCTACAACCGTCCCGGTCACGCGCTTATCGATCACCATACCTGGGCCCTTGTCAGCGACGGCGACCTGATGGAAGGCGTGGCCTCCGAAGCGGCCTCGCTGGCCGGTCATCTCAAGCTCGGCAAGCTCACCTGCCTCTACGACGACAACCATGTCACCCTCGCCGCCGGCACCGACATCACCTTCTCCGAGAATCGCGCACAGCGCTTCGAAGCCTATGGCTGGCACACCGTATCGGTAGCGGACGGCAACGATCTCGCCGCGATCGATGCCGCGCTGGCCGAGGCACGCGCGGAAACCGCGCGGCCGTCGCTGATCCTGGTACGTACCCACATCGGTTACGGCTCGCCCGAGCAGGACAGCTTCAAGGTGCACGGTTCCCCGCTCGGACTCGATAACGTGCGCAAGACCAAGCAGACGCTGGGTTGGCCGACCGAGCCGGAATTCCTGATACCGGAGGCGGCGCTGGCGCATTTCCGGACGGCGCTGGAACGCGGCGCACAGGACGAGGCCGCGTGGAACGTGTCGCTGAGTGCCTACGCCAGGACGTTTCCGGATCTGGCCGAAGAACTGCAGGGACGCCTGCGTGCCGAACTGCCGCCGGGCTGGGATGCGGATATCCCGGTATTTGACGCCGATGACAAGGGTCTTGCGACGCGCGATGCATCCGGCAAGGTGATGAACGCCATTGCGCCCGGACTGCCGGCGCTGACCGGCGGTTCGGCCGACCTCGACCCGTCGACGAAAACGGCCCTGAAAGGCCAGGGCGATTTCAATCCGCCGCCGCCGAAAAACGCCGACGAACAAGGCGCCGATAGCGCTGGCTGGAGCTATGCCGGACGCAACCTGCACTTCGGCGTGCGCGAACATGCGATGGGCGCCATCGTCAACGGCCTCGCCGCGCATGGCGGTTTCATTCCCTACGGCTCCACCTTCCTGATCTTCTCCGACTATATGCGCCCGTCGATCCGGCTGGCGGCCTTGATGGGGCTGCACGTCGTGCATGTGTTCACGCACGACAGCATCGCCGTCGGCGAGGACGGCCCCACCCATCAACCGGTTGAGCAGCTGGCGAGCCTGCGGGCGATTCCGAACCTGGTCGTGATCCGCCCGGGTGACGCCAATGAAACCGCGGTCGCCTGGCGCGTCGCGCTGGAAACGCGCGACCGGCCGGTGCTGCTGGTGCTGACCCGGCAGGCCCTGCCCACGCTCGATCGCAGCCGCTATGCGGCGGCGGATGGCTTGCGCCGTGGCGCCTATGTGCTGAGCGATGCGCCGAATGGCAAGCCCGAACTGATCCTGCTCGCCAGTGGCTCCGAAGTCAGCCTGATCGTGGCGGCGGCGGAACGCCTGCAACAGCAGGGCGTTGCGGTGCGCTGCGTCTCGATGCCGAGCTGGGAGTTGTTCGAGGCCTTGCCGCAAGCCGAACGCGATGCGGTGCTGCCGCCCGCGATCACTGCCCGGCTCGCGGTCGAACTGGGTGTGTCGCAAGGCTGGGAGCGTTACCTCGGTGCGCGCGGCGACATGCTTGGCGTGGAACGCTTCGGCGCTTCCGCGCCGGCCGCGGTCGTGCTGCGCGAATACGGTTTTAGCGTGGATAACGTCTGCGCGCGGGCCAGAGCGTTGCTGGCAGGCTGACACGCTATCGATGACCAGTAAAAATGAGTTGAACATGTTCATTTGCCCGCGACATCCAGCAACCTGCCATGGAAATATGGTCGGGCCAGGACGCCATTGAGAAAGCGGCCCAACAGGCCCTGCAACACCGTGCCAGAGGCAACCGGGCTGCGCGCCGCGGCGAATACAGTGCCGCGATGGGAGTCATAGACGCATGAAAGCAAACAAATCCAGCACCCTGCGCCTGTACCTCATTCGGCACGGCGAAACCGAGTGGTCGCTCTCCGGCCGGCACACTGGTCGCACGGACATTCCGTTGACCCCGAACGGCGAGGACGAGGCACGTGAACTTGGCAAGCACCTGCTGGACATCCCGTTTGCACAGGTGCTGACCAGTCCGCTCAAGCGTGCACTGCAAACCTGTGACCTGGCGGGTCTGGATAAAAACCCGGAAATCGAACCCTGACCTTGCCGAATGGGACTATGGCGATTACGAAGGACAGCGTTCTGTGGATATCCTTGAGGAGCGGCCGGACTGGAATGTTTATCGGGACGGTTGTCCTCGCGGTGAAATGCCCGCACAGGTTTCCGCTCGCGCTGATCGACTCATCTCCCGCCTGCTCAGAGCTGGACGGAAATATCGCACTCTTTTCGCACGGCCAGATCGGCAGTGTCCTGGCCGCACGCTGGATCGGATTAGCGGTAGCCGAAGCGGAGCATTTCATGCTCGGCACGGCATCGCTCAGCATTCTAGCCTTCGACCCCCACCACACTGCCGTGCCGGTTATCGCATTGTGGAATGCGGTCTCTCAGAAATATTAAACCTGTCCGCCATCCGTCGCGGCGGACTATCTTCCTGGAATCCAATCCTCTGCCCAAAAGCAGGGCGCGGCCGCACCAATAGCAGGCGCCTTATGCGAACAAGCCTGCTCGACTGACACCTGGGAGATCTGCCCTCTACGCAGACTCATGAGTAAAGCCGCTTTGCGCCTGCCGTGAGCAACGGGAGAGTCACTCGTTTAATGTGCGGGTTGAGCCCGAGCGGCTTCAGGAACATGCGTGCGGCCATTTCGTACGGGTAGTACTGGCGTGCGAGCGCGGCATAGTGTTTGCGAAACATCCGGTATGCGTCTTCGTAGAAACGCCGCTCAGGGTGACGCTCCAGATACACGTGCTTGAAGGCGTAGTAGGCGTCTTCATTTTCGATTTCCCGAGCCCGATGCCACAGGGTGCGCGCCACTGCATAATAACCGTGCGACTCACGAACCTGATACTTCAGAAAGAAATGGTAGAAATGGCCGTAGTGCCCGATCTCATCGCTGCGGATACGAGACAGTAGACCCGGTCAGCACCGGTTCCGGGCTGAGTCGCGAAAGCATGGTATACAGGCTCGCGGTACCGGTCTCGACAACGCAGCGGGCGGCGAACTCGAGCGTCTGTGTCGGCCCGAGAAGTTCCGGTCGGCAGAATCGAGCGTAGTCTGCGGAAAAACGCTGAAAGCTGCGGTCCCAGGAAAAATCAGGCCACACAGTGTTCACGTAACGCCTGAGCGCCGCCCCATGCTGGATTTCCTCGTGCTGCCAGTCTTGCATGAGCCAATTGGTTACATCGGTATCGTCGTGAAAATACTCCAGCAGGTTGCGCGTATAGAGGTCGGAATTGATCTCGACCAGTGAAGCCGCGGCCAGCATATAGAACAGATACGGATCACCCGCTATACGCGTCGGGTCAATCGTGTCGTAGGGAATATCGGCGAGGGACCAACGCCCACGTTCGGGCTTGTGCTTCTGCAGTTTGACCAGTTCGACCTGCAGGTCATGCAACTCCTGTTTATATACTATTTTGGCGGGAGAGGCCGGACAGTCCTGCGTATGTTTGTTCGACGGCGGTCATGCCGGGTGTCGCCTTTCAGTCGTCATCAAGAATTCTCCTCGCCGCAAGGGCCTGCCTGTCACGGCACGTGTACGACGTGTGTCAATGCAGTGTTTGTGCCAGTTCAAATGGTCCTTGATTTTTATTGGGAATGTCTCTGGAGACACTGACGGCCGTGGGCAGTAGTGGGCATTACACCCGGTGGCCTGTGCAATAGTACCCACATGCTGTGGTAGAGGTGCAGGTCAGGGTAAATGTCCACGTCTGATGGTGTTTATTGACCATCTGTTTTCCAGGCAGATGAGCACGGCTTGGAAAAGTATCCCTGTAATCAGCCACCTGAGGATCTGGCATGGCAAATGCTTACCCACTTTTGCAATACCCGTAACGTGCGGGTACTGCACAGTTTTTATTCACCGTGACAGGAGATGAAAATGAAATCGACGATAACGATTGCTGTTCTGAGTGGGGTATTGCTGACTGCAGGCATCGCGCCTACGGTTCTGGCCGCGACGCCAACGCACAAGCCTGCCAGGATGACGTGTGAAGAATATGTCATGCTCGACGACGTAGCCAAACCCAAAGTGGTTTACTGGGCTGAAGGTTTCAATCAAAAAGGTAAGGCGGAGGATGCAGTCATCGATATGGCCGCCACGGACAAATTGGTTCCGATTCTTGTTGACGAATGCCAGAAAACCCCCAAGGCCTCTTTCTGGGAGAAAATCAAGCAACACCTTTGAACCGGGGGCACCCCGGTTTGCAGGTTGTGATCGCCGGGAACTATCCGGCAATCACAACCTGCAAACCGCGTTGTTCAATGAATACTCTCAATATGTCTGAATAATATGGCGAACAAACCGGAAGCTATGAAAGCCAGTGGTACTGGCAAGCATGGCTGTGGCGGTACACTTGATCCGGCTGAGAACGGATGATCGGACGATGATGAAGCTCACTGGACAAATCACTCGGGGCATCCATCGCTGAGTCGCGCCATGTTTGGACTCCCGCCCGTCACCCAAGGCATCATCATGGCCAACGTGCTGATGTTCCTGCTTAAGGGCACTCTTGGCATCAATCATCTGATCTCGGTATTCGCGCTATGGCCGGTTGGTTCGCAGTTTCTGCCGTGGCAACTACTCACCTATGCCTTTCTGCATGGCAGTCTGACGCATCTGCTGTTCAATAGTTCGCAGTTTATATGTTCGGCGCGGACATGGAGCGGGTTTGGGGCGGACGGCGTTATCTGATTTACTATCTGGTATGCGCTGTTGCTGCCGCGCTGTCGCAGCTACTGGTAAGTGGCATCACAGGCGCGCAATACCCGACCCTGGGCGCATCGGGGGCGGTGTTCGGGCTGCTGCTGGCGTTTGCGAGGTATTACCCGGAGCGACAAATATTGTTGCTGCTACTGCCGATCCCGCTGCCCGCCAGGCAGTTTGTGTTGCTGTACGGCGCGCTGGAGTTGGTGCTGGGCGTGACGGGCACGCAGGCCGGCGTCGCGCATTTTGCCCATCTGGGGGGTTTGGCAGGGGGGTTTCTGCTGATGAAATACTGGAGAAAATGATATAGACGGCAGCAAAGAAAAGCCATGAACGAGAATCTCTATGAGTGAAATGGAAAAGCCGCAGGACACAGCTCCCGCACCGTCATGACCTGTGGTCCGCAAATTTTCATGCCGCCGTCGGGAGCAGGCTGTATTCATGATGTAATCCACCCGGGACGGGGTGATTGATGACCTTGAAATGACGCGGGATGCGATGTGGGTGCACTTGCGGTGAGGCAGGGAGGTTCACAGGTGGATCCGGTATGCCTGGGCCGAGACTTGAATGTGGCACCGGGATCATGACCTGGTCGGGGGTGTTATTCTTCAGCTGTTGAACCACAGGTTCAGGCAGATTCTCGTTTGAGACCGGCGGTGGATGGGCGGCCGACCGAACAGCTCCAGGGTCTTGGCCTTGGAGGCTGCGGTAAACGCCAGGTGGCTGATGTTCGTGGCCTCGCTGCGGGCCGCCAGTGTGTCTGTCGGCCGGTAGCCGTTTCCGATAGTCCTGGAGGGGCAGAAATGTACTGTGCCAAGT
>CAVQCA010000068.1:0-10719 GCA_963710815.1 uncultured Gammaproteobacteria bacterium | reverse complement strand
GTCGATGCTGAACAAGATGCCCGGTGATGAGTGGCAGCGCTTTGCCAACCTGCGCGTGCTCTATACCTACATGTTCTGTCATCCCGGCAAGAAGCTGCTGTTCATGGGGACGGAGTTCGGTCAGGGGCAGGAGTGGAACAGCGCCCAGGTGCTTGACTGGTACGTGCTCGATTACCCGTTCCATCAGGGGGTGCGGAACCTGGTCAGGGACCTCAACCGGCTCTACCTCGAGACGTCCGCGCTGCATCACTATGAATTCGACTGGAGAGGCTTCGAGTGGATAGATTGCCATGATTCGGAAAACTCGGTGCTGAGCTTTCTGCGTCGCTCCGATGATGACTTCGTGGTCGTGATCGTCAACCTGACGCCGGTGCCGCGCACCGGTTATCGCATCGGCGTTCCGCAGGAAGGCGAGTACCGGGAGATCTTCAATTCCGACTCGGAATTTTATGGCGGCAGCAACATGGGCAACGGCGGCCATCCGATTATCGCCGACCCGCAGCCCTGGATGAACCGCTCGCATTCAGTCAGCCTGACGCTGCCGCCGCTGGCCGGTATCGTTCTGCATCTGAAATAGGAGATGAATGGGTCACCCATCGCCGTCTGGCCGGGCCAGCCCTATCCGCTGGGCGCCAGTTGGGATGGCGAAGGCGTCAACTTCGCACTGTTTTCCGAGCACGCGGAAAAGGTCGAGCTGTGCCTGTTCGATGCCCGGGGCCGGCGCGAGATCACCCGCATCCCCATGCACTGGAGGACCGACCAGGTCTGGCACTGCTACCTTCCGGAGGCGCGTCCCGGCCAGCTTTACGGCTACCGGGTATACGGCCCCTACGATCCCGTCAACGGCCACCGGTTCAATCCGAACAAGCTGCTGCTCGATCCCTATGCCAGGGATATCGTCGGCGGGGTGCGCTGGAATGATGCGCTGTTCGGGTACACCATCGGCGACAAGGCCGAAGACCTGCTGCCCGACCCGCGCAACAGCGCCCACGGCGCACCGAAATCGCGGGTGATCGACACCGCGTTCACCTGGGGCGATGACCAGCCGCTGCGTACCCCATGGCACGAGACCATCATCTACGAGTTGCATGTCAAGGGCTTCACCCTTCGGCATCCCGATGTTCCCGATCCGTATCGAGGCACCTATGCGGGTCTCGCCACGCAACCGGTGATCGACCACCTCAAGCGACTGGGCGTGACGGCCGTGGAGCTCATGCCCGTGCATACCTTCATCAACGACCGCCACCTGGTCGAGCATGGCCTCAGCAATTACTGGGGTTACAACAGCATTGGCTATTTCGCGCCGCACGCCGCCTATTCGGCCACGGGTGAGGTGGGTGAATTCAAGACCATGGTGAAGCGACTGCACTCCCATGGCATCGAAGTCATCCTGGACGTGGTCTACAACCACACCGCGGAAGGCAACCATCTGGGGCCCACCCTGTGCTTTCGCGGCATCGACAATGTCGCCTATTACCGGCTGGTCGGCGACAACCAGCGCTACTACATGGATTACACCGGCTGCGGTAACAGCCTCAACATGATGCACCCGCGGGTGCTGCAGCTGATCACCGACAGCCTGCGTTACTGGGTGCAGGAAATGCACGTCGACGGCTTCCGCTTCGACCTGGCGCCCACGCTCGCGCGCGAGGCCCACGCCGTCAGCCGTTACAGCGCGTTCCTGGATATCATCCACCAGGACCCGGTGCTGTCCCGGACGAAGCTGATCGCCGAGCCCTGGGACCTGGGCGAAGGCGGCTACCAGATCGGCAACTTTCCCATTGGCTGGACCGAGTGGAACAGCCGCTTCCGCGACGGGCTGCGCGCCTACTGGAAGGGCGAGGGCAGCCTGATCGGCGAACTGGCCTACCGCATCACCGGCTCCAGCGATCTTTACGCCCACAGCGGACGCCGCCCCTATGCCAGCATCAATTTCGTCACCTGCCACGACGGCTTCACCTTGCAGGACCTGGTCAGTTACAACGACAAGCACAACCTGGAAAATCTCGAGCAGAACCGTGACGGCGAGAGCAACAACCTGAGCTGGAACATGGGCGTCGAGGGCCCGACGCACAACCTCAATATCATTCACACCCGCGAGCAGCAGAAACGCAACTTTCTCACCACCCTGCTGCTCTCGCAGGGCGTGCCCATGCTGCTCGCGGGCGATGAAATGGGCTACAGCAAGAGCGGCAACAACAATGCCTACTGCCAGGACAATGAAATCAGCTGGGTGTACTGGGATCTGAACACGCAGGAGCAGGAACTGCTGGGATTCTGCTCCCGGATCATCCGGTTGAGAAAGGATCATCCGGTATTCCGTCGGCGCCATTTCTTCCAGGGCCGGCGCATCAAGGGCGCCAGCGTCAAGGACATCTCCTGGTTGACGCCGAGCGGCAAGGAAATGACCAACAAGGAGTGGAGCCATCATCATGCGCGTTGCCTGGGTCTGCTCCTGCACGGCGATGCCATCGAGGAACAGGACGAGCGCGGCAACGCCATCCATGACGATACCTTCCTGCTGCTGTTGAATGCCCACTCCGAGGCGATCCCGTTTCGCATGCCCGAACAGGTGGGCATCGCCCGCTGGGGGGTGGAGGTGGATACCTGTTTTGCGGACGGCCGGCGACCGGACCACCGCACTTTCAACACCGGAGAAAACTATCTGTTGCAGGCGCGTTCGGCAGCGCTGCTGCACCTGATGAAGACGCACCGATAGGGCCCGTCGGACCCGGGATCGAGCTACTGGAGAATCGGGGGCAGGTCTCGTTTTCTCACGCAACCACCGGTCGTTACCCTGCTGGATTGCGCATGAGTAAACGTGGTCTGTTTCCGAGTCGCCCGACCTGGAAATCAGGGATCAATCGGCCGATGGTTTTTTTTGAGTTGACGACAAGGGTGACAGGTAGTCAGAGGAACACCAGCCTTTCCCATGAAATTGAGTCCTCACATAATACCAACCATCAGTCTTTCCGAGATACTCAACCTCTGTGCCAGCTTTCAGTACGGCGATTGGTTTGGTTTTCAATGATGCGGAAGGTCTGAGATTCACCCTGGTTTTCACGGTATGTGTCGGAGCAAATGCCTTTTCTGTTTCAGGCGCGGTATGAACTGCTCTTGAAGCAGCGGATTCATTCATATCGGAAACGGGTCCGGTATCCGCAGATTCCGGTATGTCTTGCCGGGAAGGGACGGGCTGTTGCTTCCCGATATCAGTAAGGGAATCAGTCAGCACCATAACGCGCGTGAGTTTGGCTTCCAGTCCGGAGATGGACTCGGTCAGTAACTCCACGCGTTCATTCAGCCTGGCGATATTATCGAGGGGCTCCCTGAGCTCACCCGTATAAACAGCTTCGGCTCTTTCCGGTGCAGACATATTGAAATGGTTCGTCGTCAGGATTGAATTCGCCAGCCAGACTATGACGGCGATCGTGATACCCGCGGCAACCCCCCCAAGAGCCAGTATGTATTGTGACTTGTTGTTTGCCGAGCCGGATCCGGTTGAAGCCTGAGATTTTTCCTGCAATCTCTTGTGTTTTCTGATTACCTCTTCCATTTTGTGTTTGGCACGTTCCATGGATAGCTTGCCTCACTGTACTCGTATGCAGTAAAGATGCCGGTTATAAAACTTGCATACGGAGCGGAACCGGTCAGATGCTTTCATTCTGGCTGTTGGCCATATCGGAAAATATCATAATACCCGTTTTCACGGGGAGGCGTCGTGCGGAGATTCCGTGTGAAGCGTGGTTCGGGCCGCACACCGGGGTGCTACCATGCAGCCATGGGCGACACCTATACACACGGACACCACGAATCCGTCCTGCGCAGCCACGCATGGCGCACTGCGGAGAATTCCGCCGCCTATCTACTCGGCGAACTCCATCCCGGCCAGCGGCTCCTCGATGTGGGCTGCGGTCCGGGAACGCTCACCCTGGACCTGGCCCGGCGGGTCGCGCCGGGCCTCGTGACCGGCATCGACGCCGTACCCGGGGTGCTGCGCGGCGCCGAAGAATTGCGCAGGCAACAGGGTGTCGGCAATGTCAGGTTCGAGCCCGGCGACGCGTATGAACTCGCCTACGAAGACGACTGTTTCGACGTCATCCACCTCCACCAGGTCCTCCAGCATCTCGCCGACCCGGTGCGCGCGTTGACCGAGCTGCGGCGCGTGCTGGCGCCGGACGGGGTGCTCGGCGCCCGCGACAGCGACTACGCCGGATTCTTCTGGTTCCCGGCCGACCCGCTGCTCAACCGGTGGCTGGCGCTGTACCACGAACTCACTGCTCGAAACGGCGTTATGGCCGATGCCGGGCGGGAGCTGCCCCGCTGGGCGCGGGCCGCAGGTTTCGCTGATGTTGCGGTCACGAGCTCGACATGGACATTCGCCGACCCCGCGTCATGCGCCTGGTGGGGCGGGCTGTGGGCCGAGCGGGTGATGCAATCCGGGTTTGCCGAACAGACCCGCGACTACGGACTCTCCGATGACGACGAACTCGCGGCCATCGCCGCCGCCTGGCACCGCTGGGCCGCCGCGCCCGACGCCATCTTCGTCGTTCCCCACGTTGAGATTCTCGCCCGGTCTGGCAAGAATACGGAATCAGTCGCTTGGGGGGTACGATGAATACGGCAGCAATGCGGGCGGCTCCTGGGGCGCCGCAGCAGGCTGGATGCTGACACCGCAATGGGGCGTACAGGTGGATGGTACCCTGGTGGACTCGGATGTGAATTACTGGAATGTCGGGGTGAAGTACCACTTTCAGTAAGTCGATGAGGCGTGGCGCGCCGAACGGTTTCGGCCCCGACTTCATAAGGATCGGTTGATGCTTCCGGGACACCCGTTCGGGTGTGGCGACTAACCCCCGCCCTCGGTGGTGATATGCAGCACGGTGCCGCAATGCTTGCAGTGCACGGCATCGCTGTCGTGGCGATTCAACCCGCACGTCGGGCATTCATAGCGCACTTTCTCCGGTCGGAAGATGGTCTGCAGGAGGCGCAGAAAAAGTGAAATGCCGAAGATCATGATCAGCACGGCGAGTATGCGTCCTCCGGTGCCGACCAGGGTGATGTCGCCGAAGCCGGTGGTGGTCAGGGTCGCGACGGTGAAATACAGTGCGTCGAAATAATCCGTGATGGCCGGGTTTTTGCCCAACTGCGAGACATAGACCACCGCGGTGATGACGAAAATAAACACCAGCAGGTTGACCACGCTGAAGATCACGTCTTCATGCATGCGCACAAACCTGGATTCCCTGCGCAGGGTGTTGATCATGTGGTAGGAGCGCAGCAGGCGCAGGGCGCGGATTACGCGCAGGAACGAGTAGTTCTCGGCCAGTGAGGGCGCCAGCAGCGAGGCGATGACAATCAGGTCGGCCAGCCCGACCGGGTTGAAAATCATGTGCAGACGCTGCCGACTGATGAATAGTCGTGCGAGGAATTCCAGCAGGTAGATTATGCCGATCGCCTCCTCGATCGAATGCAGCTGGTCGACGTGATGATAAAACGAGGCGATGACAAAATACAGGATGGTCAGGCAGTCGAACGCCAGCAGGGCCCAGCGAAAAATATGCGCCCGCCGGCTGTGGCCGTTATACAGGTGGTTCAGGTAGTTATATAACTTTTGCCGGAAACCGGTGTTCGCTGCCCGTGTGTCGGTCATGCTATCCCCCTGCCGTTGCCCGCTCGCCGGATGATATGCTACTCGTACGCCTGCGGGTAGTTGCCGGGGTGCGCAGGCGCGGCACGGGCCTCCACGCCCGGGCGGCTGCGCAAGCACTTCCGGCTGGCCCTGCGCGGCCCGGTTTTAGTGCGGTTCCCGTGCTGGACAGCACCCGGCTCATACCGCCCGAAGACGGGCAGTTGCGCTTGTCCTGGCAGGAATTTCGTGCCGCCGCGGGATTACGCCGCGCAGCCCACCCAGAACGACATGTCCTTTTCGAGAAACTCCTGCCAGGACATGTAGTGACTGCCGTCGCAGGAGAATGTCAGGCTGATGGTGCCGTTGAAGATGTTGATCGAGGCCGAACGCAGGTAGAGCGTATCATCCGCCAGGCGCAACTGGCGCATGCCGCAGAGAATGGCAACGATCCGCTCCTGCGGGATGAGCGCCTCGGCAGGGTAGGGGGTCACCGGGTAGAGCATGCAGACATCCGGATCGCTCAGCGCCTCGTGATCCAGGATGCGGTAGCGCAGCGGATCCTCCAGCAGCCAGATGGTGGCGCGGCTGCTGGAGAAGTGAATCACGCACTGGAACATGCCGCGTTCGGTCATCAGTTCCTCGAGGATGGCGCAGGCGGAGTCCATGTTCCGGTCCATCAGGCTCTCGATCCGGCGCTGCTGGAATACCGTGCCGCGTATCGCCGGGTCGCCCTTGATCTGGCGCCAGCCGCCGGACTCCTCGTAGAGTGACGCGGTGACCGGCAGGTCGCGCAGGTCGAAATCGGCGGCGAGGTAGCCGAGGAAGCCGCCATCCCGGAGCACCACCTGCATGGCCGTCAGCGACGGACGGTTGGAGCGCATGCTGAGGTAGGCATCGGAGAGCAGGAAACCCCAGTCCGGTACCGACTCGCACATGTAGGGACGTTGCGAGCGGTCGCGTCCGTAATGCTCCGGCAGCAGTCCGCTGGCGCTGACGTTGTCGCTGATCTGGATGCCCTCGACGTCCATCACGTACAGGAACAGGCAGTGCGGTATGCTGCGGAACCCGTCGGTCAGAACGATGTCGAGTTCCTCGCGTTTCCCCCACGCGCCGGCGCACTTCTCCGCGAGCCGTGCGATCGGCGCATGGAGCATTTCAGCCAGCGCCACCCGCTGGCGATGGACGGCATCCTTGAGGGTTTCTTTCATGCCCGCTAGTGTACTAGATCAAAGATCAATGGGGTCAGACTCGATTGATCTGACAAATAACCGGCGGTTCTCGAGTGCCAATGCTATACGGAGGTGTGCATGGTCAGACGATGAGGCCATGCTGGAAGGACCGGCCATACCCAAATCATCGGGTGGTGACTGGGAATCGTATGCGTTTCGACAATCGCTGGCGATCAATCGAGTCTGACCCCATCGATCAC
Organism: uncultured Gammaproteobacteria bacterium; assembly: GCA_963710815.1. Lineage (GTDB taxonomy): Bacteria > Pseudomonadota > Gammaproteobacteria > UBA9214 > UBA9214 > CAVQCA01. The sequence goes on along the minus strand of CAVQCA010000068.1, from coordinate 3,658 downwards.
AAGGCTGCCGAGTTTCTCGTATTCGGCCCGGGTGATTTTCCCGTCGGCCAGCAACTGATCGAGATCGAGAGTGACTTTCATTCTGTCTCCTTGAATATCCGGCAGCCAAACGAGACCTCATGTCCCGTTATTCATTGTTATTTATACAAAGAGTGTCGGAGCATGGAATTCGATCATAGTATGAATTCAAGTGCTCCGACATCATTATGTGGGTTCCAAGCCTGTCGGCACTGGATCGGGATCCATGTCTTCGTAGGCTTCGGGACGAAACCGGGGCGTACAGATAGCGAGGAAGACGAGATCTTCATTGCCCAGGCAGGTGATGCGCTGGCGACAGCCGGGTGGAATGAGTACGACATCGCTTGGAGCGACAGTCTGCGCGTGAAGGTTGCCGACCTCCACCTTGCCCGCGCCGGACAGAACGACATAGCGCTCCGTGGTTCCTGCCAGGCGATGCCACCGGGTGGTGACACCGGGACGAACGCGGGCCCGCGCGATCGATGCCCCTGGGTCCGCGTCGCTGTTCGTGAGCTCGTTGATATAGCAGCCTTCGGCTGTGTAGAACTCGGCCTCCGGGTCAATGGGTCGTACTTCTTCGTGCATACGGGCTCCCGTGTTGCAGGTAATCAACGCGGCCGGGGACCAGGGTCATTTGTCGGATGAACCGGTTGCCACATCAGAACGAGCCGCATTCATTCCTGTCGTGCAACTCACTTTGCGATAAAATCATAAGCCCCGCCATACTGAACAACCAGATACCGGACAGACTCATTGCCGGTATTGATGACCTGGTGTTCTACCCTCGAAGGAATCACCAGTTTGCCACCCGGTGATAATGAATGCCTCGAATCACCGTTGAGAATTATCTGAAGCTGACCTTGTAAACAAACGCATTGTTCCGTTGCGAATGAATGTGAATGAACTTCACCCGCTGAATTCGGCGCCAGTTCGAATTCAGCAATTTTCACGTTATCGGTGTGAACAAGCGTATCAATGCACTTTACCGGGTTCATTGGGGTATCGTATCTTGCAACTGCACCTGTGTTAACGGGGAGGCATCATTTGGGCTGGAACGTCAGCGGGTAACCGCGCGCTTTTTACGTCGGCTGGAACGCTTTGCCAGAGGTTGCTTATGGGCCAGCGTGTAGGCATCCAGCAACCGACGGATCATCTTCTGGTACTGGGTATGATGCTTTTCCGCCTCATGTTTGAAAAATTCAACGCTTTCCTTGCTCAGGGCAATCGTAACTTTTACCGTATCTTCCTTGAACACAAGCTCCTCTGGAGCTGGCAGGAAATCCGGCACAACCTTTAATGGGCAGACAGGTTCGTCAGTGTATTTGATTTTCGCGCTCATAAATCTGTTTACCTTTACGCCAATAGCCAGCCCCGAAAATCCGGACAAGACCACGGCGGTATGTAGACCGAGTTCTCCGCTATTTTAACCCGGCCTGACGTTGGCTGTAATGGGCGTTGACCCACTTCTCTGTCAGCCGATCCAACTCATCCAATTGCTCCCGGGAATAGCTTTTGGGGGCAAATTCCATTTCGAGCCAGGCGATAAGATGGGTTTCGGTCAACTCGACCGGAAAGTCTGGATAATCACCACGGATTCGTTGCACTGACTCATCAATGGAGAGTCGCTTCCCATCTTCCCAGATGAGCTTTCGATCAGTGGCGTCAACATCCACCTTCTTCAAGCGCTGCCAGGTGGCCTCCCTCACTTCATCGGAAAGTTGGCCACGGGGGGAGTCCATCCACTCGAACAATCCATCGATGAAAGGATTGTTCTCCCATACGCTGCCTTCATACTCTTTATTCATGTCTTATGGACATCGCTTGCTGGTTACTGGTGGCGCGCCAGCTTCATCGTCAGCCTGGAATGCTCGATGCTTAACGCGATCCATTCGCCACTTAGTTTCTTGAAGCGCTTGTAGTTCCTGATCTGGCGGCGAATGTCGCTGACACATTCCTTTCGAATATAGTCAGTCCGGCTTTTCATATCAAGCGTATAGCTTAGCTGGTAGTAAGGGCCGCTCCCGCTTTCGGGATCTTTGTACTGTCTGGTCAGCGACCCCGGTCGCATTTCACCCATCTCGGCCAGTTCGGCCTTGATCTTTTCAATGCGTCTTTCAATTTGTGCGAGTTGTCGATTTGTCATTTGTACAAGAGGCCTGTTCTTGTTATAAGCATAGCATATATATGCTATGCTTTATTGCCAACAATAGAAGACACAGGAGCCGACACAACATGCAATTGTGGATCTGCTGGTGGGATGCAATCCGGCTATTACGCCCGGGCTGTACGCGCCTGCGTACCTTTCTGTGGTTTGCCACCTGCGTGGCAGGCTTGACGGTGCGCACGGATTTGCTCGGCGTGACCAGCATTGTGCGCGCGCTGGGATTACATGAACGCTTCTATGACAACCTGCTCGATCACTTCCACAGCACCGGCGTGCGGCTTGACGAGCTGTCCTCGCTGTGGGCGCACGTGGTGCTGCGGCTGTTTCCTGACCCGCTGCGTGTCAATGGCCGGCTGGTATTAGTCGGTGATGGCATCAAGGTGCCGAAGAGCGGCAAGAAAATGCCCGCCGTCAAACTGCTCCATCAGGAATCGGACTCGAATACGAAGCCGGAATACATCATGGGGCACTCCTTGCAGGCGGTCTCGGTGCTGGTTCAGGCTGCCGAGAGTGTGTTTGCCGTGCCGCTGGCAACCCGCATTCACGAAGGCCTGGTGTGGTCCAATCGCGACACGCGCACCTTACTCGATAAAATGCTTGCCCTGCTCAAGATTGTCGAGATCCGGCAACCGTTCTATTTTGTGGCGGACGCGTATTATGCCAGTCAAAAAATCATCACTGGCCTGTTGGATCAGGACCATCATTTGGTAACCCGGATGAGATCCAATGCGGTGGCCTACACCCGGTATGATCACCAGGGCGCCAGGAAAAGAGGCCGGCCCAGACGCTATGGCAAGAAAATCGTGCTCAAGTCACTGTTCACCGGGGGGCCGGCGATGAAACAAACCACCAGCCCTGTCTATGGCGAGAAAAATGTCACCCTCCAATACCGGGTCTGCGACCTGCTTTGGCGGCCCGTTGGACGACTCGTACGCTTCGTGGTGGTTATTCATCCGACCCGGGGTCGTTGCCTGTTGATGTCCACTGACACGTCCCTGAGTGCCATGGAAATTATTCGTCTCTACGGTCTGCGCTTTAAAATAGAACACGGCTTTAAGCAAGCGGTACGCGTCATCGGCTCCTTCTCCTACCATTTCTGGATGAAGGAAATGAAGCCGCTACGCCGACGCAACGGCAACCAATACCTTCATCGGGAATCCTCAGACTACCGCGATGCGGTAAAGCGCAAGATCAACGCCTACCATGTTTTTATTCACGCCGGCGTTGTCTCCCAGGGGCTGCTTCAGTATCTGGCCGCCAACGTGCCCACCCTGGTGTGGGCCTCTTTCGGTTCCTGGTTGCGAACCATTCGCCCCGGCATTGCTCCTTCTGAGCTGGTCGTGGCTACCGCGCTGCGCCACTCCCTCCCTGAATTTCTCTTGAATAGCGCTCAACACCGTATCTTCGCGAAATTCATCGTCAATAGACAAGACCCTGATAGACTGGACGTATTCCGGATGGCATCATGATGAAAAT
>CAVQCA010000067.1:0-5781 GCA_963710815.1 uncultured Gammaproteobacteria bacterium | reverse complement strand
TACCCGTCTGGTCAAAAAACTCATCCGTATTGAGATATCAACATCTTATCATCTATGGCCTGTGGAACAATGCCTTTGAATTTTGCCTCAGATGAGGCTTAGAATTGGATGATAAATTCGAGTTAACGGTGGGGATTCTTAATGGATTGGGCACGCATACTGGCCTATATCACTGGGACAGTGGACCAGGAGCTCCTTTTGCGCAATGAGTATCTTGCTGCCGAAAACCGGATCCTCAAAGCCCAACTCAAGACCCCGTTGCGTCTCACTGACGCTGAGCGAATGACGCTCGCTGAAATTGCTCATCGCCTTGGCCGAAAAGCGCTTGGGGATGTGGCAAATACCGCGAAGCCCGACACCATCATGGGTTGGTACCGAAGGCTGATCGCACGTAAGTTCGATGGTTCCAAGTCGCGTCGATACCCGGGCCGCCCCAGAATGGATGATGAGATTGAACAATGGGTGGTGCGAATGGCCAAAGAGAATTCGGATTGGGGCTACGATCGCATTGTGGGCGCCATGGCGAACCTCGGCTACAGGCTATCCGATCAAACGGTTGGCAATATTCTGCAGCGCCATGGTATTCCACCTGCACCGGATCGCAAGCGCACGACAACGTGGAGCGACTTCATCCGTGCACATATGTCTGTCCTTGCGGGTACCGACTTTTTCACGGTGGAGGTACTGACGCTGCGCGGCTTGGTCACGTACTACGTGTTGTTTTTTATCCACCTCGAGAGCCGTCGTGTTGAGGTTGCCGGGATCACGCAACATCCTAATGAGGCTTGGATGAATCAGATCGCCAGGAATGTCACCATGGATGAGTGGGGATTTCTCGATAATTGCAGATATCTGATCCATGACCGTGACACCAAGTACTGTAAGTCGTTTCGGACAATCATCGATGCCGGTGATGTTAAGACGCTACCGCTTCCTGCACGCAGTCCCAATTTGAACGCCTACGCCGAGCGTTGGGTGAAATCGGTGAAAGAGGAGTGTCTGTCAAAGCTTATCCTCTTCGGTGAGGCTTCCTTGAGGCGTGCGCTTCGCGAATACCTGACGCATTTTCATCGGGAGCGGAATCATCAAGGCAAAGGCAATGTGCTTCTGTTCCCGTCGAGACCCGGGCCAGCACCTGGCCTCGAGCGATCTGTCCGCTGTCGCGAACGGTTGGGCGGACTGCTCAAGTACTACCATCGCGAGGCCGCCTGAAGCGCGTAACGATGCGTGGCGAAAGCGGCATTAGTCTTACAGGGTTATATGTTTGCGGCGCTATCGCCCTTGTCATGCTGGTCCTGAAGCTTAGTGTCATTGATACCTGGTCGTGGTGGCGAGTGATGCTACCGCTTGGCATAATTGTCGGCTTTAACGTGACCAATATGGTGGTTGCTTTCATATATCTCTCATTTGCCCATATCCCGGAAAGACCCGATGGGGACGAAGCCGAAGTTCTTGAACCCCACACACTCGACGCTCATTACGTCGCGGCCATGATCTTTTTCGTTGTCTTCGGCGACAACCTGGTTCGTTGGATTGAGGGCAGCGAGACATCCCACTGGTTCTGGCTGTTCTCGGGCAAAATTGAAGCGCTAGCTGTGTTCGGAACACTTAGTGTGGTGGCTCTATTCTCGTACTGGTCAAGGCTTGGACGGGTATTGAAAGCCTCGGGTTGATCTCTTGAAGCTTAAGCAAGCCGAGCGAGTGAGACGTGTTTTTTGACCTTACGGGGATGACCACAAGGCGGTACATTATCAGCGACGCATTTTGCCTAGGGGTAGGCGGGGGAGAGGTGCGCGTCGCTGGTCTACGAGATCAAAGACCACAAGAAAATGCATAAGTTCACCACAGATCGTTGGGCAGGCGCGGAGATCCCGCACCGGGCTGTGTGATGGGCATTGCCGCGAGCATGGCGGGCGTGTGAATGACGGCGGAACGTGGAAGGGACCCGATGACTCGGCACGCGGCCAGGGAGCAGTCACTGGAGGGCGTGCCGGAATCAACAGGGTATGTGTTATTCATACCTGATTGTGTGGACAGGGTCAAGGGGCCACATTTCTGACCGCCTGAGACTGTGCAGGGCGGTGATCATGGAACTATTCAGGGAGAGCGGACGAGCCGCAGGAGGAAGGCGGAAGTATGTTCTTTACGTATGGATCTATAATTACTCTGTAGCTCCAGCCAGCCAGCTAACCTAGGGGCCGATGACACCCGCTGATAAACTGCGTCTGGCTGGAGTCACTTTATCAACCATACCCCGACACCGTGCGGGGTTTTCTTTAGATAGTAAACCTGCGGTCGATATATCTTTTGGTTTGAATAAAGCCACAGTAGTGAGATCGGTAGACACGCTGGCTTGTCAATGCGCGTTTACTGGGCGCTCATTGGAAGATAGCGTCCTACTGGACGTGCGGGTTCGATTCCCGCCTGTGGCACCATTCACAAATATCAGACTTGTCCAACAGACCCTCCACCGCCCGCCGTGCCAGAATCCCCGGCATGGATATGTCCAAGATGACCGCCGAGGAACTGCAAGCACTCTTGCGATTGTTGGCTGAATGGGAGCGCGAGGAACTGGTGTTATCGATGCAGGAGCGATTAAAGGCTGAACAAGAACAGCGGCTGCATTAACAACCACACCCAGCCCAACGACGGGGGTTTTGTTTCACGGCAATCAGCATGCAATACTTCCCGGAAATGGGAAAAGCTCAAAGCCGTCACCCTAATGCAAATTAGAGAGAACGCACCATAAGAAAGTTCACCACCCCAATGCACAGTTTCTCACTTACATTTCGCACTGTGCTGACAATATGCTACCTAGCACTGTTGGCGCTATTGTCACTTATTCCCGGACTAGCCAAGCCTGGCGACTCTGCCTTCATCTGGCTGGTTGTGGACACCCCAACATTAATCCAGAAAATCCTGCATGTGTGTCTTTATGGAGTACTGACCCTGCTGCTGGCATGGACACTTGATGGTATTGAGTCGAAAACTTATCGATACCTGATTGCTTTGATTATTGCAGTATCTTTTGGAGCGCTCATGGAATGGTGCCAAACAAAGGTTCCAGGTCGCTATGCGTCGTTGTACGACGTGGGTCTAAACGCTGCAGGCGCTGTTATTGGACTTCTTTCCGCTGTCTTTTTGCTTTAAGCCTGCATTGGAGATGTCTCGGCGCGTCCGATGCGTCGAAGTCATAGGGAGCGCCAAAATCAACGGGTCAATGTGATACTGGCTAAGTGCTATACACCACCGAATTGCTCCATCGCGGAAATCACCGGCGGAATCAAGGCGGCTGCCAGGATCAAAATCCCAATCAGGAAAGCTCTAAATGTCTCGCGCATCGTAACCTCCTTGACCATGACAAATACCGTACGTGTCTGCTTCAGTGTCAGGCTAGTACACATTTGTCGGAAGGCAAGGGGATATCGGCCGCCGAAATGTCTCGCCATAAGGTCGGCGGCATTGAATCGATCAAGACGAGAGCCGGGAGTAGTTGGGTGTGCTGCTGCCTCGAAGACCTTCCCATGCGCTTACCCGATTGCACCAAGACAAGTTCCTGATTGATAATCAGTGACTCAAGTTGGATTAACGCAAAGCTTCCTCATGTTCTTCAGGGTCAGCAAGTCTTACATTTTCGTTGTCCTGCCGCAGTAGCACACGAATGACATGTTTGCCTAACGAATTCGCCTGTGTTACGGATAAGTTCCCGCTTTCTATTGGGTGGATGTAATTACTCAGAATCGCATCTATTGCATCTATAGCCCATTTGTCCTGAATTTTCATCGGTGCGCCAGTGGTCATGAAATAGTTGCTTGCAGGTATCTTCATCAGCCGGGCTGTTATCAATGTCCCGGGTGCGGCTGAAGAACCAAGACCGACGTCCACCAGAACGATGTCTTGATCTCGGAGGACATCTTCGACATAACATAGGTAGCCTTTCTCGGTTCTTTGCACCTGAACAATTGAGAAAAATGATTCACGAAGAGCATTCAGCATCATCATCTCGTCGGATACTTGCTCAAGCGATGACTGCTCAAAATAAAGATCAATACAGGACTTTTTTCCAGATGGATTGTGGATGCAGTAATCCATTAAGACGCTGGCATGATCATCACTATTGAAAACCAGTGTCTTCTTCTTCAGGAGACCCAGATCTTTTGCACACCGATAAATCTCCTTCTTCTGGAGGCGTTGAGTCAGTTTTGAGTTAAGTTCCTTGCTAACAGCACGAAGTCGCTTGTACCTCGCATAGTCGTCGTCGTTCTCTAAGTACATGCCTTACCTCTAAAATTCATGATATTTGTTGTGCTTCACTTTTGCCAGTTACCGGCTTGCTCCATGGCACGGCCGATTGCTTTAGATACAGTCTTTTCAATCCGTTTAGCACCGGAATCAATGCCTCCATGTTCGGAGGACAGCTTCCCGGCAAGAACCCGCACGATATCAGGATACGCCGCCGAAGTTGAGGCCCTGCTGCGCCTCATGGCCGACATGGAACGCGAGGAAATCGAATTGGTGATGCAGTAGCGGCGCGAAGCCGAGCGGGAGGGGCGATTGAATTGAAAACGACCCGATGACTCGGCACACGGCCAGGGAGCAGTCACTGGAGGGTGCGCCAGAATCAGCGGGTCAATGTGATACGGCTAAGTGCTATACACCACCGAATTGCTCGTGTGGTCAAAAAACTCATCCGTATCGCGATATCAACATCTTACCATCTATTGTCTGTGTCACAACGCCTTTGTGTTTTGCCTCAAATGAAGCTTAGAATTGGATGACAATTTCGAGTTAACGGTGGGGATTCTTAATGGATTGGGCACGCATACTGGCCTATATCACTGGGACAGTGGACCAGGAACTCCTTTTGCGTAATGAGTATCTTGCTGCCGAAAACCGGATCCTCAAGGCCCAACTCAAGACCCCGTTGCGGCTCACTGATGCCGAGCGAATGACACTCGCTGAAATCGCGCATCGCCTTGGCCGTAAAGCCCTTGAGGATGTCGCTAATGTCGTGAAGCCCGACACCCTCCTGGGCTGGTACCGGAGGTTAATCGCACGCAAGTTCGACGGTTCCAAATCGCGCCGCTATCCGGGTCGCCCCAGAATTGATGATGAGATCGAGCAATGGGTCGTGCGCATGGCCAAAGAGAACTCGGATTGGGGCTACGATCGGATTGTTGGCGCCATGGCGAATCTCGGCTACAGGCTATCCGATCAAACGGTGGGTAATATCCTACAACGCCATGGCATCCCACCTGCGCCGGAGCGGAAGCGTACGACAACATGGGCAGACTTCATTCGAGCGCACATGGCTGTCCTTGCAGGGACTGACTTTTTCACGGTGGAAGTACTCACGCTGCGTGGGTTGGTCACCTATTATGTACTGTTCTTTATCCATCTCGACAGCCGCAAAGTCGAGGTGTCTGGTCTCACACCGCATCCGAATGAGCGATGGATGAAGCAAATCGCGAGAAACGTGACCATGGACGACTGGGGTTTTCTCAATAACTGCAGGTATCTCATTCATGACCGTGACACGAAGTACTGTCAGTCATTTCGGGATATCATCGAATCCGGTGATGTCAAAACGCTGCCGCTTCCTGCGCGTAGCCCGAACTTGAATGCATTTTCGGAGCGCTGGGTGAAATCGATCAAGGACGACTGTTTGTCGAAGTTGATTCTGTTTGGCGAAACGTCGCTAAGACGTGCATTGCATGATTACCTGGTCCATTATCATGCCGAACGAAATCACCAGGGTAAAGACAACGTTCTGTTATTTCC
>CAVQCA010000066.1:0-6092 GCA_963710815.1 uncultured Gammaproteobacteria bacterium | reverse complement strand
GGATTTCCCCCGTCTGCCCGATTCGGGTCCAGGCGTCAGCGGCCAGTCCGTCCTGCAGGATTTCCATCCCGGGGTTGAATGTCCACTGCTGCCCGTCCCGTTGCAATTGTCCCTGGCCCAGGCCCAGTGCCGTTGAAGAACGGTGACATGACGCACAGCGCCGGGCGGGCCCCGTCGTGTGCGGTTCAATCGCCTGAAAACGCCGCACGAAACGGGGTTCGGGCCAATCCGGATGGGTGGCTTCCATGATCATGCCGGGTATCACCGGGACGATCCGGTTGTCGGCGTTCACGCCCAGTGGCGGTGCCCCGTTTCTTGAATTGCCGCGTTTTTCCTTCCAGATACCCGGTGTGATTGTCCGCTCCGCATGATCGTATTGTGCGCCGGTCCCGTCATAGTGCAGGTGACATTCATAGCACTGCGGCGCCCACTGGCTGTGGCAGGCAGTGCACGCCAGGCGACGGTGTTCCTGTGCAAGGGGGTGGTCGCTGTCGCGGTAGGGGGGGATGCGCAGTCGGTCCCCGGCCAGCTTGCGATGCAGCCAGGCACTGTTCCCCTGCAATTCGATGTGCCAGAGCGGGGTGCCATTTGCGGTTACCGGGATGCGCGTGTCGGTTTCGACGGGGTAGGGGATGCGTGACCGCAGGGCGCGGTAGGCCGCCGGCCACTGCTTCGGGCTTATCGTCCGGGTAATGCGGTGACAGTCCTCGCAGCGGATGTCGACGGCCTGTTTTTGATTCGACGGGGGGGATGCTGTCGCGGTGCCCATGAGACCCTTCTCGGTGTGACAGTCGATGCAGGCCATGCCGGCCGTGTGATGGCGGTCAGCGGGGCGGAACTCGACAGCGCGGCCATCTGCCAGCCGGTTCGTGTTCGTAGCGGTAGTGGCGGTTTCCGCGAGGCCGGCATAATTCAGTGAAATGCGGCTCGAGCGTGAGTGACAGCCGAAACAGCGGGCATCGCTCACCTGCGCGGTCAACGCCGGGTGTGTCCGTGACGACTGATCATTGATGTGGCAGGCCAGGCAGCCGCCGCCACGATCCAGAGTGGCATCGAGCCGATGAGCCGTTTTGTTCTGACCCAGATGACAGCTCGCGCACAATTTGCGCAGCAGGCTGTCGGCCGGTGAGTGGGTCAGGTGCTGCAGATCGTTGTGGCCGGGCCGGTCGGCGGTTTCACCGAGTACCTGCCGCGTGGTCGATATCAGACCCCTGCCGGTGTTCATGAGGCTGTGGGTGACGCCGTCGACCTTGTCCGCATGACAGTCACCGCAGACCTGCCGCGCACTGTCCATAGTGCCAGGGAAGGCGATCAGTCCACGGTGGGCGGTGGCCTCGGATGCCGCGGTGGCGTCACCGGCATGGCATTGCACACAGTTCTCTGCGAAAGCCGCATGCGCAGCGTTAAAGCCCTGCTGCATGCCCCGGTGGCAATCCAGGCAGCCGCTGCCGGCCACCTGCCGCGCGGCCACGAGAAAGACAAGCAGGGTCAGCAAGCGCGGCAGGGGGGGGTATTTTTCCATGACGGGGTCACGTCGCCATGTTCAGGCCCGGTCGTGAAACCGGAACAGTGCACCGGCCGGGCGGGCGAAGACGAGAGGTCTCCCGGGTCTTATGGCGATTTTCAGAACCGCGCCTGGCCGGGCGCGGATCCGGGGCGGCACTCATGGTTGCTGCTGCCCGGGCACCGGCCGGTGCGGCCGGGACAGGCCGGGCGTTTGTGACATTCGCGCCAGATCTTCAGGCGTGTTGACGTTGGTGAAAGCGTCCGGCTGATCGGAAAAATCCACCGACGCGAAACGGTGTTGCGCATACCACTGGTCGATTCTGCGGCCGCCGGTATCCAGGAATCGTTCCAGGCAGGGGAGCAATGAACGCTCCAGCAGGGCGAACACCGGCTGTATGCGTGTGCCGTCGTGTGCGACGGCGAGCTCGGTGTCCGCCTGTGCCCGTCCTGTCAGCAGCCTGTACACCAGATCATGCGGCAATAGCGGGGAGTCGCACGGTACGGTGACCAGAAAGCGCGTGCGCATCACCGCCAGGGCGCTGGCCATCCCGGCAAGCGGGCCGTTGAATCCGCTGTGACGGTCCTGGATGACCGGGTAGCCCATACCGGCATACTGTTCAATGTTCCGGTTGGCGTTGATGAGTATCGTGTCGACCTGGCCTTGCAGCGCCGCGATCGCGTATTTGATAAACGGTGTCTGGTTAAGTGCTATCAGCCCCTTGTCGTGTCCACCCATGCGCCTGGCCCGCCCGCCGGCGAGCACCACGGCGGTGACATCGCGGAACGGTTTCATGGTATGACCCCGGGAGGGTCCACGAGGCACCCGAACGGGTCTGTCAGAACGGAATGCATGATGTCGGGGATCACTCCCCCCGTGATCTGGTTGGCACGAGTGGTTTCAATCACAGTATAACGATCATTGGTCCGGGCAGACATCCCGACGTTTCTCAAGGGTTTTCCCGATAACAGACCGGTCTTCCGGGATGTCCGGATTGAGCGAGGAATCCGACAGGCCGAAGAAATCGCTGCACGGCAGGCGCTGACGGCGATAGCATCTATCAATCCGGCCGTGTCATGAGCGTCGATACGGTCGACTCTTCCATGAGGAGCCCCCGGTGGAGGCAACGGGGAATATTGTGCATTACACGGTATTTTGCAAACATGATCCGCAGGGCGGACAGGACGCACATACACAACGGCACAGGCAATCCGGCCAATTTCATCGTGCGCGGCGTGGTTGCGCCGGGCAGCGGCAATCCTGCGCTCCATGAATGAGTTCAGCCATGCCTGCACGACTGTCGAACCGCGTGGAAGTCGAAGTGCAGCCGTTTCAATACCTGACCTGCAGACACGGGAGTGACCATGTCGAGTAATTCCAGCGAACGTGATTTCAAACCCCTGAACATTGCCGTGATGACGGTTTCCGATACGCGCACCACCGCGACCGACAAGTCCGGTGATACGCTGGTGCAGCTGTTGACCGGGGCGGGTCATATGCTGGCGGAGAAGTGCATCGTGCCGGACGACATCTATCGGATACGCGAGGTCGTTTCGCGGTGGATAGCGGACCCGGACATCAGCGCGGTGATTACCACGGGCGGCACCGGCATCACGTGGCGCGACAGTACGCCGGAAGCCGTTTCGGTCCTGTTCGACAAGCAGATAGACGGTTTTGGCGAGGTGTTTCGCGCCGTTTCCTTCGAGGAGATCAATACCTCCACCATTCAGTCGCGCGCCGTCGCCGGGGTGGCGAATGCCACTTTCATCTTCTGTCTGCCCGGTTCCACCGGTGCCTGCCGCACCGGCTGGGGCAGGCTGATCAGCCATCAGCTCGATTACCGCACCCGCCCCTGCAACCTGGTGGAACTCATGCCGCGAGTGCTGGAGAAGGACTAGCCCATAGCCCGGGTACGCCACGGTGACTGCGTTGTTGACCATGATGAAATAATTTCCGTTACCACCGGTTCAGGCGCCAGGTCGTGATGCAGATCCTCAACGGCTGTGTTACACGGTGAGCCGCTCTACCATGCGCCGTGTGTTCTTCTACCGCTTGGCCGTCATGGCAGGGTCAACCCGAGCATACGTTAAGATAAATGGCGCTGACGTAACGCAAGTCATCCCGAACTATGTCCCTATGGTCACTGAGGCGTACGAAATATACACTCCCGGCTTCAGTGTTTGCCGTGTGATTCTGTGACTATTTTCCACAATTCCGGGTTGAAAAACTGCGGTTTATCCGCAAGATGAATCAATTATCATCACGCCTCATAGTGGTTTGACTGGATTTGTTATCGCCGATGTGATCTGACAGGAGAGTAACCTCATGGACATAACCTCCCCACGTCTTTTGCTTCCCCTGTCCTGCCTGCTGTTACCCGTTAGCGGGTGGTCAGACGAGGTTTTTATGAAGAATGGCGACCGGCTGACCGGCACCGTCAAGACGACCAAGGAGGGCAAGCTCATGGTAAAGACGAGCTATGCGGGTGATATCGGCGTCGCGCTGAAGGATATTCAGCGGGTCGTGACTGACAAGCCGGTCAGCGTGACGCTGGATGATGAATCGCAGATGACGGGCATCCTGTCCTCACCCGATGGTGCCGAGATGAGGATCGCCGCCGATGTCGACCATGCGCCTCAGCCGGTCCAGATGACGCATATCGTGGCGATCAATCCACCGGAGATTTCTCGATTGAAAATCAAGGGCCAGTCGAATCTCGGTTTGGACATGATCCGCGGCAATACCGACCAGGATACCTACCATGTGGACGCCGAATCGATCTTTCGCTGGATAAATGACCGCGTGACGCTCGACGGCAGCGGCGACCTGGAGGAGAGCAACGGTCAAAAAACCAAGCAACAGGCCATTTTGAAAGGCAAGTACGACCGCTTCCTGAGTAAACAGTGGTACCTCTACAGCGGGCTGGGTTTCGAACATGACAAGTTTGCCGACCTGACCCTGCGTACCACCGTCTCGGTGGGCTCCGGTTACCAGATCTACGAGACTGATCGCACCAACCTGTCCATTGAAGCCGGCCCCGCCTATATCTGGGAGGATTACGATACCAGCAAGGATGATGATTATGCTGCCGCCCACTGGGCGCTGCGTTTCGACCATTACCTGCTAAAGGCCTGGAAGCTGCAGGCCTTTCACAAGCACACTCTGGACTGGAATCTCGAGGATTCCTCCGCGTACCTGTTCAAATCCGAAACCGGTCTGCGCATTCCCATCTTCGACAGCCTGCAGGCCACCATGCAGGTCAACTTTGACCGTAACAACTCCCCGGCGGCCGGGGCCAAGAAAGATGACTACGAGTATCTGATCACCGGGGGCTATACCTGGTAGGCAGGCGGGAGATGTATCCACCCGGGTCCGGTGCACCTAAAGCGATAGCTGCTGTTTTAATCTGTGCAACAGCCGTTGGGCGAAACTTTTCAGCTTATCGAACATGGCCCGGGCGGAAACGTTTTCTCTTTCCTGAATTGCGTGCGCTTGTTCAGTGCCTTTCGACGGAGTCGCCCCGGCTTCGTCTCCGGTGTCCCCGACAGGTCCGGCGACGGTTGCGCTTGCTGCCTGTTCAGCGGGTTGCGCTGTATGCATGGTGCTCCCCAGGGGCTCATCTGCGATCGAGGTTGCTTTTTCCCGGGGTGCCGAAATGACGATCGGGAACGTCACCCGATTTCTGAAACTGGAATGGTCACGTGTGACATACCCGTTGCCGACCCACTCCCTTAACATCAGGACCAGGGTATAGGAACCCGCCGGGGGCGGGATTATCTCGAGGTCATAAGCGCAATTCTGCCAGTTCGCACCCCCCGCCAGGGAACCCAGCGTAACGGCCGCCAATGCGTGCCCCGCGAAGTCACCTCGAACATAGGGTTCGGGTAACGCCCATAACTCAAGAGAGAGTGTTCCACTCATGTTATTCGGGGCGCGCGCATTGTGGATGTGCTCAACTTCGACAACAATGTGTCCTTCATCAACGCAGCGGTATCCCACCAGGCCGTCGAAGCGCGGGTGGAGAAACAGGTCGCGGCAGGGATAGTTATGAAAGTCATGGATAAGGTTAAAACCTGTGCCATCCCATTCCGAGATCACCAGTGCAATCGCATAATCGCCGGTCTCGGGCAGGTTGGCAGGTACCTCCGACCTGACCGGCCCCAGGAAGTGATTCGCCTGTAATACTCCCAGCGGGAACTCGGCGAGTTTCCAACCAGTCAGGTCACCACCCGTGTAGGGGGCCTGACAGGCCCATAGCTGCAAGGCCAGATTACCACTCGTGATGTCTGCGTTATTCAGGTTATCGATGCGGTCGGCAAACAAGGAAACGCTATCGCCATGCCGTGAGTAGCCGCTGTTACCGTTGAATTGAATATAAGGGTTCTCGACTGTGTGTGGGGTCATGGCGCAGTCCTTATTGTCGCGCTGGATGAGCAGTATTCTAGAAGTCTTGACTGCCGCTGCAAAGCCGTATTGTTGATGACCGGGTGGACAGTTTCGGAGCAGCGTGTTGTCTGTGTTTGATCTGGCCGCACCAAAATATTGCATAAATGAATGGCACTTAGTTAAGGCCCAAGCCCGATAAATA
>CAVQCA010000065.1:0-4596 GCA_963710815.1 uncultured Gammaproteobacteria bacterium | reverse complement strand
CAATCGTCGACCATGCGACCGTTCCCACGATTCACGCCACGCCATCCGTGGTGAAGAATCTTGCTATCGGTGCCTTCGGTGGTTTGATTCTCGGCATCGGCTTGGCCTTGTTTATGGATGTGTTCGTACGGAAAATCCATTCCAAGGAGGATCTTATCAATGAAGTGGAAGTGCCCTTCTTGGCCATTTGAAGAAAGCCTAGCGTTACTTTCGCTACTCACTGCTGCTCGCGACGAATAACTACTTTAAAATTCAAGTAGGTAGGCTCAAAGGTCTGTCCCACATTTGGCTACGTACCGCCTTTGCGTTTCACTCTTTCATGACTCGTCCTCCTCAATTGTGGCACTGAACCAAAGGTTTCCAACCCACAGCTTAATCCACGCTGCTTGAGGTTGGACAGGTCAAAACATCATGGCTAGTCGGTTCTGGATGTTCGATCTGATGCTTGACGGGCCCAAGTGATATTGGCCCGCAACGAACTTAACGATCATGGTGGGTAGTCGCCACCCCGAAGAATGAAAGATACTTTGGGAGGGAAGGTGGCGGGTAGAGGTCGTGAATTAATTTGGCGGCTCGACCCCGCACTTAACGTGACCTGCCGGACTGACTCGCACCCCGGATTGCTTCCTTAAGAGAGCGCACGCTAAACAGGCCGAAGGCAGACGATCGTCTTCAGGCAGATTCAGTGCCGGCACCCGCCACCTTCTGCCCTTGACCGCCAGCGCTACCTTAGCCTTGAACTCCGCCGAGTGATTACGTCGCTTTCTCTTCATGTCTTCTCTCCAACAGGCTTCGCCTATCATGAAGGAAGACACTTATCCTCTTCCAGTTCTGTCCAATGAATGGGGTCCAGCTCTATGCTCGCCCCCAGTGTCATTTCTTTCACGCTAAGGTATTTGAAGTCTTCTCAAGAACCCATTGTAGAGTAGAATGAATACTGCACCGGCAAGTCTGCCTCGACTAAATCGGTGACCGAGACTCTTGAGCATGGTCATGTGATATGTCCAGAGTTCACGCTGCTGTGCCCAGTCCCGTCGCATTATCATTCGAATGAGGCTTTTGGCTAGAAAGCGATAGTACAAATTCATTCTTATGCGCGTGGCATTGTTAATTTCGTTTTCGTTCAGGTAGTCCGCGCCGTACTTTTTCAAATACCAGCAGACTGGAGGAAATGTAGGTATTCAGCCTCCTGGATATCGAGGTAACCGCTTCGTTGTGCCGGCGGGTGAAGGTCAGGACCTGATGCGAAAAGCCGAAATCCGTGTGCCGCAGCAGGTCGAAGCATACTTCCGTATCCGCATGCAAGTTGCCTTCGTTATAGAAATTTTTGCGTGCCCGCACAAGGTCGGAACGCAACAGGAGTGAAGTCGGCGAACCAAAGAGATAAAGTCCGTCCAGTAAATTCAGGCGGGCAACCTCGCGGCCTGATATAACCGTACTGGGGTAGGGAATCCCGTCAAGATTTACCTGGTCTTCCTCTAGCCTGATACGAACCGACTATCCCCGCCTGCGGGTTCTCTTCTGCAACTTTGACCATACTGGATACACACTCCGGGAACAGCCAGTCGTCGGCGTGCACAACCTTGCAGTACTTGCTGTGCTTGCTGATCTGGCGAAGTGCGTGATTCCAGTTCTGCATCAGTGGCAAGAATGTTTCGTTGACATGAATCCTGATGCGAGGGTCCTTTGCCAGCATAGTTTTCAGCGATCTCGCGCGAACGGTCGGTACTGCGGTTGTCTACAATGACATATTCCCAATTGGGATATGTTTGTGCGCAAACACTCTCGATGCATTCGGCTAGGTAGGTTTCACCGTTATATACAGGGGTGACGATGCTGACGAGAGGTAATTCTTCACTTCCTGTCATACATTCCCTCTACTGGTTGGATCCTGGCCGTTTCCGCGCCTCCCTATCAGCCGTGCAGGTACCCCCGCCGCGATGCCTGCATCCGGTACGCTTCGGGTGACCACGGCGCCTGCACCAATGACCGCGCCTTTGCCTATACGCACCCCGTCGAGCACAATCACCCCATATCCAAGCCATGCGTCATCCTCAACGACAATACCACCCTTGGTCTGGAGTGGCTGTCTGGCGATAGGCTCGCCGGGCAATATTCCGTGATCGTATGAATAGAAGGCGCAGTTCGGTGCGATCTGCACAGTCGAACCTATCTCGATGGAGCCTTTGTATGCTGAGAGCTGGCAGCGAGGCTGAATGTGAGTGTCCGATCCTATGGTCAGACAACCGCCCTCACCGGTTTCGATTATCGTGTCCTGGTGAATATGGGTGTAGTCGCCAATCGATACACGGCCACCCGCATTGGCCTTAAATATAGCAACCCTGTCCCCGATAAATATATGACGACCGAGACGCAGTTCGTCATGACAGATTGACGTGGTTGGCGACACATAACCATGAATGTTTAGGCGCGCCAGTACTTTCGCCCCTTGTATGGGGGCGCGGGTATTCCCGCGATGCGCGTGGCCAGCCGACCCGAAATCCTTGTCCCGCGAACTTCATCCAGAAGGCCTCCCAGGGGTGCTTGCGGAAATTACCTAGAAATATTTTGATTTTATTACCGTTGATCACAATTTGTTGGCTTCATCTGGTCATGTTATCGCTTGTATGGCCACCGTTACGGCAATCATACTATGCGTTCGACAGGCTCATGGAATATTGTCTTATAGGGATTTGTCTTATTACCCGATAACTTCACCCGTTGATTTAGCCGCAATGCTGTTCCTACCGCGTGCTCGACATACTTGGACAAGGCAATTCTACGGGCTACGCCGGATTTTTTGCTGAATTCACCCGCTTTTCAGTCGCTCCCGATTATCCCGCAGGATGCGGGCCAATGTCGCGGTTCATTGTCCTTTCCCAGAAGCGCTTCATCTTCCGGCAATTAAGCCTTCACGGAAGTAAGGTCCGGGGAGATCGACCGGCAGCCCGCAGGCAATGGTCTCATGGATCATCTTATCAGTGGCAGCCGCTTCAAGAGACATGAATAGTGTACCTGCTTTCGGAACAATCGTGTCCTGGTCTTCATCGGTGATGTTCTTGTGGCGGTGTGTTCATCTAGCCTTGCTTCCGGCCGGCCGGAAATGGCTGGTGACGATGCCATGAAGGATAACCCGAATATCCTCCCTTGCCATATATTGCGCGAAGTTGCCTGCCTTGTCAGGCGATACGACGGTGATGTAATCGAGATGGCTGGTGATTTCCGGGTTTATCAAACCCTCGAGGATATGTGGTGGCTGGTGGAAATCTCCGAACGGCGCGCCGTCGACCATGTCGATCTCGATATTTTCCAGGGCAAATGTTTCAGTATCGCCTGGCACAACGGGGCCTTGCACCGAGATCTCCATACCCCCTCTGTTCATCGTCATGAAATTACTCTAGAATACCGGCCCAACAGGCTGAGTTGGCAGGCTATTTCGAAAGGAGACGAAGCATGCGACGAGCAATTATCATACCGGTCTTTAATCTGCTCGTTATTCTGCTGGCACTTGCGGCCCCACCGTCTGCCACTGTCGCCGCAGATCGTTACGACGTCTCCTATGTCTGGTCGGGTGATCTCGCCGCCGTTCAGAATTACCGCGAGCGGGTTGTCCGGGTGCTGGGGCCCGGGGTGGCGAAGGATCTCAAGGTGGTTTCCAACGGCAAGCTCTACGGCGTTGTCTACGAACGCCACGGCGACAGTGCCGGGGCAACCCGGGTGGCGAAGAGTCATACCCGGCTGTTGCGTGCCAGTGGACTCGATGCGGCCAGCCCGATGCCCTCCGGGAACTGGACGATCGTCGGCGTCGCAGAACCAAAGCGAGCCTCCATCAAATCGCTCCCGCGCCGGGTGCACGCAATAGCAAGTCGTCCGCCGGTGCGGTGGCATTGCAGCGCGCGCCAGATGCAGTCAGGAGCCTGGCGGCAAGGCATGCTCGTAGCCGGGAGATCCACAACATCGAATCGGCGGTCGAGGACTACATCAATCGCCTGCGTCAGCAAGGCAGCTTGCTCCCGACGAGCGCACCGGCTGGTCGGTATACGATTTCACCACCGGCGAGAAGCTCGTCACGATCAATGAGGATCAGCAGTTCCAGACGGCGAGCATGGTGAAGCCGTTTGTCGCGGCGGCTTATTTTTCCAGGGTGAAGCAGGGCAAGCTCGTCTACGGAAGCAAAAGCCGCCGGCAGCTGGAGCGGATGATCCAGCACTCGAACAATGCCTCCACCAACTGGGTGATGCGGCAGGTGGGTGGTCCGCGGGCGGTCGAGCGGATACTGAAGCAGCAGTATCCTGCAATATTCCAGGATATCCAGCTTGTCGAATACATTCCCGCAGGCGGTCGGACTTACCGCAACAAGGCGTCGGTTCACGATTACAGTCGCTTTCTCCATGCGCTCTGGAAGGATGATATCGCCGGCGCTCGCGAGATCAAGCGACTCATGGCGTTGCCGGGACCCGACCGGATTTACATGGGGGTGCGGGACGTGCCGAGAGGCACCCGGGTCTACAACAAGACCGGCAGTACGGCGCGTCTTTGCGCGGACATGGGCATCCTGAGTGTCAAGGGTCCGGGCGGCAGGCGTTACCCCTATAC
>CAVQCA010000064.1:0-8447 GCA_963710815.1 uncultured Gammaproteobacteria bacterium | reverse complement strand
CGGCCGTCGAGAGGAGCGTCCCGTGGATTGAAAACCAGACGTCTCCGTACGACCACAACCCCAACGCATCGAACTTGGCGACGCGATCGAGCGTGTAGTAGCGGCCACGGTGCGAGTAGCTCGTGCGATAGTTCAACTCGTTCAGTTTTCGGAACACGGTGCGCCGAGCGTTGGTGCCCAGCGCGGCCATTAACTCGGCTATGGTGGCGATCTTGTTCTTGCGGAGCAGTGTGTCGAGGGCTTCTACGTGGAACTGTATGGATCGCATTATGGCACCATTACGCGTCTAATAAGCGTAATAGTGCCATATTATTCATCTCTAATCAATCAAAAAACCGCCATAATTAGCTTGAATGATAGTCATAATCCAGTAAATATAATCAATGAGGACCAATGATCAATGGCACGTTTACGATGAAACAGATGTAGTTATTTCTGCGCGGACACGTCCGGCGTGGGTGTGCAGGTCATGATGTTGGTGCAGACGCGGTAGCGAAAGGCTTGCCGAGAGAATCAGGGGGCCACGTTCTTTGTACCACAGGCTGACTCCCTGCCTCCTTCTGATCGCAGGACGTTCCGGGGCAGGCCCTCGCTTGACCCGGCTTCATCCAGGTGAAACAAAGGCGAGAATGCCAAAGTGTTATGAGATTTCGGGAAGGACAGGCTATATTGCAACCATTGACCGGTCCAGATAGTACTTTAAGTACGTAGAGATACGTATTCCATGCAGAAACAATCAAATCTCACGATGCAAGACTGAGTGTCGATAACTTCGTGTTGATATCAAACTGAAAATCAGTAGTTCACAGACGTGATCGATCGTTCGACAACTTCAGCCGGCACATCTTGCTTCCAGGTAAACAGTGACTTCAGGCGTGAGAATAAAACCGGTCGCTCCGGCGGCGATTCAACAGCCGGTGATATCTCTGCAACCGTCTCCCGAGCTGTGACCGGCGGTTTGCGCATACTCTCCTGCAACGCAAGCAGATCCCTGTTGCCGTGCCGAACCCGGAGTCCCCGTGAAATATAGACCCTGGCCAATTTGCTGTCGTGACGCGCATTTGCTCGCCTGGCCAGAATGACATAGCGTTTCGTGATCAGGTCTAACCCTTGACGGGCATCGGTGTTTCCGGGGTCCAGGGCAAGGGCCTCCTTGAAGTAGTGGTTGGCATTGTCGCCGGCCGGTGTAAGCAATCTGAATTCCCTCATGGATTGCTGCCCCTGTGCGAGCAGTGTGGCGATTTTTTCTTCCTGGGAACCCGCGGGTGCGACAGGCTGATCTTCAGCCGGAACCATCTGGTCCGCCCCGTCACCTGCCGCGGGCGAATCCATCGATTTCAAATCCGGCAACACCCTGTCTGGCGCTGCCATAGCCACATCATCCTGACTGGTCTCGAGTCCGTTGACTTCTGACCTTTGTTGCTTCGTGCCCGAGAACTGCAACGGCGGTGTGATGTATTCAACAGGAGGCTGGTTCACCACGGGGGTGGCCGTGATCGGATATTATTTCATGTATACGCTCTCGGGTTGCTGCTTCAACGACAGCGGTATTCCTGCTGGCGTTACTCCGGTCGTCGTCACCCGGCGGTTTCTCCGCAGCATTAACCGGGATGGCGGCCAGGGTTTGGGATGCCGGCTTGATGTTGCCCTATTTGCGGGATCACTATTTCCGTGTTTTCCCGCCTCTGTCATGCGTAAGCCTGGATGGTTTGATCAGATCCCGTTGGTCGTCGGGCTCGAGCGCCCGCTCAGTGCGCGCTTCCCCGGGAAATCTCGCCAGCCCGGCCGTGAACAGCATGGCGACCACCAGAGCGGCGACTCCCCATTCCATGCGAACTTTCAACCAGTTCCGGCAGGTCAACAGCCGAACCAGAGCCAGGCACATAACGCGGGCTTACCCTGCCCGGGCCGGAAACATTGTTCCCCCGGGCAACCGGTGATTTCACCGGCTGGCTTTCTCTCCGGGTCTTGGCCCTGGCCTGTACGCGCCTTTCCGCCGTCTGTCGGGACTGCAGTGCGGCGGCATGCGTTTCCGGGCGGAACACCGGTGCCGGTTCGGAGACCGGTCCGGTTTCTCCACCTCCACGCTATCCCTGTCAAGCGCCTGCTTGAACTGGGAGAAGTCCTCATGCCCGGTTTCTTCCCTGGGCAGGGTTGCGCTGAAATCGTCGGACGGCTCCTGAGCGCTGCCCAGGGGCGTCAGTTGTTCCTCGCGCAGTTCTAGGTAGATCGTCTGGACTTCCTCTTCGTCGAGGGTGTGCTTCCCCTTCCCGTATCCAAGCAACAGCAGGCGGTTGCAGAACTTGTTGATATGCCGAGGCACCCCCCGGGTCCACTGGTAAATGGCGAGCAGCGCCGCCCATGTCAGCTCCGGGTCGCCTTTCCAGCCCGCCTGGTACAGCCGGTGTTTTATATAGGCCCTGGTCTCCTGGAGTCCCAGTGGCTTGAGATGACAGGTTGCTACGATGCGTTGCTGGAATTGATCCATTCCCGGCGTGCTCATCAGATCACGCAAGGTTTCCTGTCCGACGAGAAATAACTGCAGCAGCGGTCGAGATCCCGACTGCAAGTCTGCCAGCAGGCGCAGTTCCTCCAGCGAAGAGGACGGGAGCCCCTGCGCCTCATCGATAATCAGCAACGCCCGCCGCCCGCGCTGTTCCTGCAGGATGAAATGCTGCTGAATACGGTGGCGCAACGTTGCCTTGTCAAGTCCGCTTGCTTCGATACCGAAGGCAAAGGCAACTGCCCGCAACAGGTCATCCGCCTCGAGACCGGAAACGGCAACCCGCTTGGCCGACACCTTGGTCGAGTCGAGATCTTTCAGAAACGTCTCCGCCAGGGTGGTCTTGCCGGTGCCTGGGCGTCCCGTGACCATGATAAAACCCTCGCCGAGCCTGAGAGCGTAATCGAGATATTCACGGGCCGATTTATAACCGGCATGGCTAAAACAGAACTTCGGATCTGGCGTGAGTCTGAAGGGGTTGGTGTTCAGGTGGTAGAAAGTTTCGTACATATTCGAATTCGTATTTCCGTCGGCGGTGTATGTCCTAAGAAGAGTCCAGTACCACATGTCGCTTCTGGCAGGCGGCGGGCCTTATGCTAGGGGATGAGTGTAACGTCATCTGTATCTTGATGATTGCAGCATAATTTCTTCACGGAGACTGCATGCTAGCAGTGGCAGTCACCATCAAAGTACCTTATGACGCCGGCAATGGCTGTGGTACACGATGTTTTGGTCAGTTTATTCATAATCTGTTACCTCAAGTTGATTTGTATGTGATGTATAAAGGACCTGGTTCCCAGGTGTCCTGTAATCATCAACGGAGGGATGCTCCCATAGCTGATTCAGCAATCAACCGATATCCGTTGGGATCATACTAATAGCATCAGCTATGTTTTAGCTGTTCGACAGCGCACATAGGGCTAAAAGATATACCCGGAAAATGCCCGGTTTCAGGCACAACCACCGTGTACAGAACGAACAGTGCAGATTGGATGCCAGCTGGGTGGGTTATGCTCCCTAATGAATGGAAATATCATATTCCGGCGCCAGCCGCCTCCGGGCAGGAGAGCCGGCTTTGGGATGCTGAGCGATTTTATCTATCCACAGCCAAGCGGCACGGCAAGCTCTACTGCTCCTTTCTGAGCAAGCAACCAGTTTGCGAATCTTTACTATAGTTGAAAGTAAAAAGGCGTCGGAGTGCATAAGGTGGCGAATCAGCGGAAACCAGTTAAATGCCCCCCGGCAAAGCCCGGGGCTTATTGGGTGAGCGCCTCGAAGGCGCCGATAAACCCGTGAGCCGCCTGAAGGCGGCAAACTATTCCTCCAACTTCATCTGATCGCTCATCTTCGGCTTCCTGGTTGCGAATGTACGCCCGCACCATCGCCCCTGCAGGCAGACTTCGGAGGGCCATAGTCCTCCATCTCTCATGCAGCTTCTCATACGCTCACCGGTCTATCCCTGTTCCCATTGACCGCATTGCTGCAACACACTGGTACTTACAATCCCACCTCGTATGGCTAAGACTCTGGTACTCTTTCATCGGTGAACCTCCTTCTCTTGGCAGAGATCGGAGATTCACGGGTGACCGCCGTATAGGTCAAACCCCGGTGAGTCCCCCGGCAAAGCCGGGGGCTTACCTCATACTGAGTTACGGTTCTCGTCACTCGCACGGACGAAGATAGATACGCCATACTGTCTTTCGTTGAGTCACACGTCGAAGGGGGTTTCCAGTGTCAGCAAGTGCGGGGGGGTCGAAGGTCGCGGTGGTCGCGGCGGTTATCGGGAATCTAGCCATTGCGGTCATCAAGTTCATCGCAGCATCGATGACTGGAAGCTCGGCGATGATCGCCGAGGGGATCCACTCGCTCGTGGATACCGGGAACGGCGGGCTCATGCTTCTCGGCATGTGGAAGAGCACGGCGCCGGCTGACGACGCTCACCCGTTCGGTCACGGCAAGGAGATCTACTTCTGGACGCTTATCGTGGCGATCTCGATCTTCGGCATCGGTGGCGGCATGTCGGTATACGAGGGCATCGTGCACCTGATCAACCCCTCGACGATCGAGGATGCGACCGCGAGTTACGTGGTACTGGCCATCTCGGTGCTCGTCGAGGGATGGTCGTTCTCGGTAGCGATGCGCCAGCTCTGGCGGACCAAGGGCACGCATGGCGTGTTCGAGTTCATTCGCGTAGCCAAGGACCCCAGCCTGTTCACCGTGGTTTTCGAGGACTCGGCGGCGATGGTGGGCCTCGTGGTTGCGTTCCTGGGCGTTTTCCTGGGTCACCATCTGCAGAACCCCTACTTCGACGGCGGCGCCTCGGTGATCATCGGCCTGCTGCTTATGGGTGTGGCATTCCTGCTGGCACGCGAGTCCAAGGGATTGTTGATCGGTGAGGGCGTCGAGCCCGATGTCCTGGCGCGTATGCGCGAGGTCGTCGAGTCCGACCCGGCCGTCGAGAAGGTCGGCCTGATCCGCACGGCGTACTTCGGTCCCACCGCGCTGCTGGTCAACATCGACGTCGCCTTTCGTCCTCGCATGCGGGCCGAGAAGGTCGCCGAGGCGAGCCAGCGCATTGAAGACCGGCTCAAAGCACTCGACCCGGATGTGAGCGGTGTCTACCTGGAGGCGTCCTCGCTCGCGTCGCTTGCCAACGACGGCGAGCAGGCTGACGCTGGTGCGGGCCACGAATACTCGGCTGGATGACTATCTTTCATGGACGCTGGTCATCTTGCCGGTCATTACTGGACTGCTCGCTTTTTATCACCTCGTCGAACCTTATCCGATGGTGCTGGCAGTTCATGTCCTGTCGGCCGATCTGCTACTAATGTGCCTGCCTTTCACCAAGCTCGCACACACCGGACTGGTTTTTTTCTCCCGAGCGATGTGTGGTGCGTTTTATGGGAGGCGCGGCGTCTCGTGGAGATAGTCGATGACCGCCTGTTGCTGCCGATTAAGGTAACCTGCAAGGTCGATCACAAGGAGATGGAACGGTTGTATAACGTGCGACATGGTGCAGACAGATTATCCGCAATATTGTCTGATAACTATATCATACGGCTCGTTCGAATATTTGCACCATACGGGTGGATTACATCACGAATATCGCTTGGTAGCGAAGGCTGCATAATTTTTGCGGATCACCGGCGCACTCAATGTCCTGGAACAGGAAACGAATCGCAATCGGTCTTCTGTCAGAGCGCGGGTTGAGCATGTGTTTGCTCAGCAGGCCAACCGGCTGGAGCGTACGATTGGCCTGGAGCGAGCGGCGATAAAGAACGGAATGATGAATCTGGTTTACAACCTGCGTCGATTAGCCTGGTTTACCGGATGAATGCTCGGCAATTACATACCAGTCGATTGAAGACCGTCCTTATCAACAGGCAAAGCACCACGGCGAATACCGGATTCGGCTGTTTCCGAACAACGGACCCTGACATGACTGGCCCAAATAAAGACAGGCTTATAGAGGCACCCTTAATGGTGTCGGGTGATTGGGACTACGACTTCCCGACACGATCGTGCAGCATTGCGTCGATTTCGGCTTCCGCCTTCATCCAGTCTTCGTAGGCGCCATGGCCCGCGAACGCGCGCTTTTCAGCAAGGTAATAGGCGGCGACCGCAATCATTTCATGGCGGTTCTCAGCGCTAACGGCTGCCTTCGCCGCCGCCCCGGCTTCTTCCGCCTTGATCCAGCCTTCATGGGTGCCCTGATGCCCGAGTCCAAGCTTGCCGGCATGGTAACGGTCATCGTCCGCAGTCATCTTTTGGCGAATATTGGTGTTGTCAACTTGCTTGTTCACTGTTTCTGCTCCTGTTCTTCTGGTGATTCCTGTTTTCTGGGATAACGAGCCTGCTTATTCAATAGTGCGCTCACGCGAATATTGCTACTTACTTGCCATATCCATCGCGATCTTTCAAGGCTATCAGCCAACAGAAACCACACACATCCGTTTGGTACTTTTCTTGCGGAACAAGATGGGCTGAAGTCAGGCGCCCTACTTTGCGTCTTTCAGGTCTTGCTTGATGTCACCAAACTTTGCTTGGGCTTCGCCCACAATTTTCTGAACCTTGCCTTTAACTTCCAGTTTCTCGTTGCCTACGAGTTTGCCGGTGACTTCATTGACCTTGCCTTTCGCTTCTTCGACGCGGCCCTTAACTTGATCTTTGTTGATGCTCATAATTTGCTCCTTAATAACGTATGCTGGTTAACGGCCGGCACGCCGTACGTGAGGATGGGAAAACAGAGATGTGACACCAAGAATATCCCAATGGGCCACTCTCGAAACATAGACTGTAAGCCAACCCTTTACGCCAATAGCCCTGTGGGTGCTGTCACGTTTCTACCAACCACGGTGATATGCTAAGACAGTTTGACTGTTGAGTCAGTGCGCCATCGTACAGACAGGTGCGAGCAGCGCATCGGGTGTCACAAGCGTCTCGAGTTCATCACGTAATCGGCGGCCAAGAACCTTGGCTTTCACGGACAGCAGTATCCGCTGTTCGTCAGTGAACCGAAGACGTTGTCCTTCGAGTTGCTCCTTGAGTACCCAGTTCTCTTCGATGCGTTAGTCGATGACGTCCTGTTGGCGCCGGTTGAGCCAGCCGGCCATGGCGATTGCCAGCAGATGTAATGGTTGTATGGCGTTGCTCATTGCCCGAACAGATTATCCGTAATATTGTCTGATAACAATATCTTATGGATCGTTCGAATAGTTGCACAATACGGGGAGGAGACCATATACGGGGACTACGCGCCCTCGCTTCGCTCTCCATGGCGCGCAGCTGCGGTATCTACTGCTGGAAACGTCGCAGAGAAACAACGGGACCCGCGCACCGTTCGATTGCCGGCTATGTTCGCTAGCAGACAGACGTCAAAGGAGGTACTCCGTAAGCTTCAATCATCAGAGCCAGCATAAAAACCTGCATTGTCTGCAGTGCGATCCTGGCGAAGAGCAGTGTGTGCCCGGCATGACCTTACGATGCATCACTCCCAGGCTCATCACATTAAGGAACGATTGTGAACGATTTCAAGATTATCAATACCCTGCAGGGATACATGCTCAGTGTCGTTGTCGCAGCCATGCTGC
Source organism: uncultured Gammaproteobacteria bacterium (assembly GCA_963710815.1). Classification (GTDB taxonomy): domain Bacteria; phylum Pseudomonadota; class Gammaproteobacteria; order UBA9214; family UBA9214; genus CAVQCA01. The sequence goes on along the minus strand of CAVQCA010000064.1, from coordinate 854 downwards.
TCGGCCTGGGTGCGTGTTCCGGGATGACGCCGCAGGAGCCGCAGGAGCCGCAGGACAATGGCACCACCATGGGCGGCGTGATCGGCGACGAAGTCGGCAAATACAAACATTGACCGACGCGCGATGCCCGACCTGACCGGCCGGTGTGACGCAGTCGTTCATATTCCAAAGTCGCGGTTACGGGTGTGGCCCACACGGGAACTCCCGCTTCCAGACAAGTCAATCAGCAGGAGGTATACATCATGAAACCAGTCAAAACCCTTAGCGCAGCCCTGGTCATAAGTGCATTGCTTGTCGCACTATCCGGCTGTGAGAAGCAGGAAGGTCCGATGGAGAAAGCCGGCCAGAGTATCGACAACGCGACAGAGTCGGTTGGAGACCATGTCGAAAATGCCGGTGAGGCCATCCAGGACACGGCAAAAGGCAATAAGTAGTAACGAGCGCCGGGTATGGGCAACGACCGGAGTTAAAGGTGATCCGTTCGGCGCCCTCGAGGTCCCTGCCTGCCGGTTGCGGAGCGGGCAGACCGGATTGAGTAGCTCCGCGGCAGATCATGACAGATAAGGAGTAACTCCTATGCTAGTAACTATTGCGATTATCTTGCTTGTCCTCTGGGTGCTTGGCCTCGTCTCCTCGTACACCATGGGCGGATTTATCCATATTCTTCTGGTACTCGCAGTCGTGGTGATCGTGATAAATCTCATTCAAGGTCGACGCGTGTAACGGCCCGGGAAGTGTTCTCTGCCGCAGGGCGGTCGGGTAAAGCGATCCGGTGCTTTACGGTTCCTGCCTTACCCGGCTTCCCTGTCATCAATGGCGCGAATACACGTGTTGCTCAACCGGAGAAAATCATA
>CAVQCA010000063.1:0-3391 GCA_963710815.1 uncultured Gammaproteobacteria bacterium | reverse complement strand
GCAAGCCATATCAGACGGTACTGGAGCAATTGCCCTTGAACATTACCTCACGAATGACTGCATGGCGATTCTTCATGCCGCCGTTAATTATGGCCACGGAAGCACACGGAATAACACGGAATGATGTCAATTCTGCTTATTCCATGTACTTCAGTGGGTGTTCAGGCATCAATGCAGGCGCAATCAGTATCAGACGATGGCCAGCCAATATTAACCCATTGCCACGCACGGTTGCGGTCGTCGAGCGTATGGAGACGTATCCACCGCGTGTCACGGAAGATGTGACCCGGTATGAGGCGTTGTCAATGAACCAGAATGCGGGCTAGTCCTGCAGGACGTAACTGCCCGGCGCGTCTCCGATGACGGGATGGCCCTTCTCCGGCGCGCCCATGGGTGGCGGCCGCACCTTCTTTCCGGAGTGCCCGGCCAGCCATCGCTGCCACTCCGGCCACCAGGAGCCTTCCTGGATCGCAACCATCGACTGCCACGTGTCCGCATCCACGTAGTGGTCTCCCTCACGCCGTGTCGCCACCTGGTACTGGCGGTGCTTGTGACCGGGTTCGCTGACCACGCCGGCGTTATGACCGCCGCTGCCGAGCAGAAAGGTCACATTCGTTTCGGTCAGAAGATGAATTTTGTACACTGACCGCCAGGGCGCGACGTGGTCTTTCAAGGTCGCGACGCAGAAGATCGGGACGCGGATATCGCTGATGACCGCCGGCAGGCCGTCGACCCGGTAGCGTCCTTCCGCAAGGTCGTTCTTGAGGAACAGGCTGCGCAGCAACTCCGAGTGCATGGCATAGGGAACGCGGGTGGCGTCTGCGTTCCAGGCCATCAGGTCGGTCATGCCCTGGCGCTCGCCGAGGAGGTATTCGCGCAGCATGCGCGACCAGATCAGGTCGTTCGACCGCAGGAGCTGGAAGGCGCCGGCGAACTGCTTGCCGTCGAGGTAGCCCTGATCCCACATCAGGTCCTCGATATAGTCTATCTGACTCTCGTTGATGAATGGCATCAGCTCGCCGGGCTCGGTGTAGTCGAGTTCCGTGGTGAACAGTGTGAGGGTCTTGAGCGTATCCTCGCCGTCGCGCCCCAGGGCCGCGGCCAGCGTGGCAAGCAGGATTCCGCCCAGGCAGTAGCCGGCGGCGTGGATCCCGCGCCCCGGGACCACCGTCTCGATGGCTCTGAGCGCGGCGCCGATGCCGAGACGGCGATAGTCATCCATGCCGAGGTCACGATCCTCGGCGTCGGGATTTTTCCAGGAAATCATGAACACCGTGTGGCCCTGCCCGAGCAGGTACTTCACCAGCGAATTATGCGGCGACAGGTCGAGAATGTAGTACTTCATGATGCACGCCGGCACGATGAGCACCGGCTCGGCATGCACCGTGGCGGTCTCCGGGCTGTACTGGATCAATTCGATCAGTCGATTGCGCAGGATCACCTTCCCGGGGGTGACGGCCACATCGCGACCGACCACGTAGTCCTCGGTGCCGACCGTCCTGCGGCCGGCGACCATGCGTTCCCAGTCCTCGATAAAGTTGAGCGTGCCGCGCACGAAGTTGTAGCCGCCCGCCGTCAGGGTGGCCTGCAGCACCTCGGGATTAGTGAGGATGAAATTGGAGGGCGAGGCCATGTCGAGCAGCTGCCGGGTGATGAACTCGATGGCCTTCTCGTTCTGCGGCGTGACGCCGTGCACTCCGGTCGTCGCGTTGTGCCACCACTGCTGGTTCAGCAGGAACCACTGATAGATCCAGTTGAACGGCGGCTGCTGCCACTCCTCGCCGCTGAAACGATGGTCCTGCGGCAACGGCTCGATGCAGGGCGGCGTGTCCGGGTCGGTGGTGGCGTGCGCCGCCTGGACGACGAAGCGGGTGGCCTTGCGCGCGGCCTTCTGCACGAGCTCGATCTGCTTTCCGGGCGAGGCGACGAGATGGGAAAGCCACTCGAAATAGGCGGTCATCAGCCCGGCCGGTGAAACCCCGAGGCTGATCCGCCCCAGTACGGCGCTGACGAAGTGGTCGATGGTCCGGGCGCTTGCCGGAAAGGCGAGCGCCTCGGCGATTTCTTTCAGGGGTTCCTGCGGGCGCGCGGGATGTGGCATCCCCTGTGGCGGAACGGCGACATGGCGGTTCATTGACTTTTGGTCATATGTTGCGGACACCGTTTGCTTGCGCCGCCCTGATGCCGGCTTCGCGGTCCCGGCCGGCCGTTTTGCCTCGCGGGATGCGGGACTTCTACCGTTGGGAGCTTTATCCCTGGCCATGGTTTTTCTCCGTAAGATACCTCGTGATTCCCGTGACTGGCCGGAAATCCGCCTCAGCCTGTCCGCAACGGCCTGTGTCAAATCCGGAGTGCCGCGACAGGATGTTTCCACGGCAAGGATGACCGGAAGATCCCCGGCGCCGGCAAGTGTTGCAGGAACTATAGCAGAGCACGCAGGAAACTTAACGCATCGGCTCCCAGGGGATTCGCGTCCGTGTCGGTCTCGGGGCAGGTTCCCGGGCCGGGTTGTCGAGTGGTTGTTTGATCGCCATGAAAACTAGATACGGGCCAGAAGTGAATAAAAGGGGTCAGTACCGAATGGCGCTTGCTTACCGATATCGTCATTATAAAAAATAAATGGCCACGGAAGCACACGGAAAAACACGGAATATTCACAGATAATTTCTGCGTTTTCCGTGGCTATAGCATGAAAAATGCTGTCAATCAACTCTTTCTCACCGGATGTCCAAAGTTAGAGGCACCTTGGGCGGTGCTTGACTTAGGCCCACGAGCGAGGAAGCCTCTCCTCTATCGTGTCTCTTAGAGACGGCGAGGGTTTGTGTCGTGTCTACCACCGTATTTTTTCACGCTAAGCGGTTCCACCCTCGATGTAGGGTGGATGAGGCATGCCGTGTATGCCGTAATCCACCGGATGTGCCGGCAGGCACACAATAATAAAGACGTTGTGTTGCTACGCAACGCCTGGTGGGTCACGCAAAAAGCGCTTACCCACCCTACATTACGGCTTAAGTAAGCGCCATTCGGTACTGACCCCTTTTATCCTCTGACCCCTTTTATCCTCTTGTAGATCGGAGAGCAGCGTTTTTTCGTATCCGTCGGGTGCTTTGTTAAAAGCCATCGTCGGTGGTTTTCAGTAGAATGGCGGTTCGTCAGGATTGACAACCATCGATACCTTACCTTTCCACCATGTCGAAAACAAAGAAACAGCGGAAACATCCTCAAAGACCGGCCCGGCCATCCGGCTGGTCCACCAGTGACGCCGATGAAATCGAGCGCCGCCGTTTGCGGGGCGTCAATGAAGCCATCCGGATCGAACCCCAAACACCGGATGCCGGGTTCTTTGGTTGCTACCGGGTCAGCTCCGGACGCGGACAGTCCTATCATATTG
>CAVQCA010000062.1:0-142729 GCA_963710815.1 uncultured Gammaproteobacteria bacterium | reverse complement strand
CATAGCCGTGACTTTCCCGGGTAAGGAAATGGATGACGAGATACACCAGGAAGCCGGCCAGATACACCGCGCTGAAACGCTGGAGGAGCCAGCCGCGCAGCGCGTGGGTCTGCCGGCTCATACGATCCACCCGATGTAGACCAGCACCAGCAGCAGCGCCAGCCCGTTGACCGTCCAGGCGGAGCGGCGCGCCGCGGTCCGCTCGACGCCCAGCCCGAGATCGATGAGGAGAAAGCGCAGACCGGCGAACAGGTGATGGACCAGCGACCAGACGATGACGACCGAGGCCAGCCGCACCCAGCCGCACTGCAGCCACTCGCGCGCGTCTGCATAACCTGCCGGATCGCGCAGCGACAGGTCCAGCCAGTAGACCAGCACCGGTAACGACAGGAACAGCAACAGGCCCGAGAGGCGATGTGCGATGGAGGTGACGGCGCCGACCGGAAAGCGAATCCGGAGAAGATTGAGGAAAACAGGCGCTGATCGCTGGTTTTGCATGGGCGGCTTCAAGACTGGCTGCTTTTATACCACCGCCCCGCGGTGAACACCAGACACGGGCCCTCTGCCGGATGAAAGGCTGACAGCCCGTGCGGGTTCAACTAGAATTTTCGTTCATATCCGCAAGTCATTTACTTCGATGTTCGGTCATAAACGCCGTTTTCACCGCAGAGACGCAAAGGACGCAGAGAAATTTTTTAACTAAAACAAGCAGACACTTTGCGCCTTTGCGCCGAGCTTGTATCTATTATGAATGAATAGTATTTAAATCCTGACCTAGGAGCCTGTCGGACTTGGGTGATCGTAGCGAGCATGGTGGGAGAGCGAGAACAGATTTTCACGATTTCGAGGCGCATGGCCATTCTACGCAACGAGAAATCGGGGAAATATGGGCCTCTCTCCCTCCAGCGCAGTAGATCAATCCCAAGTCCGACAGGCTCCTAGGCAAAGTGTGATTTCTTTCACCCTAAAAGGCCATATGATGAAAAACCTCTGGAGAAACTTTCTTGGCGATGACGCCGGTGCCGAATTCGTGGATGATATCGTAGTTCATTACGGCAACCCGGAACGCGAACTGGAGATCGCCGTCACCGGTCTGGTGTTCGCCGACCTGGGCCATCTGGGCGTGATCTCCGTTCACGGCAAGGACGCCGCCGACTTCCTGCAGGGCCAGTTCAGCAACGATGTCAAACAGGTGGATGAAGGCCACAGCCAGCTGAGCGCCTATTGCACGCCGAAGGGGCGTGTCCTTGGCCTGTTCCGCCTGTTCCGGCGCGGCGATACGTTTTACCTGCGGCTGCCGCTGGACACGCTCGATGCCGTGCTGGAGCGCCTGCGCCGCTATGTCCTGCGCGCCGAGGTCATGCTGGAGGATGCCACGGACAACTTCATTCGTATCGGCGTCACGGGCAAAGATGCCGCGGAGGAGATTGATCACCGCACTCGGTGCCCTGCCGGAACAGCCGAACGATGCGGTCCACACGCAGGACCTGTCGGTGCTGCGGGTCCCCGGCATCCATCCCCGCTTCGAGGTCTATGCCCTGTCGTTCGATGCCGCGAAACGGCTCTGGGACACGCTGAACGTGCGCGGAGCCCCGGTCGGCCTGGACGCCTGGCAGCTCACCGAAATCCAGGCCGGCCTGCCGAATGTCTATGCGAGCACCGCCGAGCAGTTCATCCCGCAGATGCTCAACCTCCAGCTCATCGACGGGGTGAACTTCCGCAAGGGCTGCTACCCCGGACAGGAGATCGTGGCGCGCACCCAGTACCTCGGTGCACTCAAGCGCCGCATGTATGCCGGACGCATCGCGACGGACACCCCGCCGATCGCCAGGCGAGGCGCTGTATACCCCCGAGACAGCACGCAGGCAGCCGGTCAGCTCGTCGACGCCAGGCCCCACCCCGACGGCGGCTATGCCGCGCTCGCCGTCCTCCAGATCAGCGCAGCGGAAGCCGGCGATCTGCACCTGGCTTCCAGCGACGGTCCGGTGTTCACCCTTGAGGCGCTGCCCTATCCCTTCGCCGATTAGCAAAAAAGGGACAACCCTTTTTTGTATCACGGGTGGTTTTGCAGCCATCGCGTGACCTCGTTGAGCAATGACGTTTCCTGGCCATCGAAGAAATGGTCCGCGCCGGGCACCTTGACCTGTCGATATCCGGGATTGCCCGCTGCCGCATGGTGGCGTTCCGGCGCCGTCTTGATCACACCCTCTCGATCAAACTCACCGTAGAGATCGAGTACGGGCAGCTTGACGTGCTTCAGGGACTGGATCGGGCCGAGATCATCCGGCAGGTCATCGTAGCTCCCGTTGACACCGATCACCACCAGTGAGGTGATACGGCCGTCGGCATGCGTCGCGGCAAAGCGCAGGGCATCGGCGCAGCCGCGGCTGTGTGCGATCAGGGTAACCGGCGTCATGCCCTTGCCCGCCAGCCAGGTCAGTGCGCTCTGCAGACGGTCACCGCCTTCGCGCAGCAGCACCGCCCCGTCCGTCTCGTCAGCCCCTGGCCGCGGCAGCGGCATCTGGATGGACAGACTCCGCCAGCCTTTTTCCGACAACCCGCTGCGCAGCGGATGAATGACCTGTGGCCAGTCCGGGTGGGCACCGACACCATGCACCAGCAGCACCGTTCCCCTGGGTGTCCCGGTTTCCGCCGGTGTGTAGATCGAGAGGAAGCGATCGCCGTCCGCCTGCAGCCAGACGGGTTCGCCGACAATCAACTGGTCGGTAATCTGCTCGGCCCAGCGTTGTTCCTTGGCGGTATCGGAGACGCTGTCTGCATGGGAAATTGATGCCAGCAGCAGGGCCGACACCCCGATCAAAAGGGACAGGACAGGCTTCATGAACACTCCTCGATGTAATCCGCGCAGATATTCCTCACCCGTGAGGACGACCATTGCACACTGTGTGAATTATAGCCGCCTCGTGCGGCGGAAATCCCATTCGCGACGTATGGCTATAAAAAAACCGGACCCGCTCCGATGGTGCGATAATCGCGTGGGGTGACGACAGCGCCGGAACCCCTCTCCACGCGTGCTGTCATAATTGTTGACAGCATCTATACTTCACTAAACTTGGATGAGTGCAAGGGGTGTCATGAATCGACCCACTGTAATGGCGGTAGGCGTCGGTGCCGTGCTGGTCACGGCGGCATTGCTGCTGGCAGCCACGGTTATCAGTCACCCGACCTCACAGGATGCCACTGCCATGAATGGAAAACCCGTCGAGACGGCTTCGACCCACAGCGCGCAAACCGCCTACCACAAACCCGGCGAGGAGGAGTTGCGGCAGCGCCTGACGCCGCTGCAATACGAAGTGACCCAGGAGGAAGGGACGGAGCCGGCGTTTCATAACGAATACTGGAACAATCATGAGGACGGCATTTATGTCGATGTCGTCTCGGGCGAGCCGCTGTTCAGTTCCCGGGACAAGTTCGACTCCGGCACGGGATGGCCCAGCTTTACCCGGCCGATCTCGAAAGCGTCCATCGTGGAACACACCGACAGACGGTTTTTCATGAAACGCACCGAACTGCGCAGCAGCGAGGCGAATTCACACCTCGGGCATGTATTCGACGACGGCCCCAAGCCGACCGGCCTGCGCTACTGCATCAACTCGGCCTCGCTGCGTTTCATCCCCAAACAGGACATGGAGAAGGAAGGCTACGGCGAGTATCTCAAGCTGTTCAAGTGACCATACACGGTAATATTAAACCATAGGGCAGGATGGCGTTTACCTGGAGCGCCATTCATAAAGAAATTTCTTCAACGCAAAGGCGCAAAGAACGCAAAGGTATTTATTTGTTTTTCGCTACACAGAAATCTTTGCGAACTTTGTGTCTTTGCGTTGAAAATGGTGTTTTGGTACGAACAGCAGTTTAGGTATTTCGTTTACAGAAAATCACGGATTTCACTCTCCCCTCATCCCAGCGCCTGCTCCGCGGCATCGACGGTCTGCTCGATGAGCGTGGCGATGGTCATGGGGCCAACACCGCCGGGTACCGGCGTGTAGGCGGTGCAGCGATCGATCACGGCGGCGAGTTCGACGTCACCGACCCCGCCAGGGTGATACCCGGCATCGACCACCACGGCACCTTCGCGTATCCAGTCACCCTTGATGAATTCCGGCCGTCCGACGGCGCCGACGACGATGTCCGCCTCCGCGATGAGGGCCGGGAGATTCCGGGTGCGTGAATGGCAGATAGTCACGGTGGCATCGGCGTTCAACAGCATCATGGCCATCGGCTTGCCGAGGATGGGACTGCGTCCGACGACGACGGCGCGACGACCCGAGAGAGGAATGTCGTAATGCGCCAGCAGTTTCATGATGCCGGCGGGTGTGGCCGACCCGTAGGCCCGCTCCCCCATCGCCATCCGGCCGAAGCCCAGCGTGGTGACACCGTCAACGTCCTTTGCCAGGTCAATGGCGTCGAAACAGCGGCGCTCGTCGATCTGTTTCGGCACCGGGTGCTGCAGCAGGATGCCGTGGACATCCGGGTTGACGTTCAGAGCCTCGATGTTTTCCAGCAGTTCGTCCGTGGTAGTCGTCTCGGGAAGATCGACGCGCAGGGAGTCCATACCCACGCGCCGGCAGGCATTGCCTTTCATCCTGACGTAGGTTCCGGAGGCCGGATCATTGCCGACAAGCAGCGTCGCGAGTATGGGCACCCTGCCTTGTGATGCCGTTTTGAGTTTCGCAACGCGTATGGCGAGATCGGCCTCCATCTGTATTGAAAGCGATTTACCATCAAGCACGATCGCTGGCATTAGTGATTCCTCTGAAAGAACTAAACTCACCGCAAAGACGCAAAGGACGCAAAGGACGCAAAGACATTTAATTGGTTTTTATCATGAGTTTCTTTGCGTCCTTTGCGTCTTTGCGGTGAAAATGGTGTTACTCGATACGCACCAGGTCAGGTTAATCCCAGTTCGTATTTCAACATGACGTCAGATCGCGTCGCTGCCCTTCAGGATTTGCCGGCGTACACCGCGCGCGCTGCCTCGACCGCGACACCCGCATTGATCGGTGCCTTCATGCCGGCGAGCACCGCATCGAGCGCGCCCAGGCAACACAGGACATTGGTGCGGTTGCTGCCGTAACCCATCAGACCGATGCGCCAGATCCGTCCGGCCATGGCACCCAGTCCGGCGCCGATCTCGAGATTGTATTCGGTGAGCAGTTTAGCGCGCACCACGGCCTCGTCCACGCCCGCAGGCACGGAGATGGCGTTGAGCTGCGGCAGACGCTCACCCTCCGGCACCACGAATTCCAGGCCCATGGCCTCGATGCCGGCCTTGAGCGCCTCGTGGTTCCTCCAGTGACGTGCCCAGGCATTCTCGATGCCCTCTTCCTCCAGGAGGACCAGCGACTCGTGCAAGGCATACAGGGCATTGACCGGTGCGGTGTGATGGTAGGTGCGCTTGCCTTCACCGCCCCAGTAGCCGAGTACCAGGTTGAGATCAAGGAACCAGCTTTGCACCCGCTGCCGGCGCGAGGCGACCACGTCGAGGGCGCGCTGGTTGAAGGTGACCGGCGACAGTCCGGGCACGCAGGACAGGCATTTCTGGGAACCGGAGTACACCGCATCCAGCCCCCATCTCATCGACCTCAAGCGGCACCCCACCGAGGGAGGTGACCGTGTCCGCGATGGTCAGGCAGTCATGGCGGTGGGCGATTTCCGCCAGCGTCTTCGCATCGGAGAGGGCGCCGGTCGAAGTCTCGGCATGCACGAAGGCGAGGATGGCGGCATCCGGGTTGGCCTTGAGCGCGTCCTCGACCTTGTTCGGGTCCACGGCCGTACCCCAGGCGTCCTCGACCACGACCGCCGTGCCGCCGCAGCGCTCGACGTTTTCCTTCATACGTCCGCCGAAGACGCCGTTCTGGCAGACCACCACCTTGTCGCCCGGCTGCACCAGGTTGACGAAACAGGTCTCCATGCCCGCCGACCCCGGCGCCGATACCGGCATGGTGAGCCGGTTGTCGGTCCGGAAGGCGTAACGCAGCAGTTCCTTCATCTCGTCCATCATGGCAACGAACACCGGGTCGAGGTGGCCGATGGTCGGGCGTGAGATCGCCTCCAGGATGCGCGGATTGACATCGGAGGGACCCGGCCCCATCAGGGTGCGGACGGGGGGATGAAAGGACTTGATGCTCATGGTTGCCTCGAGTTACGGAAGATCAGGTTGATATCGATTGAAAGTGCTGCAGTTTATCACGGTGCGCAGGGCGCACCCTACAGCCTGTCGGGCCGCATACGCTGTCGAATTCTCTAGGAATAGAGAAAGCAGTGCACCCGGTGATCGCCGCCGCCCGACTCCCCGGGGTAATGTTTCCGGCACACCGGCATGGCGGCGGGGCAGCGCGGATGAAAATGGCAGCCCGGCGGCGGGTTGGCCGGCGACGGCAGCTCCCCTTCCAGACGGATCACCCGGCGCTCGCTGTCGGCCTCGATCTGCGGCACGGCGGAGAGCAGCGCCTGCGTATAGGGATGGCGCGGCTGTTCCAGCACCCCGGCGACCGGCCCCTCCTCGACGATCCGCCCCAGGTACATGACCGACACCCGGTCGGCCAGATAGGCCACCACCGACAGGTTGTGCGTGATGAACAGATAGGACAGGCCGAGCCGGTTCTGCAGGTGCTTCAGCAGGTTCAGGATCTGCGCCTGCACCGAGACATCGAGCGCGCTGGTGGGCTCATCGCAGATCACCAGTCGCGGATTGACGGCCAGGGCGCGGGCGATGCAGATGCGCTGGCGCTGTCCGCCGGAGAATTCGTGCGGATAGCGATGCAGGTGCTCCGCCGACAATCCCACCTGTCCGAACAGCTCCTCGACACGCCCGCGCCGCTCCGCCTTCGAGCGGCCGAGGCGCTGCGCGATCATGCCCTCCTCCACGATATCGCCCACCCGCATGCGCGGATTCATGGAGGAATACGGATCCTGGAAGATGAACTGGAAATCGCGGCGGCGTCGGCGCAGCCCCTCCCCCCGCAGCTGCGTCAGCTCGCTGCCGTCGAAGCGGACGCTGCCCGCCGTGGGGCGCAGCAGCTGCAGGATACCCTTCCCTACCGTGGTCTTGCCGCAGCCCGACTCGCCCACCAGGGCCAGCGTGCGCCCCTGCGGGATGGCAAGTGAGACCCCGTCCACCGCATGGACATGGCCGACCACGCGCCTGAACACGCCGCGCTGGATGGGAAAGTGCAGTTTCAGGTCGCGCACTTCGAGCAGCGTGTCGCCGGCCGGTGCGGCGATGTCCGCATGCCGTTGCGGCGCGCGCTCCGTGACGCCGGCCTCCGGCGCCCGCACCGCGGGGTCCACGAGGTGGCAGCGCACGTGATGACCCTCGCCTCCCAGGTCCCAGGACGGGACATGGCCGCGGCAGTAGTCCCAGACCCGGTCGCAGCGCTCGGCGAAGCGGCAGCCGTCGAACTCGCGATCGAGATGCGGCACGAAGCCCGGGATGGTCGCCAGGGCATGATCGCGCTTGCCGACTGCCGGCAGCGATTCGAACAGCCTCCGGCTGTAGGGATGGCGCGCCCCGGCATAGAAACGGTTGCGCGTGGTCTCCTCCACCAGTTGCCCGGCATACATGACGGCAACGCGGTCGGCCATGCCCGCGACGATGCCGAGATCATGGCTGATCAGCAGGATGGCCATGTGCGTCTCGCGCTGCAGCCGCTGCAGCAGCTCCAGCACCTGCGCCTGGATGGTGACATCGAGCGCCGTGGTCGGTTCGTCGGCGATCAGCAGATCCGGTTCGCCGGCCAGCGCGATGGCGATCATGACGCGCTGCTTCATGCCGCCGGAAAGCTGGTGCGGATATTCCGCCTGGCGGCGCCTGACATCCGGTATGCCCACGGCGTCGAGCAGTTCCAGCACCCGATCGCGGGCGACGCGCCCCCTCATGCCATGGTGCTGGCGCAGCGACTCGCCGATCTGCTCGCCGATGGTCAGCACCGGATTGAGCGAGGTCATCGGCTCCTGGAAGATCATGGCGATGCGCCGCCCGCGCACGCGGCGCATCTCGATCTCCGGCAGCGCGGTGAGATCCTCACCGTCGAGATACACATGGCCGGCGCTGATACGACCAGCCGGCTGCGGCAGCAGGCGCATCATGGCGAGCGCGGTCATGGACTTGCCGCAGCCGGACTCGCCCAGCAGCGCGAAGGCCTCGCCCCGGTGGATCTCGAGGCTGATGCCATCGACGGGACGCACAGCCCTTGCCCCGCTGCCGATTCGCACCGCGAGGTTTTCCAGTCTTATCAATGGCTGCGACATAGTGTAGGTATCCGCTCCGAGACGTTTACCGCAAAGACGCGAAGGACGCAAAGAAAAACGAATTCATGATAACTTCATAAACTGCAAAATCCTGCTTACACCAGTTCACGCTGCTTTTGTTTGACAAAGTCTTTACTTTGCGTCCTTTGCGTCTTTGCGTTGAAATCATCTTCAGCGTTCATGCAGGCGCGGATCGAAGGCGTCGCGCACGGCATCCGAGAACAGGTTCGCCGCCAGCACCAGCGTGAACATGAACAGGAAGGCCGAGAGCAGCGACCACCACACCACCGGATCGCGCGCCATCTCCAGGCGGGCGCTGTTGATCATGTTGCCCCAGCTGTTCATGGTGGGGTCGACGCCGACGCCCACGTAGGAGAGCACCGCCTCCGCCAGCACCAGTCCGCTGAAATCCAGCACCACCGTGATCAGCACGATGTGCATGACGTTAGGCAGGATATGCTTCACGAGGACCCTGGCGTGCGAAGCCCCGAAGCTGACGGCCGCCTGGATGTATTCGGATTCCCGCAGCTTGAGCGCCTCGCCGCGCAGCAGCCGGCACAGGCCGGTCCAGCTGGTGATGCCGAGAATGATGCACAGGAACAGCAGGCGGATATCGGCCCGCTCCACGGTGGTCTCGAACTGATCGGGGTGGTTGGCGATATAGACCTGGAGCATGAGGATGGCCGCGGCGATCAGCAGCACATGCGGGATGGAATTGAGCGTGGTGTAGAGATACTGGATCGCATCATCGATCCAGCCGCGCGCGTAGCCGGCCAGGATGCCCATCAGGATCGCGAACGGCAGCATGACGAGCGTGGTCAGGGTGCCGATCATCAGCCCGGTGCGGATGCTTTTCAGGCTCTGGTAGAACACGTCCTGGCCGACCTTGTCGGTACCCAGTACGTGATAGGCCGCGGCGAAGTTGATGGCGAGGAAGAGCAGCAGCACGAGGACGCTCAGGGTGATCCAGACCACACGCCAGGGCTCCCTGGTGCGTCCGGTCACGATCTCGCGCAGTACGACGCGAAGCCCACGGCGCCCGCGGCGCGCCAGCCGCCAGGCCAGCAGGGCCAGCAGCAGCACGCTGCCCAATGCGGCCTCCCCCAGCGCCAGGGCGCCGCGGTGCAGCACATCCGGCAGGAAATCGGTGGCGGGGTCACGCAGCAGACGGCCGCCGTAGACCAGGCGCGGATATTCCCGCGTCTGCGTCCCGTCGGCCTCCTGCACGGTTTCCATCGTGTACAGATGGGTTGCGAACGGCGCCGAATAGGTCTTTTCGGTCTGCGTGCGCACCGGGCCCAGGAGGTAATCGAGCACGCTCAGTACCTCGACGGCATAGTGCACCTCGCCGCCCTTGCCGTCGCCCGGCAGCGGCAGGCGGTAATGCAGCGAATCGAGCAGACCGATCAGGACGTAGGCGAGCAGGACCACGAGCGAGGCGGAAGCGAAGCGCCGCGAGAACACCTGCGCCCAGGGCGCGCGCAGGTGCGGCTTGCGCCGCGCGTAGAGGATGAATGCCAGCACCACGGCCAGCAGCAGGTAGAGCAGCGCATCCGTCCACAGCACGACCGGGTGGATCATGCCAGCCGCACCCGCGGGTCGACCACGGTATAGACGATATCCACCAGGATCAGACCGATGATGTAGAGGACCGAACCGAGGAAGACCATGGCGCGCACGATGGCGAAATCCTGGCGATTGATGGCGTCGATGGTGTAACTGCCCAGCCCCGGGATGGCAAAGAACGATTCCAGCAGCAGGCTGCCCATGAACAACAGCGGCAGGACAACGACCACGCCGGTCACGATCGGCACCAGGGCGTTCCTGAGCAGGTGGCGGAACAGGACCCGCGCTTCGCTGAGTCCCTTGGCGCGCGCGGTGCGCACGAAATCCTTGCCGGCCTCCTCCATGAAAAAGGAGCGGTACAGGCGCGCGCCGGAGCCGAGGCCGCTCACCACCCCGATGATCACCGGCAACACCAGGAACCGGATGGCGTCCAGGCCGGTGTCGTAGCCGGAGATCGGCACCAGGCGCAGCAGCTTCCCCAGCAGGAACTGCCCGCCGATGATATAGAACATGGCCGAGATGGACATCAGGATCACGCACAGGACGACACCGGAGACATCGACATAGGTGCCGCGGAAAAACACCATGAGCATGGCAAAGGTGACCTCGATGAGCAGCCCCACCAGCAGCACCGGGATGGCGATCGCCAGGCTCGGCCACATGCGCTCGCGGATATCGCGGCCGATGTCCCGATCGTCATCGGAGCGCCCGAAATCGAAGGCAAACAGTTTCAGCGACTTCTCGAAAAAGATGGTGTCGGTCAGCTTGCCGGTGGCCGTCGCGGCCGCGTTGTAGAACAGCGGCTTGTCGTAGCCGCGCTCCGCCTTCCACGAGGCGATGGCCTCCGGCGTGACGCGCTTGATGCCGAGGTGCAGGCGGGCCATCTCATCCGGGGAGTTCACCACGAAAAAGAGGTAAAAGGTCAGCAGGTTCACCCCGATCAGGATCGGGATGGCGTAGGCGATGCGGCGGACGAGATAGGCGAACATCAGCGTGCGGGCCGCCTCGCGGGCTGGCGCTGGCGGCGGCGGTAGCCGAGAAAGGCCGGCAGCACGACCAGCAGGACCAGGACGAGGAAGACGATGACCGGCCAGAGCACCGGCCGGTTCCACTCGGCCTGCAGCGTGGTACGCCGGGCGGGATCGATGCGGCGGTACTTGAGGGTGTTGTTCGCCATCATGTTGGACTTGAAATTGCCATACCAGCTCTGGGTCAGGGTGAACTGCTTGGGATGAAAACCCCACAGCCATGGCGCATCCCGGCGCGCGATGGCCACCATGCGTTCGATGATGGCCCGGCGCGCGGGGCCGTTGTCCATGTTCTTCATGCGGTCGAACAGGCGGTCGAATTCGGCGTTCTGATAGTTGGATGCATTCTCGCCGCCGTGCTCGACCTTGCCGTTGGGTCCGTAGAGCAGGAACAGGAAATTCTCCGGATCCGGGTAATCGGCATTCCAGCCCCACTGGTAGATCTGCGCCGTCCCCTTGAGCATCTTGTCCTGGAAGCGGTTGTAATCGGTGCCGCGCACCACGAGCTGTATGTCCAGTTTCGCGAACTGCTTGTGCATCCAGTCGAGCCGCGCCTTGTCGTCGGGCCCGGTGGCGGTGGTGTCGAAATACAGCACCAGTGGCTTGCCGGTCTTGATGTCGCGGCCCTCGGGGTAGCCGGCCTCGGCCAGCAGGCGGCGCGCAACCTCGATGGGTTTGCGCCGCGGGCCCCCGGGGGTCAGATCATAGACGTCGGGATCGTAGCCGGCATCCCCTTTCACGAAACCGAAGATGCCCGGAGGAATGGGGCTCTGCGCCGGTATGCCCCGTCCGTTCAGGAAGATGGAGATGTATTCCTCGGTATCGACGGCGATGGCGATGGCGTGGCGCAGCTTGCGGGCCCGTTCGGAATATCCGCCCACCACCGGATCCAGCATGTTGAAGCCGGTGTAATAGATAGAGGCGGAGACGGCGGTGTGCAGCGCGATGCCCTGTTTGCGCATCGCCTCGGTCAAGGACACCTCGCCGCCGGAACCGACATGGATGGCCTGGTCGAAACTGTCCGAGCTGATGCCGGAGGTGTCGTAGTAACCCTGCAGGAACTTGCTCCAGTAGGGGATATTCTCTTTTTCCAGACTGAAGATAACCTTGTCGATAAACGGCAGCGGCTTGCCCGCGTCAGCGAGCAGGCCCCGCTCCCGGTCGCCGGGCTCACCTTCGGTGGGATAGGTTTCCCCGTGGAAGTTCGGGTTACGGACCAGCACCATCTGGCGGTTGGGGTTGTTGATCGTCAGCATGTAGGGTCCGGTGCCGACCGGATACCAGTCGAGGGTGATATTGCGCTCCTTGAGCCCCGGCTGGCTGTAGAAGCGGTCCACCTCCCAGGGCACCGGGGCGAAAAACGGCATCGCCAGCCAGTAGAGCAGCTGCGGGTATTTGCCGTGCAGCGTGATGCGGTAGGTATAGCGGTCGATGACGCGCGCGCCCTTCAGCGGGTAGTCCCGCAGGTCCAGATAACCGTTGCTGCCGTCGGGGAGTGCGTCAGCGGCAGCCTGCAGTGTTTTGGCATAGTCGCGCAAACCGACGATATAGTCGCTCATCAGTCCCAGGATCGGTGAGTGCAGGCGCGGATGGGCAAGGCGCTTGATCTGGTAGACATAGTCCCCGGCCACCAGCTCCCGCGTGCCGGTCTCCCCGAAGTCGCCCAGCGTATCGATGCCATCCAGTTCCCGCGCGGAGAGCGCCTGATAACGATACGCGCCATCCTTGTCCCGCGCGAAGGCCGGGTGTGGCTGATAGTGGATGCCCGGCCGGATGTGGATGTCGTAGACGCTGTAGGCGATGGCCTCGTCCGCGGCGTTATCCGGCAGCCGCCTGCCCTGCGCATCCAGGTAATATGGCTGCGGGACGGCGGTCGCCGTCAGGGGGATCAGCTCATAGGGACGCTTGAGGTAATGGTATTGCAGGGGCGGCTCGTAGATCTGGCCGGTGAACGTGATTTCGTTTGCAGAATAGGACTGCGCCGGGTCGAGATGATTGGGTCGTTCCTGGAAGGAGGCGAACAAGATGTTCTCGCGGGCCTCGGCGGCGGGATAAGGCCGGTTCCAGGGTTGATTTGTGCAGGCGGCGGCAAGCAGCGCGAGTATCAGGGCGAGGACCGCCGCCCTGCCCGGTGCGATGAGGCAAGTCCGAACGCGGGCGGCCGCACGGTGCTCAATTACGGTGATTTCTCCGGAAAGCACGCGGTTCGGGTGAACGGCGCGGCAGGCAGGAACGGGATAATTCGGCATGGGGGCCGATTATATCGGTCACGCGGGCGGTATGTTAGAAGTCTTCCCGTCACCGGCGTTTTCCGGTACCTTAGCGCCCTGCACGCGCCGGGGGTCGTGACCGACCGGTAAGTCTTACTGCACAGCTTCAGGAAACGGCTATGGGATTTTTGAACGGTAAACGCGCCTTGATCGTCGGCCTCGCCAGTAACCGCTCCATTGCCTGGGGCATTGCCCAGGCCATGCACCGGGAGGGTGCAATCCTCGCCTTTGCCTACCAGAACGACAAGCTTGCCAGCCGGGTTGAAAAGATGGCCGCGGAATGCAATTCCACCCTCTGTATACCCTGCGACGTCGGCAGTGATGATGAAATCGCCAATGCCTTCCAGACGCTCGGCAAGCAGTGGGATGGTCTGGACATCATCGTGCACTCGGTCGCGTACGCGCCTTCCGGTCAGCTTGACGGCGATTATCTCGATTGCGTCACGCGCGAGGGATTCCGTGTCGCGCATGACATCAGTTCCTACAGCTTCGCCGCTCTGGCGAAAGCGGGACGCTCGATGATGCAGGGCCGCAACGCCGCCCTGCTGACGCTGAGCTACCTTGGGGCGGTGCAGAGTGTCCCCAACTACAATGTCATGGGGCTGGCAAAGGCCAGTCTCGAAGCCAATGTCCGCTACCTGGCGCAAAGCCTCGGGCCGCAGGGCATCCGCGTCAATGCCATTTCCGCCGGTCCGATTCGCACGCTCGCGGCCTCCGGGATCAGCAACTTCCGCAAAATGCTGGACCAGTTTGCCGGCACGGCGCCACTGCGCCGCAACGTCACCATCGAGGATGTGGGCAATGCCGCCGCCTTCCTGTGCTCGGATCTCGCGGCCGGCATCACCGGAGAAATCACCTACGTGGACGGCGGCTACAATACCGTGGGCATGGGGCCGCTCGAGTAGCCAGTAGTGTCCAGATCATAAGAAATCAAATCACCGCAGAGACGCCGAGAACGCAAAGTGTTTAATTGTTTTCGTTAAGGATTTTCTCTGCTTCCTTAGCGGCTCTGCGGTGAAATCGGTGTTCAGGGACGGACACTAGCTAGATGCCGGGGGCTTTTGCAGTATCCCGCTTTCCCCCTCCAGGCGGCCGACCAGCACCGCGCCGCAGGAATCACTGAAAACATTCACGCTGGTGCGGCACATGTCCAGCACCCGGTCGACTGCCAGGATCAGACCGATACCCTCGAGCGGAAGTCCCACGGCGGTGAGGATGATGCTGATAGCCACCAGGCTCGCGGCCGGTATGCCGGCCACACCGATGGAGGTCAACAGGGCGAGCAGCACCACGGAAAACTGTTCGGCGAAACCGAGGTGGACACCGTAGGCCTGGGCGATGAACATGGCGGCCACGCATTCATACAGCGCGGTTCCATCCATGTTCACGGTGGCGCCAAGCGGCAGCACGAAACTGGAGGTCCGGTTCGATACCCCGGCGCGGCTTTCAACACAGTCCATGGTTACCGGCAGGGTCGCGGAAGAAGATGCCGTCGAGAACGCCGTCAGCAGGGCCGGGGCCATGGCCTGGTAGTGGCGCAGCGGGTTGACGCGCCCGACCAGCAGCAAAAGCAGCGGCAAGGTGACGAAGAAATGGATGGCAAGCGCTCCAAGCACCGTAAGGAAAAAGCTGAGCAGCGGCGCGAAGGCCGCAAACCCGGTGGACGCCACGACCTTGGCGACCAGTGCGAATACGCCTATGGGTGCAAACCGCATAACCCAGTCGGTCATCCGCATCATGACGGCGAATATGCCCTGCCAGAATTCCCTCAAGACCGTGGCGGGCGACCCCTCGATGCGACTCATGAAGTAGCCGAACAGCAGGCCGAAGAAGATCAGGCCCAGCATCTGTCCATTTGCCGCCGCGGCCACGATATTCGTCGGCACCATCCGCAAAAAGATTTCCGCCACATCGCCGACGCCGTGCCCCTGCACCCGGGCGGCCACGTCAGCTGCGTCGCCGCTTAGCGCCAGTATCTCCCTCGCGGGCGTACCATTGACGATGCCCGGAGCAATGCCGTTGACCAGCATCAGGCCAATGAGTATGGCGAGCGCACTCGTGGTCAGGTAGTACAACAGGGTCTTGCCACCGAGACGGCCCATGGCGCCGCTGTCACCGGCCGTCACGACCCCGGTGATAATGGAGGAAAGGATCAGGGGTACGATCAGCATCTTCAGCGCCTGCAAAAACAGGCTGCCTGCGAAGCTGTAGGCATCCAGCAGACGCAGCCCGAAGAGGCTGCTGTCGGTGGCGGTGTACCGGCCGGCAACCACGGCCAGCACGAGTGCTGCCAGTATTTGCCAGTGCAGTTTCAGTTTAATTGATCAGCCCTCCGGGGCATCAATTCGACTGTTCGGGGATGACGATGGTCGCGTGTCTTTTCAACTCTTCGTAGTAGGCGTTCACTTCAGAGGCTCCCAGTATCCGGTCCATCTCGTCCCTGACCTTCGATTGATCGGCCGAGGAAAGACTGGAGAAATCGCCATCCTTGATTTGATCCAGCACCAGCAGGACATAATCGCCCGTATCAAGGGTCAGGCCGGCCGTGGATTGACCCTTGTCCGGAGCCGGAGGCATCATGAAAGCCCGGGTTATAATGGCCTTTGCCGGGGTGCCGGCATTCCGGCCGATCAGCTCCGTGGTCTTGACATCGAGGTGCTGCGCCTTGGCTATGTCGGCCAATGAGGTACCGGACCTCAACTCCTTCAACAGACCTTCCCCACGGTTACGCATCAGTTCACGCGCCTTCATGTCGCGTACCGCGGCCGCGACCTTCTCATGGATGCTTTCGAGTGGTTTCTTCTTCGCCGCCTCGTGCTCGAGTATACGCAACACGATCTGGTGGTTGTCGCCGAGATCAATCGGCTCGCTGTTGTTACCGCCCTCGAGGACCTCGTTCTGGAATGCGGCGTTGACAATGGCCTTGTTCTGTCCGATCCCCGGGCCGCCTGCCTTCGTCAGCCAGTCGCTGGTCTTGATTTCAAGTCCGAGTTCATCGGCGACCCCCTTCAGCGAGTCCGGCTCTTCAAACGCCTTGTTCGCGAGGATGTCGGATTTCTCGGTGAAGAGATCGTTGCGCTCCTTCGTCTGGTATTCCTTACCCAGTTCACCACGGACCGCCGCGAAGGGTTTGGTGACCTGCGGTTTGATGTTGGTCACCTCGATGATGTGGAATCCGAACGGTGTTCTGACAATCCCGCTGTGTTCGCCCTTTTTGAGTGAAAACGCCACCTTCTCGAACTTCGGCGTCATTTCTCCGCGGCTGAAGTAGCCCAGGTCGCCGCCCTTGCTTGCCGAACCCGGGTCATCCGAAAGTTCCCTGGCCAGTTTCTCGAAGGACTCGCCCTTGTTGAGGCGCGCCAGGATGGATTCGGCCTTCGCACGGGCCTTCTTCACCGCGTCATCTCCTGCATCAGGTGGCAGACTGATGAGTATATGCCGGGCCTGGCGTTGCTCCGGCACGATATAGCGATCGGAGTGTTCATCGTAGAGTGCATGCAGATCCTCATCGCTGACCTGGTCTGGTACCTTCAGATCTCCGGCCTTCAGTTCCACATACTCTATTTTCACACGTTCGGGCGCCATGAAGTCGCCGGTGTGCGCCGTGTAGTACTGTTCGACGTCACTGTCACTGACTTTTACCTGGGCGGCGGCTTGCGCCAGCGGCAACTCGAGATAACTGAAGCGCCGCTGCTGGGTCTGCAACCGGTAGATCCCTTTCAGCGCCTGCTGCGATACCCCGGCCGTCTCCGCGACGCCGTTGACGACCTGATTGACAAGCAGTTCCTGCGACAGGCGCCACTCGAACTCCGCCGGTGCCATACCCTGTTGACGCAGGATCCCCCGGTATTTCTCGGCGGAGAACTTGCCGTCCTCGCCCTTGAAGGCAGGCACCGCGCTGATCTGCGCCGCAACCAGCTGTTTGCTGACGGCGAATCCGTCGGCCTTCGCTTCCTGCAACAGCAACTGTTCACGAATGAGTTCCTGCAGCGCCTTCTTTTTCAGCGCCTCCTCATTGATCATGGCCGGGTTGAATGCCTTGCCCATGATATTCTGCATGCGCATGCGCAGCTGCTGGTAGGCGCGCTGGTATTCGGGGATGCTTATCTCGACCCCGTTGACATCCGCCGCATAGGTCTTTGCCGAGCTGGTGAAATACGAGTTCAGGCCGAAGAAGGCGAATGCAATGAAGAGGGCGCCCAGTAGCAGCCAGCCTACGATGCCCATGACGCGTTCGCGAATTGCCATTAACATAGATCAGTCTCTCGAAATGCCTGCTGAATGGTTGTCGAAGCCGGTAAAAAAGAAAAGGGCGCCAGCACCTGGAGCCCTTTCAGTTTACCGATTGGCGGAGTGGACGGGACTCGAACCCGCGACCCCCGGCGTGACAGGCCGGTATTCTAACCAGCTGAACTACCACTCCATGTCCATGGTGGGTGCTGAGGGGATCGAACCCCCGACATTCGCCTTGTAAGGGCGACGCTCTACCAGCTGAGCTAAGCACCCAAAGGCGCGCTAGTTTACGGCATCCTTCAAGGCTTTTCCAGCCTTGAATCCCGGCATTTTCGAAGCCTTGATGTTGATTGCTTCCCCGGTTTGCGGGTTGCGCCCGGTACGCGCGGCACGCTCCCTGACGAGGAAGGTTCCGAAACCGACCAGTGTCACCTGGTCCCCCATGCGCAGGGCATTGCTGATACTGTCCAGTACGGCATCGGTTGCGCGCGTGGCATCCGCCTTGGACATATCGGCCTCGCTGGCAACGGCTTCTATCAATTCAGATTTATTCATATCTTGATCCTCAAGAATTTCTCTTATATTGGCGAGCAAGCAATATCAGGATGCATGACGTGTATCACGTCCCAGGATACCCGGACATGCAGGAGCGCGTATTAAAGCATAGTTTGGGAGATACAAAAAACCCGCCGACTGACCGGAAGGCCAGGCGGCGGGTGATTCTACCATTAAAAGGGGAAGATCAATGCGCCCGCAGGGGTTTATGCTTGCCTGTGGTCTTTTCCTTTTCCTTTTCCTTCACGTCCTTTTGATCCTCGTCCTTGGCAACCACATGCGTCAGCGGCAGCGGGTGGCGCTGCAATGCAACCTCCAGAACCTCGTCGATCCACTTCACCGGGCGGATATCCAGCTTGTCCTTGACATTCTTCGGAATCTCGGCGAGATCCTTGCGGTTCTCTTCGGGAATCAGAACGATGGAAATGCCGCCGCGATGCGCGGCCAGAAGCTTCTCCTTCAGGCCGCCGATCGGCAGCACCTCACCCCGCAGCGTGATTTCTCCGGTCATGGCGACGTCGGCACGCACCGGTATGTCTGACAGGGAGGAAACCAGCGCGGTACACATCCCGACACCGGCACTGGGTCCGTCCTTCGGCGTCGCGCCCTCCGGCACGTGGATGTGAATATCGTACTTCTGATAGAAATCGGGATCGATACCCAGCAGGGACGCACGGCTGCGCACCACGGTGGTCGCCGCCTGGATGGATTCCTGCATCACCTCTCCAAGCTGTCCGGTATGGATCAGTTTGCCCTTGCCGGGAACGATGGCGGACTCGATCGTCAGCAATTCACCCCCGACCTCCGTCCAGGCAAGTCCGGTAACCTGACCGACCTGATCGCGCTCTTCCGCACGACCATAGCGGAAACGCTTGACGCCGAGATATTTGTCGATATTTCGCGGTGTCACTGTGATCTTCTGGTCATGCTTTTCCAGGACCAGTTCCTTGACCACCTTGCGGCAGATCTTTGAAATCTCGCGCTCGAGATTGCGCACGCCGGCTTCACGCGTGTAGTAGCGGATGATGTCGCGGATGGCATTCTCGCTGACCAGAAGTTCATTCTCCTTGAGACCGTTGCTCCTGATCTGCTTGGCAAGCAGGTAACGCATGGCGATATTGATCTTTTCATCCTCGGTATAGCCGGGGATGCGGATGACCTCCATGCGATCCAGCAGCGGGCCGGGAATATTCATGGTGTTTGCCGTTGCAACGAACATCGTATCGGACAGGTCGAAGTCGACTTCAAGATAGTGGTCATTGAAGGCATGATTCTGCTCCGGATCGAGCACCTCCAGTAATGCAGACGACGGATCACCGCGGAAATCCATGGACATCTTGTCCAGTTCGTCCAGCAGGAATAGCGGGTTGCGCACACCGACCTTGGAAAGGTTCTGCACGATCTTGCCCGGCAGCGAGCCGATGTAGGTACGCCGGTGGCCGCGGATCTCGGCCTCGTCCCGTACGCCGCCGAGCGACATGCGCGTGAACTTCCGGTTGGTGGCCCGGGCGATGGATCTTCCCAGCGAGGTCTTGCCGACACCGGGGGGACCCACCAGGCAGAGTATCGGCCCCTTCAGTTTGTTGACGCGCTGCTGCACCGCCAGATACTCGAGAATTCTTTCCTTGACCTTTTCCAGTCCATAGTGATCCTCTTCGAGTACGGCTTCGGCCGCCGCAAGGTCGTGGCGAATCTTTGAACGCTTTTTCCACGGTACGCTGACCAGCCAGTCGATATAGTTCCTGACCACGGTGGCCTCGGCCGACATCGGCGACATCATCTTGAGCTTGTTCAGCTCGGAGGTCGCCTTGGCCTTGGCTTCCTTGCTCATGCCGGCCTTCTCGATCTTTTGCTGCAGATCCTCGAGTTCGTTGGGGGCGTCTTCCATTTCGCCCAGCTCCTTCTGAATGGCCTTCATCTGTTCGTTCAGATAGTACTCGCGCTGGCTCTTCTCCATCTGCTGCTTGACGCGGCCGCGGATGCGCTTCTCGATCTGCATGACATCGATTTCACTCTCGATCAGCCCCATCAGGCGTTCGAGGCGTTCACGGCTGCTTTCGATCTCGAGCAAGCGCTGCTTCTCGTCGAGTTTCAGCGACATGTGCGCGGCGATGGTATCGGCCAGCCGCCCGGGTTCGTCGATACCGGACAGCGAGGTCAGAATCTCCGGAGGCACCTTCTTGTTCAACTTGACATACTGGTCAAATATCGCCAGCAGTGATCGCGTCAGGACGCCGAGTTCCTTTTCCTTGTCCTCGTCCGATGAGTGAACAATCTCGACGTTGGCGGTGAAAAACGCCTCGACGGAATCGAAGGAAGTGATACGCGCGCGTTCCACGCCTTCCACCAGCACCTTTACCGTTCCGTCGGGCAGTTTCAGCAACTGGAGTATCGTGGACAATGTGCCGATTTCATGAATGTCATCGATCGAGGGATCATCGATCTCGGCGTTCTTCTGGGCGACCAGCAGTATCTTCTTGTCTACCTGCATGGCGGTATCGAGTGCGTTGATCGATTTCTCGCGGCCCACGAAAAGCGGGATAACCATGTGCGGATAGACTACAACATCCCGTAATGGCAGGACCGGTATTGCACCCTTGGCTTCATCTGTCATATGTGTCTCCATCCCTCTCTGTTGAAGGTGTCGATACCGGGTCATCGCTGATAATGCGCCAGAAATCCGTCATGCCTGTCGTTCCAGCCCCGGTGTCTTGTCTGTCGGTTTACGGATATGACTGTGTACACCCCATAGACTCTATATGGGGACGGGTCGCAACACTTCAATCAGATATTGCTACACGTGCCACTAATCACTGCAATGTGCATGCCAGCCCAGCGGGCCGGACGGATTGAGAAACCAGGCTACTGGTTTTATTGGAAATAAATAACTATTCGGAAGCCACCAGCGGCTCAGAAGCGTCAAAAATCATGTACGGTTTTGAGGCACCGAGGATAACGCTTTCATCAATGACCACTTTTCTGGCGTTTTCCAGGGATGGCAGGTCATACATGGTGTCGAGCAGCACCTGCTCGAGTATGGTGCGCAGACCCCGGGCGCCGGTTTTCCTCTCCATGGCCTTGCGCGCGACGGACCGCAGGGCATCATCGCGGAACTCGAGATCGCAGCCCTCCATTTCAAACAGCTTGGCATACTGTTTGGTAAGGGCATTCTTCGGTTCGGTGAGGATCTTGACGAGTGCATCCTCATCCAGTTCCTCCAGCGTGGCCACCACCGGCAACCTGCCGACGAATTCCGGGATAAGACCGTACTTGATAAGATCTTCCGGCTCCACGTCATAGAGTATCTCACCCAGGTTCTTGTCCAGATCCCTGCTCTTGACCTCCGCCGAAAAGCCGATCCCGCCTTTCTCCGAACGGCTGCGGATGATTTTGTCGAGACCGGAAAATGCCCCGCCGACGATGAAGAGAATGTTGGAGGTGTTCACCTGGAGGAATTCCTGCTGCGGATGCTTGCGCCCTCCCTGCGGGGGCACCGAGGCAACCGTGCCCTCAATCAGCTTGAGCAGCGCCTGCTGCACACCTTCGCCGGAGACATCGCGGGTGATGGAAGGGTTATCCGATTTGCGCGATATCTTGTCGATCTCATCGATGTAGACAATGCCCGTTTGCGCCTTGTCGACATCGTAGTCACATTTCTGCAGCAGTTTCTGGATGATGTTTTCCACGTCTTCGCCGACATAACCCGCCTCGGTCAGGGTGGTTGCATCCGCGATGGTGAACGGTACATTCAGCAGCCGCGCCAGGGTCTCGGCAAGCAGGGTCTTGCCAGATCCGGTCGGGCCGATCAGCAGGATATTGCTCTTGGAAAGCTCTATGCTGTCCTTCCTGGTGGCGGCATCGAGACGCTTGTAATGGTTATAGACGGCGACGGAGAGCACCCGCTTGGCGCGATCCTGCCCGATGACATACTCATTGAGAACCTCGTTGATCTCCTTGGGCTTTGGCAGCTTGTTGCGGCCATCGGAGGATTTTTCCTGCATTTCCTCGCGGATAATGTC
Source organism: uncultured Gammaproteobacteria bacterium (assembly GCA_963710815.1). GTDB lineage: Bacteria > Pseudomonadota > Gammaproteobacteria > UBA9214 > UBA9214 > CAVQCA01. The sequence continues at coordinate 120,784 of CAVQCA010000062.1, read as the reverse complement.
GTTGCACAGTTCGACGCACTCGTCACAGACAAATACCGAGGGTCCCGCGATCAGTTTACGAACTTCATGCTGGCTTTTGCCGCAGAAGGAACAGTAGAGCAGTTTACCTTCATCGCCCTTACCGTCTCTGTCGTTGTTCATACTCAAACCCTCACCTGGATCGACATGACCCTGCCATATGGATTTTTAACACTGTTCTTTATTGTGAATCAACTCCTGCATGGTGTAATCACGGGTTTATAACCGGCGGATAGTCAGGGTTTTCCTCTCAGGGAATCCCCCGCCGTGGCCGCACTCAACCCGTCAGGTCGGCCTCGGTACGCCATCCTGCCATTATGTCTGTTTCTCCTGCGCCTCCTCCCGGATCTCCAGTATCTCATCGATCAACCCGTATTCCTTCGCTTCGATGGCGCCCATGAAGTTATCCCTTTCGGTATCCAGCCTGATCTTCTCCATCGTTTGCCCGGTGTGTTTGGACAGTATCGTGTTGAGTTTTTCTCGTATCAGCAGGATTTCGCGCGCATGGATGTCGATATCCGTTGCCTGGCCCTGGAATCCACCCAGCGGCTGATGGATCATTATGCGCGAATGCGGCAGGCAAACCCGCTTGCCCCTGGCGCCGCCCGCCAGCAGCAAGGCACCCATGCTCGCGGCCTGACCGACACACATGGTACTGACGGCAGGCCTGATGAATTGCATGGTGTCGTAGATTGCCAGTCCCGCGGTTACCGAACCGCCGGGGGAATTGATGTAGAGGTGAATATCCTTGTCGGGGTTTTCCGATTCCAGGAACAGCAGCTGCGCGATAACGACATTGGCCATGTAGTCTTCCACCGGCCCAACCACGAAGACGACCCGTTCCTTGAGCAACCGCGAGTAGATATCGTAGGAGCGTTCGCCACGTGCCGTTTGCTCAATCACTATCGGAATGAGATTCAACGCCTTCGTATCAGACGCGCCACCCATGTAGTTGCTATCGGTCATCGATTTCCTTCCTTTAAGATTGCCTGGCCGCTTCGACCAGCTGCTCGAATGTCGTTTCAACATTCTCCACCTGAATACCCGAATGCTCCAGCACCCAGTCGACCACCTGCTCCTCCATGACGGCCGATTGCACGTTGCCCAGCATCTCCTGGTTGCCATAGTACCACTGGACCACCTCCTCGGGTTTTTCATAAGAGGCGGCAATGGTTTCAATGGTTTCGCGCACCCGGTCAGGATCGATCTGGATGCGGTTCTGCGTAGCAATGGCTGTGACGAGCACGCCCAGCTTGACGCGCCGTTCGGCGGCCTCGTGAAGCGCGGTGCCATCAGCACCCTGGGCGGCTTGCTGTGACTGCAAACGTAGCGTTTCCTCGTCAACCAGGCCCTGGGGAACCTCGATCGGGTTTTGTTCCAGCAGCCCCGAGAATACCTGGTTTTTCACATCCGCCTTGACGAGTTGCTTCAGCTCTCTTTGCATATTGGCGGCAACATCTTCCCTGAGTCCCTCGATCCCCTTCTCCGCAACCCCGAAGGCGCGGGCAAACTCATCATCGAGCGGCGGCAGGATCATTTCCGAGACCGTATGAACCTTGACCCTGAACTCGGCATCCCTGCCCGCGACTTCCCGGGAGGGATAGTCAGGCGGGAAAGCCACCCGCAGCGTTCTTTCCTCGCCACTGCTTATAGCTGTCAGCTGGTCTTCGAAACCCGGCACCATGCTGCCTGACCCCAGCACGAGCGGTATTTTCTGGCCCTTGTTCCCGGCGAAGGCGTTACCCTCGATCATGCCTTCGAAATCGATGACGACCTGGTCATCGGTCTGTGCCTGACGCTCAACCTGTCTCCACGTAGCCCGCTGCTTGCGCAGCTTCTCCAGCATGGCCGTGATATCGGCGTCGCCGATCTCGACCACGGGGCGGTTGACCCTGAAACCATAGTCGATCGGCGCCGACATTTCCGGAAAAACCTCGAAGGTAGCGACATATTCCAGCGCTTTCCCCGGCAGCGACTCTACCGGCTCGATCCGCGGCTCACCCGCGGGTCGCAGACTTTCCTGTACCAGGGCCTCCTGCAGGGTCGAGTGTATGACCTGCTGCAAGACCTCCTGGCGCACCCGTGCGCCGTATTTCTTCTCAATGACGCCGAACGGCACCTTGCCGGGGCGGAATCCGTCCAGACGGACGCTGCCCTTCATGGACTGGAGTCGGGAATCGACCTCCTGGTCGATTCGTTCCGCCGGCACCTGAACCGTCATGCGACGCAGTAACCCCCCGCTATTCTCAACCGAAACTTGCATGCAATCACCCCTGAAAACTCGTCACTCGTCATTCGAAATGACATTGGTTTGACGATGAGCCATCAAAATTATAGCGCCGTTCTTACACCGGGACTGGTGCGAAAGGAGAGGCTCGAACTCTCACGGGTTGCCCCACTGGCACCTAAAGCCAGCGCGTCTACCAATTCCGCCACTTTCGCAGTTTGTACCTTGGCCCCGGGCCGATTCGGAAACCCCGATTATACGAGTGATTATAACGGCTTGTCGTCATAGCAGGCACCCGTATTTTTCGCCTGGCGTGGTGTGAAAAACAGGTGCTACACAGATGAAAATGCCCGCGCATAGCGCGGGCATTCTGTTCTGGTGGGCCGTGTAGGAATCGAACCTACAACCAATGGATTAAGAGTCCACTGCTCTACCAATTGAGCTAACGGCCCAAGTGCCGGTATTGGACCACACGGACAAAAGGGGTTCAAGCTTGAATCCGATGCGACCCGCACCGGCGGGTGCTGGAAAATGGGGTGGACGATGGGACTCGAACCCACGACGACTGGAATCACAATCCAGGACTCTACCAACTGAGCTACGTCCACCATAGGACTGCTACTGTACGGCGCGCACTTGCCCGGTACGGGCAGATTGGCGCGCCCGGCAGGATTCGAACCTGCAACCGTCGGCTTAGAAGGCCGGTGCTCTATCCGATTGAGCTACGGGCGCCAAGTCCCTAGCCCGGTCCCGCGACGTGCGCCCCGCAAGGACTGGTCGGGGTAGAGGGATTTGAACCCCCGACATCCTGCTCCCAAAGCAGGCGCGCTACCAGGCTGCGCTATACCCCGTAATAACCGTGCCTGCCCGAGGGGCATGCCGGACCCTGATCCTCCTCGCTGAGCGCCGTTATGTTACGTGCAAGCCCAATAAGCGTCAAATAGCGTTTGAGACACCCGCCCTGATTCCCCCAGGAAGTAACGGGGATTATTTCCGACGCCAGCGGGTGCCCCCCGCCCCGTCTTCGAGCACGATGCCATGCGCATCGAGTTCACTGCGGATCCGGTCCGCCTCGGCCCAGTCCCGCGCCTCCCGGGCGCGCACGCGAGCGTCGATCAATGCCTCGATCCGCGTATCGGTCAGTGCCGGAGCGGTACCCGCGCCGGCAGCGATCGGCGACCTGAGGAAGGTCTCGGGATCGTCCTGCAGCAGCCCCAGGATGCCCCCCAGCCCGCGCAGGCAGCCGGCCAGCTCCACGGCCCGCGTTGGATCCGTATCCCTGCTTTTGTTGATTTCCCTGGCGATCTCGAAAAGCGCCCCCAGGGCCTCCGGGGTATTGAAATCATCATTCATGGCGCGGTAGAAATCGTCACTGCAGTCTTTCCGGTGAGTTGTTCCATCACCGTTTGCCAGGCCGCGCAGCGCCGTGTAAAGGCGGGATAGCGCCGCCCTGGCATTGTCCAGGTTCTCCTGGGAATAATTGAGCGGACTGCGATAGTGGCTGGCGAGGATGAAATAGCGTACCTCCTCGGCGCGGTACCGCTGCAGGATCTCCCTGACGGTGAAGAAATTGCCCAGTGATTTGGACATCTTCTCCTCGTCGATCTTCACGAAACCGTTATGCATCCAGTAGTTGACGAACGGTTCACCGGTGGCCGCTTCCGACTGGGCAATCTCGTTTTCATGATGCGGAAATTTCAGGTCCATCCCGCCGCCGTGAATATCGAAGTGTGCGCCGAGGCAGCGGGTTGACATGGCGGAACATTCGATATGCCATCCCGGCCGGCCTGCGCCCCAGGGTGAATCCCAGCTGGGTTCGCCCGGTTTGGCCGCCTTCCACAGGACAAAATCGAGCGGATCCCGCTTTGCCTCGTCGATGGCGACCCGCTCACCGGCACGCAGATCCTCCAGCCTCTTGCCTGACAGGCGGCCGTAGGGACCGAAGCGGCTGACGTCGTAATAGACGTCGCCGTTGTCGCCGGCATAGGCATAGCCCTTGTCCACCAGGGTCTGGATCATCGCCAGGATATCGTTCATGGAGGTGGTGGCGCGCGGCTCCAGATCGGGCTCGAGCACGCCCAGTGCGGCGGCATCCTCATGCATGATGGCAATGAAGCGCGAGGTGAGTTGCTGTATCGTCTCACCCTTCTCGTTGGCGCGCTGGATGATCTTGTCGTCGATATCGGTGATGTTGCGCACATAGGTCACCTCGTAGCCGAGGTGCCGCAGGTAGCGGGTGACGACGTCGAACACGACCATGACCCGCGCATGTCCCAGGTGGCAATAGTCGTAGACCGTCATACCACAGACATACATGTGAACCTTGCCCTCCTCCAGGGGAACGAAGGCTTCCTTGTCACCGGTCAGGCTGTTGTAGATTCTGATGGTTTCCATCGGCCGGGGCGCCGCGCACGGGTTTGGGTGGGCCGCCATGGTAGCGGAAAGACCGGGGGGATTCACCCTTGCGCTCTTGTAACCGCGGCCAAAGCCGATATGATTGCCCGACTGCTGATCGTTATCCGGGGGTACACAATGAAATATATAGCTGGGTTGTTCCTGTCCGTCGTGCTCGGTTTTCTCCCGGCCGCCGGATTTTCATCTGATAATCACTCAAAAGGAGCAGGTATCGTGACCGTTCGCATGGAAACAAACCAAGGCGTGATTACGCTGGAACTGGATGAAAACAAGGCGCCGGCAACGGTAGCGAACTTCGTTGAATACGCCAGGGCAGGCTTTTACGACGGCACGATCTTCCATCGCGTCATCCCCGGCTTCATGATACAGGGTGGCGGTTTCACTGCCGACATGAAACAGAAGGCGACCCGCCCGCCGATCGGGAACGAAGCCGACAACGGCCTGAAGAACACCACCGGCACGATCGCCATGGCCCGCACCTCGGACCCGAATTCGGCGACTTCCCAGTTCTTCATCAATGTCAAGGATAACGGCTTCCTGAATTATTCCGCACCGACACCGCAGGGCTGGGGCTATTGCGTGTTCGGCAAGGTGACAGACGGGATGGATGTAGTGCATGCCATCGAACACGTCAAGACCGGCAATCGCTCCGGCTTCTCGGATGTCCCGATTGACGAGGTGGTCATCAACAAGGTGACTGTGGTGGAGTGAGACAGGCGCCGGGCGGCACGCCGCGCACCCTGTTCGTCTCCGACCTGCATCTCGATGCAGCACGGCCGCACGTCACCCGGCTTTTCCTCGACTTTCTCGAAACGCACGCCCGTCACACCGATGCCTTCTACCTGCTCGGCGACCTGTTCGAGACCTGGATCGGGGATGATGATGACAACCCCCTGGGCTCCACGGTCATGGACGGGCTGCGCGCCTGCGTGGTTTCCGGCACGCCGGTCCATCTCATGCACGGCAACCGGGATTTTCTGCTCGGCGCCCGGTTCGCCGCACGCACCGGTTGCCGGCTGCTCGATGATCCGGCACGCATCGATCTCTACGGATCTCCGGTCCTGCTGATGCACGGTGATACCTTGTGCACGGGTGACCTGGAATACCTGGCATTCCGCACCCGGGTCCGAGATCGCCGGTGGCAACAGGGCTTTTTGCGGCAGTCCCTGCAGGGCCGTCGCAATACCGCCCGGGAGTTGCGTCGCATGAGTCGCGCCGGTGCCAGCGAAAAACCCGATTCGACCGGTGACGTCGACCATGAGGCCGTGGTTCAGGCCATGACCCGTCACGGGGTATTGCACCTGATCCACGGACATACCCATCGGCCGGCGATCCACGAATTCGAGCTTGCCGGCAAGCCTGCCCGGCGCATGGTGCTGGGCGCCTGGGACAACCACGGCAGCGTGCTGGAATGCACGCCGACGGGATGCCGTCTACGGGATCTCAGGCCCGACTGAGACGGCGCTTCGCCATGTCACGCTTGCCGGATGTTCTCATCGCGGCTCCAGCACCATCTGTTCCAGCATTGCCATTTCCTCAGGCGTAAATCCCGCCAGTTGGCGGGCGGCGGTGTTGAACGGTTTGCGTATGCGCCCGGGGGCGTACTCGGCCAACAGTCGACCAAAGGTGGCCACCGGCTCCAGACCGCGTTGCCGGCAGATGTAGTGATACCAGCGCGTACCGGTCTCGACGTGGCCGATCTCGTCCTGCAGTATCCTCTGCAACACCGCCGCGCTTTCCTCATCCCCCGCCTGATGCAGGCGTTCGATCATTGCCGGCGTGACATCGAGTCCGCGCGCTTCCAGTACCCGCGGCACCAGGGCCATGCGCACCAGGACATCGTGCGCGGTCTGGCGCGCCATGTGCCACAACCCGTCGTGGGCCGGGAAGTCGCCATAAGCCTGGCCGAGCGCCGTCAGGCGCGCGTTTAACAAACTGAAATGCCGGCCCTCCTCATCGGCCACCCGGATCCAGTCGGCATAGAATTCTGTCGGCATTCCCCGAAAACGGTAAACCGCGTCCCACGCGATATTGATGGCGTTGAACTCGATGTGCGCCAGGGCATGGAGAAAGGCCGCCCTGCCCTGACGGCTGGCAAGCTTGCGTGGCGTCACCTGCGAGGGATGCACCAGCAGCGGACGGGAAGGACGCCCCGGTTCGTCAATCGGGTCGGGGGCGGCCGTCTCCGACAGGACGAGACGACCTTCACGCCACGCCCGCGCACAGCGGTGAGTCAGTCGCAGCTTGTCCTCGACGCCGGCGGCATCGATACAGCGCCTGGCACACTGAAAAAGATTCGACGTCACGCATCCTCCGGCCACGGCCCCTGGTTCGACACCACGGGTCACGCGGGGTTTCCCTTCAGCGCAATGACGAGATCCGTGACATTGGTGCCGGTCGGACCGGTGACGAGGAGATCACCGCTTGCCTCCAGGAAACTCCCGGCATCGGCGCCGTTCAGGCAATGCCGTGCCTCCAGACCCCGGGCGTTTCCGCGGGAAACCGTCCCCGGGTCGACCAGGGCACCGGCCGCTCCGGCGGGACCGTCCGTGCCGTCCGTGCCGGCGGCCAGCAGGACCAGCGGTTCCTGTCGCCGCATCTCCAGTGCGGCGGCGAGGGCCAGGCTCTGGCAACGCCCACCCCGACCGGGACTTGCTGGCAGCATGACAGTGGGTTCACCGCCCCAGAGATAGATGCCGGGCGGTTTATCCTCCAGGTAGTCCACGATTGTCCGGCCCGCCGCCACGGCATCGCCGGCAAGCCTGTCGGAAACAATGGTCGCCGGATAACCCAGATCGCGGGCATGGTGGGCGGCCGCGTCCAGGGCGTCTCGAAGTCGGGCGATGATGTAATGAGCCACCGGACAGGGACGAGGGCTATCCGCGCCACCCGCCGTCCCGTAGCGGGAGAGCAGCACCGCCAGCCAGCGCGGCAATCCCGCGGCGTCCACCGGGCCCGCTTCACCCGGAAAAAGCAAACCGGAGCCGATGATCGCGGGGTCGTCACCGGCCACATCGGAGATCATCAGAACCTGTGTATCCCGCCCTTCCAGCCATTTCGCAAGGCGCCCGCCCTTGATGCAGGAAAGCGATTGCCGGATGCGGTTGACAGTAGCGATCGGCAGGCCGCTGCCGAGCAGCCAGTGATTCACCTTTTGCAGCATGGCGAGTGACACGCCAGCCGGCAGTCGCTCGACCAGGCTCGAGGTGCCACCCGAAATCAGGAACAGCAAGCCGGCCTCAGCCGGGGCGTGTTCCAGGAAATGCACCAGGGCGTCGCCGGCCGCAAGACTGCGGTGATCCGGCACGGGATGCCCGGCCTCGAGACAGGTGAATCGGTGATCATTCGCCAGCCGGGTATCCCCGTGCCCGGTTTTGGATACGACCAGGGCGCGCTGCAGCCGATCACCCAGGACATCCAGGGCTCCGGCCGCCATGGCGCTGGCGGCCTTCCCCGTGGCGATCAGGCACACGGGATGATTCGCCGGATGCGCCGACAGAAATGCGGCCGTACAGCGACGTCCATTGACGGATTGCAGGGCGTACGCGAAGACCGCCTGCAGATGGGTGCGCTTCACATCGGGCGTATTCACGGGTGGCGGGCTCCGCTGCAAGGAGTGAAACCCGGAGGAATCGGGACAACTTTCGTCAAGGTGATGCTTTATCTCCGCCAGTCAGTCGGGATAGCGGCATTCCACTGGCGCCTCAGCGACGGATGGCCGCGAACCCCCTGGCCAGATCGTCCTGCAGGTCAGAGATGGACTCCAGCCCGACCGCGATGCGGATCAAGCCATCCGATATACCTGCCGCCATGCGCTGTTCAGGTGTCAGGCGACCGTGGGTCGTCGTGGCGGGATGCGTAATAGTGCTCTTGGCGTCGCCCAGATTGGCGGTAATGGAAAACACCCGCGTGGCGTCGATCACGGCCCAGGCGTTTTCCCTCCCGCCCTTCACGTCGAATGAGACGATGCCGCCGAAACCCTGTTGCTGACGCAGGGCAAGATCGTGCTGCGGGTGGGATTCGAGCCCCGGGTGATAGACGCGCGCCACCGCCGCCTGCTGTTCCAGCCACCTGGCCAGCACCAGCGCGTTCTCGCTGTGTGCCTTCATGCGCAGCGACAGCGTTTCCAGCCCCTTGAGAAACACCCAGGCGTTGAACGGGCTCATGCTCGGACCCGCGGTGCGCAGAAACCCGTACACGTCCTTGCCGACACGCTCGGTATCCCCGACGACGGCGCCGCCGATGCAACGGCCCTGCCCGTCCAGATACTTGGTGGCCGAATGAATGACGATATCGGCGCCCAGTTCCAGCGGCCGCTGCAAGGCCGGGGTGCAGAAGCAGTTGTCCACGGCCAGCAGACAACCGCTGGCATGGGCGATATCCGCCAGCTGGCGGATATCGCCCAGTTCCGTGAGTGGATTGGAAGGCGTCTCGAGGAACAACAGCCGGGTTTCCGGCCGAATTGCCTGCTCCCATGCGTTCGTGTCCGCCAGGGGGACGAAGGTGGTTTCAATGCCGAACCGGGCCAGGTAGGTCGTGAACAGGGCCGTGGTCGTACCGAAGATGCTGCGCGAGGAAACGATGTGATCCCCCCCCTTGAGCAGACCGGCGCAGGTCGACAGGATCGCCGCCATGCCCGAGGAGGTGGCCACGCAGCAGGCCCCGCCTTCCAGGGCCGCGAGGCGCTGCTCGAAGGTACGCACCGTCGGGTTGGTGAAGCGGGAATAGATATTGCCCGGCCGTTCACCGGAGAAGCGCGCGGCCGCTTCCGCCGCGCTGGCGAAGACGTAGCTGGAAGTGAGGAATATCACCTCCGCATGTTCACCTTCGGGTGTATGCTGCTGCCCGGCGCGCACCGCCCTGGTTTCAAATCCGAGATCCTCACTATCGGTCGTCATGATTTATCTCCCGCGAATCCCCTGGCTTGTGTTATTTAAGCTGGCAGGCGGCGTCTAACGATACCCGGGTCCCGGACACAAAAAAACCCGCTTTCAGCCGCGCGAAAGCAGGTGCCGTCGCTTTAGCTGTATTTTTAAGCGCCCGCAAGCTGAAATCAAATCGGCGCTCGCAGTCAGAAGACAAGGTTCGTTGTCAACGACGGCCCCGCATTCAGGCGGTATTGTGCAGGTCGATGACATCGTCATCGCTGTCACGACGTTCCGTCTTGGCGGCGTCTCTACGGCTGTTCTGCAGGTCGTGGAGATAGTCATCCCCGACGTCACCGGTGATGTACTCACCGGTGAACACCGAGGCATCAAAGCGTTCGATCGACGGATTGCCCTTCACAACGGCTTCGATCAGGTCATCGAGATCCTGGTAGACCAGCCAGTCGGCCCCGATGGCCCGGCACACCTCCTCCTCGGTGCGTCCGTGCGCAATCAGTTCATCACTCGCCGGCATGTCTATGCCGTAGACGTTCGGATAGCGCACCGGCGGTGCGGCGGAAGCGAAATACACCTTGCGCGCGCCGGCGTCCCGCGCCATCTGGATGATTTGCGAGGACGTGGTGCCGCGCACCACCGAGTCATCCACCAGCAGCACGTTCTTGCCCCTGAATTCCAGGTCGATGGCATTGAGTTTCTGGCGCACCGATTTCTTGCGCTGCTGCTGGCCAGGCATGATGAAGGTCCTGCCGATGTAGCGGTTCTTGATGAAGCCTTCCCGGTAGGTAAGACCAAGGTGGTTCGCAAGCTGCAGCGCCGAGGTGCGGCTGGTATCCGGGATCGGGATCACCACGTCGATGTCGTGGTCGGGGCGCACCCGCTGGATCTTCCTGGCCAGCCTTTCCCCCATCCGCAGGCGCGCCTTGTAGACCGAAACATTATCGATGATGGAATCCGGCCGCGCCAGGTAGACATACTCGAAGATACAGGGTGACTTGATGGTCTTTTCCGCGCACTGGCGGGTATGAATTCCGCCCTGCGTGTCGAAGAAGACCGCTTCACCCGGCTCCACATCGCGCAGCACCTCGAACCCCAGGGCATCCAGTGACACGCTCTCCGAGGCCGCCATATACTCCGTGCCCCGTGCCGTTTCGCGCTTGCCGTAAACCAGCGGACGAATGCCGAAGGGGTCGCGAAAGGCAAGCACGCCGTAGCCGGTAATCATGGCAACGGCCGCATAGGCGCCCCTGCAGCGCTTGTGTACACTGGCAACGGCGGCGAACACATCATCCAGTTCCATGCGCAGCTTGCCGCGCTTCTGCAGTTCATGGGCAAGGACGTTGAGCAGAACCTCGGAATCCGAATCGGTGTTGATCTGGCGCAAATCCTCCTGAAACACCTCCTGCTTCAGCCTGTTGGCGTTGGTGAGGTTGCCGTTGTGCGCGAGACAGATGCCGTAGGGGGAATTGACGTAGAACGGCTGCGCTTCGGCGGAACTCTCGCAACCGGCCGTCGGATAGCGCACGTGACCGATGCCCATGTTGCCATACAGGTGCAGCATGTGCCGGGTATGGAAGACATCACGCACCAGGCCTTTATCCTTGCGCAGGTGCAGGCGGCCGCCATCACACGTCATGATGCCCGCGGCATCCTGACCCCGGTGCTGCAGCACGGTCAGACCATCATAGATCGACTGGTTGACCGGATCGAAAGCAACGATTCCGATGATGCCGCACACGGCCAATACTCAAGTAAGACCAGAAGGTTGTCGGGCAATCACTAAACGTACGAAATGTTGTCCGCGATTTCCTTGGGAAGGTAATTGCGCATCCACAGGGCGAAGTCCTGAAAGTATTTCAGCAGGTGCGATTCATGCCACCAGGGATCGTGCGGCATGGGCGTCAGCCCGGCGAGCAGGACCAGGATGGCGACGATGACGGCTCCACGGGCCATGCCGAACACCACACCGAGCATCCGGTCGGTTCCGGCCAGGCCGGTTTTGGTAACAAGTTTGCCGGCCAGGTAGTTCACGACCGCACCGAGCAGCAGCACGGCGATGAACAGGGCACTGAAGGCGATAATTTTCTGCAGGGAGGGATCGGATATCCATCTCGCCAGCATGCCGGCCACATTTTCATAGAAAATCATCGCGACCCAGAGCGCCACCAGCCATGATGCGAGCGCCAGGGCCTCCTTGACGAAACCCCGGAAGAGACTCAACACCGCTGACAGGGCAATCAGCGCAATTATCACAATATCGATCCAGGCCATGACTGAATTTTCCTCGAAATTGTCCGGGCCGCGGCGGCAAAGCCCCTTGACTTCAAATGGGAAATCCGCAAGCCGGGTATTCTAGCAGACAACCGACAGCGACCGCCATGTGAAATCATGCAAGTGTTACTTGTTCTCCAGCACCATACCCTTGATCCGCTGATCGCGGGCCAGCTTGTCACGCAGTTTCTCCGCCGCGCCGCGGTCGGCTACCGGACCGATGAGCACCCGGTAAACGCGTCCCGCCGCGCTTTTTGCATCCTGCACACGGGTCGGGTAACCCGATTTTTTCAGGCGGTCCCTCAGGCTGATGGCATTGGTATGCTGGCTGAAACTGCCCGCCTGAACGACCCAGCCCTCACCGGACAAGGCCGGTTCAACAGCAGCCCTGGAGGGGGCTTGCGCTGGCGGTTCTTTGGCTGCGGCGGGTCTGGGCGTCTCTGCACTTTTGACGGCTTCCGGCGGCCTGGCGACGGGTTCGGCCTGCGCAGTCGGAGACTCGGGTAGCGCCGATACCTCCGGCTCCGTTACCGTCGGAGTCGGCGTCTGCTGCGCGCCGGTTGACTCCGCAGGCACCGGCAGCGCTACCTCGCCCTGAAAATCGATCGTCGGCGGGGGCGGCATACTCTGGTTGCCTGGAGACAACTTGTCATCCGGGCCCTCGAGTATCATGGGAATGAAGATCACTGCCAGTGAAATAATGACGACGGCACCAATCAATCGTTGCTTCAGCATCTGATCCATGATCTCCTCGTGGTGTATATCCGGAACCAATCACCGACGTCTGTCCGGGAAATCATTACCGACTGCGTCAGTGGACAGATCACCCGTTCAGGCGCATGGCGCACCGGCGTGACTATACCTCACCTGACATCGAGGCTGCTACGGTAAAAAAGGAACCACACACGACGATTCTGTCGCCGGCCACGGCGTTTTTCCGGGCCTCGCGACAGGCCGTAACCACATCACTGCAGCAACGCATCCTCTCCTCGGGAACCAGGCCGCGCATCCGCTGATGCAACCCGTCAGCCGACAAACCCCGTTCGGTATCCAGGCCGGACGGATACCAGAGATCCACCACCGGCGAAAGCGCGGCAACGAACCCGCCGACATCCTTGTCCTCAAGCATGCCCAGCACGAGGTGCGTTCGTCCCGGGCAGGGTGACAGCCCGAGCACCTCGGCCAGGCATCCGGCGCCATGGGGATTGTGGGATACATCGAGAATCCTTTCCACTGCTCCCGGAATGAACTGACAGCGCCCCGGCAGTGAAACGCGGGTTAACCCCTCGCGAATGGCCGTCACGCCCAGTGGCAGGCGTTCCTTCAGCAGGTCCAGCGCCATCAGCACCCCGGCGGCATTTGCCAGCTGGTGTGGCCCGGCGAGCGCGGGCAGTGGCAGTGTGGCATGGCGAGTTGACGGGCCCCTCCACTCCCAGGAATCCCCGTGCAGCTCGAAGTCGTACTGTTCGCCGAGGCCGTACCATAACGCACCGATTTCCCGGGCTGCCTGGATCATGCTCGCCGGTGGGGAGCGCTCGCAACTGATCGCCGGCCGGCCGGAACGGAATATCCCCGCCTTTTCCCGTGCAATGGACTCACGGTCATCGCCAAGCCACTGCTCGTGATCGATTCCAATGGCGGTCACCAACGCGACATCCGGCTCAACGATGTTGACGGCATCCAGCCGCCCGCCCAGCCCCACCTCCAGCAGGGCGACATCGAGGGATGCACCGGTAAACAACCGCAAGGCCGCCAGGGTGCCGAATTCGAAATAGGACAGCGTCGTTTCCCCGCGCGCGTCATCCACCTCCTGGAATGCCGCACACAGATTGTCATCGTCAATCTCGCTGCCATCGATGCGGATGCGCTCGTTGTAGCGCAGCAGATGTGGTGATGTGTAACAGCCGACCCGGTAACCGGCGGCCCGCAGGATGGCATCGAGCATGGCCACGCACGATCCCTTGCCGTTGGTGCCGCCCACGGTGATGACCACACGAGCGGGATGCACCCCTTCCATGCGGGCGGCGACGGTGTTGACCCTGACGAGATCCAGGTCGATCTTCCTGGGATGCAGCGTTTCCTGCCATCGCAGCCATTCCGCCAGTGTCTTGAAATGCGGCATGCGTGTCGGCATCGAGGAATGTGGGCGAGTGAGAAACAGGCCGTTAAGCCATCCTGCGCGGCCGTAACCTGCCGGAGGTCAGGTCCGGCGGGCGACCGTAAATCAGGCCTCGGCCTCCGTTTCCTCCACATCCTGGGGTACGGATACGTCCGTGGGTACATCTTCGGGTGCGACTGGCGCCGGCTGACCCGTAAGGATCCGCAGCAGGCTTACGATCCTGCTGCGCATTTCCCGCCGGTCGATGATCATGTCGACCGCACCGTGCTCGAGCAGGAATTCGCTGCGCTGGAATCCCTCCGGCAGCGTCTCCCGCACCGTCTGTTCGATCACGCGTGGACCGGCAAACCCGATCAGCGCCCTGGGTTCGGCGATATTGATGTCACCCAGCATGGCGAAGCTGGCCGAAACCCCACCCATGGTCGGGTCCGTCAGCACCGAGATATAGGGTATGCCCGCCGCCGCCAGCCGCGTCAGCGCCGCACTGGTCTTTGCCATCTGCATGAGTGAGAACAGGGCCTCCTGCATGCGGGCACCGCCGCTGGCCGAGTAACAGACAAAGGGGATTTTATGCTCCAGGCTGGTGTTGACGGCGCGCACGAAACGCTCGCCCACGACGGCGCCCATGGACCCCCCCATGAAGCGGAATTCGAAGGCGGCGGCCACCAGCGGCAATCCCTCGACCGTCCCGCGCATGGCAACCAGGGCGTCCGTTTCCGCGGTGAGTTTCTGCGCCGCGTTCAGCCGGTCGCGGTATTTTTTGCTGTCCTTGAATTTGAGAATATCGACCGGCTCAAGCTCGGCGCCAATTTCCACGGAGCTGCCATCATCGAAGAACATTTCCAGACGCCGTCGAGCCCAGATGCGTATATGGTGGCTGCATTTGGGGCAGACGTCACAGTTGCGCTCGAGTTCCGAGCGATACAGAACGGCGCCGCAACCGTCGCACCGGACCCACAGGCCTTCCGGAACCGTCCGTCTGTTAACGCCGACGGTACGGATCTTGGACGGCATAAGTTTTCTGAACCAGCTCATGGCATTGATTGTATCTTAATAACAGCAGGTAATTTAATAGCCTGGCATTTTCACATTGCCTGTGCCATCCGGGACAGGCTGCTGGTCGATGGCGGTGCGCAGGGCGGAAAGGATTTCCGCCAGCGCGGGCGCGATGGCCCCGGGTCGATCGGCCAGGGACTCGATCTTGCCTACCAGAGCGCTGCCCACCACGACCGCATCCGCAATCCGGGCGATGCGCGCGGCGGATTCGGGATCGCGGATGCCAAACCCCACACCCACGGGCAGGTCGGTGTATCGACGTATCTCTTCAAGCTTGCTCGCGACCGATTCCACATCCAGGCGATTGGCGCCCGTCACCCCCTTGAACGAAACATAATAGACAAACCCGCTGGCCGAGCGGCAGACCTTCTGAATACGTGACGCGCTGCTGTTCGGGGCGAGCAGGAAAATGGCGTCAAGTCCCTGCTCATGCAGCGCCGCCGCGAGCGGGCCGGCCTCCTCGGGCGGCATATCCACGGTCAGTACCCCGTCGACGCCGGCCGCCGCGGCCGCCTTGGCAAAGGCACCGTAACCCCACACCTCGATCGGGTTGAGGTAGCCCATAAGCACAACCGGCGTGGCATCGTCCTGGTCTCGGAATTCCCTGACCATGTCCAGCACATCGTGGAGGCTGACGTGGTGTCGCAGGGCCCGTTCACAGGCCGCCTGGATTACGGGTCCGTCCGCCATGGGATCGGAAAATGGTACGCCGACCTCGACGATATCGGCCCCGGCGGCCACCAGGGCATGCAGCAAGGGCACGGTCACGTCCGGACGGGGATCGCCCGCCGTGACGTAGGGGATCAACGCCTTGCGCCGTCGCTCACGCAATTGCCGGAAGCGGACTTCGATACGGCTCATATGCTGATCCCTTCCAGTTCCGCCACGGTGTGGATGTCCTTGTCACCACGACCGGAAAGGTTCACCACGATGATGCTGTCAGGACCCATACCGGCCGCGAGCTTCACGGCGTAGGCCAGTGCATGACTCGATTCCAGCGCAGGGATGATGCCTTCCGTGCGGGTCAGTTGATGGAAAGCCGTCAGGGCTTCCCGATCGGTGATGGTGTGGTAGTGCGCCCGCCCGGTGTCCTTCAGCCAGGCGTGCTCCGGTCCGACGCCTGGGTAATCGAGCCCGGCCGAGATGGAGTGCGTCTCGATAATCTGTCCGTCCTCATCCTCCATCAGATAGGTCCGGTTTCCGTGCAGGACGCCGGACCTGCCGGCGCACAGCGGAGCGGCATGGCGTCCGGTTTCCACGCCGTCTCCGCCGGCCTCGATGCCATGAAGCGCGACCTGCGCATCATCGAGAAAGGGGTAGAACAGACCGATGGCGTTGGAACCGCCGCCGACACAGGCCACCAGCGCGTCGGGAAGCCGGCCGGCCTGCTCCAGCACCTGGGCGCGGGCCTCGCGCCCGATAATCGTCTGAAAATCCCTTACCATCACCGGATAGGGATGCGGTCCAGCCACCGTACCAATGATGTAGAACGTATTGTCGACGTTGGTCACCCAGTCGCGCAGCGCCTCGTTGAGGGCGTCTTTCAGCGTCTTCGAACCGGACGTGACCGCCACCACCTCGGCGCCCAGCAGGCGCATGCGGTAGACATTGATTGCCTGACGCCGGATATCTTCGGCTCCCATGTAGACCACGCATTCCATGCCGAGCCGGGCCGCGACGGTCGCGGTGGCCACGCCGTGCTGCCCCGCACCGGTCTCGGCGATGATGCGTTTCTTGCCCATGCGTTTCGCCAGCAGGCCCTGTCCAACCGTGTTGTTGATCTTGTGCGCGCCGGTGTGGTTGAGATCTTCACGCTTCAGGAAGATGCGCGCACCTCCAATCTCCCGGCTCAGGCGATCGGCGAAATAGAGCGGCGAAGGGCGTCCGACATAGTGCGCAAGGTCGGCATCCAGTTCTCTCAGAAACTCCGGGGCTTTCATATAATGTTGGTAGGCGGCGTTAAGCTCCTCCAGTGGAAGCATGAGTGTTTCCGCCACGAACTGCCCACCGTAGAGACCGAAATGCCCCTGTTCATCCGGAAGCGATGCACCGGCCGCGCCGGCTTCAGTCGCCTGTGTCTGCGTCACTGTCTCTCACTCCTTTCATGAAGGCCGAAATCATCCCGGCCGATTTGATACCTTTCCCGCTTTCCACCCCGCTGCTGACATCAACGGCGTAGGGTCTGACCTGCCTGATGGCCGTTCCGACGTTGGCTGGTGTCAGTCCCCCGGCGAGTATGACGGGAACCGGCAATTCCCGGGGCGCCATTGACCAGTCAAAGGGCTTGCCCCCACCGCCGTGCGTTTGCGGCTGCCAGGCATCCAGCAGGATGCCGCATGCGTCGGGGTACTCACGAATCCGCGCCTGCAGGTCTACTCCCGGCTTCATCGCGACGGACTTGATGAATGGCAGGCCATACCTGCTGCAATCCGCGTTGACCTCGTGGCCATGGAACTGCAGCAGCCCCAGTGGAACATGTTCGAGTACTGTCGCTATCGTGGACGCCGGGGCATCGACGAACAGGCCGACCATCGTGACGAAAGGCGCGACGGCCGCCGTTATTCTGCCGGCCTGTTCCAGCGTCACGTGCCGCGAACTGCCTTCGAAGAAGACCAGGCCGAGTGCGTCGGCGCCGCATTCGACGGCGGCGCGCGCATCCTCGAGACGGGTAATTCCACAAATTTTAACGCGGGTGCGCATGGTCAGGCCATAGATGAGTGTTCTCGGGTTCGTCGCCGGTCTGGCTGCAAGCGTAACAGAAACCCGCTGACCTGCGTGATTAACCGATCAACAACTGTATTCCGGCAGCCAGCCGGCCTCAGGAATGGCAAAGTGCCCGGGATAACGAACCGCGACCAGATACAAGCCCTCCGCGGGGGCGGTAATCCCGCCCGCCGCGCGATCCCTGGCTTCGAGCACCTGTTTGACCCATGCGGGTGACGCCTCGCGGCGGCCAGTGGCAAGCAGCACACCGGCAATACATCGAACCATATGATGCAGGAAGGCGTTCGCCTCGACATCGATGTAGACAAAATCACCGCGGCGTCTGACATCGAGCGTATATATCGTCCGGACCGGGTGTTTCGCCTGACAGGCAGCAGCCCGGAAGGAGGTGAAGTCGTGTTCGCCAAGCAGGTATCCGGTGGCCTCCCGCATACGGACCTCGTCGAGTTCAGCATGGACCCAACAGGTGCGGTTCCTCAGCATGGCGGAGGAAGAGGGCCTGTTGAGGATCACGTAACGATAATGGCGTCGGCGCGCCGAGTAACGCGCATGGAAGGACTCATCCACCGCCCTGCTCCACTGAATGCGGATGTCCGCCGGAAGGTTTGCGTTGCCACCGCGGATCCAGGCATTTTCATCGCGTACCGCCGTGGTGTCGAAATGGATCACCTGCTCGATGGCATGTACACCGGTATCGGTACGTCCGGCACAGACGGTGGCAAGTCCATGGTCGGCGACCCGTGCAAGGGCCTCTTCCACACAGCCTTGCACGGTACGGCAGTTACGCTGGCGCTGCCAGCCGTGAAAATCCGTTCCGTCATATTCAACGCCCAGTGCAATGCGCATACGAAATCAGGAAATCCGGCAAGGGGTATTAGGGCCTGTTAACACTTGTATGATCGCCGCGTTGCTGTCTGAAATCAGGCCAGGCAAGGCGCGAGGAGAGAAGTTTGGTTGTTCCAAATGAACGACGAGCAACGCCGCATGGCCTGATTTCAGACGCAACCCGCAGGGACGGGGCCATTTTCCCGCGATCCCGCGTTAGCGCTCGCTTGTGTAGCGCAACTACACGGTACTCGCGCTGCCTTGTCTTGCGAAAAAATGGCCTCCGTCGCGGCTGATCATACAAGTGTTAACAGGCCCTAGAGACAGGCTCTCACGGCCGTGACACGTCGGGCCGTGTGGTGTGGAGCACGAAGGGTGGCGGAACGATGTTACCTGCAGACCCGGGCGAGCGTGCGGACGTCAGCGCCGGGTCAGGCGAGTTGTGAAATCAGATTCTTCGCTTCGGTTTTTTGTTCATCGCTTCCTTCGTCGATCACTTCCTCCAGGATGCCCCGGGCACCGTCGGTATCGCCCATATCCATATAGGCGCGCGCGAGGTCGAGCTTGGTTCCGATTTCGTCGCTGTCCTGTAACAAACCTTCGGCGATGTCCTCTTCCTCCTGATCGCCATTCAGTTCATCAAGATGGAAGTCGATGTCTTCCGCGGAGTCTTCCGCTCCCTTTACAGCCGTTTCATAATCAAGCCCGATCTCATCTCCGGCCGTACTCGCGGCGTTTTCGTCGCCTTCCATGCTGGAAAGATCCATATCGAAATCCATTTCACCCTCGCGCACCGGGCGCGACGATGCAGCCGATTCATACAGAGGATTGGCCGGTGAAAGCTCATAACCCATGACGGCTATCCTTTGCCAGTCGGGATCATCCTCACCGACTGTTTCGCGGAACAGGGCCGCCTGGGCATCGAAGGCGGTGGTATTGCCGGCCGCGTGATAAATCTCGAACAGCTTCAACCTGAGATCGTGGTTATCGGGATTGTCCTGCAGGGCGTTCTTGATGACGTCCTCCGCCTGCTGTATCCGCCCGTAGGCGATAAAGACATCCGCCTCGGTTAACGGATCGCTCGCCTCTTCGCCCTGTAACGGGCTGACGTCACTGGTGGCCAGATCATTAAAGAGTGGAGCCTCGTTCACGGCTACTCGCGGCGGCGTTACCGTCGACTCGTCAGAACGCGCCGCGGAGATCTGACTTGCGAGCGTGGGCTCATCGTCGAAAATGTCTTCCTGTTTGCGTTGCCGTGTCGAGGCCCACAGGAATCCTCCCAGGATCATCGCGACCAGTACACCCAGCCCGGTAAGCACCGGATTATCCAGGAGCCGGTCGACGATCCCGCCGGATCGGGCATTCTTGGGAGTATTTGCAGCAGCGGTCTCGTGAGCCGGCGCTTTCCCCTGGGCCGCCTTGTCGTCCGTATTCTGCGTCTGTGCCGGGGCTGGCGCCGCAAGCCTCTTCTGCAGGTTCGCCAGCTGTGCGTCTTTCAATTCAATCAGACGTTGCATGCTGGAAACCTGTTCCTCCAGTTTGCCGACACGGGATTGCAGTTCCTGTGTCTGCGCGCGGCCGGCCTCGGCCTCTTCGGTTGCAAGCGTCAGCTGCTGAAGGAGTTCTTTCGCCGCGGGTGTTTGCGTCGTCGCGTCCCCCGCGGGCATGCCGGGCGTCGCGCCCCCCTTGATGGCGCCTTCTTCAGGGGCGACCAGATGCAGTTGAGCTTCCGGGGGAGCCACAGGCGCGGATGCGGGTAGCGTTTCCGGAGGCTGTTTTGGCGCCGTTTCGGTTGCACTCGCCTGCTCTGCGGGTGCTTCGATGCCGCGCTCCTGTTTCCAGGCGGCATACTGACGGCTGGCTTCACGCCGCGCCGCCGATTTATCCAGCGACAGAATCTCGTCTCGACGGGGTACCCGCAGCGTCGCTCCGGCCTTCAGGTTGTTGATGTTGTTGCCGGTAAAGGCTTCCGGATTGGCACGCAGCAATGCAATCATCATCTGATTCATGCTGATATCACTGTCGGGACGAAGCCGTTTTGCAATATCCCACAGGGTCTCGCTACGGTTTATTGGTCCATATTTATCAGCCCCCGCCTCTGCGACCGTTGCGGCCACGGGAGAGGTTACCGAGGGCACGCGTGCAGGTGGCGGCGTTGCCTCCTGTTCCACCGCGGACGATGCTGGGGGCGCCTGTCTGACCGGGGCCTGCTGTGGCGGCGGTGCGACTGGCATGGTGACCGGCGGGTCAACCAGCAGGGTGTATTGTCTGAGCAGTCGGCCCTTGCTCCAGGTCGCCTCGATCAGGAAATCCAGGTAGGGTTCCCGCACCGGCTGCCGGGTAGTGAGGTGGATCGATGCCTTGCCGCCCGGCTGTCTGTTCAATCGTGAATTTGACATCGTCCAGGATCGACTGCCGCGGGATCCCCATCCGGTCGAAGTCCACCCGGGGGGCCATGGTGATCTTGAGTTCCTCGAGTTCCTGCTTGCTCACCGAGGTTAGCTGGATTACTGCATCCAGCGGGTCGTTCAGCCTGGACTGGATTTCGATGTTGCCCAACCCGATTGCGAAAACATTTGAGGTCGCTGACATACACAGCATCGCCGCTGCGAATGCTAACTTTCTGAACATATCCATCACCCCTGTTGGCCATTCCCTGCATGCACACGCGCCGCCCCATCCCCTGCCATGGCGGCAGGTCAGCGATCCGATCGCACAGACTATAACTTACAAGTAATCTTTCACCAAGATTTCAGCGATCTGGATGCTGTTGAGGGCGGCGCCCTTGCGTACATTATCGGCGACCACCCACAGGTCTAAACCCCGCGGATGAGAAATGTCCTCACGAATCCTGCCGACATAAACCGGATCGTGATTGGCCGCCTCTGTGACCGCCGTCGGATAGCCGCCGGCCTTGTGTTCGTCGATGACCACGATGCCGGGGGCGTTCTCGAGTAATGCGCGTGCCTGCCCGGCGCTGATCTTTTCCCGCGTTTCGACATGGACCGCCTCGGAGTGACCGTAGAACACCGGCACCCGGACCGTCGTCGGATTGACCATGATCGAGTCGTCCCCGAGGATCTTCCGGGTTTCCCAGACCATCTTCATCTCTTCCTTGGTATAGCCGTTGTCCTGGAACACGTCGATCTGCGGCAGCACGTTGAAGGCGATCTGCCTGGGATAGACTTCGGCCTTGACAGGCTTGCCGTTCAGCAGCCTCGCCGTCTGCCCGGCGAGTTCCTCTATAGCCTCCTTTCCGGTACCCGATACGGCCTGATAGGTGCAGACATTGATGCGCGTAATGCCGACCGCATCGTGGATGGGTTTCAAGGCCACCAGCATCTGAATGGTGGAGCAGTTGGGATTCGCGATGATGCCGTGGCGGGTGTAGTCGCTGATCGCTTGTGGGTTTACCTCCGGGACCACCAGCGGGATATCGTCCTGGTAGCGGAACTGCGAGGTATTATCGATGACGACACAGCCGGCCTGCGCGGCAAGCGGCGCGTATATCTCCGACACCGAGGCCCCGGCGGAGAACAGCCCGATCTGCACCCGGGAAAAATCGAAGGCGCCCAGATCCTGGACGGTGAGCGGCCTGTTCCCGAAAGACACCTTCTTCCCGGCGGAGCGCTCGCTCGCCAGGGCAAAGACCTCATCGACCGGGAATTTCCGCTCCGCGAGGATCTCCAGCATCGTCTCGCCCACCGCACCGGTTGCTCCCACCACTGCCACATTGAATTTGCGTGTCATTTTTTCAACCATTCGTTAACCGAACCCGTGCAAGCGGGCGTATTGATATCAAAAACTGCTTATGCACCGGCGCGCAGGGCAGCGGTCACCGCGTCACCCATCTCCCGGGTGCCGACGGTGCGCGTATCCGGGGAAGCGATATCCGGTGTGCGCAGACCCGCATCGAGCACCTTGCCGACCGCCTGCTCGATACGCACGGCGAGCGCCGGCTCTTCCAGGCTGTAGCGCAGCAGCATCGCCACCGAGAGGATGGTGGCGAGCGGGTTGGCGATCCCCTTGCCGGCGATATCGGGCGCCGACCCGTGTATGGGCTCGTACATCCCCTTGCCGCGGCTGTCCAACGATGCCGAGGGCAGCATGCCGATGGACCCGGTCAGCATGGCGGCGGCGTCCGAGAGTATATCCCCGAACATGTTGGTCGTAACCATCACGTCGAACTGCCTGGGCTGGCGCACCAGCTGCATGGCGGCATTATCCACGTACATGTGGCTCAATTCGACGTCCGGGTATTCTTCCTTGCCCAGCCGCGTGATGACCTGGCGCCAGAGTTCGGTGCATTCCAGCACGTTGGCCTTGTCCACCGAACAGAGTCGCCGCGCTCGCTTGCGCGAGATCTCGAAAGCGCAGCGTCCGATGCGCTCGATCTCCGATTCGCTATATCTCAGTGTATTGATACCTTCACGCGTTCCGTCAGCCAGGGTGTGAATCCCCCGCGGGGCGCCGAAATAGATTCCGCCGGTAAGCTCGCGCACGATCATAATGTCCAGACCGCTGACGATTTCGGGTTTCAGTGTCGAAGCTGTGGCGAGCTGAGGGTAAAGAATGGCCGGCCTCAGGTTGGCGAACAATCCCAGCCCCGCTCGCAGCCCCAGCAGTCCCTGCTCGGGACGCAAAGCGCGTTCCAGACCCTCCCACCGGGGACCTCCGACAGAACCCAGCAAAACGGCGTCCGCCGCCCTGGTCAGCTCCAGCGTCGCGGCGGGCAAAGGATGACCGGCCGCCTCGTAGCCTGCCCCGCCGACGGGGGCGTGTTCGCGTTCCACCTCCAGGCCGAAGTCCGTCTCCAGACACGACAGAACCTTTTCCGCCTCGGCAATGATTTCCGGACCGATTCCGTCACCCGGAAGGATTGCTAATTTATGTTTCATATTAATGACCTAATTAACATTTTTAATGTTATTCAAAGAATGAATAACACCAAGTTAAGCCTAATCACACCCCTATGGCCACGGAATCACACGGAAAAACACAGAATACAGGCTCTTCTTTCCGTGTCTTCCGTAATTCCGTGGCTATTTATCGGGCTTGGGCCTTAACCAGGTGCCATTCATTCATAGAATAACCACGGTGATTCCCGGCGTCGCTTCTCCTCGTAACGGTGGATGGCGTCGGCGTACTGCAGGGTCAGACCGATATCATCCAGACCCTGAATCAGACAGTCCTTGCGGAAGGGATCCACCGTGAATTCGATGACCTCCTCATTCGGGGTGAGAATGCGCTGCGCCGTCAGGTCAACCGTGAGTGAGTAACCGGGGGTTGCCGTTACCGCCTGGAACAGACGCTCCACAGATGGCGGCATCGAGCTTGATCGGCAGCACCCCGTTCTTGAAACAGTTATTGAAGAAAATATCCGCGAAGCTGGGAGAGATCACCACCCGGAATCCCTGATCGAGCAACGCCCACACCGCGTGTTCACGCGACGACCCGCAGCCGAAATTCTCGCGTGCGAGCAGTATGATCACGTTACCGTAACGCGGTTGATTGAGGACGAAGTCCGGATTCACGGGCCGGGTGCTGTTGTCCCTGCCCGGTTCACCGTGGTCCAGGTAGCGCCATTCATCGAACAGATTAGGCCCGAAACCCGTGCGCGCGATAGACTTGAGAAACTGTTTCGGGATGATGGCGTCGGTATCGACGTTCGCCCGATCCAGCGGCATCACCAGTCCCGTCAGGGTCGTGAATTTCTCCATCGCCGTTACCCGTCCACCAGCGTCCGCGCATCCACGAAATGGCCGGCCACCGCGGCGGCCGCGGCCATCGCCGGACTGACGAGATGGGTGCGCCCGCCCCGCCCCTGGCGACCTTCAAAATTCCGGTTTGATGTGGACGCACAGCGCTCGCCCGGCGCCAGCCGGTCGGCGTTCATGGCCAGGCACATGGAACACCCCGGTTCCCGCCATTCGAAACCGGCCGCCTTGAACCGCTCGTCCAGCCCCTCGGCCTCGGCCTGACGCTTGACCGGTCCGGACCCGGGAACCACCAGGGCCTGTTTAACCGACGCCGCCACCTTTCGGCCCTTGATCACCGCAGCCGCTTCCCGCAGGTCCTCGATGCGGGCATTGGTGCAGGAACCGATAAACACGTGGTCCGGCCGGATGGCGTTGATCGGCATGCCCGGCTGCAGGCCCATGTAGACCAGCGCCTTGTGCATTCCCTCCCGTTTGACGGGGTCGGATTCCGCATCCGGGTCCGGGACGATCCCGTCGATGGGCGCCACCATCTCGGGCGAGGTACCCCAGGTCACCTGCGGCGCCAGGGCAGAGCCGTCGAGGCTGACCGACCGGTCGAAGACAGCGTCTTCGTCGCTCTTGAGATCGGTCCATGCGGCGACTGCCGCGTCCCGGAACTCACTGGCGGGGGCGAAGGGACGCCCCGCAAGGTATTGGATCGTGACCTCGTCCACGGCGATCATGCCGGAACGGGCGCCGCCCTCGATAGCCATGTTGCACACCGTCATGCGCCCCTCCATGGACAGGGAGCGTATGGTCGAGCCGCAGAATTCAACGGCATGACCGGTCCCCCCGGCTGTGCCGATACGGCCGATGATCGCCAGTATCACGTCCTTGGCGGATACCCCCGGAGCCAGCCGACCGTCGACCACGATGCGCATATTCCCGGATTTCTTCTGGATCAGGCACTGGGTTGCCAGCACGTGTTCGACCTCCGAGGTGCCGATGCCGAAGGCCAGGGCGCCGAATGCCCCGTGCGTCGAGGTGTGGGAATCACCGCACACGACGGTCATGCCCGGCAGGGTGGCGCCCTGCTCCGGCCCGATCACGTGCACGATTCCCTGGCGCGGATCAAGCATGGAAAATTCGGTGATACCGAATTCAGTGCAATTACGACCGAGTGTCTCCACCTGCAGGCGTGACACCGGGTCGACGATACCGGCCGCGCGTTCCGTGGTCGGGACGTTGTGGTCGGGAACAGCCAGAATGGACCCGGTCCGCCAGGGCTGGCGGCCGGCCAGACGCAACCCCTCGAAAGCCTGGGGTGAGGTCACCTCGTGCACCAGATGGCGATCGATATAGAGCAATGCGGTACCGTCCTCGTCCTGCCGGACGAGGTGCGATTCCCAGAGTTTGTCATAAAGGGTTCTGGCGGGCATGGAAATCAGCAAGGCCGTCTGCGAAATTCAGGCGTGGGATTATATAGGATGGGAACGGCGAATACAGGACTCGCGCGCCGGATTGCCCGCAGGGGCCGACATGCAGTCGCCGGTATTCAGCACAAAGGCGCAGCATTCCGCTGGTATTGGTCAACGATTTGCCTGATCCACATGCATTGTCAGGGCATTGAGGCTGGATTGTGCGGGAGGCAGGGATGGTGATCAACTTTCTCCCTTGATCCCGCGATAGGCCACGCCCAGCGCCATGAGGCTGACCACGGCAGCGAGCAGAAACATCGGCTCGGGTCCGAGACCTTCCCAGAGATAACCGCTCGCAAGACTGCCGGCCGCGCCACCGGCGCCAAAGCTCACGCTGCTGTACAGTGCCTGCCCCCGGCCTTGATGGATACCGGTAAACAAGCGGTGGACCAGATGGATAGAGACGGCATGGTAGAGACCAAAACTGCCCGCGTGCAGGGTCTGGGCCAGCCCGATCAGGCCGACATGCGTGGGAAACACGGCAATCATCAGCCAGCGCAGGGAAGTGAGACCGGTGGCGACCAACAGCAGATGGCGTGCCCCGAAGCGGGACAGCAGGCGCGGCATAAACATGAAAATGCCGATCTCGGCGAACACGCCCAGCGCCCAGAGTTGTCCAATGGAGGTGCGCGAATACCCGAAGTTTTCGAGATAGATGGTAAAAAACGTGTAGTAGGGGCCATGACTGGCCTGCATCAGGAAACAGACGCTGAACAGGGACACCACCATCGGCCGGCCAAGCACCCGGCGCAATGGCTCCTGCGCCGGTTTCCCATGCTCGGACGCCGATTCCGGCACGGCCAGACTGCTCAGCCAGATGGCGGTGAACAGCGCCAGCAGAACCGCGGGTAACAGGCCGGGACCATAGCGATCCAGCAGGGGCCCCAGCCCCGCAACCGTCAGGATGAAGCCGACGGAACCCCACAGACGGATACGGCTGTAGCGCCGGGTCTCGCTGCCCAGGTGATTCATGGTCGTGGCCTCGAGCTGGGGCAACGAGGCGTTCCAGAAAAAACTGAACGCTGACATCACGAAGGCAAGCCACCAGTAACCCCTGCCGGCAAACACCCCGGCAAAGGCGAGCGCCGCCAGCAGGGAGGCCATGCGTACAATGGCGATACGTCGGCCGGTATGATCGGCAATCCAGCCCCAGACATATGGCGCGACGATTTTGGTCGCCATGAGGATCGCCGTCAGCTCCCCGATCTCGGTGACACCGAAATCCAGCGACCTGAGATAGAGATTCCAGTAGGGCACCAGGGCCCCGAGGGTGGCGAAATAGAATAAATAGAAACCGGACAGCCGCCAGTAGTTCATGCCGGGTTGAAACGGTGGGTACGGACCGGAGGTTCTGAGGCGTGCCGGCCGGGTTATCGCGGCGCGGCGGCCGGGATGGCCGGCGTCGGCGATGCTACATCCATATTCTGGGCGCGATGGCGCAGCAGGTGATCCATCAGCACGATTGCCAGCATGGCCTCGGCAATCGGTGTGGCGCGAATCCCGACGCACGGGTCGTGCCTGCCCGTGGTGACGACTTCGACGGGATCGCCCTGGACGTCGACGCTCCGGCCCGGCAGACGGATGCTCGATGTCGGTTTCAGGGCAATACTGGCGACGATGTCCTGCCCGCTGGAAATGCCACCCAGCACACCGCCGGCATTGTTGCTGAGGAAGCCCTCCGGGGTGATCTCGTCACGGTGTTCGGTGCCCTTCTGCTCAACGCATGAGAAACCGGCACCGATCTCCACCGCCTTGACGGCGTTGATGCTCATCATGGCATGGGCGATTTCGGCATCCAGCCGGTCGAAGACCGGCTCCCCCAATCCTGGCGGCACGCCGCTGGCGACCACGTTGACCCGGGCG
This sequence comes from uncultured Gammaproteobacteria bacterium, assembly GCA_963710815.1. Classification (GTDB taxonomy): domain Bacteria; phylum Pseudomonadota; class Gammaproteobacteria; order UBA9214; family UBA9214; genus CAVQCA01. Next base: position 93,206 of record CAVQCA010000062.1, on the reverse strand, counting down.
CCGATCGAGTCACCCTCCTTGCGCAGGGCATCCATGTAGCGCTCCAGTTCCTCCACACGGGAGGGGTCAGGACAGAAGAACGGGTTGGTTTCGACCGCACCCCAGTCCCTGAACTCCAGCCGGACCGGCCCCAGCTGGGCAAGATAGCCGCGAATACGCATACCGCAGTGTTCGAACAGGTATTTCCTCGCAATGGCGCCGGCGGCCACGCGCATCGCGGTTTCCCGCGCCGATGATCGACCGCCACCACGGTAGTCGCGAAACCCGTATTTCTGCTGGTAGGTATAGTCGGCGTGGCCGGGGCGGAACCGGTCAAGTATCCGGGTATAGTCTTTCGAACGCTGATCCGTGTTCAGTATCAGCAGACCGATCGGGGTGCCGGTCGTCCTGCCCTCGAAGACCCCGGAGAGTATTTGCACCTCGTCGGCTTCGCGCCGTTGTGTGGTATGTCGCGATTTGCCGGGCTTGCGGCGATCCAGGTCGCGTTGCAGATCCTGTTCGCAAAGTTCCATTCCCGGCGGACAGCCATCGACGATGCAGCCCAGCGCCGGACCATGACTCTCTCCGAAGCTGGTGACCGTGAACAGTTTGCCGAAGCTGTTTCCTGACATGCGCCTATTGTAACGGGTTCATGAACAGGCGTCCCGTGTTTACCGGCCACTCCGGTATTAAAGAACGTGCACTTATCGACCGATATGGGCTTTGAGATGACATGTACCGGACATCACCGGATACCAGGAGACAGACATGGCGCAATCCTCTGCACAATCCCCTCGCGTTCGCAAGTACCTCGGTCATCCCGTCCACGAGACCATCCAGTCCCACAAGGGAACCTATGTGTTCGACCGCATCGCCAGAAACATCGACGGAGAGTTTCCGCTCGACCAGCTGAACAGGGATGAGGTATTGATAAAGCCCGGGCTCATTTACCGCGTCAAGCGCTAGCGGTGCGCCTCCCGGTCAACCGGAAGAACCCCGGGCGGCTTTGACAAAAATCAATCCTCCATAATCGCCAGGCCCAGCTTGTGTGTCCGGTTTATCCGGTAAAACAGGCGTATAAACGGCAACGTCTTTTCACTGTTTTTTTTCACCAGACGCATGAAAGGCAAGTCCTCGCGTCCGAACAGGTAGCTCCCGTCGGCCATCGACTGGCGCAGCTCCCGCACCTCCTTCAACAGCACTTCGAGATCGGCCGGGCTGTCCGCGATATCATCGATATCATAGGCCATCGATGCCAGCAGCTCATTCAGATCAAAGATCACCTGATCCACCAGTTCCACGTACTCCCGGGTTGTCGTTGCCCTCTCGTTCATGGTCAACATGTTCCGCTCCCGTGTCTGGCGGGCCGACGCGCTGCGTTGCCACGCGGTCGAAATCCCGCTGATGCTCTCTCAGCTGGGCCTGCTCCAGCAGAAACACCCCCTCACCGCCATGCTCGAACTCCAGCCAGAGAAACGGGACAGCGGGATACCGGTCGATCAGTGCCTGCTGGCTGCAGCCCACTTCCACCACGAGTATGCCCTCGTCCGTGAGATGGCTGGAGGCGTCCTTGAGCAGCCGCACCACCACATCGAGTCCATCCTCGCCGGCGGACAGGCCAAGGACCGGCTCATGGCGGAATTCGTCCGGTAATTGTTGCATTTCCACACGCGGTACGTAAGGGGGATTCGAGACGACCAGGTCAAATCGCCGGTTATCGATACCCTCGAAGAGGTTGCTCTCCAGCAGTTGCACACGTTGCCCCAGTCCGTGACGGTCGATATTTTTCCGCGCCACGGACAGCGCATCGCGGGATATATCCGTAGCCAGCACGCGGGCCTCCGGAAATACATGGGCACAGGCGATGGCGATACAGCCGCTGCCGGTACACAGGTCCAGGATGTCGCCGACCCGTTCCGGCCTAACCCAGGGCGCAAACCGGCCGGTGATCAGTTCCGCGATCGGCGAACGCGGCACCAGCACCCGCTCATCCACATAAAAGGACAACCCGGCAAACCAGGCTTCACGGGTAAGATAGGCGGCCGGCTTGCGGGTGGCGATACGCAACTCGATCAGGCGGGTAACCTCCTCGCGCTCGGACTCCGTCAGGGCGGCATCGAGATAATCCTCCGGCAGATTTGCGCCGAGGTGCAGGGCGTACATCACCAGTACGGCGGATTCATCCAGCGCATTATCCGTGCCGTGGCCGAATGTCAGCCCTGCTTCACCGAAGCGGCTGGCGCCCCGGCGGATAAAATCCCGCACAGTTATCAGAGAATTCATGATGTCCTCCGGTGGCAGGCGGCTGCACGACTACGCATGACCGACCCGTGACCGTCCTTGCCCGTTAAACGAATAGTGAAGCGGGAGTGACTCTGTGGGATAATGCGCCGCCATGTCCACGCCAGGCAAAACACCCTCGATTCCGCGGATCGCCGCCCTGCTGGTCGCCGCCATTCTCGCCCTGGCGACGGGGTATTGGGTAGCCGACCATCTCTTCGTCAGGCCCGCCCCGCTGTCGGACCTGCATGCCACGGTGTTCAGTAACCCGCGTGATATCCAGCCGTTCACCCTTGCCGATCATACCGGAAAGGTGTTTGACAACAGATCCCTCCTGGGCCACTGGTCGTTCGTCTTCTTTGGTTATACCCACTGCCCGGATGTCTGCCCGACCACCCTTTCAGTGCTGAGCAGCGTTGCCCGCAAGGTCGGGAGTCATGCCGACGATGTCCAGTTCGTCTTTATCACCATCGATCCCGAGCGGGATAGCCCGGAAAAACTGGGGCAGTTCCTCTCCAGGTTCAATGGGGGAATCATCGGCGTCACCGGCACGAGCGAGGCGATCGGGACATTGGCACATCAAGTCGGCATCACCTTTGCGCGTGTCGAGGACAATACCGGGGCCGGTAATTACACGATGGACCATGGCGCCAGCGTCTTGTTGTTCGACCCGGCCGGGCGGTTCCATGCGGTATTCACGCCGCCCCTCGATGCGACCGATATGGCCAGCGACTTCGGTATGATTTCACGGGCTTACGGTAATCGATGAAACACGCTCCTGCCGTTCCGCACGCCATCCCGGGCCCGCTGTACGAGCTGGATACGACAATCCCGGTCATATCCCCCGGGATGACGGAACCGGCAACGAATTCGTCGCAGCCGTGATGCGGGCGACCGGCGACACCGCTGATCAGCAGTATTAGATCCATCGACACTGTTTACAACCGATGTCTTCAAGCGTCCTGACCGACTGGCTGAAATCCTGGCCGCTGGCAGTTCTGCCACACCACCTGCTTTCACGACTGGTATATTTCGCCACGCGCTGGCGGGCACACTGGTGGAAGAATCTGCTGATCAGCCGGTTTATCCGGCACTTCAACGTGGACATGTCGGAGGCGGTACAAACCTCACCCGCGCATTATCCGGATTTCAATGGTTTTTTTACCCGGGCACTGAAACCCGGCGCCCGGCCGCAACCCGCGGAGCCCCGGGCCATTACCAGTCCGGTGGATGGCCGTATCAGCCAGATCGGGCGCATCACGGATGGCCGCCTGTTGCAGGCGAAGGGTCGGGACTATTCCCTGGTTGATCTCCTGGGCGGGGATGCCGGTCGGTCCGCCGGATTTCAGCAGGGCGAATTCGCGACACTGTACCTGTCACCACGCGATTATCACCGGATCCACATGCCATGCGATGCCCGGCTGGTCGAGACCGTCTATATTCCCGGCCGTCTCTTCAGTGTCGCACCGCATACCACCCGGGCAATCCCCCGGCTTTTCACGCGCAATGAACGCCTGGCGACGCTGTTCGAAACCCCCTCGGGACCCATGGCGATGGTTCTGGTCGGCGCCATCTTCGTGGCCTGCATGGAAACCGTTTGGGAGGGGGTGATCCCACCCGCCACCGGCATCCAGGTACGGAAATATCCCGGCGAAGACGCCCCGTCGCCGCGCTTCCGCCGCGGCGACGAGATGGGCCGGTTTAACATGGGTTCGACCGTCATCCTGCTGTATGGTCCGGGCCAGGTGGCCTGGCGCCCGGACCTCACCGCCAGCCAGCAGGTCAGTGTCGGCCAGATTCTGAGGAGCCTGTCGGCCCGTTAACCTTTTTTCCGGTTCCGCGTTAGGGATATCAACGTCCTAGAGGAACCGCGACATGACGATCCGGCACGCCCTTCCCAGTACCCTGATGGTCTCGGGCCTGCTGCCCGGTCATTGTCTCCCGGCTGCAGCCGGCATCGTCCGCCGCCGCGCGGCTATCCAGCCCGGAACTGGTTATACTGGGCATCACTGATGCGCGGCTCGGCTTATGGGCAGGGTGGTCGACCCCGGTGCGGCGTGGTTGCGGTGAGCTGGCGAACATTGTGATTACTACACCCGCCATGTCATTACCTGATGTAATGGATGCCATATCAATCACGGGAACCGCCTTGCCGGCTGACAACCAGAGTAATCAGGAATTGGACAGATTCTTCGCCAGTCACGGGGAAAATGCCTACTACGTTGCCTATGCGGCGTTGTGGCACCATGAGACCGCCATGGATGTGGTCCAGGACAGCATGCTGGGACTGGTCGAATATTACCGCGACAAGCCGGCCGAACAATGGCCCGCGCTCTTTCGAACCATATTGAACAGCCGGATAAACGACGTCAGACGCAGGCGTCTCATCGAACAGGGGAAGCACAAGCTGGTGTCGTTAACGGGACTGTTCCGCAAGGGCCGGGAAGACGGCAACGCCACGGAAGAACCCGACCTTCCGTCCGACGATCGGGATGATCATATAACGGAACCCGAAGCCGGTATGGTCGCCGTACAGCTGCGCGAGAAGATTACGCAGGCTCTGCATTCCCTGTCAGAGCGGCAACGACAGGTCTTCGTGCTCAGGGAATGGCGCGGCATGACCACCCGGGAAACAGCCGTGACGCTCGGCTGTTCGGAAAACAGCGTAAAGCAACACCATTATCGCGCGCTGCGTGAACTGCGCAAACTCCTGGCGGAGGTATGGGACTATGCATGAACAGGCACATCCTGATACGGAATTGCTTGACCGCTTGCGTGCCGGCCTGCTGGATGACAACATTGAAGTCAGGACCCGGCTGGAGCGCCACCTTGACACCTGCCCGCGATGCCGCGATCAGCTGCATGCATGGGAACAGCTGGGTCCCGATGCACTGGGATCGTGGCCGGTAGAGAGCAGCACCCTGTCGGCCGGCCTGAGACAGGTCCGCCGGCACGCCATGACGGTCGGACGGCGGCGCATCCACCGATACCCGGTGCTCGCAGCCGCGGCCATGCTGCTCATCGCCCTGTCGGCCGGCCTGTGGGGCCTGCGGCATGAGTTCATGGAGACACCGCAGATGACGGCCCGGGCCACGGGAGAAATCCCGGACATCTATGAAGACCTGGATTTCTATCTGTGGATGGCCAACCAGGAAGACGGTGCAACGCATGAAAAGAACGGCAATGGTGATTCCGCGGCAAACCGGTCCTGAACCATGAGACCGGGAATTCACGCCATAGCCATACTCCTGGCCGGAGCCATGACCACTGTGCTTTACCCACCCGCGGCCCTGTCCAGGAATCATGACAAGGGCAACGATCAGCAGGGCCACGGGGCGGAAATGCCATGGAATGCCCTGCCGGCTGACGAACAATCTGCCTTGAAGGATTATCGCCGCAACTGGACCCGCTATTCGCCAGCGGAGCAGAACAAACTGCGCCAGGGCGCCCGCCGCTACCTCGAACTCCCCCCCGGACAACGCGACGCCGTCAGACGCAAGCAGCAGCAGTACAGGAACATGTCCCCGGAGCAGCGCCAGCAGCTGCGCGAGCAATACCGCAGGCAACGGAACTGAAGCGAAAGCAGACGCGCTTCCGGCCGTGACAGTCTGCCGTTGCATACCGCGAGGATGGCTTCTCTGGTATTCTTTGCGGCCTTTTGACTACAGGCTCGCCGCCATCGGGGCAGACCATGCATCCCATGCTGAATATTGCGGTCCGTGCGGCCCGCAGCGCCGGCAATATCATCATCCGGAATATTAACCGGGTGGACCAGTTGTCGGTCCAGACCAAGGAACGCAATGACTTCGTCAGTGAGGTCGATCGCCAGGCCGAGCAGGAAATCATCCACATTCTGCGCAAGGCCTATCCCGGTCACGGGATCATTGCCGAAGAAAGCGGTGCATCACCGGGTGACGAGCATGAATGGATCATCGACCCGCTGGACGGCACCACGAACTTCCTGCACGGTTTCCCGCAGTTCGCGGTTTCCATCGCCCTGCGGTATCAGGGGCGCCTGGAACAGGCTGTGATCTATGATCCGCTCAAACAGGAACTGTTCACCGCGACCCGCGGCGCCGGATCGTATTTGAATGACCGCCGCATCAGGGTATCCACGCGACGCACGCTCGATGGTGCCTTGCTGGGCACCGGTTTCCCTTTCCGGCAACCGCAGCATCTGGATGCCTACCTCGGCATGTTCCGGGCATTGCACCCGCAAACGGCGGGAATACGCCGGGCCGGATCGGCCGCACTCGATCTGGCCTATGTCGCATGCGGCCGCCTCGACGGGTTCTGGGAAATCGGCCTGAATCCCTGGGACATGGCAGCCGGCGTACTGCTCATACAGGAGGCCGGCGGACTGTCGGGTGATTTCACCGGCGGCCACGACCACCTTAAACACGGCCATATCGTCAGTGCCAATCCCAAGCTTTTCCCGCATATCCTCAAGGCCATACGACCCTATGCGACCGGCACACTGGCCGGCGGCAAGGGCACGGGATAATCACCCGAAACAGGAGTGACCAGGGGGGATGCTACCTGCCGCGTTCGGCCCCTTCCTTCTTTACCGGGACCAGGTCCGATTTGCTGACCCCCAGGGCAAGTGATATGGGACTGGCGACATAGATCGAGGAATAGGTGCCGACACCAATGCCCAGAATCAGCGCCAGCGAAAAGTTGTGAATGACCTCCCCGCCAAAGACGAACAACGCAACCACCACCAGGAGCGTGAGCGATGAGGTCATCACGGTGCGTGACAGCGTCTGGTTCACCGAGGCATTCATGATCTCCACGGGGGTGCCCTTGCGCATCCGGCGGAAATTCTCCCGGATGCGGTCAAACACCACGATCGTATCGTTCAGCGAATACCCCATCAGGGCCAGAATGGAGGCCAGTACGGTGAGGTCAAACTGAAGCTGGAACAGCGAAAACACACCGAGGGTGATGACGACGTCATGCACCAGGGCGATGACGGCACCCGGCGCGAACCGCGCGTGAAACCGTATCATGACGTAGAACAGGATGCAGATCGAGGCGTAGATCATGGCAAGTCCGCCCTGCACGGCGAGTTCTTCACCGACCTGCGGGCCGACATATTCGACGCGACGCAATTCGACATCGGAATTCGCCTTATGCAGCGTTGTAAAAACCGCGTCGCTGAGCTTTGCACTGTCGAGACCTTCCCTGGGAGGGATGTAGATAAGCAGATCCCGCGAAGTCCCGAAATACTGGACCTGAGCCTGCGAATAATCGCTTTTCGCAAGGGTGGAGCGGACGTTGTCCAGTTCGACCGGCTGCCGGTAGGCGACCTCGATCAGCGTCCCTCCGGTGAAATCGATACCGAAGTTCAGCCCCCGCGTCAGCAGGGAAACGGCTGACACCACCAGCAGCAGGCCGGAAATCAGCACGGCATAGCGCCACTTGCCTATGAAATCGACGTTCAGATCATGTTTGAAAAATTCCATCGGAATAACCCCTGTAACGGATGCTCAGATGGACAACCTGGCGGAACGCCGGTGCCCATAGACCAGATTCACGACGGCCCGGGTACACATGACGGCGGTGAACATGGAGGTCAGAATGCCGATGGAAAGTGTCACGGCAAATCCCTTGATCGGGCCGGTACCGTAGGCCAGCAGCACCACTGCCGCGATGAGGGTCGTGATGTTGGCATCCGCGATGGTTCCAAACGCCTTCTCGAAGCCGGCCTGGATGCTCGCCTGGGGACTGTTGCCGTTGCGCAACTCTTCCCGGATGCGTTCATAGATCAGGACATTGGCATCGACCGCCATGCCGATGGTCAGCACGATACCCGCAATGCCCGGCAGCGTCAGCGTCGCCTGCAACAGCGAGAGTATGGCCACGATCAGCACCAGGTTGAAAGCCAGGGCGAGATCGGCGATCAGACCGAATACCCGGTAATACATCGCCGTGAAGACCAGCACGGCAACAAACCCGATGATGGTGGAGAGAAATCCCTGTTCGATATTCTTCTTGCCCAGGCTCGGTCCAATGGTGCGCTCCTCGACAATCCTGATCGGCGCCGCCAGGGCGCCGGAGCGCAGGATCAGCGCCAGTTCGTGGGCCTCCTGCGGACTGTCAAGGCCGGTGGTCTGGAAGCGCTTGCTGAAGACATCACGGATCGTCGCGACGCTGACCACTTCCTCCACCTTCCTGGTAGTGCTGACCGGTTTCCCGTCGACCATCTTTATTTGCGACTTGTTCTCGATGAATACGACCGCCATGGGCTTGCCGACACTCTCCTTGGTAAAGGCGAGCATCTTGCGCGCGCCCTTGGCATCGAGCGTTACCGTGACATTCGGGGTGCCGGTTTGCGAGTCAAAACCCGAACTGGCGTTGACGATCTGGTCGCCGGTCACGATTACCTGTTTTTTCAGCAGGACGGGTTTTCCATCGCGTTCATGGTAGATCTTCGAGCCCGCCGGTACCTTCCCTGCCAGCGCCTGTTGCAGGTCGTGCCCGGTATCAACCGCGCGATACTCGAGCGTCGCCGTGGCGCCCAGAATACGTTTGGCCCGCGCGGTATCCTGCACACCGGGCAGCTGGACCACGATCCGTGAGGAACCCTGCTGCTGGATAACGGGTTCGGCCACACCCAGTTCATTCACGCGATTGCGCAGCGTGAGGATATTCTGCTGCAGGGCAAACGAACGGATCTCCTTGATTTCACGCTGGCTTGGCTTGACGACCACGCCATAATTGCCGTTCTCCACCGGCAGTTCCTGACGCACCAGATCCGGGTATTCATCGCGGATCAATGAATCCACGTGTTCCCGGTCGGCGGCGCTGCGCAACAGAAGGCGCACGCCGCCGTTTTCCGGGCGGATCTGGCCATAGTGAATTTTCTTCTCGCGCAACAAGGTACGCAGGTCTCCGGCATAGCGGTCGATTGCCTGGCTGACCGCGGCATCCATATCCACTTCCAGCAGGAAATACACGCCACCACGCAGGTCCAGACCGAGATACATGGGCAAGGCATTCAGTGATTGCAACCAGTGTGGCGTGGCCGGCGCCAGGTTCAGCGCCACCACGAAGTCGCCGCCCAGATCGCCCTTGATGAAATCCACCGCCTTCAGCTGCGTCTCGGTGGAGTTGAACCGAACCAGAACCTCCTGGTCGCCGGTTTTCATGCTCTTGTAGGCGATGCCGGCCTTTTTCAGCGCGGTTGCCACCCTCTCCGGGACATCCACCGCCAGCTTGCCTGCCCGCGCATTGGTTATCTGCAGCGCGGGATCCTCGCCGTAGACGTTGGGCAGTGCGTAAAGAGTGCTGACGAGAAGAACGGCGACGATCAGCAGGTTCTTCCAGAGGGGGTACTGATTCATCATGTCATGAATTCCTGGTTACGAGGCATTTGACGGCCCGGGTTGATCGCGGCGAGCATGCGGGATACAGGCAGCGTGGGGAGCGGTTGCCGGGCAGATCATCCCCAAGTCCGACAGATACCTGGATACTACGATTCCTTGATGGTTCCCTTGGGCATCAGGGTGGCAATAGCCTGTCGCTGCACCTTGACCTTCATGCCATCACCAATCTCCAGTTCCACAAAACTGTCACTTACGGCGCTAATCCGGCCGAGGAGCCCTCCGTTGGTCACCACTTCATCTCCCTTGGCGATCGCCTCGATCATCTGCTTGTGTTCCTTGGCTTTTTTGCTTTGTGGGCGGATCAACAGAAAATAAAACACCACGAAAATGAAGATCAGCGGCAAAAAGCTGACCAGTGGATCGGCCTGTCCCTGCGTGGGGGCAGCCTGTGCCCAGGCATCAGAAATAAAAAAACTCATGACAGTAACGTTGCTCCCGTAATTGAAATTGATTCGAACACCGAACATGACAGGCCGGGCGATGACTGCCGACCCACGGCCAACGGCGCGGTATTATGGCACAGGTGGTGGCGTTTCGCCCCGTTCCGCGTAAAAATGCCTGACAAAAGCATCCAGGGCCTGTTTCTCGATGGCGCCGCGTATACCGGCCATGAGGTCCTGATAATAGGTCAGATTGTGCAGCGTATTCAGGCGGGCGCCAAGGATCTCGCCGCACCGGTCCAGATGGTGCAGATAGGCCCGGCTATAATGCCGGCAGGTATAGCAGCGGCAATCCTCATCCAGCGGCCGGCTGTCGGTGCGGTAGCGGCTGTTGCGGATACGGATAACCCCCGAGCGCACGAACAGGTGGCCATTGCGGGCGTTGCGCGTGGGCAGGACACAGTCGAACATATCGACCCCGAGCCTGACGGCCGCGAGTATGTCCTCCGGCTTGCCCACCCCCATCAGGTAACGCGGCGCGGTTACCGGCATATACGGCATGATGCCCGCCAGCACGGCATTGCGCTCCCGCACCGGCTCGCCCACGGACAGGCCGCCGATGGCGTAGCCATCGAAACCGATCTCCATGAGGCCCGCCAGGGAATCCCTGCGCAATCCCCCGTACATCCCCCCCTGGACGATGCCGAACAGGGCGGCCGGATTATCTCCGTGGGCATTGCGGCTACGCCGCGCCCAGCGCAGCGAGAGTTCCATGGAGGCGCGGGATTCCTGTTCGGTGGCGGGCCAGGGCGTACACTCATCGAACACCATGACGATATCGGCGCCAAGCGCGCGTTGTACCTGCATGGACTCCTCCGGACCCAGATACACGCTGTCGCCGTTCACCGGGGAACGGAAGGTCACGCCCTGTTCCGTGACCCGGCGCAGAGCGCCCAGACTGTAGACCTGGAACCCCCCCGAGTCCGTCAGTATCGGGCCATGCCAGTGCATGAAATCATGCAGCGTACCCAGCCCGCTGATGACCCCGGTACCCGGGCGCAGCATGAGGTGAAAGGTATTGCCGAGGATGATCCGCGCGCCGCTCGCATGCACCTCCTCCGGCGTCATCGCCTTGACCGCACCATAGGTACCGACCGGCATGAACGCCGGGGTATCGACGACGCCGCGATCGAATATCAGCCGACCGCGGCGCGCCTGTCCGTCCGTGCTCCCGAGTACAAATTTCATCAGACGGGCCGGAGGGTCACGCGACATCCCGTCCACTGATGTACATCGCGTCGCCATAACTGAAGAACCGGTACCCCGCCTCGACCGCATGCCGGTAGGCCCGCATCACGAACTCGTGACCGGCAAAGGCACTGACGAGCATCAGCAGGCTCGACTCCGGCAGGTGAAAGTTCGTCAGCAATGCGTCCACGCTCCTGAACTCATAGCCCGGCGTGATGAAGAGGTTGGTGTAGCCGCAAAAAGGCGAGATCGCCCCATCCCGCGATGCCGTTTCGAGGGCGCGTACGCTGGTTGTCCCCACCGCCACGACCCGTGCGCCCCTGCCGGCGGGTATCGGCAATTTTCCCGCAGGTGGCCGCATCGACCACGCAGTATTCATGGTGCATGACGTGCTCGCTGATATCGTCGACGCGGACCGGCTGGAAGGTGCCGGCGCCGACATGCAGTGTCACACAGACGTGATCGATCCCGCGGGCATCCAGACGCCGCAAGATGTCATCGTCAAAATGCAGACCGGCCGTCGGTGCGGCCACCGCACCCGGAACGCGCGCGTAAATGGTTTGGTAACGCTCCCTGTCCACCGGTTCATCGGCCCTCTTGATATAGGGCGGCAATGGCATGTGTCCGAACCTCTCCAGCAGATCCATCACGCTGGAGATGCCGGAGAATTCCAGTGCGTACAGGTCTTCGTCCCGACCGACGATCTGCGCGCTGGCGCCTCCCGCAAGCGAGATGATGGCGTGGGTGCGGAGCGTCTTGCCGGCACGCAGATGCGCCAGGGCGCTGTATGGACCGGTAATGCGCTCCACCAGCATCTCCACCCTGCCACCGGTCTGTTTACTGCCGTACAGTCTCGCCGGTATCACCCGTGTATCATTGAACACCAGCAGATCTCCCGGGGCGAGCAGTTCGGGCAGTTGGGTAAACTGCGCGTCACGCAGGGACGAGGCGCCGGGGTCGAGACACAGCAGGCGACTGGCGCTGCGGGTCGGGCAGGGGCGCAAGGCGATCAATTCCCCGGGCAGTTCATAGTAAAAATCGCTGCGCTGCATGGCGCGGGATGTTACCACAGGGTGAAACAGACAGCTTGCCGGTTCGCGGGGATTGCTTATACTAGCGTCCTCGTGCCGGGATGGCGGAACTGGTAGACGCGCCAGACTCAAAATCTGGTGGGGGCAACCTCGTGCGAGTTCGATTCTCGCTCCCGGCACCATAATCCGTTATGGCGAAAATAATTTTCTTTATAAGCACTCTATAAGCACTCTATAGCCAATCATGTCGGATACCCTCATGCCTCCGGCCCTGATTCCAGGTATGCCTTACAGCCCCGCCGGCATGATCGACTAGCAAGGATCACCCATGTCTGGTACACGCTTCACGCTGGAAGTTCAGCCCCATATCCCGCCACGGCTGGAACGCCTGGAAGAGCTTGCCAATGACCTGCTGTACAGCTGGGACCGGCAGGTGCGCAGACTGTTCACGCGTCTCGATCAGGACCTGTGGGGCTCCTGCGGGCACAATCCCAAGACCTTCCTGCGACGGGTCTCGCAGCAACGCATGGAAGAAGCCGCCGAGGACCGGGTGTTCATGGAGGATTTCAACCGTATCCTGTCTTCCTACGACAGTTACCTGGGACAGGGAACCCATCCGCTCATCCAGGGTTACCTCGACCCTGCGGAGGACCTGATTGCCTACTTCTGCGCCGAATTCGGCTTTCACGAAAGTCTGCCCATCTACTCCGGCGGTCTCGGCATCCTGGCGGGAGATCACTGCAAGGCCGCCAGCGACCTGGGCATACCGTTTGTCGCGGTCGGCATACTCTACCGGCAGGGCTATTTCACCCAGACCATCGACGCGCACGGCAACCAGCTGGCCCACTATCATCCAACCGATTTCAACGCCCTCCCCCTTACCCAGGTTCGGGATGGGGCCGGCAAACCCCTGCGAGTCTTCGTCCACCTGAACGGTCGCAAGGTACACTTGAATGTCTGGCAGGCAAAAGCCGGTCATATCACCCTGTACCTGCTCGACAGCGACCTGGAAGAGAACCACGAGCATGACCGCATCATCACCTACCAGCTCTACGGCGGTGACAAGAACACGCGCATCCAGCAGGAAATCATTCTGGGTATCGGCGGCGTACGGGCGTTGCGCGCGATCGGTATACAACCGACGGTCTGGCACATCAACGAGGGTCATTCCGCCTTTCAGATACTCGAGCGTTGCCGCGAATGCGTGCAACAGGGTCATGACTTCTCCACCGCCATCGAACTTGTTGCGGCCGGCACGGTATTTACCACCCACACGCCCGTCGCCGCCGGCCACGATATCTTCGATCACGACCTGGTAAACCATTACTTCAGGGATTACATACAGGAACTGGGGATAGACATGCAGCGCCTGCTGGAACTCGGCGCCACCCCGGGTAATCCGGGCAATTTCAACCAGACCGCCTTCGCGCTGCGTGGTTCCAGATACCATAACGGGGTAAGCCGCATTCATGGCGGAGTCGCCTCGGAGATGGAGGGTTACATCTGGCCGCAGGTACCGCATGAAGAGAATCCCATCGGCTATATCACCAACGGCATCCATCTTCCGACGTTCCTTGCGAACGAATGGTCGAACCTCTACGACATGCGCTTCGGACGCGCCTGGCGTGATGAACTGCTCAACAACGAGTATTGGGATCGGGTTGACGAGATACCCGACCACAGCTACTGGAGCCTGCGTCAGTCGCTGAAGACCGACCTGCACGAGAATATACTGCAACGCGCCCTGCGGCAGTTCAGGCGCAATGGCTGCAGCGAAGCGTTGATGGAACGCCTGATCCGCTATCTCGTGCCGGGCGAGTCCGACATCCTGACGATCGGATTCGCCCGGCGCTTTGCCACCTACAAGCGCGCCACCCTGCTGTTTTCCGACCCTGCCCGACTGAAGCGTCTGCTCAACAACCCCGATCAGCCGGTGCTGCTGCTGTTTGCCGGCAAGGCGCATCCGCATGATGTGCCTGGCCAGGAACTGATTCGCAGGATACACGAGTTCTCGCTTGATCCCGACTTCATCGGCAGGATCATCCTGCTGGAGGGCTATGACATCGCGATGGCGCGCAAACTGCTCGCGGGTGTGGATGTATGGCTCAACAATCCCGAGTATCCCCTGGAGGCCAGCGGAACCTCCGGACAAAAGGCGGCGATGAACGGCGTCATTAACCTGAGCGTGATGGATGGCTGGTGGGCCGAGGGCTACAACAGCGAGAATGGCTGGGCCATCACGCCGCATGCCCCCAACTTCGAGGCCACCTACCGAAATCACGAAGAGGCCAACGACCTGCTCGACCTGCTCGAAAAACAGGTCATTCCGATGTACTACGACCGCAACAGCCAGGGCTATTCGGAAAACTGGGTCAGGATGTCCAAGGCATCGATGAAATCCTGCATACCACGGTTCAACGCACAGCGCATGGTCCGCGACTATATAAACAAGTACTATGCACCCGCCAGCCGTCAAAGCAAGATCTACTGCGCGGACAACTACAAGGGCGCAGGTGAACTCGCGATCTGGAAGGCGCGTGTCAACCAGTCATGGCCCATGGTCTCCCTGCGCCGCATCGATGACGCACCCGGTTCCATCATGTCGGGTGACAGCCTGAACATCAGGGTGGCGGGCGTCCTGGGCGAATTGACCGCGGAAGACGTCGTTCTTGAATGTGTCATCGGCACCGAAAGCGAACACGGTGTCTTCACGGAACACAAGCGCATCCCCTTCGCTTCCGCCGGAAGCAACGACAGGGGCGAGGCGATTTTCGAACTCAATCTCATTCCGCCGCTGTCCGGCCTGCAATTCTACAAGCTGCGCATCTATCCGTACCACCGGCTCCTCTGCCACCGCTTCGAGACGGGACACATGATCTGGCTGTAACAGGCGCGGTGGTCTGCCGTCCGTCTCAGTTGCGACCGCGCCCGTACAGATAAATCAGCTGGCGCATGCGCCCGGCAAGGTCGGCCGGCACCTGCCCCCAGTCGAATTGCCAGACCCAGTTATTCGCGCTCGTGCCGGGGGTATTCATGCGGTGTTCGCTGCCGAGTTCCAGGATATCCTGCATCGGCAGGATCGCCAGGCTTGCGACCGAGGCCAGCGCGGCACGTACCAGCGGCCAGGGCATCGGCTCCGAGGAATGGCCCAGATAGTCATCAACCGCCAGCCGTTGGGCATCGTCACACTGCCGATACCAGCCCAGCGTGGTATCGTTGTCGTGCGTACCGGTATAGACGACCGACTGCCGCACATGATTGTGCGGCAGGTAGGGATTGTCCGCCCCGCCGCCGAAGGCAAACTGGAGTATCTTCATGCCGGGCAGCTCAAACCGCATGCGCAGCGCCTCGACCTCGGGGGTTATGGTGCCGAGGTCCTCCGCGACCAGGGGCAGCTCTCCGTAGGTCTCCTGCAGCTTCGCAAACAGGGCCTCGCCGGGCGCCGCCACCCAGCGGCCATGAATGGCGGTATCCTCCGAGGCGGGGATCTCCCAGTACTTTTCAAAACCACGGAAATGATCCAGCCGGAGGACATCGAACATCTCCAGCTGCGTGTGAATCCGTTGCAGCCACCAGCGGAAATCATCCGCCATGATCCGGTCCCAGCGATACAGGGGGTTTCCCCAACGCTGCCCCGTCGCCGAAAAGTAATCGGGCGGCACACCGGCTACAGCCTCTGGCCGGCCGTTCGCATCCAGGGAAAACAGCTCGCGGTTGACCCAGACATCGGCGCTGTCATGGGCGACAAAAATCGGTATATCTCCGAACAGCGCAATGCCGTTTTGATGCGCATAGTCGCGCAGGGCAGCCCATTGCGAGAAAAACACAAACTGCTCAAAACACACCTGTTCACAGGCATCGGCATGTGAGTTGTGGAACGCCTGCAGCGCGTCACTTTCCCGGTCGCGCAGCGGGGCGTCCCATTCCGGCCAGGAGGCCTCGCCCTGTGTCTGCCGGATGGCCCGGAAGAGCGCGTAATCATCCAGCCAGGCGGCATGCCGTTCCCTGAATGCGGCGAACGCCCCGCGTTCGCCTTCATTCGAACTGCACTCAAACCCCTTTCTCGCCTGCACGAGAGCGTCATCCGAAAGTCTCTGGTCCTGCTCCAGCCAGCCACGCTCCACCAGTTCATCGATACAGATCAGGTCGATATTACCGGCGTGTACGGACATGCATTGATAGGGTGAACGACCATCATGGGTCGGACCCAGCGGCAGGGTCTGCCACAGGGCGAACCCGCATTCCCTGAGAAAATCGATAAAATCGAAGGCCTTCTTCCCCATGCAGCCACCGGACTGGCTGTCGGGCAACGAGGTTGGGTGCAGCAGCAGGCCGGCACAACGCTCTTTCAGTGGATTGGCCAAGGCAGGGATTCAGGTCAGTTCAGTTTGAAAGTACCGGTGCCGAAGGACACGGCGGCGAGCTGCCGCCCGGCCCTCCTGCAGGCAGGAGCCGGAGGCCGGCGACAAAACGGTCGGTGTCACATCACAGCATCTCGTGAACGGTATCATGCCGGCAGGGAGGCGCACCGTAGCAGCCGTCAGCGGACAAAGTGGAATTCCTGGCCAAGCATTTCGGGCGTCACCAGCACCACGCCTTTGGACGTGATGTGAAAACGCGCTTCATCCTCGCGGTGGTTCTTCCCAATGATCATCCCGTCCGGGATTTCGCAGCCCTTGTCGATAACGGCGCGACTGATGCGGCAATTGCGTCCGATACGAACATTTGGAAGTACAACGACATCCTCAAGTACGGTGTAGGACTTGACCCTGACATCGGAGAACAGCAGGGAGTGGCGTACCGTGGCGCCAGAAATCAGGCAGCCGCCGGAGACCATAGAATCCACCGCCATGCCGCGGCGGTCATCATCATCGAAAACGAATTTCGCCGGAGGAAGTTGCTCCTGGTAGGTCCAGATAGGCCACTCTTCGTCGTAGAGGTTCAGTTCCGGCAGAACCCCGATCAGTTCGAGGTTGGTTTCCCAGAAGGCATCGACCGTACCGACATCACGCCAGTAGGCGCTATGGCCACTCTGCGATTCCCTGAAGGGATAACTGAAAACGCGATACTTCTTGATCATGGCGGGAATAATGTCGTGGCCGAAATCATGCGTGGAATTGACTTCGTCAGCATCCTTGATCAATTGTTCGTAAAGGAAATTCGTGTTGAAGACGTATATCCCCATGGATGCCAGTGCCATATCGGTCGATCCCGGCATCAGATGCGGGGACGACGGCTTTTCGTTGAATTCGAATACCCGTCCGTCTTCCTGTATCGACATGACGCCGAAGGCCCTGGCCTGTTCGAGCGGAACCTCGATGCAACCCACGGTCATATCGGCCCCCCGTTCGACGTGGTGGGCGATCATGGGCCCGTAATCCATCTTGTAGACATGATCCCCCGCGAGGACCAGGACATATTCGGGCTTGTGGGTGCGGATGATATCCAGATTCTGGTACACGGCATCCGCCGTGCCGGCATACCATGACGGCTCTATGCGCTGTTGCGCGGGCAGCAGTTCAATAAACTCACCGAATTCACCGCGCAGGAACCCCCAGCCTTGCTGAATGTGCTGGATGAGGGAATGCGCCTTGTACTGGGTGATTACGCCAATCATGCGTATCCCGGAGTTCATGCAGTTGGAAAGCGGGAAATCGATGATGCGGAATTTGCCTCCAAACGGGACCGCGGGCTTGGCGCGCCACATGGTCATTTGTTGCAGGCGGGAACCGCGCCCTCCGGCCAGCACCAGCGCCAGTGTGTTGCGTGTCAAACGGCTGACAAACCGATGTGTCTGATTCATTATATGTGACCCTTCCCGGGGTTCAGGAATCCGTAATCTGCGACATTGTATGGGTAACCACATTGCCTGTATAGTTGCGCGGCACTCTTTGCAGGCATTAATTCCGGATACGCAACCTTTTCGCCGTGGTAATCCCGCCCCGCCAACCGATGCCTCATTCCGATTCGGAAATCAGCCCAGACCCCGGTCTCTCCCGGGAATCCAGCGCGTGCTGGATTCCCGGCACCACGACCCCTTCAGTGTGCTCGGGCGTCACATCCTCAGGGAAGAGGAAACGATCCGCGTATTCAAGCCCGGTGCGGCCTGGGTACGCAACGTGGAGACCGGCATACGCCTGGGTCGTATCGCCAATACGGACCTGTTCGAATGGCACGGGCCGGCGGGGAGCCTGCCCGAACGCTACCGGCTGATATGGCAGGACGGCGACGGGGTGGAGCATGTCGCCTATGATCCCTATTGCTTTCCAGCGCAGATCCCGGATTTTGACATACACCTGTTCAGAGAAGGCAGACACTGGCACATTTACCGCGTCCTGGGGGCCCACCGCAAACTGGTAGACGGCGTCAGCGGAGTACTGTTCGCGGTCTGGGCCCCGTCAGCGGAACGCGTCAGCGTCGTCGGTGAGTTCAACGGCTGGGACGGACGCACCCATACCATGCGTGCGCGAGGCGGCAGCGGCATCTGGGAGCTGTTCATTCCCGGGCTGCGCAGCGGGCAACCGTACAAGTACGAGATACGCAGTCGGGAGAACGGGAAACTCCTTTTAAAGACCGATCCCTACGGGCAGCAATTCGAAATACGCCCCGCCACCGCCTCGCTGATACCCGGTGAGGATGCCTATGAATGGCATGACGGACAATGGCTGGACAGCAGGAAGGGGAATGACTGGCGCCACAGCCCCATCTGCATCTACGAGGTGCATCTGGGATCCTGGAGACGTGATGAACACGGCCATTTCCTGAATTACCGGACCCTGGCGCGGGAACTGGTTGATTATGTCAGGCAGACCGGTTTCACCCATATCGAGCTGCTGCCCATCACGGAGCACCCCCTGGATGCCTCCTGGGGCTACCAGACGACGGGTTACTTCGCTCCGACCAGCCGGTTTGGCCGCCCGGACGACTTCCGCTACTTCGTCGATCTCTGCCACCAGAACGGCATCGGCATTCTGCTGGACTGGGTCCCGGCGCACTTCCCCAGGGACAGCTTCGGCCTTGCCCGGTTTGACGGCAGCGCCCTGTATGAGCACCAGGATCCGCGCCGCGGCGAACATGCCGACTGGGGCACGTTGATCTATAACTATGGCCGCAACGAAGTGAGCAACTTCCTGCTCTCCAGCGCCGTCTTCTGGCTTGAGGAATTCCATCTCGATGGACTGCGCGTGGATGCGGTGGCTTCCATGCTGTATCACGATTATTCGCGTGACAACGATCAATGGCTGCCGAACATCTACGGCGGGCGCGAGAACCTCGAGGCCGTAAGTTTCCTGCGGGAGTTGAACACGGTCACCCACAGCGCCTATCCCGGTACGGTAGTGATCGCCGAGGAATCGACCGCATGGCCGGGCGTCAGCCGCCCGGTGAACCTGGGCGGCCTCGGTTTCAGCATGAAATGGAGCCTGGGCTGGATGCACGATACGCTGAACTACATGCAGCACGATCCGGTGCACCGGAAATACCACCACAACGACCTGACTTTCGGTCTGCTGTACGCGTTCACGGAGAATTTTGTCCTGCCCTTCTCGCACGACGAAGTGGTGCATGGCAAGCAATCCATGCTCTACAAGCAGTCGGGCGACGACTGGCAGCAGTTCGCCAACCTGCGCCTGCTCTATACCTACATGTACACCTCTCCGGGAAAGAAACTGCTGTTCATGGGTAACGAAATCGCCCAGGGGCGGGAGTGGAATTTCGATAAAAGCATCGAATGGCAACTGCTGGATTACGAATATCACCGCGGCGTACAAAAACTGGTCAGTGACCTCAACCGTCTCTACCGGGAAATACCGTCGCTGCACCGGTTCGACTTCGATTCAGAGGGTTTCGAC
Source organism: uncultured Gammaproteobacteria bacterium (assembly GCA_963710815.1). Classification (GTDB taxonomy): domain Bacteria; phylum Pseudomonadota; class Gammaproteobacteria; order UBA9214; family UBA9214; genus CAVQCA01. Next base: position 73,050 of record CAVQCA010000062.1, on the reverse strand, counting down.
TGGATCGACTGCAATGCGGCCGAACTGTCCACGCTCAGTTACATTCGCAGGGATGGCGATGATTTCATTGTCGTTTCACTCAATTTCACCCCGCAGCCACGCCATCAATACCGCATCGGCGTGCCGGCCGCGGGCAACTATCTGGAACGATTCAATTCCGATTCGGGTTACTATGGCGGTTCGGACCTGGGCAACCGCGGCCAGGTAGAAGCGGAGTCCGTGGCCTGGAACGGCCATCCCTACTCCATCGCCCTGACTCTCCCCCCCCTGGCAGGCATCGTTCTGCAGTACCGCAAGAGAAACTGATCCGCCGCCCGCGATAAACAGGCGGCAAGCAACGCGGGCTATCTGGTGGAAACACTGAAGATGGCAAATACCAGCGTCGCCAGTAACGTCGCCAACAGAAAAGTCCGTAACGACCGGTCTCGCCGTTTATTCATCCCGTGCGCATGGCAGGGCATATCGTCCGGCAAGTGATATTTGAAGAATTCGGGTTCACCGCCCAACCGGCGTCTATCAGGTAATTCACGCCTCTCTTCGCTGGATGGGCGCTGAGTCCTGCCCTGGCGATCCCGACGATCGCCGACACGCTCGTCAACCTTCCTGCGCGCCACCACCAGCCTCTGGTAATTCTCCCGACTCGCCAGTCGCTCGAGTTCTTCGGGGTACAACTCCGGGAAATCCCTGACCAGCCGCCATCTGATGCGGTCCTGGCTGATTTCATCCCTCAACCGGATGCGCCCGAGCAGGACATAGCGTGCAATATACTCATCCGTGAATGGACCGCGCACGGTGCCATCGCGCCTGGCATACCACTGGCTGCTGTTGCGCGAGGGCGCCATGACCAGGTCGACGTACAGACCCTGGCCGTCAGTCCCGGGTCCATTCCTCCATACGTGCGCGCAGACGTATCAGCGCCTGGCCGTGGATCTGGCATACCCGCGACTCGCTCACACCAAGAATCTCGCCGATTTCACGCAGGTTGAGTTCTTCATCGTAGTAGAGAGCCATCACCAGGCGTTCACGCTCCGGCAGTCCCCTGATCGCCTTGGCCAGCCCCTGCTTGAAATCGTCGTTCTGCAGGTTGTCGAACGGCTGGTTCGACTGGCGGTCGGGAGCCGAGAACCCCTCCTCGCCCAGGCTGCCGGGGTCCTCGAAACTGAAGATGCGGCAGCCGGTCGCGTCCTGGAGTATCTTGTGATACTCCTCCAGGCCGATTCCCATCACCTGCGCCACTTCGACATCGCGCGCATCGCGGCCCTTCTCGTTCTCGATCTTGCGCACCGCCTCGGCAACCTCGCGGGCCTTGCGATGTACCGACCGGGGGGTCCAGTCAGTACGCCGGATTTCGTCCAGCATGGCCCCGCGTATCCTGATGCCCGCGTAGGTCTCGAAGCTGGCGCCCTGTTTCGGGTCGAAGTTTCTCGATGCCTCGATCAGGCCGATCATACCGGCCTGTATCAGGTCATCCGCCTGGACACTCGGGGAAGCCGGCTGAGCAGGTGAAAGGCAATGCGTTTGACCAGCGGTTCGTGCAGGACAACCAGATCGTCTGTGCGTCGCAGTTTCGCTTCCATGGTGAGCGTATTGGCTTTCATGATAATACCTCCATCTCGACGTTGTTTTGCTGAATCAATCGTTCGATAAAAAACTCGAGGTGACCGCGCGGGAAATACTGGCGCGGCCACCCATCCGCACGTCTGGCCAGATTCTTCAGTGCCATGGCGGAACGACTGCGGGGAAAGGCCTCGACGACCGCCTGCTGGTTCAATACGGCCAGGTCCAGCGCATCGTCGCAGGGGACGAATCCGGCATAGGAAACGAGCACTTCATGCCGTTCGGCGAACTGGTCGAGTATCCTGTTGAACAACCCGGCGCCTTCCCTGGCGTCCTGGACCCTGTTCGCAAGAATATGGAAGCGCGCAACGGCATAGTTCGAGTGCAACAATTTGATCAGCGAGATACCGTCTCTCAGCGAACGTTCCCCGTTACCCGCGACCACGAGCACGTCACTGGATGCGGCGCAGAAACTGGCCGCGCTTGCCGATATCCCGGACGTCGTATCGATGACCAGCGTGTCGATGTGATGCCCCAGCTCACTGAATGCACGGACGATGGCGGCGCTTTCCGCACTTCCCAGTTCGGCCGGATGCCGGATGCCGGATGCCGCTGGCACGATCAGCAGATTGCCCGGGCCATTGATGATGATCTCTTCCAGGCTTGTCTCGCCACGCAGGACATTCAGCAGACCGGAGCGGACCTTCAATCCCAGGTGTGCGCACACGTTCGAGATACCTGATCCGGCATCAAGCAGCATGACATGAGCACCGTCCCTGGCCAGACCGAGAGCCAGATTGACGGCAATACTGGTTTTGCCAAGACCTTCACTCCCGCTCGTCACGGCAATCGACCGCACCGGACCCCGAACGCCCGCTCCCCGCGGGCTGTAGCGTTTTACCGGCCTGATATCGGAACACAGCATAGAATTCATCCCTTCGTGGTATTCGCCGTAAAGTACTGTTGACTTGTCTTGTAGCAACACACGTACCAACTCGTAATTCATTCAATCAAAATCCATGAAATGATCGTAACTATATATAGTTAAATGACTTAATTCTTTATCGAGCCGACCTGTAAAAAACGTGAGCTGCGTCATATCTTTGGCATATACAGGATATCCAGCGCAGCCGCGCCATAAATCCATCACCAGGCGCATAAATTGACGGGGATCAGGGAAACCAGGGAAGAGCGTAGCGCTATCTCACCCGGACAGCGGCGATGCAAAAAAGGGATAGACACGGCGGCCGCGACAGGACCGGCGACGGTCTGTCGGGGTAATCAAGGTAACCGGTAAAACAGCCTTTATCCCGGCTGTCAGGATGACCTGGCCAGCCAGCTGGCGAAGTGTTTCTCCGGCAAGGGGTGACTGACGTGGAACCCCTGGGCTGAATCACATCCCAGGCTGTTCAGCATATCCCAGGCCACGCCGCTTTCCACACCCTCGGCGACAACCTTGTAGCCGAGATTGTGCCCCAGGTCGATGATCGAACGAACAATGGAAATATCCTGATTGTCGAATGCCACATCGATGATAAACGACTGATCGATCTTGAGCGTGTTGATAGGAAGCCGCTTGAGATAGGACAGGGAGGAATAACCCGTGCCGAAATCGTCTATCGCAATGCTCACGCCGTAGTCGCACAACCCGGTCAACACCTCCGCCGCGCGCTCCAGGTCGAGCATCAGGGTGGCCTCGGTGATTTCGATCTCCAGGTGGTCTCCGCTGACGCCCGCTTCCTGCAGGGACCATTTGATCTTCTCCACCAGGCGCGGGCTCTGGAAAGAACGCGCGGATACGTTTACGGAAACCGGGATTGTCGTGCCGCCGCCGGCCCATTGCCTGCACTGCCGCAGTGCCGTGAACAGCACCCAGTCAGTTATCGGAGATATCATGCCGAGCTGTTCGGCGACAGGGATAATGCGTTTGGGAAAAACGGTGCCCTCCAGGGGGTGCTGCCAGCGCAGCAGCGCCTCGACGCCCGTGACCCGCGAAGTTTGCAGATCCACCTGTGGCTGGTAATGCAACACAAATTCGTCGTTCTCAAGCGCACTCTGTATCTGGCCTGAATAGCGCAGCTGTTCCGCCGAACTGACATCGCTGACCGGATCGAAAAACTGGAAGGGCAGACTGTTACGCTTGGCGCGATACATTGCACTTTCCGCATTGGTAAGCAACGCCTCCTCGTTTGTCCCATGATCGGGAAAGCAGGCAACGCCCAGGGTGATACTGACGCAGAGCTGCTTGTCCGCACACGAGAATGGCATATCGAAACAGTCGAGCACCTGGGTGACGACACGCTCCGAGGCGGTTCTGGCGTCATGAACAACCGGGAGGAGGATTCCAAACTGGTCGCCACCGAGCCGGGCCAGCGAATCCGATTCGCGCACGACGGACCTGAGGCGGTCGGCGATTTCCTGCAACAGCAGGTCGCCGATATCCCGGCCCAGCGTATCGTTGTACATCTTGAAATGATTGATATCGAGGGAAATCACCGCCAGCTGAGAGCCGGGCGCCCGTCGCGATGACGCCAGCGCCATATTCAGATGATCGGCCCAAAGGGTGCGGTTCGGCAATTTCGTGAGACTGTCCGTGGTACTCAGCCGTTCGAGTTGCCTGCGTTCACTGATGACGTGATTGATGTCTTCAAGCAGACAATGCACCTGAACCGGACGGCCACGATGATTCAGGGATGGATACAGGGACAAGCGATACCAGTGTTCCTGCTCACCCGCCAGGGATATCCGCACCTCGCGGGCAAAGCTGGTGCCATTGACCGCCTCCTGCCATCCTGTCAGCAGCAACTGCTGGTCCTCGGCATGCGTGCTACCGAGAAACGGGAATGGCGCCGCGAGTCCATCCGGGTAGAGCGCATGCAGCGGGTAATTGGCATAGGAAACGCGGTTGCCCTTGATATCCACACTCCAGAGCATTTGCGGAATTCCGGAAAGAAGGGTTTCGATACTGTCCTGCTCCCTGCACACATGGTCCAGCTCCCGACGAACCTGGTTCAGCGAGGCGCTCCAGTAGCCATCCGATATCAGACCGATATCGCGCAATGCCAGTTTCATCAGGATAGATTGCAGCCGGTTCCGATCCGCCTGGGGAATGTCCTGTTTCGCGATCAGGTCTTGCAGGAATTCCATAAACCGGGCGTATGCGCCAGTGACCCATACCGGTTTTATGCCTCTCGTGTAGCGCCGTTCACCCGCGCGAAACAGCTCGGCCTCGCGCTTGCCGTCCTCCTGGACAGCCAGAATATCAAGCATGAAGGTGAGTTCGGCGCGGATCGTATCACTGACGGGCACTCCCCCGCGTTCATCCGCGTAGAGCACATCGGCGATGTCGGGATTATCGAAGAGGTAGTTGTAATAGACTTCGGCAAATCCTGCCACGCCTGCAACAATGGCTTCCCGGTAACGACCCAGAAAAATCAAATCGTCACTGGAAATATGAAGGACGTATTTGTATTCCTTCACATGATGGTCGGGCCGGGATCGCCGGTCGACATCACCGTAACCGCCCTCTTCGTCCCCTCGACGACTGTTTTTGTCTTTTTCCGCCATCAGGTTTGTCGTTGATTTATTGTGAAAGCCATTTATGTGGCGCAATCATCGACGGGCACATACGAACCGGATGCACGCATGCCCCGATGTTCTTTAACGAACACAGGCGAACCCGCCGCGACACGGCACGTGGGTCAAGTCTGCTTGAAATTACAAGGATGCAATGGAATAAACAGCCCCGTTAATTATTATTTTCTATAAGGCGGAATTTAACACAGCCAGGGGAAGGTATAAAGCCCGTTCCACGCCGGCGTGGCAACAAATCCGCGACGAGCGGCCCTTGCAGGCAGCACCGGGCTCAAACGCCAGAGTTATGACATTGGGGTGTTTCTCTGCAGCCCGTATTTACGCAATTTCTCCACCAGGGTCGTGCGACGCATGCCCAGCCGCTTTGCCGCATGGGCGACGATACCACCGGTGTCATGCAGGGCCTGCTTGATGTAATTGATTTCCAGGTTGCTGAGGTGTTCCTTGAGATTCAGACCGTTCCTTGGCAACCGCGGATCCAGGTCCTCCGAGGTGACGGGTGTACCGATCAGCGCAACCTCGATCCGTTCCATGTCCACTTCCTCGCCAAGTCTGAATTTTTCCGGCAGATCGCCGGTTTCCACGACCCCGTAGGGATGCAGAATGGCGAGGCGTTCGACCAGATTCGCAAGCTCACGGACATTCCCGGGCCACGTATACTGACAGAGGGCATAGATTGCGCCGGGGGAGAGCCTGACTGAGCCGCGTCTCTCATGTTCGATGCGTCGCACCAGTTCATTGACGAGGAGGGGGAGATCCTCAAGCCGATCGCGTAACGGCGGCATCTCGATCGGGAACACGTTCAGGCGATAGTACAGGTCTTCGCGGAATTCGCCCTCCCTGATGGCCGATTCGAGGTCACGGTGTGTTGCCGCAATAATCCTCACATTGGTCGTGTGGCTTGCATTCGAACCCACCCGTTCAAATGTTCTTTCCTGCAGGACCCTCAGGATCTTGACCTGCATGGCCAGACTCATGTCGCCGATCTCATCAAGAAACAGCGTTCCACCTTCGGCCATCTCGAAGCGACCTTCGCGGGAACTGATCGCACCCGTGAACGCGCCTTTCTCATGGCCGAAGAGTTCCGATTCGAGCAGGTCGGCGGGAATCGCGCCGCAATTCACCGGCACGAACGGTTTGCCGCGTCGCGACGAGTGGTAGTGAAGATTCCTGGCGACGACCTCCTTGCCCGTCCCGGACTCACCGAGAATGAGCACATTCGCCTCACTGTCGGCAACCTGTTCGATCATTTTTCTGACCTGCTGAACCGCGCGGCTGCTCCCTACCAGACTGCGAAAAAGATCGACCGGCCGATGCGCCGGTTCCGACTCGCGGCGCGAATCGGAGAATACTTCCGCCTGATGGATCGCGCTCGTCAACTGGCCGTAATCGGGAGGAATATCGAGACGACCGAGTATGGAAGAACCGGCGTCGATGGCGACAGTCGGCTCCCTGCCCTTCCTGCTCAGCAGATAGATGGGCAGGTTCTCGTTGAATTGGTGGATATCGCCGAGCAGTTCGCCAAGGCCGCTATCCGCCTGACAGGAACCCACCATCACAGTCAGCAGATCGGGGATACCCTCGGCCGTTTGCCTCCATTGCAAACAGTCCTCTACAACGACGGGGGTATAATTGATGAACTTGAGAATGACGCACAGTTCTTTTGCGTTCTCCGGATCAGCCTCTATTATCAGAACCTTGGGATCATTGAGCATTTGTTTTACCTAAGGAGTTATCTGGCCGGCAGCTCATTCCAGGAGTCAAAATATCGTCATGTTGTCCGCAAATCAAATAATAGCCAAATTATCAGTGAGATACCCTGAATATGTCGGTTCCATACCGGTTTTATTCGGATATGTGCGGAGCATTATATCAGCACCGATGAAAAATACCCCACTCAATGAATCACTAAACAGGCGCGCCATCGGTGAGGCAATGTCGTCCTCATCAATCGTATCCGCCCCACATTAAGATGTGGTTTCAGCCTCCACTCCACACCATGGCCCGGTCTGGAAAAGCCGCCACATTATGACACCGGCGCTTTGTGCGCGGCGCCACAAAATTTCATTAAACTCGTGAAATCCTCAGACGATAACCTTCGTGTGTCAGGGATGAACAAAAAATAATGGAATCCGAACCAAAGACTCTGAAACAACCTGGACACGATATGCTCAAGAAGCTGGCCTTACCCCCCGACGTCGATGGTCACCGAATCAATATCATTCGCACCATGCTCGATGCAGATGCCTACGTCGTAAACAGCCGTCAAATTGCCGACAAGATTATTGACATCGAGGTCGCGCTCTCAACGACGAGGAGGCAGTCCACGAATTGATCCCCACACCCGCCAAGATCCGGTACCGGGACTCAGGTCCGACGGATCCCACCAGTCCTTGCCCCCTGGATTGCCGCGTTTGTGGAAGTAACATCCATCTCAATGCTAGAATCCACGCCTCAACTGATTCCTTAACGGGTATTTTCGAATCAACGGGGCCGTAGCTCAGCTGGGAGAGCGTCGCGTTCGCAATGCGAAGGTCGGGAGTTCGATCCTCCTCGGCTCCACCAAATACGAATGGCCAGACGGTGTCTGGCCTTTTGATTTATGCGAATCCACAGTCCCGGTAGCTCAGTCGGATAGAGCAAGCGCCTCCTAAGCGCTAGGTCGGAGGTTCGATTCCTCTCCGGGACGCCATAATCACCGGGGCGCAGGCATACAGCCCGTTCGCTGCGTCGGTGAAGGAGACCTGACCTGAGAAATCAATCCCGGTGCTCCCGGCAATTCTGTCTTGCTGAACGCCCTTGGCGGCAAAACCCGAAAAACCGGCCATCCCTTGAAGGTTAACATGCCAGTCGGCAGCCGGACGGTTCATTGGCAGGCATGACATCATTGAGATCGCGCTGACACAGGACAACGGGGCACAGGGGCTGCACAATAACCCGCACGGGTAGTGTGCAAGACAGCCTTGCCGTCATTTCCGCACCCGCTCGACCAGCCCGGGTCTCCAACATGTTCACAAACGCCATCATGCGAAATTCCAACTATCGAATCAGAACCATTCTTTTCATCAGCTTGTTGATCGCCGGCATTTCGGGTTGCGGGATTCTGGGCGAGTCTCGGGAGCAATCCGCGGTAGACGCAGCATCCCCGCAGTCGGTCGAGGTCTTTTTCGCAACCGATCGCGCACCGGATTCGGATGGCCATAACTATTATGGCGTTGAGCGGGGTGCGCTCAGTTACGGCATCAGTCACGTTGGCATACCCCCGGGTCATATCATGGGTCACCAGGAGGAGCCGTCCCTTCTCAGGCTGGAATCCTCCTCCGACGAAAACAAGCATATCAAGGTACGTGATGTCATCACCCTTACGCGTGATACTTTCCTGAAACGCCTGTCACAGGCGGTAAGTAAATCGTCGGGCGGAAAAATCATGATATTCGTCCACGGCTACAACATTGAGTTTGCCGAGGCCGCTCGCGTGGTGGCGCAGTTTGTCCATGATCTGAAATTTCCAGGTCCTGTCCTGCTCTTCAGCTGGCCATCGCAAGGCAGCCTGACCGGCTACACCGTGGATGAGACCAACGCGGAGTGGGCGCAGGCTGATTTCGTCAAACTGCTCGCGACGCTGCTCGATAACATACCGGCGCAGAACATTTACCTGATTGGCCACAGTATGGGCAATCGCATTATCGGTCGCGCCATGACAGCCCTTGCCGGCGACCGGACGGATGGAGACCTCATCGTATTCCGCGAGATCATCATGATTGCACCTGATATCGACGCTGATGTCTTCCGCCAGGATATGGCACCGCGTCTCGCCCGCACCAAGATCCCCGTAACCGTTTATGCCTCGTCCAACGACCGCGCCCTGATGGCTTCAAAAGCCTTCCACGGCTATCCACGTGCGGGTGAAACCGGTGAGGGACTGGTGGTGGTGAAGGGGGTCGAAACGGTGGATGCCAGCGAGGTCTCGGGCGGTTTGCTCGGTCATTCCTACTTTGCCGAGGACCGGCGCATCATGGAGGACATCTTTGAACTGCTGCAGACCGGACAGCGCGCTGATAATCGTTTCGCGCTCAAGCCGCTGGAAATCAACGGCGCACGCTACTGGACGTTCCGGAAATAACCCCGAAGGCTTACCGCTTACCTGTTCATCGTTCTCATGACCCGCATGCGTATTCCGCCATTTCATCTCGCCATCATGGTAAACAACCTCGCTGCTGCGCGCGGATTCTACGGTGATTTGCTGGGATGCGCGGAAGGACGCAGTGCGGACACCTGGGTTGATTTCAATTTCCACGGGCACCAATTGGTTTGCCATCTCGCCCCTGCCCGCGAGGCGCTCGACGCCGCCGGGGCACACAGCAATCCGGTGGACGGGCACGCGGTTCCGGTTCCGCATTTCGGTCTCGTTCTGGATATGGATGAATGGAATCAACTACGCGAGAGACTCGAGGGAAAGGAGGTGCGATTCGTCATCGAACCGTATGTGAGGTTCAAGGGACTTCCCGGAGAACAGGCGACGATGTTTCTGCTCGATCCCTGCGGCAATGCCCTTGAATTCAAGGCCTTCAACGATATCGAATCCCAGCTGTTCGCGAAATGATGTCATCCCGTCCGAACACATTGCTGACTGTCGGTCCGGCTACCGCCCTTTCATACGGGTTGCCGCAAACCGGAAAGGATAAAGCCATATAGTCATAGGGGGAATCGAGAAGAATTTCCACCATCTCCTTGACCTCCGCGGAATGTATATTATTCTAATAACAGAAAGCCTCTTTCTGGACGTGAACCACATCTGGGATTCGCCCTCATCAAACCGGGCAATCAACAATCAGATGTCGTACTCCAGACAGAGGTTTTCTTTTTGCAACCAGATAGTTGTTTGCCAGGTTTAATCCTTGTTCGCGGTTCCGCGAATCAAACCGGCGTTCAGCAGGTAGCTGTAATCCTCCGACACACTCCTCTCGGGCATTGATATTCCACGTCATGGATGTCCACACCGATCACCGCCCTGCTTGCTATCCTAGCAGGAGCCTGTCGTCGGACTCAGGACTGATCTACCACCATGCTCGCTACAATCACCCGGGTCCGACAGGCCCTAGAAGCCAATCAGTTCGGCGTGCAACCCATTCCTGCCGGCTTCCTTGACGAACTCCATGGAATTGATGGTGTCCGGGTCATATTCAATCAACATCAAATGCGGTTTCTCGTCATGACATGACGCGGCAAAGACACCCTCTCTCTTAAGCAGCAGATCACGGAAATTCTCGCGTTCTTCATGTGTCGTATTTTCGTCGATATGCAACGTCACCTCTGCCCATTTGTTTCCCATGTCGCAACCTCCTTTTCATGATATCCACCAGACGCACGCATAATAGTCACCGGGGCGAATCCTTGCCATGACCCAAGACAATCAAGAATGACATCCCGCCAATCGATCCGCCCCCCTGGCATGGCGGACATGTTTATCGTGATTTCAGTTGAATTTGTTTCTATAAGCCATTTATTCATAACAACTATAATTGAACCCCATTGCCAGTCTGCCGGCAGGTCAGGCACCAGCCTGATCGGTGGCACATCCGACATACGTAGTTCCCCCAATTGTTGGGATACGGCAAGTTTACTATCTTGTGATAATCAGGGTTTTTCAGAATCTGCAAGGCGGGTGGCCCATTCGGTCGGGATGGTCGGAAACCGGAGTTTCAATCCCGGAAACCTCTTCATCTTACACCTCGATGTCATCCCCCGGGGATCAAACTACCAGACAGGGCGCCAGTATTCACGGGGCTGACAAGTGGGCGGGAAGCCGGTGTCGAATGACCCGGCCGTATCGAATCAGGAACAATGGTCGAATGCTACGGTGAAGATCATCACAAGACAAAAGGGAGATCGTCGCTGGAATTTACCTGATGAATTTCCCATTCTGGACTGCCAGGGGGTGATGGTTTTACACGACCGCAGAAAGCTGCCTGACCGGCGCAGGGGAATACATGAATTTGATGACCTGGTAAAGATCCTGTCCAGACTCTCCAGCGGGAACGCCGACTGACCCATAAGCCTGACACCTGACAGTCCGGGGTCAGGGCTGTTTTGCCAACGTATACCCCTGTGGACCATGGCGGTTATCCGATCGCCATCATGATCCCCTCGTATCGACCAGTACATAACGCCGCGACCGCCGGCACGCATTTAATTACGTGACAGGCATGCACCGGCCACGGGCTGAGGTTGCATGCCCGGCTCCCCGTGCTTATGATCTGCCCGCTGAGGGCAGTGACAACCATAATCAATCAAGGGAACGAACACTGTTGCGATTTAACCTTACAGCCGCCCTGCCTCTGCTCGTATCCTGTGCTGCTCCCGCCGCCGTACTCGCCGCTACCGACAGCCCGGTGGCAGCCGACCTGACGCACTCCGGCATCGGCTATCTCTCACTGCTGGTTTTCGTCGTCGCGTACATTGTGGTTATGGCGGAGGAATTCATTCACCTGCGCAAATCGAAACCCGTCATTCTGGCGGCCGGCGTCATCTGGGGAATGATTGCCTTCGTCTACGCAGGCCGTGGCGACAGCCACACGGTTGAATCGGCCCTGGGCGAGAACCTGCTCGCATTCTCCGAACTGTTTCTGTTCCTGTTATCCGCCATGACCTATGTCAATGCCATGGACGAGCGTCTGGTGTTCGAATCGCTGCGGTCCTGGCTGGTCCGCAAGGGCTTTGGCTACCGGGGTCTGTTCTGGTTGACAGGGGGTCTGGCATTCTGCCTTTCGCCGATACTGGACAACCTGACGACAGCGTTGGTCATGTGCGCGGTGCTGCTCGCGGTCGGCAAGGATAACACCCGGTTCATCACGCCAGGCTGTGTCAATATCGTCATCGCCGCCAATGCCGGCGGCGCATTCTCACCCTTCGGCGACATCACCACCCTGATGGTGTGGCAGCATGGCGCGGTCGGCTTCGGGGGCTTCCTGTTGCTGTTCATTCCCTCCCTCGTCAATTTCCTGGTGCCCGCAGCCTTCATGCACTTCGCCATTCCACCCGGACAACCGCCGGGAGACGACCAGCAGGTCAGGATACGCCGGGGCGGCAAGCGCATCATGGTCCTGTTTGCCGCCACCATCGTGACCACGGTGTGCTTCCACAAATTCCTGTACCTGCCGCCCTTCCTGGGCATGATGACGGGGCTCGCCTACCTGCAGTTCTTTGGATACTACCTGCGGAAATCACATCGATCGGAGGATCAGGGCACGGAATCGATCGGCGATATCAGCACTGTCTCGATGCAGGGGAAACCGTTCGACATTTTTCGGCGCATGGCCCGTGCCGAGTGGGACACACTGCTGTTTTTCTACGGCGTGGTCCTTTGCGTGGGTGGCCTGGGTTTTATCGGCTACCTGACGCTGCTGTCCAAAATCATTTATATCGACATCGGACCGACCTTTGCGAATGTCGCCGTCGGTATCGTCTCAGCCATCGTGGACAATATACCGGTCATGTTCGCGGTGCTGTCGATGAATCCGGATATGTCACTCGGTCACTGGCTGCTGGTCACCCTGACCGCCGGCGTTGGCGGCAGCCTGTTGTCCATCGGTTCGGCGGCCGGCGTTGCGCTGATGGGTCAGGCCAGGGGCCGATATACCTTCTTCGGACATCTCAAGTGGACGCCGGTCATCCTGCTGGGCTATGCCGCAGGCATACTGGTCCACCTGTGGCTCAATTCGTCCACCTTCCAGATTCCCGCCGCAGGCTGAGTACCGGGGAAAACTCTCCGGCTATTCTTCCAGATGCCGCCATACACAGGTGCCGTCATGCGCCCGCTCAATCGCGGCCAGGCGCGCCGCATGCGCCTCCTGCTCCCTGGCGTCGGCCCGTATGACCCGCAAGCGGGGCCGGTCCTGTGGCAGTCTCCGGATGGATTGTGTCTGATCTCCAGACAGGTCGCTGCGGCTGTCCAGGGACAATGTGGCCTGCCCGCCGGTCATCGTGAGATAGACATCGGCCAGTATCTCGGCATCGAGGAGCGCCCCGTGCAGTTCCCGCTGTGAATTGTCTATCTGGTAGCGCTTGCACAGGGCATCGAGGTTGTTTCTCTGCCCAGGATGCAACCGCCGGGCCATCTCCAGGGTGTCGACGACCGTGCAGAGGCCGGAAAGTGTTTCTCCGGATCGTCTCAGCAGGGAAATCTCATGGTTGATAAAGCCGACATCGAACGGGGCGTTGTGTATGATCAGTTCCGCGTCCCGAATAAATGCCAGAAATTCATCCGCAATGTCGGCAAAACGCGGTTTGTCGGCCAGAAACTGGTCGGTAATCCCGTGCACTTCCCTTGCACCCGCATCAATGTCGCGGTCCGGCTGGAGGTATTGATGGTAGGTGTTCCCGGTGATCCGCCGGTTCACCAGTTCCACGCAGCCGATTTCAATGATCCGGTGCCCGTCGGATGGCTCCAGACCGGTGGTCTCGGTATCAAGTACGATCTGTCGCATCGTTCACCCTGAAGAATCTGTAGTGGCTGGTAAAGAAATCTTCCGCTGGAAAATCCCCGGTTATACCGGCTATAAAAGCTCGTCGATCGCCTTGTTGGCGAGTTCATCCGCCAGTTCGTTCTCGGGATGTCCGCTGTGGCCCTTCACCCATTGCCAGTGAATGTCGTGCCCGGCGACGACCTGGTCCAGGCGCTGCCAGAGATCGGCGTTTTTCACCGGCTTGTTCGCGGCAGTCTTCCAGCCATTGCGTTTCCATTTCGCCATCCACTCGGTGATGCCTTTCTGGACATACTGCGAATCCGTCGTCAGTCGCACGCGACTGGGACGCTTGAGGCTCTCCAGCGCGCGGATGGCCGCCGTCAGTTCCATGCGGTTGTTCGTCGTGAGCGACTCAGCCCCGTACAGGGTCTTCTCATGTCCCTTGTAACGCAGCAGCACACCCCAGCCTCCCTGCCCCGGATTGCCGCGACAGGCGCCGTCAGTGTATATCTCAGCCTCCGCTGACACGCCGGATGTTTCGTTGACTGGAGGTGGAAATGCCAACCGGGAACAGGCGTCGCCGACCGTTGCGTACCGCCTTGAGTGGCGTCACGATCACCGTGCGCTTCCTGGCGACGAGGATATAGGCGCCACCCAGCAACATCTTGCCGTTGCCGGGGGATGGCTCGAGAAATTGCAGACGACCCAGCATGCGTGAGTTCTGAATCGGTGGTCGCTGAAAAAGGTAATGGCACTGCAGGATATCGAATCCCAGCAGGCTCAGCCAGTCCCTGATGCGGCTTACACCAAGAAAACGCGCATTCCAGGGCATCTCGCGGGAACGCCACGACAGCAGGCGCCGCATCCCCCACAGGCTCCATGGATTGAATCCGATGATCACCAGGTGTCCATCCGGTATGAGACTGCGATCCACCTCGCGCAGGACGAGGTGCGGATCAACGGTAATCTCAAGCGTATGCGGCAGAATGATGGCGTCCAGGGTATCCGTAAGGACCGGCCAGGTATCTGTATGTCCGATGACGCCGGTATCGCCGTCGCCCCCTCCCTGTATCCTCTGGACGATATGGTGCGGTATGCGGCTGTCCGACAGGACGCAGGTCTCCCATGGCGGGTCGACCACCATCAGATGATAGCCAAACAGGCCGGGAAGTTGCTCGGCAAGCGCGGACAGTTCGGCCTCAGCCAGCAACTTCCCCAGGGGATGACGGTACCAGCGGCGAAGGGAGGAGGCGCGCATCGGTACGGATGGGGTTGTGTTCATGGGGTGAATCATACCGCATCCGGCGTGGGCACACCGTGACATAAATTCGACATTGACCCCCTGCATCTCGCCTGTCAGCATACGGCGCTAAATTCCTTCAGGTGAGGGGTGGAATTTGCCTGCAACATGAAGGTGCGAATGCCCGGGCAAGTGATCCAGATCACATTTTTTTATCAAGACCGCCGTCTGCAGCGTCGATAAGTCGAGTTATGGGAACTGCGAAACACACTCTCACTCTCTTTGCCATTCTGCTGACATCCGGCTGCGCCTCCCTCAATACCACCGCCCCCCAACCGCAACACGATCACACTAACAGCACCGGCGCCGAATTTGGTACAGGCAGCGCGATCGAATCCGCGCCGGCCACCCCGGATACACTGCAGGACGACACTGAACAGGAATCCACCGAAGGGGATTTCTGGCGTCAGCTTCAGGAAGGATTCCACCTGAACGCGGGGCATCATCGGGCGGTCACTCGCAGGATCGTATCCTACAGCCGCGAGTCCCGCCAGATAGAAGGCACCCTGCAACGGGGCAAGCCCTATCTGGCCTATATCTACGATCAGGTCAGAAAGCGCAATTTCCCCAACGAGATCGTACTGCTGCCTTTCATTGAAAGCGGCTACGACCCCTATGCCTACTCCCACGGGAAAGCTGCCGGCCTGTGGCAGTTCGTTCCGGGCACAGGAGCGGACTATGGTCTGAGACAGGACTGGTGGTACGACGGGCGCAGGGATGTGGTGGCATCGACAAATGCCGCGCTGAATTACCTCGACAAGCTGCAGCAGGAGTTCAACGGCGACTGGCTGCTGGCCCTGGCCGCCTACAACGCTGGCGAAGGAACCGTGCACCAGGCGATTAAAAGCAACCAGAAGAGCGGCAAGCCGACTGATTTCTGGCATCTGGCGCTTCCGCAGGAAACTTCAGCCTACGTACCCAAATTGCTGGCCATCAGCACCATCATAAAACACCCGGGGAGATACGGCGTGCACCTGGTGCCCGTCGACAAGTCCCCCACCTTCACGGTCATCGATATCCACAGTCAACTCGACCTTGCCGTCGCCGCCGAACTGGCGGGAATGGACACCAGGGAACTGAGGCGGCTTAATCCCGGCTTCAATCGCTGGGCGACGAATCCGCAAGGCCCGCATCGCCTGGTGGTGCCCGTCGACAAGTCCGCCGTCTTCGAACAGAACCTGGCCGCCCTGCCCCCCTCGCGGCGTGTGCAATGGCTGCGCCACAAGGTCCGGCGCGGCGACACCCTGATTCGCATCGCAAACCGTTACGACACCACCGTCGAGGTCCTGCGCAAGTCCAACAGGCTCCGGGGCAACACCATCCGCACCGGGCAGCACCTGGTGGTGCCGGTGGCGGTGAAGAACCCCGAACGCTATGCCGCTCTCTTCAAGGACAACTCGGCACAATCGGGTGCTGGGAAACGGACATACCGGGTGCGCAGGGGTGACAGCCTGTGGGAAATCGCGCACGCCCACGGCGTCAGCGTTGAACAGCTGGCGCAATGGAACAGCCTCGATTCCGGTGCGGCGATACAACCCGGGCAGCACCTCACTATCCGGTCGCGAAACAACACCCCGCGGTCCGTCAATACCATCAGATCGATCAGCTACACCGTACGTCGGGGGGACAGCCTGTTTCTCATTTCGCAGAAGTACAACGTCAGCATCACCGACCTGAAGTCATGGAACGGACTGGAGCGGCAGAAGTACCTCAAACCCGGACAGAAGCTGAAACTCCACATCGATGTGGTCCGGCTGGCCCAGGATGATCCGGGTTGATCCCCACCCTCCTGCCCGTCATCACCGCCGGCATCGGCAGCCCTTCCGATGCGGTTCACGATGACGGGAAATCATTTATATCGTCAGCGGGGTATAAACCCCGCCGACGACCAAAGGGGAGAGTTCCACTTCTCCCCTTTGGAAACCCCATAAACTCTGTGCCCGCCGCAAGCGGCGGGGAATTAAGATTCAAGCCGCAGCGCTACGCCTCGGGCCGCATATGGGGAAACAGCAGCACGTCGCGGATGGAGGGTGAATCGGTAAACAGCATGACCAGCCGGTCGATGCCGATGCCTTCCCCCGCGGTAGGCGGCATGCCATGCTCGAGGGCCCGGATGTAATCGGCATCGTAGTGCATCGCCTCCAGATCGCCGGCGGCCTTCTCCTCGACCTGTCTGCGAAAGCGTTCGGCCTGATCCTCCGCATCGTTCAGCTCGGAAAACCCGTTCGCGATCTCGCGCCCGCCCACGAAGAACTCGAAACGGTCGGAAACGAACGGGTCAGCGTCGTTGCGTCGGGCAAGCGGCGAGACCTCCGTCGGGTAGGCGGTGATGAAGGTCGGGTCGACGAGCCGCTCCTCCACCGTCTTCTCGAAGATTTCGATCTGTATCTTGCCGAGGCCGTAGCTGTCCTTCAACGCGATGCCCAGCCCGGCAGCCAGTTTCCGCGCAGCGTCCGGATCATCGATATCCCCGGGCGTGAGGCCGGGATTGAAATGCAGGATCGAATCCCGCACCGTCATGCGCCGGAACGGCCTGTCGAAATCAAGTCGCTGCCCCTGGTATACCACAACTGTCGTACCCAGCAGATCCGTTGCCAGACCGACCAGCAGATCTTCGGTCAGATCCATGAGGTCATGGTAATCGGCATAGGCCTGGTAGAACTCCAGCATGGTGAATTCGGGATTATGGCGTGTCGAAAGCCCCTCGTTGCGGAAATTGCGGTTGATTTCGTAGACCCTTTCATAACCACCGACGACGAGCCGCTTCAGGTACAGCTCGGGAGCGATGCGCAGAAACAGGTCCATATCGAGGGCATTGTGGTGGGTGGTAAACGGCCGCGCCACCGCCCCGCCGGGTATGGCCTGCATCATGGGAGTTTCGACTTCAAGGAAGCTCCTGTCATTCAGGTACTGGCGGATATGCTGGACGATCCGGCTGCGCATGCGAAAGGTGTTGCGTGACACCTCGTTCATGATGAGATCAAGGTAGCGCTGCCGGTAACGGGTTTCCTGATCCGCCAGGCCGTGGAACTTCTCCGGCAGCGGCCGCAATGACTTGGTCAGCAGACGGATCGAATCGGCCTTGACGGACAACTCACCGGTTTTGGTCTTGAACAGCACGCCCTCGGCGCCCACGATGTCGCCGATGTCCCAGCCCTTGAAGTCCTGGTAGCCGCCCTCGGGCAGGGCATCGCGTTGCAGAAACAACTGGATTCGACCCGACATGTCCAGCAGCTGGGCGAAGCTGGCCTTGCCCATGATGCGTTTGGCCATCAGCCGCCCGGCAACCTTGACGCGCACCGGAAGACGCCTCGAGTGCGCCGTGATCCTTGTGTCCATATTCCGCATGCAGCTCACCGGCGATGGCATCGCGCCGGAAATCATTCGGAAAGGCGTTGCCCGACTCACGCAGGGCGTTCAGCTTGGCGCGGCGCTGGGCGATGAGGGCGTGCTCATCCTGGTCTGTCATCATTTGGCCCTGGTTTCGGCAAGACGGCTTTCGGGACAATGGACGCAAGAACGGCACAGGCAAACCGGGCCGCGGGAGTCCATGTCACAACCCGCTCTTCAGGCTGGCTTCGATGAACGGGTCCAGATCACCGTCCAGCACCGCCTGGGTGTTGCCTGCCTCGACGCCGGTGCGCAGATCCTTGATGCGTGACTGGTCCAGCACGTAGGAGCGGATCTGGCTGCCCCAGCCGATGTCCGACTTGGTGTCTTCCAGCGCCTGCTGGCTGGCACGGCGATTCTGCATCTCCAGCTCGTAGAGTTTGGACTTGAGCTGTTTCATGGCCGTCGCCTTGTTCTTGTGCTGGGAACGGTCGTTCTGGCACTGCACCACGATGCCGCTGGGTGCATGGGTGATGCGCACCGCCGATTCCGTGCGGTTCACATGCTGACCGCCGGCCCCGCTGGCCCGATAGACGTCGATGCGCAGATCGGCCGGATTGATCTCGATATCGATGTCATCCGTGATCTCCGGAGACACGAACACCGCGGCGAAGGAGGTATGCCGGCGGTTGCCGGAATCGAACGGCGACTTGCGCACCAGCCGGTGGACGCCGGTTTCGGTGCGCAGCCAGCCATAGGCATACGCCCCCTCGAATCTGACCGTCGCGCTCTTGATGCCCGCGACCTCGCCCGGCGACACCTCGATCAGTTCGGTTGCGAACCCGTGACGCTCTCCCCAGCGCAGATACATCCGCAACAGCATCTCCGCCCAGTCCTGCGCCTCGGTGCCGCCCGAGCCCGACTGGATGTCGAGGAAGGCGTTTTCGGCGTCCATATCGCCGGAGAACATGCGCTGGAATTCCAGCCGCGCGATATCCGCTTCCAGCCGGCCGACGTCGGCCGCGATCGCCTCGAACATCTCCCCGTCGTCTTCTTCCACGGCGACATCAAGGAGTTCGTCGGTATCACGCAATGACTGGAACATCCGGGTCAGGGTGTGGACCACCTCCTCCAGACGGGCCCGCTCACGCCCGAGTTCCTGGGCACGCTCCGGGTTATTCCAGATATCAGGGGCTTCCAGTTCCCGGCTGACCTCGGTCAGCCGCTCGCTTCTGGCATCGAGGTCAAAGATACCCCCTAAGGGCATCCGAACGCTGGTCAAGATCCTTGATCAGGGCGCGCAAGGCATTTACGTCAGGCATGTGGAATCACGTCCGCAGGATAAGAAAATCAGACCGATTATCTTACTACTCTTGTACAGATGAAACCAAGTGAGGACGGCAACCCGGCAGCGCCCCCGACATCGACTCAGTCGGGCTCCATGTGCTCTATGATCAGTTGCGCACTCTCGACGCCACGGTACTCGTTGACGTCGAGACGGTAGACGAGGCGCGTCTCCCCGACAGTCGCGGGCAAACTGCCGGTATTGAATGCAATGCCGTCGAGTCGCCGGTTGATCCCGCTCGGCTTCAGGATCATCTTCAGGTGCCGTTCACCGACCACGCGCTGTTCCAGGACGGTAAACCTGCCGTCGAATCGCGGCGCCGGAAATCCCTGTCCCCAGGGCCCTGCATCGCGCAACATCTTCGCGGTCGCCAGGGAAAACTCCTCGTCGAGAAGCGGCCCGTCGGTCTGAATGACACCCTGCAGATCCTCATCTGACAGCGCCCTCGAGACCTCTGCAGTGAACGCCTCGGCAAACGCCGGGTGCCTGTCCTCGTCCAGGGTCAGTCCGGCGGCCATGGCATGCCCGCCAAAGCGACTGAGCATTCCGGGGTGGCGGGTAGCGATGGCATCGAGCACATCCCGGATATGCAAGCCGGGCACGGATCGCGCCGATCCCTTCAACTCACCGTTGCCAGCGCGAGCGAAGGCGATTACCGGGCGGTGAAAGCGCTCCTTGATGCGTGACGCCAGGATGCCGATGACGCCCTGGTGCCACTGCGGGTCGTACAAGCAGAGACCCGCCGGCAACTCCCGCGTGTCCCGGGCAAGCGCCTCGATGGCCGCCAGCGCCTGCGCCTGCATGCCGGCCTCGATATCCTTGCGGTCACGATTGAGCGCATCGAGTCGGATCGCCATCCTGCGGGCGTCGGCCTCGCTGTCCGCCAGCAGGCATTCGATGCCGAGCGCCATGTCCTCCAGGCGTCCCGCCGCATTCAGACGTGGCCCGATGGCAAACCCGAGATCGGCCGCCACGGCACGCGCCGGCGTCCTGCCGCCGATCTCGAGCAGCGCCCGTACCCCCGGCAGGCAGCGCCCGGCGCGGATGCGCTGCAGGCCTTGATGAACGAGCAGTCGGTTGTTGTGGTCGAGCGGCACCACATCGGCCACCGTTCCCAGCGCGACCAGGTCCAGCAGCTGCCCCAGGTTCGGCTCGGCGAAATTGCGCCGGGTGAACCAGCCCCGCGCGCGCAATTCCGCCCGCAGCGCCAGCATGACATAAAAGGCCACCCCGACGCCGGCGAGATGTTTGCCCGGGAATCCCTCAGCGTACAGGTTGGGGTTGACGATGGCATTGGCGGGCGGCAGGGATGCCCCGGGCAGGTGGTGATCCGTGATCAACACCCGAATGCCGAGTTCCCGGGCGGCAGCGACCCCCGCCACGCTGGAAATACCATTATCCACGGTGATGAGGAGATCCGGCCGGCGCATTGCGGCAACCGCGACGATCTCGGGAGTAAGTCCGTAGCCGTATTCGAAACGGTTGGGCACGAGATAATCCACCCGGGCGGCGCCCATGCCACGCAATGCGCGCAGGCACAGGGCGCAGCTGGTCGCGCCATCGGCATCGAAGTCGCCGACCACGACCATCCGCCAGCCGGCCTCGACGGCCTGGACCAGCAAATCAACAGCCTGCGCCAGTCCGCCCAGCCGCTCCGGCGGCAACATCCGCTCCAGCGAGTAATCCAGGTCCGTGGCGGATTCGATGGCACGCGCCGCATACACCCGCTGCAGGACCGGTGGAAGGCCCGTCGGCAGCCGCTCCGGCGGCGTCGTCAGCGGGCGGCGCAGGATACGTCTCGACAATGCCATGCCAGTGACCGGTCAGGTTTCCAGAAATACCGCAAGCGCCGCCCATTGATCACGTAACGCCTGACGCCGAGCGGATAGAGATTCAGCTCATTGATTTGCCCCTGTACGAGCATGTCCAGCAGCGGCCTGAACCAGGTCTGTTCCAGTTGCATGATCCCGCTCGGCCCAGTTGTCCGGATCACCGTAGCGCCAGTCACGCTCCAGCCGGTCCAGCAGCACCAGCTGCTGCCCGCTCTTGTCTTCGGCCATCAGCTCCCGGGCATTCTCCGGGACACCCCGGCACGGAATGCCTGCCAGCCGCGCGAGCCCCTGCAGCAAGGGATGATCGGCGAACGCCCGGGTCACCGTCGTCGCAACCCGTGCCGGCAGGTACCCGCCCCCCCAGGGCCAGATGCTGTTGATCACGGGTTCGCCACGCTGTTCACGCGCCTGGTTGACCGGATGGTCATGGAACAGCATCTGCACCTCGTTCAGGAACGCATGCCATACGGCGCCGGCTTCACTACCA
Source organism: uncultured Gammaproteobacteria bacterium (assembly GCA_963710815.1). Lineage (GTDB taxonomy): Bacteria > Pseudomonadota > Gammaproteobacteria > UBA9214 > UBA9214 > CAVQCA01. The sequence goes on along the minus strand of CAVQCA010000062.1, from coordinate 51,140 downwards.
GGAAGGACGTCCCTGATATCCCGACCGGCGAGTTGCAAAGGCGCCAGGGCGGTAATCTCCGGCGCCTCGTTCATGGTCAGATACCAGCGCTGCGGCCGCGGGGCGTGCAATTGCCAGCCCCGCTGGCGGTAGTGCTCGTTGAACGCGTCCACCAGGTCGCTGCGCTTCCTGCACCGCCAGGGTAAAAGTCGTGCTGTCGAACAGGCGCAGGCAGGCCTGGTCGGCGCGCAGGTGGACGGGGTCGGCGCGCATGATAAAGCCCGTTGTCCGTTCTCCGGTGTCGGCCAGCCAGGTCAACGGCGCGACGGCAAGTGGAACGTCTTCAGTCCCGGGCATCGGGAAGAAGCCGGCCAGCGAGTCCTCGACCTCCCGTGGAGAGTGCGCTTCAACCCGGGCGCGCGACAGCAGCCGCTCGAGCGCCGGCAGACCAGCGGAAAGATAACCGGTGGCGGGTGTCTCAAGCGACGGACCGCAAAGTCCCGGTATCAACAACGCCAGGCGGCAGGGTTCGTCAGTCAAGACGCAGTCGAATCAGGGATACCGCCCGGGACACTGTCACCCGGGTCAGGCCGGAAGGAAATGCGCGTAACGCTGTTAATGATTACTGATGGAGCTCCCGGCTTCCCCTGCCTCTTCGGAGTGAACATCAAGGCTAAGGCACCATGTTATCGAGAATCGCCCGCTTCACCGCCTCGAGTTTGGCATCCACCGTCAGCATGCCGCCTTCACACTGCTTGATGGCCGTATCCGGATCCTTGAGTCCGTGTCCGGTCAGGGTACAGACCACGCTGCTGCCCTCCGGAATCCGGCCCGAGCGGATATCCCGCAAGGCCCCGGCGATCGAGGTGGCGGAAGCCGGTTCGCAGAAGATTCCTTCGCGCGAGGTAAGCAGTTTCTGGGCGGCGAGGATTTCCTCGTCGCTGCATTCGTCAAACCAGCCACCGGATTCCTCCCTGACCTTCCAGGCGCCGTCCCACGACTGCGGATGGCCGATGCGAATGGCGGTGGCCACGGTTTCCGGGTGATCGACCATCTCACCGCGCATAAACGGCGCCGCCCCGGAGGCCTGGTACCCGACCATGACCGGGCGTGTGCCGGTCACCCCGCGACCGGCGTAATGACACTCACCCGCGCAGTACTTGCAGGCGGCAGTGACCACACCCTCGCCCTGGTGGGAATACTCGCAATAGCCGATCCAGTGCGCGGTGATATTGCCGGCATTGCCGACCGGCAGACAGTGATAGTCCGGAGCGCGTCCCAGCTCATCGACGATTTCGAAGGCGGCGGTCTTCTGCCCCTGCAGGCGATAGGGATTGATGGAATTCACGATAGTCACCGGGGCATGGTCGGCCACCTCCTTGACCAGGCGCATGCCGTCATCGAAATTGCCGCGGATCTGGATCACCACCGCCCCGTGGATCATCGCCTGGGCCAGCTTGCCGAGCGCGATCTTGCCTTCCGGGATGATCACGAAGGCGGCGATGCCGGCGCGGGCGGCATAGGCGGCGGCCGACGCCGAGGTATTGCCGGTGGAGGCGCACAGCACGGCGCGGCAGCCTTCCTCGACGGCCCGGGTCACGGCCATGCTCATGCCGCGGTCCTTGAACGAACCGGTCGGGTTGAGCCCCTCGTACTTGACGTAGAGCTCGACCTCCCTGCCGATCTCGCCCGGGATGTTTTCCAGCCTGATCAGCGGGGTGTTGCCTTCGCCAAGGCTGATGATGCGGGTGCTGTCGCTGACCGGCAGGCGGTCGCGGTAGTGTTCGATCAGACCCGTGTAGCGTGATCCGGTAGGCATGAGTTGATTCCTTGCTGACAATTGAGGATTACTAAATGGATGGCTCTGTATGAGATTTTCAACCGCAATTGAATGGCATCAGTACGTACCGGTGCGCTTTATAAATCGTGTAACACTCATTAAGAAAGCTCATTATATAGTGTTCATCCATCAGCACCATTTTCACCGCAAAGCCGCAAAGGACGCAGAGGACGCAGAGGACGCAGAGGCGCAAAGAATTCTTTAACGAAAACAATCAAACACTTTGCGCTCTTTGCGGCTTTGCGGCTTTGCGGCTTTGTGGTGAGTTTACTACTTTATGGATGGGCACTAATTAGTTATCTCGGTAACAGGATCGACGCTAGTCGCAGTTCAGGTGTTCGAGGCGAATGCGGGTGATCTTGCCGTGAATGGTACCCAGCGCCTCGATCTGCCGAATGGCGTCGTTCATCTGTCGCTCCCTGATGGCGTGGGTCAGGATGATGATCGGCACCTCGATGGCATCCGGCAAGGCTTCCTTCTGCAGAATGGCCTCGATACTGATGCCGGATTCGCCCAGGATGCGCGTCACCTCCGCCAGCACGCCCGGCTTGTCCGTCGCCAGCAGACGCAGGTAGTAGGCCGTTTGCACCTCCTCCATCGGCAATATGGGGACGTTCGACAGGGCGTCGGGCTGGAACGCCAGATGCGGCACCCGGTTCTCCGGATCGGTTGTCAGGGTGCGCACCACGTCGATGATATCCGCGACCACGGCGGAGGCGGTAGGTTCCGAGCCCGCGCCGGCCCCGTAATAGAGCGTCGGTCCGACGGCGTCGGCATTCACCAGCACGGCGTTCATGACGCCGTCCACGTTGGCGATCAGGCGCCGTTCGGGAATCAGCGTGGGATGCACGCGCAGCTCGATGCCGGCACCGGTCCGTCGGGCAAAGCCGAGGTGCTTGATACGATAGCCGAATTCGGCGGCATAGCCGACGTCATCACGGGTGATATGGCTGATGCCTTCCGTGTAAACCTTGTCGAACTGCAGCGGTATACCGAAGGCGATGGAGGCCAGGATGGTCAGCTTGTGGGCCGCATCGATGCCCTCGATATCGAAGGTCGGATCGGCCTCGGCGTAACCGAGCTGTTGCGCCTCCCTCAGCACTTCCGCGAAGTCCCGGCCCTTGTCGCGCATCTCGGTCAGGATGAAGTTACCCGTGCCGTTGATGATGCCGGTCAGCCATTCGATCTTGTTGGCCGCCAGGCCCTCGCGTATCGCCTTGATGATCGGGATACCCCCGGCCACGGCCGCCTCGAAGGCGACCATGACGCCTTTCTCCTGCGCGGCCGCGAAGATCTCGTTCCCGTGTTTCGCGATCAGGGCCTTGTTGGCCGTGACCACATGTTTGCCGTTGGCGATGGCCCTGAGCACCAGTTCGCGTGCCGGCTCGTAACCACCGATCAGCTCGACGACGATGGCGACCTCCGGGTTGTCCACCACGGCGAAGGCGTCATCGCTCACCGGTACCCCGGCGATGCCCGGCAAGGCGTCCGGGTTGTAGTCCCGTGCCGCCGCATGGCTGATACGGATACCACGCCCGGCGCGGCGCGTGATTTCCCCGGCATTACGGTTCAGCACCCTGAAGGTGCCCCCGCCCACGGTCCCCAGACCGAGCAGACCAACATTGACCGGATTCAACTCACTATCCTCCCGAGGCGCGCGCCTGATTGAGGTCATCGCGGAACATGTCCCGTATGCCCCGGATCGCCTGGCGCGTACGATGCTTGTTTTCGATAAGACTGAAGCGTACATGGTCATCGCCGTAGGCTCCGAACCCGACTCCCGGCGAGACCGCCACCCGGGCATTTGCCAGCAGTCTCTTGGAAAACTCGAGCGAACCCATTTCACGGTAGGGTTCAGGGATCGGCGCCCACACGAACATGGTCGCTTTCGGTTTCGTGACGGACCAGCCGATGGAATTCAGTCCTTCGCACAGCACATCGCGGCGTTCGCGGTAATTCTCGGCAATTTCACGCACGCAGTCCTGTGGGCCGTCCAGCGCGGTGATCGCCGCCACCTGGATCGGTGTAAACATGCCGTAATCCAGATACGACTTGATGCGCGCCAGCGCCGCGATCAGTGTCTGGTTGCCGCACATGAAGCCGACGCGCCAGCCTGGCATGTTGTAGCTTTTGGACAGCGAGAAGGATTCCACGGCAACGTCGATCGCCCCCTTGACCTCAAGGATGGAAGGCGCCCGGTAACCGTCATACACCAGGTCGGCATATGCCAGATCCTGGACGACCCAGATTTCATGCTCGCGCGCAATCGAAACCACTTTTTCGTAAAAGTCCAGATCCACGCACTGCGTGGTCGGGTTGCCCGGGAAATTCAGTATCAGCATCTTGGGCCGCGGCCAGGAGTCCGTGATGGCCTTCTCCAGTTCGACGAAAAAATCAACGTCCGCCTTCAGGGGGACATGGCGGATATCGGCGCCGGCGATGACGCAGCCATAGGGGTGAATGGGATAGGCCGGGTTCGGCACCAGCACGGCATCGCCGGGACCGAGCGTCGCCAGTGCCAGATGCGCCAGACCTTCCTTCGAACCGATGGTGACGATGGCCTGTCGTTCGGGATCGAGGTCGACATCGTAACGGCGCCCGTACCAGTCACAGATGGCCTTGCGCAGACGCGGGATGCCGCGGGAGAGCGAGTAGCGGTGCGTGTCGCCCCGCTGCGTCGCCTCGACCAGCTTGTCCACGATGTGCCTGGGGGTCGGCTGGTCGGGATTGCCCATGCCGAAATCGATGATGTCCTCACCGCGGGCCCGCGCGGCGGCCTTCAACTCATTGACAATGTTGAAGACATACGGCGGCAGCCGTTTGATACGGGAAAATTCTTCAATCAAGGTGATAACCGGCTTTTTGCGGTGAATCCGAGGTTGTTGGAGTAACTGGTTATAGCGGCTAACGTTACTGAAAAGCGCCTTGGGAAACAAGTGGCAGTCGCAGTGGGAGCCACCGCCGAACGTGGCAATGCACCCCAACCGGACATGCGTCACCCGGCGGCGGGGGTGCTTGTTCAGTCCCCTGGGGCCCGGTATCGTTCACGACATGCGCTTCGCCCGTGACAGCCTTGCCGGCAATACCATCCGCGCCTATGCGGCGGGGCAGATCACAGTCAATGAAGAAATTATCCGCGTCAGTGTTGTCGTGACACCGGAGCGGCTCATCCGTAACTGGCTTCCGGAGACATTCGCAGACCTCCAGCCGGAGCATATTGCCAGGCTGGAGGAACTGCAACCGGAAATCATCGTGCTGGGCACCGGCGGCCGCCTGCAATTCCCGTCCGCCGAATTCACCGTTGGATTCCTGTCACGGGGTATCGGGGTTGAAATCATGGACACGAATGCAGCCTGCCGGACCTATAATATCCTCCAGTCGGAAGGCCGCCGGGTGGTCGCCGCGCTGTTGATTGCCTGACTGTAGTCCATCCATAACGAAACTTGCTCACCGCAAAGACGCAAAGTATTTCAGGGTAGTTCCGTTTAAGTCGAATGGCACTTAGTTAAGCCCCAAGTGTGATAAATAGCCACGGAAGCACACGGAAGACACGGGAAAAAGAGCGTATATTCCGTGTGCTTCCGTGGCCATTGGGTTGTTTATATGGACAATATCCCTTGATTAAGTGCCATTGCGTTTAAGCCCGTCTTTTCCGCTTTCGCCGGGATAACCTGTTCAGACAGACCTGAACCTGATTTTGTCAAAGAATCCCTTTGCGTTCTTTGCGTCTTTGCGGTGAAGACGGATTTATGGGCTGACATCCATCAATAACGTTATTTCCATCGAGATGGAAAATCCCTTTGCTGCAGGGGTACGCTATTTCAGCAGGGCATCCATCGAGAACCCGTCGGCTTCCAGGATTTTCCTCAACCGCCGCAGGGCATCCATCTGGATCTGCCGGACCCGTTCGCGCGTCACGCCGATTTCCTCGCCCACCTCCTCCAGTGTGGAAACCGGATGCCCGTGCAGGCCGAACCGGCGCTCCACAACCTCACGCTGCTTGTCATTCAGCTGGCCGAGCCACTGTTCGATATTGGTCTGGACATCATCTTCCTGCAGGAATTCCACGGGATCATGGGCGCTGTCATCTGGTATGGTCTCGAGGAGCGTTCGCGCGGAATCGTGCATGATATTCGTGTCGGTAGAGGCAGTGCGCTCGTTCAGTCCCAGCATGTGCTCGACATCCTCAATCGGCTTGCCGAGCAGATCGGCGATTTCCTCGGCGCTCGGATCATGGTCGAGTGACTGCGCCAGTTTGCGCGCCACCCGGAGGTAGAGATTGATCTCCTTGACGACATGGATCGGCAGGCGAATGGTGCGACTCTGGTTCATGATCGCGCGTTCGATGGTCTGGCGGATCCACCAGGTGGCATAGGTGGAAAACCGGAAGCCGCGTTCGGGATCAAACTTCTCCACCGCCCGGATCAGCCCCAGGTTGCCCTCTTCGATCAGGTCAAGCAGCGCCAGGCCCCGGTTCATATAACGCCGCGCGATCTTGACGACCAGCCGCAGATTGCTCTCGATCATGCGTTGACGGGCAGGCTCGTCGCCTTTCTGGGCCAGCCGTGCGAAATACACTTCCTCCTGCGCCGTCAGCAGGGGGGATGCGCCGATCTCGCTGAGATACAGGCGGGTAGGATCGTGATTGTCTTCCCGTGAAGCGGTAAAGCGCGTTTCAGTTTCGGGGTTCGGATCACCGGCGTGACGGTGCCCGAACAACACACCGTTTTCCTCCGTGACTTCCTCATCCGCTGTGGCACCGGCTTCGGACGGAGGAGTGTTACGGCCCTTGTGGTTCGAATCCTTGCGACGATCAGCCACTGCCTAGCCTCACCGGTCGTGTCACTCAAGGTTGGAAATCAGCCATGCGGCAGATAGCGCAGGGGATTCACCGGCTTGCCGTCCCGGCGTATTTCGAAATACAGGCGGGCGCTGCTGGTCCCGCTACTGCCCATCTTCGCAATGACCTGGCCAGCCCTGACATAATCACCTTCCGTTACGAGTAACTTGCTGTTATGTCCGTACGCGCTCAATAGATTGTCATTATGCTTAATGATGATAAGACGGCCGTATCCTACAAGTCCACTTCCCGAGTAGACCACCTTGCCGGCCGCCGCCGACACGATCGGCTCTCCGATTTTCCCACCGATATCAATACCCTTCTTGCCCGTGGTATCCGGTGTGTAGCCGCGCAGCAACGGCCCCCTGGCCGGCCACACCCAGTGGGTGACGACGTCAGGCAGCGCCGGCTCGCTCCCTCCCGGTGATTTCGGAGCCGGGGTTCCCTGTGTGCCCGCGAGCGCAGTGGCCTTGACCGGGCGGGGTCCTGTCGAGGCTGGCGTCGTCTTTGCTGCCGCGGGTGGTCGGGATCCCGGCGTAGCGGTCGACTCATGCCCGGAGGTTGACAACGGTGTCGACCGGACCCCGGCCAGCGGTGCGATGCGCAGGGATTGACCGACATAGATGGTGTAGGGCGGCCGAATGGCATTCATCTCGGCCAGCTGCCGGAAATTGAGGCCATTCTGCCAGGCCACAGAGTACAACGTATCACCACGACGGACGATATAATGGCCGGCCCGGTGCGCGCCGGACGGTCCCGCCAGCCGTGTCTGCGGCACTTCGCCCAATGATACCACGGGGGCATTGACCGGCGCCGTAGCGCAGGCGACGAGCAGCATCATCAGGAGACCGGCTCCGGAAAGGTGGGCGATTTTAACCATGGATGAGATCAGGGCCCGGACACGATACCTTTCATGACAGCATCACGCTGCTTCGTTCACTGAACACACACGGCGCGGTTTCCGTCTCCGGGCCAGGCCAGAGCCGCCACTCCACCATCGCGAAGACCGGTATAGTCCGGGAGCGGGCTCCCATGTGACGAACCCCGGGAAATTCATCGTGAGCGGGAAATACCGGCATCAACTGGTACCGCTTACCAGGGGTACGAATATTACCGGCTCGAGTTTCTCGTGTTCGATGCCGGCTTCGGTTCGGGTCACCAGGGTTAGTGTCTGGCGTTCCCGCTCCCCTACCGGGATCACCAGCCGGCCGCCAGGCGCCAGTTGTTCGATCAGCGCCTCGGGAATGGCGGCGGCGGCCGCCGTGACAATGATGGCGTCATAGGGTGCGAACTCCGGCAAACCGATCGTGCCGTCACTGTGCGCGGCGCGGATATTGCGCAAGCCCAGCTGCCGGAAACGCTGCCGGGCCAGATTCACCAGAGGTTCGATACGTTCCACCGTGTACACCTTCGGCACCAGCTGGGCCAGGACCGCGGCCTGGTATCCGGAGCCCGTCCCCACCTCCAGCACCCGTTCAGGCTCACAGGCGATAATCAGTTCCGTCATGGCGGCAACCACGAAGGGCTGGGAGATCGTCTGGTTATAACCGATCGGAAGCGCGGTATCCTCGTAGGCCCGGCTGGCCAGGGCTTCGTCGACGAACAGGTGCCGGGGAGTCTTGCGCAGCACCTCGAGGACCGCGCCACTTCGAATGCCCCCTTCCTGCAGGCGCATGACCAGGCGGTCACGCGTGCGCTGCGATGTCATTCCGATGCCATGCGTCAGAGAATTCACGACAGATAACTCCACATTCACTCCCGGTTTCTGTTTTATGTTTTCAAGCGGTTGTCGTGGCATGATTCCGGCGGTATCGCAGCGGCTCCTAGTTCCCCAGCCAGGCGCTGATGCTATCGAGCGCCGCGTAGCGCGTCAGATCGACATTGAGGGGCGTCAACGAAACATAACCGGAGCGTACCGCATGAAAGTCGGTTCCCGGTCCGGCGTCCTGCTCCGGGCCGGCCGGCCCCACCCAGTAAACGGTCCTCCCCCTCGGATCGACCATCGGGACCACCGGTTCGGATTTATGACGATGCCCCAACCGTGTCGCCTGCATGCCGGCCAGCTGGTCCAGCGGCAGGTCCGGCACATTCACGTTCAGGATGGTATCAGCCGGCAGGGAACGCGACAGCAGTCGCCTGACAAGCTCCACGGCGACGTGAGCGGCGGTCTCGTAATGCGTGGGTTCATGAGAGGCCAGTGAAATCGCGATAGCGGGCAAGCCGAGAAAACGACCCTCCATGGCCGCCGCGACGGTACCCGAGTAGAGCACGTCGTCGCCCAGGTTGGCGCCGGCATTGATTCCCGTAACGACCATGTCCGGTTCCGTGTCGAGCAGCCCGGTGATGGCCAGATGCACGCAGTCGGTGGGTGTGCCGTCGACATAGGTAAATCCGTTCTCCGCCCGCGTCGCCCTTACCGGAGCATCCAGCGTCAGGGAATTGCTGGCGCCACTGCGGTCACGGTCCGGCGCCACCACGATGACGGTGGCAACCTCCCCCAGTGCGGCGGCAAGCACCCGAATGCCGGTCGACTGATAACCGTCGTCGTTACTGATCAGAATATCCATTCACGCCGCATCGCCTCTTCCGGAGAACTGCATCGTAATATAAAGTCGCACAGGAACACAAAGCACGCCCCGCCTCCGGCTTGCAAGCCCCCGCCAAACTGGTTACGGTTGCGGCCATGGTGCCAGCCATCACCAGCGACCCATGAGCGCAACCGAGATGCCCGCGACCGGAAAACCCACCACCGACGATGCAGACCTGTTCCGCCGCAGCATCGGCCCCGTGAGGAGACTGCGCGGAGACAAGGTCTATCCCGCGACGAAACGCCCGCCGCCCAGACCGCGCGTCGCGACGGGCGACGAATACATCTCCGACGCACCGGCATATCCACGGGGGTTCCGCGGCCAGGGGGTCAGCGCGGGGGAGACGCTGTACTATGCGCGCACGGGGCTGCAGCATCGTCTGTTGCAACGTCTGCGCCGTGGCCAGCTGCCGGACGAGGCCGAACTCGATCTGCACGGAATGACCATCGTGGCGGCGCAACATGAAGTCGCGCGTTTTCTGTCCTACTGCGGTGCGCATGGCATGCGCACCGTGCGCATCATTCACGGCAAGGGCCATGGTTCACGGGAGCAGTCGCCGGTACTGAAGAACCTCATCAATGACTGGCTGCGTCAGCGGCACGAGGTGCTGGCTTTCTGTTCCTCCCGGCCGGACCAGGGCGGCACCGGCGCAGTGAACGTCCTGTTACGGTCGCGCCGTTAACAGCCTGATTCACCGCAGAGTCGCGGAGTACGCAGGGTTATTCATAACAATGCCCGGTCATGCTAGAAAAGTACGGCCCGGGAGTCTGCGTATGGTATACCACCGGTCCGTACAGCAATGATTTCCTCTGCGTCCTTTGCGTCTCTGCGGTTATAAAACATCCTTACTGTCGATCGCCAGATCGAACCAGTTCCCGCAACACGCTGGTCGCATAGGCGCCCGCCGGCAGGCGGAACGAGATCTCAAGGCAGTCCGGCTGTGGCCATGTCCAGTCCGGCTCGCCGACGGGAAGCCGCAGGGAACGGCGCTCCTGCCTGAGGCCTGCATCGACCAGTCCCTGACACCAGGTCTCGAAGGGAGCCAGACAGGCGGATTCCAGTTGCAGCGCCTCTCCTGTCGCGGGACTTTCCCCCCGCCCGTACAGCGGACCGGTCGGATGCACGTCTCCCTCGCACACCCGCTGCTGCAGGGTTTCATCCAACACGCTGGCAATGAAGTAACTGTGACTGCCATCCAGCTGCAAGGCCTCCCCGGGCAGGGGGCGATTCCAGTTGTGTGACGCAACCCGGCGCGCCAGCACCTGGTTGAACAGGTAGGAGCGCGCGGCCGAGAGCGCCAGCCCGCGCCGTACCCGGGACAGCCGTCCGGCCGTATCACTGAACAACCGGCCGGCCGTGAGCAAATTGCTACCACCGCGTCCGAAGCGCTGCTCGCCGAAGTAATTCGGCACACCACCCGCGGCAACCGACGTCAGACGCCGCTCGAGCTCCGGCACGTCTCCCGTGATATCGTGGATGCGGATCCGGAAGGCGTTGCCGCGCAGGACGCCGCGGCGCAGCTTGCGGTTATGCCGGGCATGGTGCAACAACGTGATGCGTTCGCAATTGAGTGCCGTCCAGTCCGGCTCGCTCCCTCCCGGCAGGCGCACGGAGAACCATTGTTCGGTGACGGCATTGCGATCCTTCAGGCCGGCGAAGCTGACGTCCCGCGGCGGGACGCCGGCAAGCCGGGCCAGGGCCCCCGCCACCTGTTCGGTATTCTCCAGCCGCTTGCGGATCAGCAGCCAGACGTGTTCACCCTGCCCCGCGGGTTCGACCAGCGGGATCTCCTGAACCAGGAAATCCTCCGCACTGGCACGCAGGCGGGCACTCACCGGCGGACCACCCCAGGCGAACTCGAGCCGATGAATGGCGCTATCGAGAGAGGGATTCAAAAGTGCGGATTCGCACTGTCCTGCAGCAGGGCGATCGCGAAGACGGCGATGCCTTCGCCCCTGCCGGTAAATCCCAGGCGTTCGGTCGTGGTGGCCTTGATGTTGACCCGCGAGGCCTCCAGCCCGAGATCGGTGCGGATGTTTTCCCGCATGGCGGCGAAATATGGCGCCATGCGGGGTTCCTGCGCGACAATCGTGATATCCGTGTTGACGATCCGCAGCCCGTTGCCGTCCACGAGATCCACCACGCGGCGCAGCAGAATCCGACTGTCGATATTTTCATAGGCAGGATCGTCCGGCGGGAAATGCCCGCCGATGTCGCCCAGCCCGGCGGCGCCCAGCAGGGCATCACACAGGGCATGCAGAACCACATCACCGTCGGAGTGCGCTTCCAGTCCCCGGGCGTAGGGGATCTCCACGCCGCCCAGTACCAGCCTGCCCCCCGGTCTGAAGGCGTGGGCATCGAAACCCTGCCCGACTCTCATGAGGTATGCCGGCCCCGCAGGTAGAATTCCGCCAGCGCCAGGTCCGAGGGCACGGTGATCTTGAGGTTATCCGCATGGCCGCGGACCATACGTGGCCGGTAACCCGCCAGTTCCATGGCTGCGGCCTCGTCCGTGATCTCCCCGCCCCGCGGCAGCGCCCGTTCCAGCGCGTGCAGCAACATACCCAGACGAAACATCTGCGGCGTCTGCGCATGCCACAACCTCCGCCGGTCGACGGTTTCCGCAACGCGATCTTCCGCGTCGAGTCGCTTCATGGTGTCGGAGACCGGCACACCAAGCACCCCTCCGCAGTCCTCTTCGGCCAGCGCCTCGATCAGGTCGTTCAGGTCATCGGCGCGCAGGCAGGGACGTGCCGCGTCGTGGACCAGCACCCAGTCCTGCCTGTCCGCGAAACCGTGCAGATGATGGACGGCATTGAGCACGCTGTGACAGCGTTCGACGCCGCCCGCAATACACGCCAGGTTTTTCCCGGCAAACCCCGGCGCGATCTCCGGCCAGTAGTCATCATCGGCGGACAGCGCCAGCACCACCCCTTCGATGCGTTGACAGGCAAACAGCGTATTCAGGGTGTGTTCCAGGACGGTGCTCCCATACAGGGGCAGGTATTGCTTGGGGATGTCCATCGCCATGCGGCGGCCGGCGCCGGCGGCCGGCACGACGGCCCAGTAACTCGGAACGGTGGCGGTCGCCGCTGGCATATCAGGGATATCGGTTCGTACAGTCCTCAGGGCTATTTGACGACCTGGTAGAAGGTCTCCCCCTGCTTGACCATGCCCATATCCTCACGGGCGCGCTCCTCGATGGCCTCCAGCCCGTGCTTGAGGTCCAGAACCTCGGCGTTGAGCGCCTCGTTGCGCTCCCGCAGGCGCGCGTTCTCCGCACGCTGGGTCTCGACCTCGATGTGAACATTCCATAATTCCAGCAGGCCTCCGTTACCCAGCCAGAGCCGGTATTGCAGGTAGACCAGAAGAATGACGAGAAAGAGTATCAGTTTCCTCATGGCATGGCGGGTACGGCGGTCAATTCATGGGACAATCCACCCATGCCGTCATCAGGCGTCCGCGAGATGCCTGAACGCCGGAGAAGAGGCGCAATCCGCCATATGACCCGGCGCATTCTCGATGCGTGCCGTCATTGCATCAACCCCGCTTCCGGGAAAGGCTGTGACTTGACCGTGGCGTCGATCCTTTTCAGGACATCGAGCAATTCCCGCAGACGCGCCAGCGGCCAGGCATTGGGGCCGTCACTCAGCGCCTTGTCCGGGTCGGGATGGGTTTCCATGAACAGACCGGAGATGCCGGCAGCCACGGCGGCGCGCGCCAGCACCGGTACGAACTCCCGCTGGCCGCCTGAGCGGTCGCCCTGCCCGCCGGGCAGCTGTACCGAATGGGTGGCGTCGAACACCACCGGCGCCCCGCAGCCGCGCATTACCGCGAGGGAACGCATGTCGGAGACCAGATTGTTGTAGCCGAACGAGACGCCCCGTTCGCAGACCATGATCTGTTGATTGCCGGTGGCAATCGCCTTGTCCACGACATTGCGCATGTCCCAGGGCGACATGAACTGACCCTTCTTGATATTGACCGGTATGCCCTGGCGGGCGACGTTCTGGATAAAGTTGGTCTGGCGGCACAGAAACGCCGGGGTTTGCAGCACGTCGACAACGGCCGCCACCTCGTCGAGCGGTGTGTCCTCGTGCACGTCGGTGAGTACCGGTACGCCGATCTGATCCCTGACCAGCTGCAGTATGCGCAAGCCCTCCCCGATACCGGGACCGCGAAAGCTTTTATGCGAAGAGCGGTTGGCCTTGTCATAGGAGGATTTGTAGATAAACGGGATACCCAGCGCCGCGGTAATTTCCTTCAATTCTCCGGCGGAGTCGATAGCCAGCGCCTCGCTCTCGATGACGCACGGGCCTGCGATCAGAAAGAAAGGCTGGTCAATGCCGGCCTCGAATCCACACAATTTCACGATTCGGTTGCTCCTGCGAGTTTACTGCCTGAGGGACGCGGCATCGGGCGGGGTTCAGGAACCCGCTTCCGCCACGGCGCGGCCGGAGCTTTCCGCCTCGCACCGCTGGCGGTATGCGCGCGCGGCCTGGATGTAGCCGGAGAACAGCGGATGACCGTCGCGCGGCGTCGAGGTGAACTCCGGGTGAAACTGGCAGCCGAGAAACCAGGGATGGTCCCTGGCTTCGATCACCTCGACCAGCCTGCCGTCCATCGAGATCCCGGACATGCTCAGGCCCTTCTCTTCGAGCGCCTGACGGTACTGGTTGTTGAATTCATAGCGGTGCCGGTGACGTTCGACGATCACGTCCTTGTTGTAGACGGAGTGCGCCAGGCTGCCGGGAGCGAGCCGGCACTTCTGCCCGCCCAGACGCATGGATCCGCCGAGATCCGAGTCCTCGCTGCGTTTCTCCAGGCCGCCGTCCTCGCGACTCCATTCGGTGATCAGCGCGATTACCGGGTGGTGTGCATTCCTTGCGAATTCCGTCGAATGCGCGCCCTCGAGCCCCGCCACATGGCGCGCGAACTCGATGACTGCAACCTGCATGCCGAGGCAGATCCCCAGGTACGGAATCCTGTGCTCGCGCGCATAACGCACCGCGGCGATTTTGCCCTCGATGCCACGCTCGCCGAAACCGCCGGGGACCAGAATCCCGTCCGCGCCCTCGAGCACGCCGGTACCCCCTGACTCGATGGTCTCGGAATCCACGTAGCGGATGGTGACGTTGGTGCGGGTATGAATACCGGCATGGATCAGGGCTTCGGACAGCGACTTGTAGGACTCGGTCAGATCGACGTACTTCCCGACCATCGCGATGATGACCTCGCCGGTGCGCATTTCGCTGTCCCGGTTGACCTTTTCCCACTCCGACAGATCGGCCGGCGGGGTCTCAAGGCCGAATTTCCCGACGACGATATCATCGAGGTGCTGGGCGTGAAGCAATTGCGGAATCCGGTAGATGCTGTCCACGTCCACCGCCGAGATGACCGCGCGTTCTTCCACATTGGTGAACAGCGCCACCTTGTGGCGCTCGGCAGACGGAAGCGGTCGATCGGCACGGCAGAGGAGAATATCCGGCTGGATGCCGATGGAACGCAGTTCCTTTACCGAGTGCTGGGTCGGCTTGGTCTTGATCTCGCCGGAAACCGCGATATAGGGAACCAGCGTCAGATGCATGAACAGGGTCTGTGAGCGGCCCAGTTCCACGCCCATCTGGCGTATGGCTTCCAGGAACGGCAGGGACTCGATGTCACCCACGGTCCCGCCGATTTCAACCAGTGCGACATCCGCTGCATCGGCGCCCGTCCGGATGCAGCTCTTGATTTCGTCGGTGATGTGCGGGATGACCTGCACAGTCGCGCCGAGATAGTCTCCGCGGCGCTCCTTGCGTATCACGTTCTCGTAGATCTGTCCCGTGGTGAAGTTGTTGTTCTTCCCCATGGTGGTGCGCACGAAGCGCTCGTAATGTCCGAGGTCCAGGTCGGTTTCCGTGCCGTCGTTGGTCACGAAGACCTCGCCATGCTGGAACGGACTCATGGTGCCGGGATCCACGTTGATGTAAGGATCCAGTTTGAGCAGGGTGACCTTGAGACCGCGGGATTCGAGCAGGGCGCCAAGCGAGGCGGAAGCGATGCCCTTGCCCAGGGAGGACACGACGCCACCGGTAATAAAGATAAAACGGGTCATCAACACTCTTGATCTGGTGCGGCGCCTGGGTCGCGGGACGGGAGTGAACGTTACCAGATCGGGGCGATTACCTCAATTACTTCACGAGGTCTGCGGTCATTGCCGGCCGCGAGCGCGAGATCAGCGCCTGTCCCAGTGGATAGTGTATCCGGGTTCTCCCGGCCCGGCGCTGAACGGGTCGCACACCCAGAGATCCGCCACGGCCGCCAGCTCGGCGCCGATGTACACCAGCGGGATACGTGCCCGTTCCCAGGGAGGGATCCCGTATTCCTGGAACAGCTTCTTCAGCGCATGGTGATGCCGGCGGCCGGCAGGACAGCACCGTTCGCCCCCCCGGCGCCAGGTTACGCGAACGTCCGCCCCCGAAAAGGCGGAGACGCGCACCCCGCCGCCCGTCCGGCGGCGTGCGCTCAGCGTCCCGCCCGCATTCGGCAGTTTCAGCGGCACCTCCGTCCGCCACACCAGCGGGTCAGACGGTGTCTCACATGCCGGTTCCTGCCACAGCAGATAGAGACGATCGCGGTAACGCCGCAGCGCGCAGTCACCCCACCGGACACAGGCTTCGGCGTCCGGTCGGCCGAGGAGGATGTCGCGGGCGATCCGGGCAAGCACCGCCGCGGAGGGACTCGTCCCGCACTGGCGCGCCAGCCAGTGGCGCAAGACGTTGCGTTGCCGTTCCAGGGGGAGCCGCAGCAGTCCGGGAACCGACAGGGTATTCCCTGATCTGTCAGTAATCACCCCGGCATCCTGTACGGCGAGTCGTTCCAGAACCAGCGCCGCCTCTGCACAGTGACGGGCGCTGCGCGAAAGCGTGGCCGGCAGTGCGGGCCAGCGACCGCGCAAGACGGGCAGGACCCGATGCCGGAGAAAGTTTCGATCCAGTGAAACATCCCGGTTGCTGGGGTCGTCCACCCAGACCAGGTGGTTTGCGACGGCGTACTCGAGTAACACATCACGGCGGCACTCGAGCAGCGGGCGCAGCAGGCGCCCCTCCCCGAAGCTCGCCAGCCGCGGCATCGCAGCCAGACCCCTGACACCGCTGCCGCGCAGCAACTGCAACAACAGGGTCTCCGCCTGGTCGTCCTGATGCTGGGCGGTCAGCAGATAGTGCCGCGAAGGCAACCAGTCTTCCAGCACGGCATAGCGCGCCGCCCGCGCCGCGGCTTCCCGGCTCTCGCCGGCGGCGGCACGGCTATCCGCTCGCAGCAAGACGTAATCGACGTCCAGTTCGCCGCATACGGCGCGGCAATGCCTGTCCCAAGCGTCGGCATCGGCATGCAGGCCGTGATTGACATGCACGGCGGCGACACGGCAAGAGAGCGCCGGGCGCAAGTCCGCCAGGGCGTGCAGCAGTGCGTGGGAGTCGACACCGCCGCTGTAGGCAACCCAGCAGCATGCACCAGCGGGCAAATCGGCCAGTTGACGATGCAGGTAATCCGGGAAAAACACTATCGGACTTCTTGGATACAACCGCCCTGGAGGGCGATCAGTGCTGGCGATCAGGACTGACGGTCGGAATACACGCCATAGGCCATGAGGTGCCGGTAGCGGGCATCGATCAGCTCCTGTGGATCAACCGCTTGCAAATGGCCCAGTTCGTCCAGCAGGACCTGCCTGAGGCTCGCGGCCATGACATCGACATCACGATGGGCGCCGCCGAGCGGCTCATCGATGATCCTGTCGATCAGGCCGAGTTCCTTCAGGCGTCTGGAGGTGATGCCGAGGGCCTCGGCGGCATCCTCCGCGTTGTCCGCGCTCTTCCAGAGTATCGAAGCACAACCTTCGGGAGAGATCACCGAATAGGTGCTGTATTCCAGCATCATGAGCCGGTCGCCGATACCAATCGCCAGTGCGCCGCCTGAACCGCCTTCTCCGACGACCGTGCAGATAATCGGGATGCGCAGATCCGACATCACGAACAGGTTCCTCGCAATCGCCTCGCTCTGCCCGCGTTCCTCGGCGCCGATGCCGGGATAGGCGCCCGGGGTGTCAATGAAGGTCAGCAACGGCAGGCGAAAACGCTCGGCCATCTTCATCAGGCGCAGCGCCTTGCGGTAACCCTCCGGCAGGGGCATGCCGAAATTACGATACAGCTTCTCCTTGGTGTCGCGCCCCTTTTGCTGTCCGATGATCATCACCGGGATGCCATCGAGACGCGCCACGCCACCAACGATGGCATGATCATCGGCAAAGCAGCGGTCGCCGTGCAATTCCTGGAAGTCGGTAAATATCCGTCCGACATAGTCCATGGTATAGGGGCGCTGGGGGTGGCGGGCCAGCTGGGAAATCTGCCATGCGGAGAGATTGGAAAAAATGGACTGGGTCAGCGCCCTGCTCTTCGCCTCCAGCTTGGAGACCTCCTCATTGATGTTGACATCGGCGTCGTCACCAATGTAGCGCAATTCGTCGATTTTCGCTTCCAGTTCGGCAATAGGCTGCTCGAATTCCAGAAAATTCAGATTCATGACATTGTCCGGCGGGTCTTGTGATTGTCGCTTAAGGTACCGTTTACACTCCGCTGAAACAAGCTGGTGTCCACGCATAAAAAAACAAATTCACCGCAAGGCAGACGCAAAGATCTTACAAAACATCAAAAACTTTGCGTCTTTGCGGTGAAGACTGTATATAGATGAATACAGGCTAGGAGTATTCGACCGCCACCCGTTCCGAGCCGGCCAGTTCCCGCAGGCGGTGCAGCAGTTCATCGGTGGGGTGCACCGTCCAGTCGTCTCCGAGCGCAATACGTGCCTGCGCATCACCGCCGAGGTAATCGATGCACACCCGGCACTGCCCCTCGCGGAAGGGTCGCAGGACGTCCGCCAGCGAGCTGACGAAACCGTTGCCGGCCTGCTGCGCCTCGACACTGACGACCAGACGCCGGGCAAAC
The DNA here is from genome assembly GCA_963710815.1 of uncultured Gammaproteobacteria bacterium. Classification (GTDB taxonomy): domain Bacteria; phylum Pseudomonadota; class Gammaproteobacteria; order UBA9214; family UBA9214; genus CAVQCA01. Next base: position 32,909 of record CAVQCA010000062.1, on the reverse strand, counting down.
TGCGCGCGCGCCTGGTTGATGTCATAGACGGCCTGAGCCGTGACCTGGTTGCCGCCGGAATAATCATCCACGCCCAGTGCGCCTTGTATGACCAGCAATTTGTCCTTGGCAAGCAGGGCCCGGTACTTGTCGTAGACCTCGGAAAAGAGGCGCACGTCGATCTGCGCGGTATGATCGTCGAGAGTCAGGAACGCGATGTTGCCGCCTCGCTGGGTCCTGCGTACCCGCATCGTCATGACCAGCCCGGCGATGACCACGGGCCGCTCCCAGCCTTCACCGCGCGCCGATGGAACAGCGGCAGTATCGCCGGCGAAGTTCACCAGGCTTGACAGGGTCCCGCTGATGATGCGTCCCAGTTCCTCCTGGTAGCGGATGATGGGATGTCCGGTGAGATACAAGCCGAGCGTTTCCTTTTCGCCCAGCAGCTTCTGTTCCTCGTCCCATTCCGGTACGACCGGCTTCGCCTGCGGTGTACAGCTGTGCTCCGTCGTTTCGCCAAACAGATCATCCTGCCCGGTATCCTGATTGCGGGTATTCTGCTCGGCCAGTTTCATCGCCAGTGGCAGATTCGCCATCTGCGTGGCGCGGTTGTCCCCCATCGGATCCAGCGCACCGGCCCGTATCAATGCCTCGAATACCCGGCGGTTGACCTTGCGCAGGTCGACACGCTGGCACAGGTCGTAGAGATCGGCGAATACGCCGTTCGCCGCACGCTCCTCCAGCATGCCCTCGATTGCGGACTGCCCCACCCCCTTGATCGCACCCAGCCCGTAGACGATGGTGTCACCGGCACGCGCGGTGAAGTAATAGTCGGAGGAGTTCACGTCCGGCGGCACGACCTTCAGCTTCATGTCACGGCATTCCGCCATCAGTCGCACGATCTTGTCCGTGTTGTCCATATCGGCGGAAAGCACCGCGGCCATGAAAGCCGCCGGGTAATGCGCCTTCAGCCAGGCAGTCTGGTAGGAGATCAGCGCGTAGGCGGCCGAGTGGCTCTTGTTGAAACCATAGCCGGCGAATTTCTCCATCAGGTCGAAAATACCGGCCGCGACCGAGGCGTCCACGCCCCGTTTCTGCGCGCCTTCCTGAAAGATGGATCGCTGCTTGGCCATTTCTTCCGGCTTTTTCTTGCCCATGGCCCGTCGCAGCAGGTCCGCCCCGCCGAGCGAGTACCCCGCGAGCACCTGGGCGATCTGCATCACCTGTTCCTGGTAAAGGATGATGCCGTAGGTCGGCTTGAGTATCGGCTCGAGATCGGGATGCGGATAACTGACCTGCGCGCCGTGCTTGCGCTTGATGAAATCGTCCACCATCCCGGACTGCAGCGGCCCGGGGCGGAACAGTGCGACCAGCGCCACGATGTCCTCGAAGCTGTCCGGTTGCAGGCGGCGTATCAGATCCTTCATGCCGGAGGACTCGAGCTGGAACACTGCGGTGGTCGCGCAGGATTTCAACAGCGTGAAGGTCGCCGCGTCCGTCAGGGGGATGCTCTCGATATCGACCACCGCCTCGCCACCGGTCGCACCCCGGGCATTGATGGTCCGCAGCGCGCGGTCGATGATGGTCAGGGTGCGCAGGCCGAGAAAGTCGAACTTGACCAGTCCCACCGCCTCCACGTCGTCCTTGTCGAACTGGCTGACCAGCGCCTCACCGCCCTGTTCGCAATACAGCGGCGTAAAATCCGTCAGCTTCGAAGGGGCGATGACCACGCCGCCGGCGTGCTTGCCCGCATTGCGCGCCAGGCCCTCGAGGGACCGCGCGAGGTCGATCACGGTCCTGACGTCCTCGTCGTCTTCATAGAGCTCTTGCAGCTGGGCCTCCTGATCCAGCGCCTTGTCCAGGGTGATACCGATCTCGAAGGGAATCAGCTTGGCGATGCGGTCGACGAAACCGTAGGGGTGCCCCAGCACCCGACCGACGTCGCGCACCACCGCCTTGGCGGCCATGGAACCGTAGGTGATGATCTGGGAAACCCGGTCCCTGCCATAGCGTTCGGCGACGTAATCGATGACGCGGTCACGCCCGTCCATGCAGAAATCCACGTCGAAATCCGGCATCGAGACGCGCTCCGGATTGAGAAAGCGCTCGAACAGCAGATCGTAGCGCAGCGGATCGAGGTCGGTGATGGTCAGGGCGTAGGCAACCAGCGAGCCGGCGCCCGAGCCGCGTCCGGGACCGACGGGTATCCCGTTTTGCTTGGCCCAGGTGATGAAGTCGGCAACGATCATGAAATAGCCCGGAAATCCCATCTCGATGATGACGTCGATCTCGGTTTCGAGGCGCTCCAGATAGCGTCGCCGCTCGGCCTCGATGTCCGGTGCATCCGCCGGCAGGATTTTCTTCAGGCGCCGCTCCAGTCCTGCACGGGCCTGCACGCGAAAGTAATCCTCGAGCGACAGGCCCTCCGGAACGGGAAAATCCGGGAGATAATTCTTGCCCAGTTCGAGTTCCAGGTTGCAGCGTCTGGCGATTTCGACCGTGTTGGAAATCGCCTCGGGGATATCGCGGAAGAGTTCCGCCATCTCCTCCGGGCTGCGCAGATACTGCTGATCGGTGAACTGGCGGGTGCGCCGGGGATCGTTGAGGGTGCGTCCCTCGTTGATGCAGACGCGTGCTTCATGCGCCTCGAAATCGGCAGACCTCAGGAAATGCACGTCGTTGGTGGCGACCACCGGCACATCGGCGGCGGCGGCCAGATTCACGGCACGGTGCAGGTAGTCCTCCTCTCCCTGACGCCCCGTGCGCTGCAGTTCCAGGTAGAAACTGTCCGGAAACAACCGGCACCAGTCATCGAGCAGGGTGCGCGCCTGCGCCGTCTTGCCGGCCAGCAGGGCCTGACCGATATCGCCTGTACGACCTCCGGATAATGCAATGAGTCCCTGCGTATTCCCCTCCAGCCAGGATTTGTCGAGCAGTGGAAGCCCACGCTGCTGTCCTTCGGTGTAGGTGCGCGAGACCAGTCGTGTGAGACCGAGAAATCCCTCATGGTGCCTGCAAAGCAGGACGAGGCGGGTGGGTTGACCGCTGCCGGATCCCTCCGTGACCCAGAGATCGACGCCGATGACCGGTTTGACTCCGGCTTTCATGGCGGCACGGTAGAACTTGACCATCGAAAACAGGTTACTTTGATCAGTCACCGCGATGGCCGGCATCATCATCCCGGCCGCCGTCTCCACCAGTGGCTTGATACGCACGGTGCCGTTCGCCAGCGAATATTCCGTGTGTACACGCAGGTGAACAAAGGCGGGAGGCATCTGGACTAGATCCTCCGTGTCCGGGAGGCTGTTTTCGATCTACAGTACATATCAATAGTATTTATAGATAAAGTTCACATATAATTGAATATATTAATATTTATATTATATTCGCGCATTTCCGACAGGACGCCGTCAGGCTGGAGACTATAGCACCGGTGCGGTCGTTATTCCCCGCCCTGCGCGTCCCTTCCCAGCAACTTCCTGACCGGTGCATAGCTGCGACGATGCAGCGGGGTGACCCCCAGCCGCTGCAAGGCAAGCAGGTGCTCCCGGCTCGGATAGCCTTTATGCCGAGCCAGACCGTAACCCGGATAGCGTCGGTCCAATTCAACCATTTCACGGTCACGGGTCACCTTGGCGATGATCGAGGCAGCACTGATCGCCGCAATCGTGCTGTCACCCCTGACGACAGCCTCCACCGGGCAGTCCAGCCGCGGGCACTGGTTGCCGTCGACGAGCACGTAGCACGCCGCCGGCCTCAGCCCGCCAACGGCACGTCGCATCGCCAGAAGCGTCGCCTGGAGTATGTTCAGTCGGTCGATCTCCTCGACGCCGGCGCGACCTGTTGACCAGGCAATCGCCTTTTGCGTGATTTCCAGGTAAAGGGCCTCGCGTCGTGATGGCGTGAGCTGTTTGGAATCCTTCAGAACGCTCACGGGATTATCCGGATCGAGGATGACCGCCGCGGCGATAACCGGACCCGCCAGCGGCCCACGACCCGCTTCGTCCACCCCGGCCATGTGCCGGCAGGGGACCCGGGACGGATCAGGCGACATTGCGCCCCACCATGGCCAGCACGGCATCGGCGGCGGAGCGGTTGGCGTCCCGCCGCAACCCGGTATGTATACCGGAGAAAACCGACCCGAGCTCGGCAGCCAGTCGGGGATTATTGACCAGTCGCATGATCTCCGCACCGAGCCTCTCCTCCGTCAATCCGTGCTGGATGATCTCACGCACGACCGGCCGACCGGCCAGCAGATTCGGCAGGGAATAATAGCGGGTGTTTGACAGCAGCCTGGCAATCCGGTAAGTCAGCGGTGACATTCGGTAAGCAACCACCATTGGACGTTTGAGCAACAGGCACTCGAGCGCCGCCGTCCCGCAGGCCAGCAACACCGCATCCGAGGCGGCCATCGCCTCGAGCGACCTTCCATTGAGCAGGGTGAGCGGCAATGGCTCAGGTTGACGCTTCATCTGCTGCTCGAACTCCGATCGACATTCCCTGTTCGCCAGCGGCACGACAAACCGCATCTCCGGCATGAGCTTCCAGCACCATTGCGCCGTCCGGAGGAACACCCCTGCGAGACGCCGGACCTCATCGCGGCGGCTGCCGGGCAGCAGGGCGACGAGCGGTGTCTCCTGCGGCAACCCGAGATGGTGGCGCGCCGTCGCGGAATTGATATCATCCGCCAGTTCGTCCGCCAGCGGGTGACCGACGCAGCGGACCTCAAGCGGCAGTTCACGGTAGTAATCCTCCTCGAAGGGAAACAATGTCAGCAGGCAGTCGCAGCTCTGCGCAACCCTGCGCACGCGGGACCGGCGCCAGGCCCACACCGCAGGGCTGACATAATGCAGGGTTCTGATTCCGGCCCGCCTGAGGCTTCGCTCCAGTCCGAGGTTGAAATCCGGCGCGTCGATTCCGATAAAAATATCCGGCGGAGTCCGGATGAAATGCCCACGCAGCTTGCGTCTGATGTCGAGTAGCGCGGGCAGGCGCCCGGCCACTTCGGTGAAACCCATGACCGATAACCGTTCCATGGGATGCAGGCTGAAACAGCCGGCGTCGCTCATGCGCGGGCCGCCGATGCCTTCGAATAGCGCATGCGGCTCCCTTTCCCGGATGGCATGTATCAGGCCCGCGCCCAGCGCATCACCCGAGGACTCGCCGGCGACAATACCGACATGCAGTGGATGATTCCTGTCAGACATTCGCGGAGGGGGATTCCGGAGGCGACTGATTGATGGCGCCGGTGGCGTTCATCATCGACGCCCGGGGCACGAAACGGCGGGACAGGGCCATCGAACTATCTCACGATGCCCCGGCGCGCGCGTTCGACAAACGCGACCAGCACGCCGACCGCCTCGTCCTGCAGCGACTGGGCATGCAGACGATCCAGCGCCTCCTGCAGGGACAGGTTGGATCGGTAAAGGGTCCTGTAGGCCTGACGCAGGGCCTTGCGCGTCGCCTCGGGGAAGCCATGACGACGCAGGCCTTCGGCATTCAGTCCGGAGGTGCGGGCCGGGTTCCCGGTGACCGTCACGAAGGGCGGTACATCCTTGTTGATGACGCTGCCGAAGGCGCAAAAGGCATGTGTGCCGATGGCACAGAACTGGTGCACGAGCGTAAAACCGCCGAGGATCGCGCAGTCATCCACGCTGACATGTCCGGCCAGCGAAGCGCCGTTGGAAAACACGGTCCGGTTCCCCACCCGGCAGTCATGCGCGATATGCACATAGGCCATGATCCAGTTCGCATCGCCAACGCGCGTCACGCCCTCGTGCTGCAGGGTGCCGCGGTTGATGGTCACGTACTCGCGGATCACATTCCGGTCACCGATCTCGAGACAGGTCGGTTCTCCAGAATACTTCTTGTCCTGTGGCGCATCCCCGATCGAGGCGAACTGGTGGATCCTGTTTTCCTTTCCGATGCGTGTCGGACCATTGATCACGACATGCGGTCCGATCCAGGTCCCCGAACCGATAATGACATCGGGGCCGATGACCGCAAAGGGTCCGACACTGACATCCCCGGCAAGTTCGGCTGCGCGGTCGACAACCGCACGTTGGTCTATCAAGTATTGATATCCCTCTCGGTGCACATGATGTCGGCCGAGGCGGCGATATCACCGTTTACCCGGGCATCACAGTTGAACATCCAGATGCCGCGCTTGGTCTTGAGCAACCGGGCGGTGATCACCAGCTGGTCGCCGGGTTCCACGGGGCGCTTGAAGCGGACCTTGTCCATGCCAACGAGGAAGTAGAGCGTGTTACGGTCCGCCGTGTTTTCCAGGGTACGGAATGCCAGCAAGCCGGTCGCCTGCGCCATGGCCTCCAGGATCAGCACGCCCGGCATGACCGGGCGCTGCGGGAAATGCCCCTGAAAGAACGGTTCATTGTAGGTGACGTTCTTGATGCCGGTAAGCGAGACGCCCTTGTTGAATTCGATCACCCGGTCGATCAGCAGAAAGGGATAGCGGTGCGGCAAATGCCTGAGTATGTCATTAATATTCATGGGTAAGGGTGTCATCCTGTGATGGTGGTCATTGGCTACCGGCGGTATCGCCACAGCATGGCGGACAATGCCGTCATCAATCAGTCTCCGGGCCGGCAATATGCTTTTCCAGCATCCGTATCTTTCCGGCCAGCTTGTCCAGGCGCCGCAAACGGACGGCATTCCTGTTCCATGTCGCATTTTCCTGCGCCGGGACGCCGGATGAATACACGCCGGGACGGGAGATGGATTTGGTCACCAGCGTCATGGCGGTAATGACGACATGATCGGTGATCTCCAGATGACCGAGGATACCGGCTCCACCCCCGATACTGCAGTGGTCGCCGATTCTGGTGCTGCCGGATATTCCGACGCATGCAGCGATCGCGGTATGCGCGCCTATCCTCGCATTATGGGCGATATGCACCTGGTTATCGATCTTCACACCGTCAGCGATGATGGTGTCTTCCAGCGCGCCGCGATCTATGGTCGAACCGGCGCCGATTTCGACGTCACTTCCGATGCAAACCCCGCCCAGTTGCGGCACTTTCAGCCATTGGCCATTATCGTTCGCCAGACCGAAGCCATCACTGCCGATCACCACGCCCGGGTGGAGCGCCACCCGCTCCCCAAGCGTAACGCCGTGACAGAGGGTGACACCGGCATGGAATACACAGTCGGCGCCGATGCGGCTGCCCCGCCCGATGAAACATCCACCGGCCAACTGGACACCGGCGGCGATGACCGCCCCATCCTCGATGATGCAATGCGGTCCCACCCAGGCGGATGACGCAATCTCACAGCCTTCACCGATGAACGCGCCCGGGTGCATGCCATGTCGCGGAGACGGAGGCGATGACAGCAGCGCGGCGACCCGGGCATACGCGACATAGGGATTAGAGACGGTTATCGTCGCCGTCGGACATTCACCCGCAAACGCGGCCTCGAGTATGACGGCCGAGGCGCGCGTGGCAGGCAGGTATTTCCGGTAGGCCCGGTTCGCCAGGAAGCTGATGGACCCTTCTCCGGCGTGCTGCAGAGTCTCGACCGAGCTGACCAGGCAGTCAGGGTCGCCGTGCAACTCCCCCCCTATCCTGCCCGCCAGTTCTCCCAGGGCAAGGCCCATCCGGTCGCTTCCCTGCCTATCGGTGCACAGGGCTGTCGCAGTGCCTGACCCCGGTCACTGCTTGAGCTTCTTCAGCACGCTATCGGTGACATCGACCTTGTTGCTCGAGTAGACCACTCCCTGCGTCAGGATCAAATCGAAGTTCTGTTCCTTGGCGAAGGCCACGACGACATCATAGATTTCCTTCTGCAGCTTCGCGAGCACCTCGTTGCGCCTGATGTTGAGGTCATCACGGAACTCCTCCTGGGTGCGCTTCAGGTCACGCTGCTTTGCGAGCACATCACGCTGCAGCTTGGTGCTCTGGGACTCGCTCATGATGCTGCCGTCACGAGACATACGGTCTTCCATCTTGCGAATTTCCTGCTGAAGTTTCACAAGTTCCTTTTCCCGGGGCGCGAATTCCGCCTCGATCTTGGCTTGCGCGGCCTTTACCTGCGGCGCGGCCTCCATCAGCTTCGCCGTGTCGACGAAACCGATTTTCGTTTCCGCCAGAGCGCCGCCGGTGTACATCAGAAAAGTCGTGGCGAGTGTCGCCATCACTACCGCTGGTATGTATTTTTTCAAGATAGTTCTCCAATGTTGCCTGATTGCACGTCAGAACCCGACAGTGAACTGGAAGTTCTGCACCTTGTCACTCCCGCTTGCGTTAAGCGGGAAACCCAGACTTATCGAGAGCGGGCCCATCGGCGAAATCCATAATGCCGACACCCCGACCGAGTAACGCAATTCCCCGGCATCGAAGCTGCTGAGGTCCGAATACACGTTGCCGATGTCGAGGAAGGTCCCCAGCCGGAACGATTTGCTGTCCTCCATAAACGGCGCCGGGAACAGCACCTCGGTGCCGCCAACGACCTGGATGCTGCCGCCGATGGGGTTTCCGTTCGAGTCGGTCGGACCCAGGGTATTATCCTCGAAGCCGCGTACAGAGCGAACCCCGCCGGCAAAGTAATTCTCGAAAAACGGCAGGTTATTATAGCTGCCGTACCCGTTTCCATAGCCCAGTTGGGCATGCATGGACAGGGTCAGGTTCCTGGTCAGCGGCACGTAGCGGCGCTGTTCGTAACCCAGCTTGTAGTATTCGAGGTCCGAGCCCGGTACGGCAACCGCGAGGGAGAGACTCTGCAGTCCGCCCTCATCGGTCAACAGGACCTTGTTGCGGGTATCGTGGGACCAGCTGGAATTCAAGGTGACGGTATTGTAGTCATCGCCATGCTGTTGTATGAAGTCTATGACCTGGTTTGGCGAATCATTGGTCTCTTTCAGCCTCAGGTTCTGGAACTCCGGCGAAACACGCACGGTATCAAACTCGTTGATGGGAATGCCGTAATTGACATTGGCGCCGTAGGTATCGGTTGTATAGCTGGAGAGGTTCGCCTGGTCGGCATTGGTCTTCTTGTAGTACAGCCCGAAACCGCGACTCACCCCGTTTATGGTGTAATAGGGGTTGGTGTAATAGAGATTGTAGATCGTAGTGACATTGCTGTTGTTGAAAGCGAAGCTCACGCGATCGCCGCTGCCAAGGAAATTATCCTGTGACACGCTTGCGTTGAACAGTATGCCCGATGTCTGGGCGTAACCGACGCCCGCCGTGATGCTGCCGGAAGAGGTCTCGGTGACGGAGTAATCCACGTCGACCTGATCCGTAGTCCCCGGCACGGCCGGTGTTTCGACATTGACGTCCTTGAAATACCCCAGCTTTTGCAACCGGGCCCGTGATCGGTCGACTTTCGCCGCCGAAAACCAGCCGGCTTCCATCTGCCGCATCTCGCGGCGCAGGACCTCGTCACGGGTGACGATATTCCCCTTGACATTCACCCGTCTCACATAGACGCGTTTGCCCGGGTCGACGATGAAGGCCAGGCTGACCTCCTTTTTCGCCTTGTCGACATCGGGAACGGTGTTGACATTGGCAAAGGCGTAGCCCTGATCACCCAGTTTTGCGCTGATGCGGTCCACCGCCTCGGTGACCCGCTTGCGCGAGAAGACATCACCAGGATTGATCTTCACCAGGGGGAATAATTCCTCCGGCTTGAGCACGAGCTTGCCGGACAGGGTAACCTCGCTGATCTTGTACTGATCTCCCTCCGTGATATTGATCGTAATGTAGATATCCCTCTTGTCAGGCGTGATCGACACCTGCGTGGAGATGATGCTGAAATTGAGATAGCCGCGGTTTAGATAGAAAGAGCGCAGGGTTTCCAGGTCAGCCGCAAGTTTCTGCTTCGAATACTGGTCGTTCTTGGTGATGAAGGACAGCCAGTTGGGCGTGTCGAGGGTGAATCCCTTGCGCAGTTCCTTTTCCGTAAACCTGTGGTTGCCAACAATATTGATCTGCTTGATACGCGCCACATCACCTTCCGAAATCTCGATCAGGATGCCGACGCGGTTGCGATCCAGTGGCGTGACGGTTGTCGTGATCCGGACGGCGTACTTTCCGCGGCTGAAATACTGGCGCCGCAATTCCTGTTCCACCTTCTCGAGCAGGGACCGGTCGAACACCCGCCCTTCGGCCAGACCGATATCCTTGAGTCCCTCGAGGAGTTTATCCGTTTCCAGGTCCTTGTTGCCGGTAATCTTGATGCTGCTGATCGCCGCGCGCTCCTTGACGTATACGACCAGCACAGTACCGTCTTTCTCCATACGGACATCGCTGAAGAATCCCGTCTTGAACAAGGCCTTGATGGCATTGACCGTATCCTGGGTATTGACGGTATCGCCGACCTTGATGGGAAGGTAGTTGAATACCGTTCCGGGAGAAATGCGCTCCAGTCCATCGACTCGTATGTCGGTGACCTTGAAGGGTTCGAACGCACGGGCCGTGCCGCACAGCAGAAGGGTCAGCAACACCGCCCGGAAAACAACCCTGAGCACGGAGAGAGAGCCTGAAAGCTTTGATAACTTCACGTGAACAAGCGTGCCAGGTCGTTATAAAAGGCCAGCGACATCAGCAGCAGCAAGGCAAGGATTCCAAGCCGCTGACCGACCAGCTGGGCCGCTTCGGAAACCGGGCTCCCTTTCACCAGTTCAACCAGGTAATACATGAGGTGTCCGCCATCGAGCACCGGCACGGGCAGCAGATTCAGCACCCCCAGGCTCACGCTGACGACGGCCAGAAATCCCAGGTAGGCGGAGAGCCCCAGTTCTGCTGACTGGCCGGCATAGCGGGCGATGCTGATCGGCCCGCTCAGGTTCTCGATCGACGCGTTTCCGGTAATCATTTTCCCTAATGTCCGTAGCGTCAGTGTGGTCATCTCCCAGGTCTTTCCGAGCGCCACGGGCATCGCCCCGATGAGGCCGTAGCGGACAACGACGCGCATTCTAGCACGCTGTTCGTCGTCCTGAGGACGGACATAGGCACCGATGCGACCGATCGTCACACCATTCTCGCTGACGGCCCCGGGGGTCACACTGAGGTTTACCAGCCTGTCACCACGCCTGACCTGCACGGCGATTTTCCGCTCTGGCCGGCTGCGCACATAGTCAACCCACTGGCTCCAGTCCGCGATTGCCGATCCGTCGGCGGTCATTACGAGATCCCCCGCCTGCATGCCGGCCCGCGACGCCGGACTGCCCGGCTCAAGGTGGTCGATGATCGCCTGATAGGTGGGGCGCCAGGGTTTGAAGCCGAAATTCTCCAGCGGGTTGCCCTTCCCGAGCAGTCGCGTCGATTTATCCAGCGTGACCTGCAGTTTCCTGTCATTGCCATCCGGTTCCCGCACGCTGACCGGAAACGCTGCCGGCGCATCCAGACCGGCATCCAGCAAGGCGAGCGCGGCCGATTGCCAGCTGGGTGTCGACTTGCCGTGGATGGCCAGTATTTCATCCCCTGCCACGAAGCCGGCCTTTTCCGCATAGCTGGACGGAATCACCTCACCGATGACCGGACGCATCCCGGGCACACCACTGGCGTACATGATCCAGTAGGCGAGAATGGCGAACAGGAAATTGAACACCGGGCCAGCCGCAACCACGGCGCAACGCGTGACGACCGGCTGGCGGTTGAAGGCGCGGTGACGTTCGCTTGCAGGGACCTCGCCCTCGCGCTCGTCAAGCATCTTCACGTAACCGCCGAGCGGCACCGCGGCAATGACCAGTTCGGTTCCATCATGACCTGTGCGGCGGCTCCAGAGGGGCGGGCCGAAACCGATGGAAAACCGCAGGACCTTCACCCCCAGTTTACGGGCAACCCAGAAATGGCCGAACTCATGGACGGTGACAAGTATGCCGATCGCCAGGATGAACGCGACAAGGGAGATAACCAGGCCGTTCATGTCGCGGTCATACAGCTGCCGGAGGAGATGCAGCGTGAAGCCCAGCCACGCGCCAGTGCGTCATCCTCGAGGATGGTCTCCAGCATATCGGCCTCGTGCACGACGCACTGGCTCAGGGCATACTCGATGACCCGGGGAATGGAGGTGAACGCCAGCCGTCGTTCGAGAAAGGCCTGCACGGCGACCTCGTTGGCTGCATTAAGGATGGCCGGCGCCGTGCCCCCGGCCCGCCAGGCCTGTTCGGCGAGCGCGAGACATGGAAAACGCTGCAGGTCCGGTGGTTCGAACTGGAGGGCGCCGACGCCCGGCAGGTCCAGCGGCTTCGCGCCGGATTCGATGCGCTCCGGCCACCCCAGGGCATGGCTGATGGGGATGCGCATGTCCGGATTGCCCAGTTGGGCCAGTACCGAGCCGTCCTGGTATTCCACCAGGGAATGCAGGATGCTTTGCGGATGCAGGACCACCCGGATACTGTCTATCGGCAGATCAAACAACCAGCCCGCCTCGATCACCTCCAGGCCCTTGTTCATCATGGTGGCCGAATCGACGGAAATCTTTCGCCCCATCTCCCAGTTGGGATGTGCACAGGCCTGCTCCGGGGTCACCGCGTCCAGTTTGTTAATCGGCATGGTTCTGAACGGCCCGCCCGAGGCGGTCAGCATGATGCCCTTCACGCCGCGCGGCACCTGCCCGGTCGAATAGTTGTCCGGCATGCACTGCAGCAGCGCATTGTGTTCACTGTCGATTGGCAGCAGGCTGGCGCAATTTTCCCGCACGGTCTGCATGAACAGGGCGCCCGACATGACCAGCGCTTCCTTGTTCGCCAGCAGCACCCGCTTGCCCGCGGCAGCCGCGGCCAGAGTCGGCAGCAATCCCGCAGCCCCGACGATGGCGGCCATTACGTAATCCACTTCCGCCAGTCCCGCGACCTCGGCCAGCGACTCATGCCCCCCCAGCACGCCGACATCCGGGGCGCGGAGCTTCAACCGCGCCTGCAGTCGATCGGCGGCAGAGGGATCCGCCATGACGGCGAAACGCGGCTGGAACCGCTGGCATTGCCCGGCCAGTGTTTCGTCATCGGTGTGCGCCGTCAGCGCGACGACACGGAACCGGTCGGGATTCCGGGCGACGACATCCAGAGTGCTCATGCCGATCGAGCCGGTAGCGCCCAGAACGCAAATCCCCGCGGGTTGTCCGACAGGCACGTCCATCATGCCCGGAGCCAGGTAAAGCAACACGCACGCGGAACGCGTGAGGCATCGCCGCCCCTGCCCTGCCGTCGTTGCGGTGACAGGCGCGGAAAATGCGCCGCGCCCTGACCGGTAGCGGGATGATGACAGGCGCTGATCACAGTTTGAACCACAGTAAACCCAGCAGAAACAGGGGGGCCGCCGCCGTCAGGCTGTCTATGCGGTCCAGTATACCGCCATGGCCCGGGATGACATCGCCGCTGTCCTTGATGCCGGCTTGCCGCTTCATGAGACTCTCCAGCAAGTCACCCACGATGGAAAACATCACCACCAGCATCGAGACAAGCGCCAGTGTCAGGGTCCATCCGACAGACCGGCTGTACCAGTAACCGGCTATCAGTATGAAGACGACGCTGGCCAGGAATACCACCCAGTACGCCTTCCCGGGTCTTGCCCGGGCTGATCAGCGGCGCCAGCCTGGTATGTCCCCAGCGACGTCCCGCGAAGTAGGCGCCGCTGTCCGCGAGCCAGACCAGCACCAGCAGCACCAGGCAGATCACGGGACCGTGATCCGCACGGCCGTGGAGTGTGATGAATGCCGACCACGCCGGCAGCATCACCAGAACGCCGGCGATGCCCTTGATCAGGCGCACCGCCGGCGTCGGCTGAAGTCCGAATCCGGGATGCGCCAGCCAGTACAGCGCGGCCAGCCACCAGGTGAACCCCAGCAACAATAACGGGTTGATGACCCGATCCAGCGGCGTCACCCAGAGCAACGCCATCAGCGCGACCACCGCCGCCGGATAAGCCAGGCGCGCCGCCGTGGAGCGAAGCGGGATCATTCTGCCCCACTCCCACAACCCGGCGCCCATGACCAGCGCCACTGCCAGCGCCACGCCGGCGGTAGGAAGATAGAGGATACCGCCAATGACAAACGGCAGCATGACCGCCGCCGAGACGAGACGAGCGTTAGGCACCCTTAAGCTGCTCCACCTGATCTCCGGTTCGCCCGAAGCGGCGTTGCCGGCTGGCATAGGACCGGAGGGCCTCATCAAGCGCCTTTTCATCGAATGACGGCCAGAGGATATCGGTGAAATACAACTCCGTATAGGCCAGCTGCCATAACAGGAAGTTGCTGATGCGCTGCTCCCCGCCGGTGCGGATAAAAAGATCGGGTTCAGGCAGGTCGTTCAGGGACAGTTCGGCGCCAATCATACCGGCCGTAATGTCCTCGGCCGCCAATTCCCCGCGGGCGACGCGCCGCGCAAGTGTGCGGCAGGCCTGGCTGATATCCCAGTGGCCACCGTAGTTCGCCGCGACAACCAGATCCATCGTCTCATTGGACCCGGTCCTGACCTCCGCCCGGGCGATCTGCTCGCGCAGATCGGCGGGGAATGCGCTGCGGTCGCCGATAAAACGGATACGTACACCATTCCCGTGCAGTTCCTCGACTTCATTTTTCAGAGTGCGAATGAACAGCTCCATCAGCCAGCCGACTTCCTCGCTCGGACGCCGCCAGTTTTCACTGCTGAAGGCGAACAGGGTAAGCACCTTGATGCCCCTGTTGCGGCATGCCTCGACGATGCGCCTGACCGCCTTGACCCCCTCCCGGTGCCCGACGTAACGCGGCAGCAATCGGGTGTGCGCCCAGCGGCCATTGCCATCCATGATGATGGCGATATGCCGCGGCATTACACTCGTCTTCTCAGGCATGGTCGTCATAGTCAATCGGGCACCCGGCGGTGGCGAGCGCAAGCCGCGCTCGCTAGATCTCCATCAATTCGGCTTCTTTCCCCGTCAGGACCTTCTCCACCTCGGCCACGTATTTGTCGGTGATATGCTGTATTTCATCCTCCGCGCGGCGTTGCTCGTCCTCGGAAATCTCCTTTTCCCTGAGCAGTTCCTTCAGATCGGAGATCGCATCCCGCCGTATGTTGCGGATCGCGACCTTCGCCGCCTCCGCATCGTGGCGCACATGCTTCACCAGGTCGCGCCGCGTCTCCTCGGTAAGCGGGGGCATCGGGATGCGGATCACCAGGCCGGCCGTCGCCGGGTTGAGACCGAGGTCGGATTTCATGATCGCCTTCTCGATGACCTGCACCATCTGCTTTTCCCACGGGGTGATCATCAGGGTGCGTGCATCCTCGACGCCGAGATTCGCCACCTGTGAAATCGGCACCTGACTGCCGTAATAATCGACGGTGAGGTGATCCAGCAGGCTGGTATGCGCCCGTCCGGTACGCACCTTCCCGAACGACTGTTTCAGCGCCTCGACGCTCTTGCCCATGCGCTGTTCGGCGTCCTTTTTGATGCCATCTATCATCCCGAGATCTCCCGCTCTACCAGTGTTCCGACAGGCTCGCCCGCAACTATCCTGCCCAGGTGGCCCGGTTCGAAGATATTGAACACCCGCACCGGCATATTGTGTTCACTGCACAGCACCAGTGCCGTTGCATCCATGACGGCCAGCTTGCGCTCCAGCGCCTCGTCGAAGGTGAGACGGTCAAACAGCGTCGCATCCCTGTGCTTCAGCGGGTCCGCCGAGTATACGCCATCCACCTTGGTCGCCTTGAGCATGATGTCCGCGCCGATCTCAATGGCGCGCAGGCTCGCGGCAGAGTCGGTGGTGAAAAACGGGTTCCCGGTACCGGCGGCAAAAATCACCACCCGGCCCTTTTCGAGGTGACGCACCGCCCGTCCCCGGATGTAAGGTTCGCAAACCTGGTTTATCCTCAGCGCCGACATCACCCGGCAACTTGCGCCGGCCTTCTCCAGCGCATCCTGCAGGGCAAGGGCATTGATCACCGTCGCCAGCATGCCCATGTGATCACCGCGCACCCGGTCCATGCCGCGCGAGGCCATGCCGGCCCCACGGACGATATTGCCGCCACCGATGACCAGCCCGATCTGGACCCCCGAGTCGATGACCGTCCGGATCTCTCCCGCGATGCGCTGAATCACCGCGGGGTCGATTCCGTGATCGCATGCTCCCATCAGTGCCTCGCCACTGAGCTTCAGCAATAACCGGTGGTAGCGCATTCAGATCTTTACCTTGTTTTTCATGGTGATATATAGCAAGGCCGCCCGGGACGGGCGCGCGCTTCATTGTCTTACTTTTCCAACCCTATTGCCACAGCTCATCGCTCGCGCGCTTGGCCCAGGCCAGCCTCTCGACCGCTGCGCGGTCTCACCTTCTCCCTGCACTACGCGATGTACCTACGTCCCTGTAGGCATAAAAAAGGGCCGAATCTCGACCCTCTTCCCGTGCTCAAGCAACACCCGGGCTTAACGTGCGGTCAAGCCTGGCCGCGCGTCAGCCGCCCTTGGCTTGCGCCATCACCTCGTCGGCGAAGTTTTCCGTTTTCTTCTCGATGCCCTCGCCCAGTTCCATGCGTTCGAAACCGGTGACGCTGGCGCCGGCGTCCTTGAGCAGCTGTCCCACCGTCCGGTCAGGGTCCTTGACGAAAGGCTGGCCCACCAGGGTGATCTCGGCGAGAAATTTCCGGATGCGCCCATCCACCATCTTTTCGATGATATTCGCGGGTTTTCCGCTGGCCTGCGCCTGCGCGGAGAAGATCTCGCGCTCCTTTTCGATGACTTCGCGGGGAACTTCCGCTTCGCTGACGTATTGCGGCCTGCTGGCGGCGATATGCATGGCAATATCCCGGGCCAACCCGGCATCACCGCCCTGCAGCTCGACCAGCACGCCGATTCTGACCCCATGCTGGTAATGAGCCAGCGTTCCTTTCGTGGCGTCACGGCGGACAAAACGGCGCAGATTGATATTCTCGCCAATCGAGGCTATCAACGATTTTCTGGCCAGTTCGATGCCGGTCTCTTCTCCGTCACCCAGCGGCATGACCAGCAGCGCCTCGATGTCAGCCGGCTTGCCGGCAAGGATACGGCGCGCGATGGCATTTGCGAAGTCCTGGAATTCCGTCTTCCTGGCAACGAAGTCGGTTTCGCAGTTGACTTCGACCAGGGCAGCGGAGCGGCCGTCCTCGCTGATCCCGACGGCGATCAGGCCTTCCGCGGCCACGCGCCCGGCCTTCTTGTCGGCCTTCGCCAGGCCGGTCTTGCGCAGCGTTTCAATGGCCTCGTCCATGTCGCCGGCGGCATCCACCAGCGCTTTCTTGCATTCCATCATGCCGGAGCCGGTGCGTTCGCGCAGTTCCTTCACTTGCGCCGCTGTAATTGCCATCGTGTCAAACCTCTTCTGAATCCAGTGTTGGTAGCCGAATATACGGGATGCTTCAAGCCGCGCTGTCGTCCCGGGTTAACCCGGTCTCTTCGCCGGCGGCGTCGGATTCCCCGGTTGAGGCGGTTTCCTCATGGGGCACAGTGGCTTCTTCATGGGTGGCAGTTTCACCGGCAGATCGGTGCGTCCTCTACGGCATCTTCCTCACCCTGGCTGGCCTGCCGCCTTTTTCTTCACCGTGACCTTTTTGGCCGCCTTCCTGGAGGCAGGAACGCGGGCCGTCTTCCCGGGGGCCGCCGCGCCTTTCTCGTCGAGTTCGATAAACTCATCCTCGCTATCGGGAGCAATCCTGGCGATGTTCAGGCGGCCCGCCTCCACGGCGTTCGCGGCACTTTCCACGTAAAGGTTGATCGCGCGGATGGCGTCATCATTCCCCGGTATCACGTAATCGACGCCTTCCACGGAGTTGTTGGTGTCGACCACGCCGACCACCGGGATGCCGAGTTTGACCGCCTCGCTCACGGCGATCTTCTCATAGCCCACATCCACCACGAACAGGGCGTCGGGAATACCGTTCATGTCCTTGATGCCGCCGAGACTGCGCTCCAGCTTATCCTTTTCCCGCCGCAGCGTCAGTCCCTCACGCTTGCTCAGCCGTTCGAGCGATCCGTCCTCTTCCATGGTCTCGAGCTGCTTCAGGCGTTTGATCGACTGGCGCACGGTCTTGTAGTTTGTCAGCATACCGCCGAGCCAGCGGTGATTGACGAAGGGCATGCCGCAGCGTGGGACATGTTCACGTATGGCGGTCTGGGCCGATCGCTTGGTACCGACGAACAGCAGGGTGCCCCCATTGGCAACCAGGCTGCTGATGTAATTCATTGCCGCATCGAACAGCGGCAGGGTCTTCTCGAGGTTGATGATGTGTATCTTGCCGCGCTCGCCGAAGATGTAAGGGGCCATCTTCGGGTTCCAGTAACGGGTCTGGTGACCGAAATGTACGCCAGACTCCAGCATCTGGCGCATTGTGACATTTGCCATGATTTAAACTCCGCTTGTCGGGTTAAGCCTCCATGCACCCCATGACGACAACCCGGCCACCGTTACAACGGGACCCGGGCACCCTGCCGCATGTGCCGGTACATGTGTGTATTGGGTTTTTTGCGTTTCCTGTCAGACAGCCATTACGGAGCCGCTTAACAAGCCCGCTTTTATACCATACACTCCCCTCTGCAGCAATTACCCTGATCACATGACGTTTGTGTCCGGAGCCCGGATACGGTTGGAGATATGGCCGTCACAATCAAGACATCAGCCGAAATAGAGAAGATGCGGGTCGCAGGTCGCCTGGCGGGCGAGGTGCTGCGCATGATCCGCCCCCGGGTCGTTCCCGGCGTCACCACCGATGAACTGGACCGTATCTGCCATGACTACATCGTCAACGAGCAGCAGGCCATACCTGCACCCCTGAATTACCGCGGCTTCCCGAAATCGATCTGCACCTCCGTCAACCACGTCGTATGCCACGGCATCCCGAGCAACAAGGTGCTCCGCAAAGGCGACATCGTAAATATCGACATCACCGTCATCAAGGACGGCTTTCACGGCGACACCAGCAAAATGTTCTTTGTCGGCGAACCCTCCGTGGCCGCGCAGCGCCTTGCCCGTATCAGCCACGAATGCATGGTCAAGGGGATCGCGATGGTTGGACCCGGCGTACGACTGGGCGACATCGGAGAAGTCATACAGGAGTATGCCGAAGCCAGTCACTGTTCCATCGTGCGCGAATACTGCGGTCATGGCATCGGTCGCGAGTTCCACGAAGACCCGCAGGTACTGCATTACGGGAAAAGCGGCACCGGCATGGTGCTGGAGGCCGGGATGACCTTCACCATCGAACCCATGGTAAACGCCGGCAAGCGTCATACGAAGCTGTTACCGGACGGCTGGACGGTGGTCACGAAGGACCACAGCCTGTCAGCCCAGTGGGAACACACAATACTGGTCACGCAAACCGGCCACGAGGTGCTCACCTGCCTGGCCGGTGAGGCGCTGTAAACATCACCTCCATGCCCGATAACGCCGCAATCCCGGCCTTTGAGGACCACTACGAATCGTGGTTCGGCATACCCGTACTGGATGACGGCCTTGCTCGCGGCGAGCAGCCCCTGCCTCTGTTCAGGCAGTTCCTGAGCCAGAGCCGCGCCGAACTCAAACAGAAGTTCGAGCACGGCGTCAGCGCCCCGGTACTCATCAAGGCGCATTCCTGGCTGATCGACCAACTGCTGGTCCGCGCCTGGCGCCGCTTCCTGGCCGAGGAAGCGCAGAATGCGGCGCTGGTCGCCGTCGGCGGCTATGGACGCACCGAGCTCATGCCGGGTTCGGACATCGATCTGCTGGTGTTGCTGCCGGATACTACGCACGAACTGCTCAACCCCAGGCTCGAATCGCTGCTGGTCTTTCTCTGGGATATCGGGCTTGAGGTGGGTCACAGCGTACGCACGGTGGGAGAGTGCGTCGAACAGTCGCTGGCCGATGTCACCGTGGTCACCAACCTGATGGAGGCCCGCCGGCTGGCAGGCAACGCCGATCTTTATGCTGCGATGTGCGCCAGCGTGGCGCCCGGGAAGATCTGGAACAGCCGTGATTTCTTTGAATCCAAGCGCCGTGAACAGAAAAACCGGCATCGAAAGTACCACGATACCGCCTACAAGCTGGAGCCCAATGTCAAGGAAGGCCCTGGGGGACTACGCGATATCCAGATGATCTGCTGGGTGGCCAACCGTCACTTCGGCACGACATCGCTGGAAGGTCTGGTCACGCACGGCTTCCTCACCAAGGCGGAATACGATGTCCTGGTCGAGGGCCGGGATCTCCTGTGGCAGATCCGCTTCGCCCTGCATATCCTGACCGGCCGGGGCGAGGACCGTCTGCTGTTCGACTACCAGCGCAGCATCGCCGGACAGTTCGGTTTCCACGACGAAGACGATCACCTGGGCGTCGAAGTCTTCATGAAGCAGTACTACCGGACCGTGATGGACCTCAACCGCCTCAACGAAATGCTGCTGCAGCTCTTTCAGGAGGAAATACTGTTCGCTGACCGGCCCGCCCGGATTGTCCCGCTCAACAAACGCTTCCAGGCCAGAAACGGGTTCATCGAAATCACCGACAGCAGGGTGTTCGCCAGTTACCCGTTCGCCCTGTTCGAGATCTTCCTGCTGCTCGAACAGAACCCGCACCTGAAGGGGATACGCGCCGACACCATCAGGGCGATTCGCGCGCACCGCCACCTGATCGATGACACATTTCGTGACGACCTGCGCAGCCGGAGTCTTTTCATGGAGATACTCCGGCAGCCCTACGGCGTCACCCATGGCCTGCGCAGGATGAACACCTATGGCGTTCTGGCCGCCTATCTTCCGGCGTTTGGACGAATCGTCGGACTGATGCAGTACGACCTGTTCCACATCTACACCGTAGATGAACACATCCTGTTCGTGGTGCGCAACCTGCGCCGCTTCATGGCACCCGGCCACGCCGATGAATTCCCGCTCTGCAGCCACGTCATCGAAACGCTGCCCAAACCCGAGTTGATGTACCTCGCCGGACTGTTTCACGATATCGCCAAGGGCCGCAAGGGCGACCATTCCGACCTCGGCGGCGCCGAGGCGCGCGAGTTCTGCGTACGGCATCACCTGAGCGATTACGACACCAACCTCGTCGAATGGCTGGTCACCAAACACCTGCTGATGTCATTCACGGCGCAGCGCGAGGACATCAGCGATCCGGCAGTTATCAACCGGTTCGCGCGCATCGTCGGTGACCCGGTACGTCTCGATTATCTCTACCTGCTGACCGTGGCCGATATTCGAGCGACCAACCCCGAACTCTGGACGACCTGGAAGGACGCCCTGCTGCGGCAGCTCTATTACAATACCCGCCGGGCGTTCCAGCGCGGTCTGCAGGACCCTATGGAACGCTCCGAACATATCCAGCAGGTACAGAGCGAGGCGCGCAGGCTGCTGGAGAGCGTGACAACGGATACCGGCCGGCACGACGCCGTCTGGGAAGTGCTGGGTGAGGAGTATTTTCTGCGTCATACCCCGGACCAGGTGGCATGGCACACCCAGCTCATCGAGGAAAGCGACGAAGGTGAGCAGCGCATCGTCGCGGTCTATGCCTCCACGGAGCGAGGCAGTACGGAAATTTTCATCTACACCAGGGTGATGGATGAACTATTCACCCTGATCACCGCCGTTCTGGACCAGCTGGGACTGAATATTGTGGACGCCGGCATCATTACCACAACGGATGGACATGTGCTCAACACCTTCCACGTGCTCGAGACCTCCGGCCAGCCGGTGGAGAGCGATATGCGCGCCGAGGAAATACGCGCCGCGCTGCTGGAGGAAATCGCCTCGGGGGAGCAGGAGCAGCGTGATTGGCATGTCTCACGCAGGACGCCGGGACGGTACAGACATTTTCCGATCAAAACGCACATCGATTTCAAACCCGATGAACTCGATCATCGCACGGTCATGGAGTTGATCACGGCGGATCATCCCGGCCTGCTTTCGCAGGTCGGAAGGGCCTTCACGGAATGCGGCATGCGGCTGCTGAACGCAAAGATCGCAACGCTGGGCTCGCGTGCCGAGGATATCTTCTACATTACCGACCGGAACAACCAGCCGCTCGAAGACAGCGAACAGTACGAATGCCTGGAAAAGTCCCTGCGCAAACACCTGGGTGCGAACGGCGTGACCGGGGCGCCCGACAGAGTCTTTAACCATGGGGCAGCCGAACCCGGGTGATCGTGGCGAACGCGTCGGGAAAATGGTCCCGGAGTTTCGCGCCGTCGAGTCACGCAATGGTACTCGTAACTGCACACTCGGGCGCGACTGTCCATCCAGTACGACTCCGCTTTACTCGTCCGGCTGATGAGCGGCAGGCCCTGGTGAATACAGGGCCTGCCGTGCCGGCAAGATTCAGACAATCTGTTCGTTCAGCCACCAGTCGTGCTGATTGCAGGTGCTTGTCACAATAACCTTGCCTTTATAGCCAGCCGGTAGGGTATGTTCGGAAACCGGGGTGTCTTTCCAGGTGAAGGTTTTGCGGTCCAGAAACCGGCCACCGCCAAGGACCACCGTATGGCTGACTATATAGTGGGCCTCGCTCATCGGATGGGGCGTGGTCACGGTGATGGTGTCACCCTTGATTGCAATGAGAGGCACATGCAGTTTTTCCTTGCCTTTCCAATGGCCGGGCGTTTCCTCGGTGAATATGACATTGTCTCCGCCGGACTTGTCCGTCGCATTGGCCGTACGAGAGACCAGGGCGATGCCGGCCGCACTGGCCAGGGCGGCGTTGAGAAAGGTACGACGTTCCATGGTGACCTCCAGAGGGTAGAAAATGATGTACGGGAGTTGTGAACAACACGACCATGATTCTACACGGATAAGTTGCGGAAAAATCCAGACATGGAGTGGTGGAATCGAGGTTTCAGGTTCTCGCTTTCGGCCTCTTCAACCAATATCCATTAAAACCGACAAAAATTTGCGGATTCCCTCTATCCGATCATCGCCAGCACTGGTCCTCTAACGAACGCTAGCGTTTATTGGCATTCCGGAGAATTACCCATCCTCGAACAATCCGTAATGATATGCCCCCTCGATCACCCCGCTCGTGTAATATCCTTTCAACCCGTGGAAATCCCCTTTTGCGAAATACACCTTCAGGGCCGGGTTCGCATCCATCGCCTGTTTGACATTCTGCACCAGTTGATCGTCGGCATTCCTCACAAGAACACCACGAAATCCCGCCGTCAGGGGGAAGATATCGTTGCCGCTGTCCCCGCAAAATACGACATCCTCCTTCGCGGCGCCAAACTCACCTGCCACATATTCCAGTGCAGTCTGTTTGGTCGCGCTTGCCGGCAGAAAATCGAGCAGCCCCTTCCCGTCCTGTGAATCGAAACTGTAGATGATGACCTCGTCGAACCGTCCCTTCACCAGCGCATCCACCTGATTCAGCACCTCGTCATTTTTTTCGTGCTCGACGTAGTAGCTCTGCTTGAACTGGTTCAGATGCTCGCTTTCCTGCTCCCGCATACCCTTGATTCCGCTGACTGCGTCCCTGATGGCAGCGGCATCCCATCGTGGACTCGCGTGCCTGACATGGGCAATCCAGCCATCATCGAATTTCCACTCGCCATGCTGGTACTTTCTTATAGATGTTCCGACATCCCCGCACAGGACATCCGGATATCTGACACCGTATTCCTTGATCGCATTTTCAGTGAGCGCCAGATTCCGGCCCGTCACATACACGACGAGGACATTATGTTTTTCCGTCAGGTCATTGAACAGGTCGATGGCTTCGTCATCGGCCTTCCAGCTGCCATTAGGGAGCAGCGTCCTGTCCAGATCGGTGGCAAGTATTTTCATCTTTTTATCCCGTATATGAATGACACTTGGTTAAGCCTCAAGCGTGATAAATAGCCACGGGATCACACGGAGGACACGGAAAAAAGTGTATATTCCGTGTTTTCCCGTGTGCTTCCGTGGCCATGTGGACGTCATTCGGGATGACATGCGTTATTTAAGTGACATTGACCCCGTATATCTCCGAAATCGCCCTTGCATGTTCGTCAGCGATACGATGTCACATATTCGGCGCAGGCTTCACCCTTGTGCGTGACACTGAAGCCGAAATCTCGCAGGTCGGCGTTCAATGTCGCCACGCATCCCTGATGTCTCCAGGTCAGATGCAGGCGGTGCCTGGCCGAGTCGTGAATCTCCAGTTCGCCTTCGAAAGCCGGCGATTTGTTCCGCAGTCTCATGAGCTCCAGCTGGTCCCGCACGACAATTTTTGAAAGACCCTGATCAATATCGCTGTTTGCCAGTGTTGTGCGGTTGATTTCCTTGTGGCCTGCCGGACCGCCCTTGTCCGCCGCCTCGTAGTCGTTCTTTCCTGCAAACAGATCCAGATACCAGACTTGCGGGATGCCCGGCATGAACATCTGGATTGCCCTGGCGAGACGCAATTTTCGTTCGTCTTCCCCAAGCGCGCTGAAGAATGTCGCATTTATCTGGTAGTACGATATTTTCTTGCCGTCCGGCCCATACAGATTTTTTACTCTCCCGCCCCGGTCCATGATTTCATCGATGGCCGCGCCGATTTCTTCATCGCTTAACAAGCCCTCCTTCAGGACGCCATCGATTTCCTTTCCTCTCAGATCGAGGACCGGTATGCCATCATGGCAGCCAAGCATATTGACCGTTCTGATGCTCTTCTCCAGAATCTCGCGAATCCAGCGCAGAAGATGCCTGTTTGTCCCGCGATCCAGCGCATCGATGACCAATCCGGGAAAGAAAAAATCGTAGATGGGGAACCCCCTGGCCGCCACTTCTTCATGGAGTCCGGAGCCATATTCGGAATGTATTTCAGGCAGGAGCGTCAACTCATACTTGTCGGCGATGCGTTTCAGTTTTCCCAGGTACTCCCACGTGCCGGGTTTGTTGAAGAAATTGGTCTGGCCAGGCTCCTTGTGCAAATAGGCAAATGCGTCGAGCCTGACAAGTCTGCCGCCGTGATCATGGAGCTTTCTCAGGGTCTCGTCGTAAAATTCCCAGACCGCTAGCGACTGGGCGTTTAGATCCATTTGTCCCAGGTAGTTACGGTTCTGCTCGACGATGGAGATAATATCATCCTTGTGATGCGAGTAATCACCCAGGTCGATTTCGGCAACATCACGTTTCGCGTTCAATACATCATTCACGATCGATGCGATGTACTCCGCGTCCTCCTGGGTAAGTTCCTTGATCCCGAGCGCACGCAGCAAATCGTGGGCGGCAATCTCGTGATATGCCACCTCCTGATAAAAGGTATTCCAGTAAGGCCTGTCGGTCCCGTCCGGGAAACGCACCTTCAATATCGGAAGCCCGGGCTTCCTCATGAAAAGCTTCTCGAGATTTTCCTGGTTTGGTATCACGTAGCCTTCGGGACTCATCTCTCCATGGGATTTCCAGAATTCATTCCAGTCAATGAAGAAGTCCCTGAATTTTGATTTGTCTCCGTTCTTCAATAAGTCCTGGAACTGGGGAGAGCTTGCGGAGAGGTGATTCAGCACGAGATCGAACTTGAACATCACATTGAGCTTGTGGAGTTCCTCCAGATCTTCCTGGGAGACAAGCTCGTCATTGAGGTCGTAATCGATGATTGAAAAGCCGCGATCCAGATCACTGTTGAAAACGGTGGGCAGGATGTAGAACAGGGAAAAGACATCCTTGAATTCCGGCCGCTTGAGCATATGCACAATATCGGCGAGATTTCGGCCAATACTGTCGGGGTAGGCATTGAACATGACCCCTTTCGGCATACCATCATTTATCGATACGGCATCGTCGTTCATACCAACCCTCTGCTAAGACTAGGAGCCTGTCGGACCCGGGTAATGACAGCGAGTAGGCGGGAGAGCGAGCACAGGGTATTTCGATGTCGAGGCGCATAGTGCTGCCATGCAACGAGACATCGGGAAACGATGAGCCACTCTCCCGCCAGTGCAGCAGATCAACCCCAGGTCCGACAGGCTCCTGGCATGTTCTTGTTGCCGCCACCGTCGTGACTGGTTCGTCAGCCCCTTTGAACGCCGTCTTCCCAGGCAGGAAAATACCTATCTTAGTGGTAAAAGTGGCTCATGAAAACCCGCCGCGGGCTCATGTTGCCGCATAACCTGACGCCCGGGGCCGATTGATGCAGGTAGCTCAGATGCAGGTCGAACAAATGCCCGCTGCGTTACCCGACCATGGATCATCCATACTGGCAACTCGCGTGCCTGCTCGACGTGAGTGAAAGCCGCTTTACGTAATCCGCCGCGCGGCAGCCCCATTACCGTGGGTATTGCGTTTTATCTGCTGCCGCGAGATACGGAGTCGATCCGTTCGACCTGCTGGTCGTGGCTGTGGTCGGCAAGTGATCGTAGCCACTTTTATCGGCGCCTGCCGACGGGTTGTTATTCCGGTTGGAATTGACCTGCGACGATGCGTATCTCGCGTTGCGGGAACGGGATATTGATGCCTTCGGCATCCGGAAGATAATCATCAGGAAGCCGGCGGCGATGTTCGCCAGTGATCCCTGCAGCGCCAGGCCGATTGCCAGACCGGCGGCACCCAAAACGGCGATGAACGAGGTTGTCTGGATGCCGAGCTGGCCAAGGGCCGCAATGACTACGAAGGCCAGCAGGGCAATATAGGCGATATTGCTCACAAAACCTGTGATAATCGACTCGACATTGCCCCTCTCCATCAAACGCCGGATGACCCCGCGCATAAACATCGCAATCCAGCGGCCGAGGCCAGGAAGGCAGGGCGGGTCTGCATTGACATGACTGCAGCTGAATACCAGAATAATAATGTGTCCCGTGCGACGAGACCATCACGATGCAGCCCTGAAAACCCCTGGCTTCCGGAGACCCGGCATGCGCGACTTGCAACGAATCAGTCTGGCACTCACAACGATACTTGTCCTTGTTCATATGGCATTCGCCACCGAAATGAGCAACGGGGAAATGGCGGCGGCCATCCGCAACGCCGACTATCCCTGCGACCACGTGCTGGGGCTGCAAGCCACCGGCGATAACGGCTGGCATGTCCAGTGCAACTCGGGCGCCTATCAGGTCACCCGTGACGCGAACGGTCAGTTCAGCGTCGTCAAGACCAAGTGACCCGCAGGGCAGTGAACTGCAGGGCCACGCGTTGCACGGCAGAGATCGACAGGCTTGCCCCGTGGAGATCGCGGGTTGCCTTTTGCCTGCCTGGCGAATATGCCGTGCAACGAATACAGTGTCCATGAGCCGGAGTCCTTGATCTCGAAGTCGCCCAGCAGCGAGCAGTAGAATTCAATCCGGACCAGTTCGTCAGTGCCCACACGCCTTCGGAACCCCGTGCTCAGGCAGACCTCTGCAATCCGCCCGCGTGCCCTGCCACGAAGGGATATCCGTGCTTTCGATCACCGAAACGACTGAGGAAAGCGCCAGCAGGGTCATCCACCGGGCGCTGGGGTTCTTTGTCACCCGGCTTGTTGAGTGTCTTCCGGACGGGCGGCAACGGATTTCACATTCTCGGCGGCATCGCAAGGGGCTAGCGCCCATCGAAGTCGCCAGTGACGGTACAGCGATGCGGCCGGCGCCGGCCGCCAATCCCTGGCTGCAGCTGTGGGCCCCGCAACGCCTGGCCTGGTGGATTGCGCTGTTTTTCATTGTCGGCTCGGCCTGCTTCGCGGCAGGCAGTTTTGCATCGAACTGGCCGCAGTATTGGCCGGCGGGCCTTGCGAACAGCCGTGTGATTAACCTGGTCTTTTTCACCGGCTCGCTGTTTTTCACCACCGCTGCAGGGTTGCAGGCCCTGGAAGCCATCAACGGCGACGTGGCGGATATCGGCGCATCCAGCGGCACAGATCAGCGGAGTTGGCGCTGGTTTGCATGGAAACCGCATAATGCCGGCTACAGTGCCAGTCTCATCCAGTTTATCGGAACCCTGCTGTTCAACCTCAATACCGGCGATGCCATGTTGTCGCAACTCACCTGGCTGGAAGAGGAAATCCTGATCTGGACACCTGATGTCATTGGCAGCATCTGTTTTCTGGTCTCCAGCTATCTGGCCCTGGTTGAAGTCTCCCATCGTTTCTGGTCCGTGCAGCCGGAGCAGCTGAGCTGGTGGATTGTGATGATCAACCTGCTGGGCTCCATTGCCTTCATGCTGTCAGCTGTATTCAGCTTCCTGCCACCATCCGGTCGGGGCGCCGAGTGGCTATGGGGCGCCAACTTTTATACCCTGCTGGGAGCGATGTGTTTTTTCGTTGCCAGTTACCTGATGATCCCGGAACTGTTTGGCGCTGGAAGGGCTATTGACGCGGCGTCTGGTTCAACCAATCCGAAATCGGTATAACGGATCCCGAAGCCGAGGAGAAACATACGATGGTTAGCAAAAAGATCGATCTCGATTCCCTGGATGAAATCGACGCGCTGTTGACGCCCGCCTACGGCCGTCGCTCCATGGCCCGTCCCGTGCCCCGGTACGAACTGCCCGAGCACGAAATGGCGCCTGACAGCGCCTACCACCTGATCCACGATGAACTGATGCTGGACGGCAACGCCCGGCTGAACATGGCGACATTCGTTACCACCTGGATGGAACCGGAGGCCGAGAAGCTGATGGTGGAAGCCTTCGAGAAGAACATGATCGACAAGGACGAGTATCCACAAACGGCGGCCATCGAGGAACGCTGTGTCAATATCGTCTCCAACCTGTTCCACGCGCCGGACCAGGGCGTTGGAGCGTCGGCGATCGGCTCCAGCGAGGCGGTGATGCTGGCGGGTATGGCCCTGAAGTGGAAGTGGCGCGACCGGCGCCGCGCACAGGGCAAATCCGCCGACAAGCCCAATCTGGTGCTGGGGGCCAATGTGCAGGTGGTGTGGGAGAAGTTCTGCCGCTACTGGGAGGTGGAACCGAAGTATATCGCCATGGAAAAGGGCCGTTACGTGATCACACCGGAGGAGGTCATCAAAGCCACCGATGAAAACACCATTGGTGTAGTGGCCATCCTGGGCACCACGTTTACCGGTGAATTTGAACCCGTCGAGGCCATTCACGAGGCACTGGCAAAGCAGAATGCGGAGACCGGCTGGGAAATCCCGATGCATATAGATGCGGCGAGCGGGGGGTTCGTCGCCCCGTTTCTGCACCCGGACTTGAAATGGGACTTCCGCCTGCCGCTGGTCAAGTCCATCAATGTTTCGGGGCACAAGTACGGCCTGGTGTATCCAGGCGTCGGCTGGGTGGTGTGGCGCCACCACGAGGACCTGCCCGAGGACCTGGTGTTCCATGTCAACTACCTCGGCGGTGACATGCCCACCTTCACCCTGAACTTTTCCCGGCCCGGCAACCAGGTGGTGGGGCAGTATTACAATTTTCTGCGCCTGGGTCGCGCGGGTTACACGCAGGTAATGAGCGCCATGCGCGACATCGCCACCGGGCTGGCGGCCAAAATCGCCAAAGTGGGGCCCTTTGAGCTGGTCAGTGACGGCAGTGCGATCCCGGTGTTCGCGTTCAAGCTAAAGGACACCGTGGAAGGCTACAGCGTATTCGATATCTCCGACAAACTCCGGGAGTTCGGCTGGCAGGTGCCGGCCTATACCATGCCGGAACACGCAGAGGATGTAGCCGTGCTGCGCATCGTGGTCCGTGAAGGCTTCAGCCTGGACATGGCGGGGATGCTGCTCGATGCCATCCGCAAGTCAGTGGCCTGGTTCGAAGGCATACCGGAGCACAAACCCAAGGCGCCCGCACCGCAATTCAAACACTGACTGTACTCGCGGGACATTATGTTCTTATCTGCCCCGGAGACTTGCCTGACAGTCCCCCACTACCCGTCAGGTCAGACTCCCCGGCATGGACCTGGACAGAATACGCTGAAACCGAGGCACTCCTGCGCCTGCTGGTCGAGTGGGGTTGGGAGAAACTGGCGTTACTGAAGCGGGAGCGGATGGAAGCGGAGCGTAACCACCGGCTGCACTGAGGCGTGAGCCGTAGCTCTAGGGATGATCAGTCACTTTCATGTGACCTAAGGCTATCTGCCCTGCCCTAGACCGTGTGCGCGAGATACGGCACTGCGGCGATCGATGCCGCAACAGCAGCGGTAAACACCATCAGCGCCAGCCTGAACCGGCAGGGAAAACGCTTTGTGCAGTGCTTGGTGCGTTCGAAGAATGACATAGCTGTTACCTTTCAATGTTTAGGATTTGCTTAGGTTCATCCTGAACTTTATTCCTTACTTGATAAATATGGCGTCCCCAAGGCGACGCGCTGTCTGGGGTGCATTAAGGCATATATCTAACACCTTGCAAATTAGGGCCGTATCGTCACGACACCGGAATTGTGACCCGGAGTGAGTGGCAGGAATATGCAATCCTCCAACAGCCTGGTTCATAGCTTTAAATACATTCTGTTACTTATTGTTATTATTAATGAAGATTGTGATTGAGCCCTTGTATTTTGCAGTACTGAGCATCACCGTGCCGAGCTGGTTCGGCAAACGTTCGTCACAAAATATCTTTAGAAGTTGATCGTGCTCTGACTAACCAATACTTGCGGACCGCGGTTAAATTCCGAACTCCTCCACCAATCACCAGGGCTCGGAGATTCTCCGGGCCCTTTTTCTTGTCCGAAATCCCCGCGCCACGCGGCGTTCTGGCCTACTGTGCTGCGGGTAGCCGCTTGCCGGAACGCCCCGAATTTGCCACTTTCTTGGCCAGAGCCGTCTCTTTTCTCTGTTTGGCCTGCGGGTAGGCGCAGATGACGCCCTCGCAAAATCAACTACTTACCACGCGAGGTTCGACGTCAACCAAGGTCACCAGTCACGCACCAAACATGCCCTGAACAAATACCCGGCCAGTACGCACAGGCAGTTTGCTATTCTTGACTGTATCGCAAAAGAGATACAAAATACCTGAAGACGGAGGATCTGACTATGGCTCATACCACGATGCTACACGTCCGGGTGGACAATGAAATCAAGGCGCAGGCCAGCGAGGCACTGGCAGCCATGGGTTTGTCGGTGTCGGATGCCGTGCGCATCCTGCTCAAGCGAGTGGTCAACGATCAGGCATTCCCTCTGGAACTGAAGGTGCCCAACGCGCAGACTCGCGCAGCGATTAAGGAGTCCCGCGCGATGATGAAGGCACGGGCCGCCCGTTTCAATTCCGCTGACGCCTTGATCGATGACATCGAAAAAGCCCGCCAGAGTTAAGCGGGCAGCCCCGCCCAGGGCGTGCGACTACACCAAGGCATTCCTCAAAGACTGGGAGCGTCTCTCCCGGTCGGGCCGTTACGACTTGAAGCACCTCAAGGAGGCGATGCTGCTGCTCATCGCCAACGATGCGCCCCTTGGCGCCGAATGGCTGGACCACTCGCTCAAGGGTGATTGGGCCGATCACAGGGAATGCCACATCGGCGGGGACTTCCTCCTAATCTATCAACTGGACGGCAATACCGTCATCTTCGTGCGCACCGGCACCCACTCCGATCTGTTTGAGGAATGAGCCATGGGCGTTGAATCGCTACCCGACTTCACCCAATCTGCTCGCCAACGTTGGGAGTCCATTCCCGCCAACATCCGCCAGCGCTTGCTGACCAACGTCTGGTGCGCCCACTGCCGCCGTGAAGTGACCATCACCAACTTCAGCGGCACCATCAACAGCGGCGACTTACTACTGGTCGGAAAATGCGCCGAGTGCCACGGTGACGTGGCAAGGGTGAGCGAGGGAGCGTACCGGCCATGGCAGGCCATGGGTGCCCGGAATTGGTAAGGCCGAGGCTGAAGCCGCAATTGAACTGGCGGGCACCATCGCAGGTTATATGCTGGACAAGCTCAATTATCATTAACAACAGCCTCATTTGAGGCGAAATACAAAGGCATTGTGACACAGACTGCATATACCTGTCCGTCCCGAATATTCATGCAGCCTTCGGAAGATAGACATGGTGAAGGCCGTGAGCGGCTGGGAATTCAACAACGTTGCAGGATTCCGCTACTCGTACTGGATGTCAATGATCACCACTATGGAGCCATTCCGGGATCGGGTTAATGGCGCCACCTCAGGATCGGGTTAATGGAGCCAGTTCAGGATCGCCTTAAAGGCGCCACCTGAGGATCGCCCTAAAGGCGCCAGTCGGCGCCGGTTTCACGTTTCAGACTTTCTGATCTATTGCCGTATCGTCGCGGATTTTGCGAGGAGACCGGCATGGCCAACAGGAGGTTTGAGATGTATCACTACCGACAGGCCCTGGTGCGAATGCGCCAGGGCGAGTCAGACCGGCAGATCCATGCCACTGGGCTGATGGGGCGGCGTACTCTCGGGGCGCTACGCACGCAGGCACAGCAGCGGGGCTGGCTTGATCCCGCCCGGGCCCTGCCATCAGACCAGGATCTGGCGGCCGTCCTTCAGCGTCCAAAGCCAGGACGGATCCGCGTACGCTCGAGCCTGGAGCCGTACCGCCAGCTAATTGAACAGTGGTGCATCGATGGCATCGACGGCACCACCATCCACGCCGCGCTCACGCGCCGCCATGGGTATAGCGGCAGTTATTCCTCGGTGCGACGGTTTTTGCAGTCGCTGGCCAAGACCACACCCCGGGTAACCTCGGTGCTGGAGTTCGCCCCTGGCGAGGCGGCGCAGGTGGATTTTGGCAAGGGTCCCGAGATCGTCGATGTGCATACCGGCGAGGCGTTCAAGACCTGGGTGTTCGTCATGCTGCTGGCCTGGAGTCGCCACCAGTATGCCGAGCTGGTGCGGGATCAGAGCATCGAGACCTGGCTGGGTTGTCACCGGCGCGCCTTCGAGCACTTCAACGGCGTGCCGTCAAAAGTCATCATCGACAACCCCAAGTGCGCCATCACCAAAGCCTGCTATCACGATCCGCAGGTGCAGCGCTCGTACGCCGACTATGCCGAAGGCTACGGGTTCCTCATTTCCCCCTGCCCGGTGGCGGATCCGCAGAAGAAAGGGCGGGTGGAATCGGGCGTCAAGTACGTCAAGAACAACTTCCTGCCGCTGCGTGAGTTCCGCGATCTGGCCGACGCCAACCAGCAGTTGATGGCCTGGG
>CAVQCA010000061.1:0-52194 GCA_963710815.1 uncultured Gammaproteobacteria bacterium | reverse complement strand
TGTCTGGCAGTCTGCAAGGCGATTGTCGATTTTGGCCTCGAAGACTATTACCGGCACCCACGAATCACCGGGCCCTGCAGACCGACCGATGCTGTCCGAGTTTCTGGACCGGCTGGATCTTTATGACTATCCCGATGTTCAGAAGGACTTCGTTCGAGAAGGGGAGAACTGGTGCGAGGCGTCATTGATCCTGGAAGATATCCGCTGCCCGGCCTGTTTCTGGTTGAATGAACGGCGTATTCGCAGTCTGCATGGTGTCGTCAATGTGTCGATTGATGTTGCCACCCAGAGAGCGCGGGTGCGCTGGGATCCGGAGGTCATCCGGCTGAGTGAGATACTGAAGGCGGTTGCCGATATCGGCTACATTGCACACCCCTACGACCCCACGCGATACGAACACCTGACGCAGGCACGCAAGCGACGAAGTATTGAACGTCTGATCTTTTCAGGCCTGGTCGGCATGATGGTCATGAATTTCTCGTTTGCGACCTATCTTGCGGGCCCCCCGAATTCAGACGGGCAGCTTCCCTTGTGGATTACCATTGGTCGCTGGACCAGCCTGTTCGCAGTAACGACCATTCTTGTCTATCCGGGGCAGGATTTTTTCCTGGGCGCCTGGAACGATATCAGGAATCGCCGTCTTGGCATGGATATACCGATCGTGATTGGGCTGGTGGCAGCGTATCTGGGCAGCCTGTACGCGACGGCTTCCGATGGCGCCGAGGTTTATTTCGACTCCATCGCGATGTTCGTTTTCTTTCTGCTGCTGTCGCGGCGCTGGGAGATGGAGGGACGACTCAGGGCAGCAGGCCAGCTTGAGCGGCTCTCGTGCGTAACACCCCGAACCGCAAGGAGGCTCGATGCTTCAAACCGCTGGCAGGCGGTGCCTGCAAGCGAGCTCGCCCCGGGTGACCGGATCCGGGTATTGCCCGGCGAAACGCTGCCTGTGGACGGTATCCTTGTCACAGGCGTGAGCTCGTTTGATGAGTCGCTGCTGACAGGAGAAGCATTGCCGGTACGGCATGGTCCGGGGGATGCGGCAGTGGCTGGCTCGGTCAATGGAGATGAGCCGGTAATCCTGCGGGTCAGCCATGGCGTGCAGGCGTCTGCGGTCAGCGAGATGCGGCGCCTGGTAGAGCGTGGCCTTGCGCAACGGCCCGGCTACGCATTGCTGGCGGAGCGGGTCGCCAGCTGGTTTGTTGCCGCGCAGCTGGCCATCGCCAGCGGGACGGCGCTTTTCTGGCTTTGGGCACAACCGACTGAGTGGTTGTCCAGCACCATTGCCGTGCTGATTGTTACCTGTCCCTGCGCATTGGCCCTTGCGACCCCGGTTACTCTTGCCGTGGCCGCACGCCGATTGCTGGTGCTCGGCATTCTGCCGTTGCGCATGAGGGCTCTGGACAGTCTCGCATTGAGCGACCTTTTCGCCTTTGACAAGACCGGCACCCTGACGGAAGGGCGGCTTTCGGTGGTCGCGGTCATTCCCACCGGAGGGCTGACGCGAGAACAGATACTGGAGTATGCGGCGGCGCTGTCGGCTGCATCAGAGCACCCGGTTGCCAGGGCACTGCGAAAGGCAGTGCCTGCACCACACATCGGCATCGAGGAGGCACGCAATGTGTCAGGGTCGGGTGTGAGCGGCGTGATCGAAGGAGCGGTATGGTGGTTCGGCAATTCCGGTTTGATCGCTGATGGAGTATCGCTGCCAGCGGAGATCGGGTCGCTGGTTGCGCGGAACAGAGCGAAGGCAATACGGTATCACTGCTCGGTAATCGGGACGGGGTCCAGGCAGTGCTTTCATTTGCCGACTCTTTACGCCCCGGCCTTGAAAAGATGCTTGCGCGTCTCAGGGAAACCGGTGTCACGAATGTCGCGATCTTGAGTGGGGATCATCCGTTGAGTGTGCAGAAAACCGGGCAACGACTCGGGATCGAGACGCTTCGGGGCGGAATGTCATCGGCAGACAAAGCAGCCTGGATCCAGGCGATGCAGCGCGGTGGTCATCGCGTAGTGATGTTTGGTGATGGTATCAATGACGCGCCCGCCCTGGCGGTGGCGGATGCGTCGGTATCATTCTCTGGTGCGACCGATCTGGCTAACACCCACAGCGATTTTCTCATTCTGAGAGCGGATCCGGGTTTGCTCTGCGACGCCCGGGCGGTTGCCCGCCATACGAGAGCCATTATCATCCAGAATTTTGGCTGGGCGGTGATGTACAACCTGATCGCGGTCCCACTTGCCGTTCTCGGATGGGTTGCCCCCTGGGTGCGGCGATCGGTATGTCGCTGAGCTCGCTTGTTGTCGTTGCGAATGCCTTGCGGCCGCAAGCGTTTCGACCGGTCGGCGCTGCGACGATATCCGTCGGTGACGGACTCGGAGCGAAGCGACGGGATTTCGAACGTATCCGGTGAATCCTTTGCGGCTTGCCAGCGGTACTTGTCCGGTCGGAATGACAGCGTGGGGCATATCATTCCGCGGTTTCACATTGCCCGGTGATTTTCGTATACTGCCGCGCAGCAAGAGAGCAAGCGGTGCGGACTGTAGACTGCCGATTGATAGTTGGACGTCGCCGTTGACCTCTTCCTTGGCATTGCCTTGTGGTTCGGTTGGAAATGCTTCGCCGCGGCGGAATGAAGCGGCGATAGATGCGGGAACGACCGGAATGCCGAAGCGCCGGATCGAATCTCTGACATCGCACCGCGGCAGACGTGACGGGAATCAGGACATTCTCCCTGATTCCCGTGCAAATCCCGAGGAGAAATTTTCCGGTGAACAAGGTGACTCCCGAACAAGAACAAGAAATCCTCAACAGCTCCCCCAAAGGCGCCTTTGTCCTGCTGTTCGCGTACGGCGTCTCGACGCTGGTTGTGTGGCTTCTCTTTTACTTTGCGCGCTATATGGCCCTCGGTCCGGCAAGCTGAGCCTGTGCCATGAACGTGGATATTCTGGAAAAACGCTGGATCTGGGTTGTCGGACTGATCGTGGCAACAATGCTCGGAAGCATCCTTTACACGGTTGTCAGGTTTCATGCCCAGCCACCGAGCAATATTGAAGCCATAGACTCGACGCGGCTGCATCTCACCCGGGAATTCGCGGAAGACAACCTCGTACCGAAGACCAGTCCGGATGGTTCAGTCACCGTCGTACTGGTCGCGCACCGCTACGGCTTTTCTCCCCCGCACATCGAACTGCCAGCCGGTGTGCCGATCACGTTTCGTGTCGCAACACCGGATACCTTGCATGGCCTTCATATACCGGGAACCAATATCGATACCATGGTGGTGCCGGGGTACGTGTCGAAACTCACCACAACCATCCAATACGATGAAGTGGCGAAATACGGAGTTCGCGATGCCAGCGGTAAGATTACTGTGCCCATTTACTGTAACGAGTTTTGCGGGCTGAACCATCACTTCATGTGGGGCGAGGTAAGTGTGCTTCCGGGAACCGCGGCCGGCAGCTGACGGGCCGGTTTCGATCACCTTGAAAGCAGGTCAAGTGACCAGGGGAACGGGGGATGAATAGGCGGACAAAACTCACGGGGCTGGTGATGGCGACTTCTGGGTCGCCTTCGCAACCTTCCTGGTCGCCGTATTCCTGGGGCTCTATCAGGTTCTCGAACGTGCGGAACTGATTCCGGTCTGGTCGGAGGGCTATTACCTGTCGGTAACCGCCCATGGCGTGATCATGGCCTACGTCATGACGACCTTCTTTATCGTCGGATTCGGTTATGCGACGGCCGCCAGCAGTCTGGATCGAGCAGTCTGGAATACGCGACTCGCGTGGACCGGGTATCTGGTCATGCTGACCGGCGTTCTGATGGTGGTGTACGCGATTGTTACCCGGCAGGGCACTATACTCTACACCTTTTACCCTCCGCTCACCGCCCACTGGACATTCTATGTCGGTGCGGCCCTGTTGCTGATCGGTTCGCTGGCCTGGGTGGTGATCATGCTGGTCATGACCCTGCAATGGAAGCGCACCAATCTAGGCCAGCCGTTGCCGCTTGCGATGTTCGGTACCACGGCCAATGCCATCCTCTGGTGCTGGACGTTGATCGGGGTGGCGGCAGAAGTGGTGTTTCTGCTGATCCCGTTGTCGCTGGGCTGGGTGGATACCGTCGATGTCGGTCTGGGACGGACACTGTTTGCCTGGACGCTGCATCCGATCGTCTACTTCTGGCTCATACCCGCCTACATTGCCATGTATACCATTGTCCCCAGAGCGGCTGGCGGCCGCCTGTTCAGCGATGAAATGGCGCGCGTCGCGTTCATCATGATTCTGCTGTTCGGCTTGCCGTCGGGATGCACCATCTGTATGCGGACCCGTTTCAGGCGGACGGCTGGAAGCTGCTGCATGGATTCATGACGTTTATCGTTGCAATCCCGACGCTCATCACCGGATTTACGGTAATCGCGTCCCTGGAGATTGCCGGACGTTTACGCGGCGGAAAGGGGCTATTTGGCTGGATTGCCGCCTTGCCGTGGAAGGAGCCGGTCGTCCTCGCCCTGTTGCTGGCGCTGCTGATGCTGATGCTGGGCGGTTTTGGCGGTGTTGTGAATGCCAGCTACGGCATGAACAGCATGGTGCATAACACGATGTGGGTTACGGCGCACTTCCATCTCATATTCGGGGGTACCGTCGTCATCATGTACTTTGCCATCGCCTATTACCTGTGGCCGCGCCTTACCGGCCACGCGCTGTTTTCCGCCGCCATGGCACGAGCGCAGCTCTGGCTGTGGTTTATCGGCATGTCCCTGCTCACGACACCGTGGCATTACCTCGGTCTGTTGTGGATGCCGCGTCGCACCGCTTTTCTTCCGGAAGGTCCGCAGTTCGTCTCCCAGTGGCAACCCTCGATGTATGTCATGGCAATTGCCGGGATCCCACTGGTTGTTTCGGCGGTGTTGCTGGTCCTGAATCTGCTGTTGACCCATCGTAATCGTATCGCGGCGCCTGAACCGGACATCCGTTATGCCGAACCGGTGCGTGCCGTCCTGTATTTGCCGAAACCCCTCAATGGCTTTGCGCTGTGGAACGCGCTGTTGCTGGTGTTCATGGTGACGAACTTCGGTTACCCGATTCTTCAGTTCTTCCTGATGGAGACTCACAATCCACTGGCGTGGAGGTGAGATACAAAGCATGACAGACGTGCGATCGGCCTTATTGGCATCTTTGACGGCATCGTTACTTTGCGCATCATCGGCGCTGTTCGCGGCCGACCCGGGCGCGGAAATTGCCCTCCGGGGCGCATCCCATCCCGGTGCGGTCGCGTGCACATCCTGTCACGGAAGCGACGGTGGTGGTAATGCGGAATCGGGTTTTCCGCGGCTGGCCGGGCTCAACGCGACGTACCTTGAACACAACTGCACGCCTACCAGCAAGGCAGCAACAAGAATCCCGTGATGGCCGAGATGGCAGGCTCCCTCACCAATCAGGAAATATCGGAAGTGTCCGCGTACTATGCGGGCCTGCAGCCGGTCAGTCACGCGAAGGCGCCGGCAGACGTCGCGGTTGCCACGGGCGAGCAGCTGGCAAGGTATGGCGATATGCCTGCGCGCGGACTTCCGCCCTGTGTACAGTGCCATGGGCCTGGCGGACTGGGGGTCGGGTCAGTATTCCCGCCGCTGGCAGGGCAACCGTATCAATATATCGTCGATCAGATTAACGCCTGGCAGTCCGGGCTGCGCAGCGGTGATCCGTTGGGCCTGATGAAAC
Source organism: uncultured Gammaproteobacteria bacterium (assembly GCA_963710815.1). GTDB lineage: Bacteria > Pseudomonadota > Gammaproteobacteria > UBA9214 > UBA9214 > CAVQCA01. Next base: position 46,476 of record CAVQCA010000061.1, on the reverse strand, counting down.
AGGTCGCAAGCCTGCTGACGGCCGAAGAAGTCCGGTCTGTCGCAGCCTACTATGCCGCACAACCCGTGCAGGGCGAGGGTGGCAATGGGACCATTGCCGCCCGCGAGGCGACGGGTACGAAGCCTGAACGGGCAGAGCAGGCGACTCCGCCCCATCAAATGGCTCCGCAACACCAGTCGACTCTGCCGCATCTTGGTGCCGTAGAGCCCGGCCGTGAGGTCGGACCGGAAGGCTACTTTGAGCCTCCCCCGCATGGGGGCTATCCGGACGGTCCGTTCGGAGAGAAAGTCCGGCTTGGCGAGGCGATTTTTGTCGCTACCAATACCAACCCCGAATCGGGAAAGTATGTCGGAAACGAACAGGTGTGCCAGGGATGCCATCTGGATGCCGGGCGTCTCGCCAATTCGGCACCGATGTGGGCGTCCTGGGTCGCGTATCCCGCGTATCGCAAGAAGACGAAGTCCGTGAACACCCAGGTTCAGCGAATCCAGGGTTGTTTCAAATATTCCATGAACGCGCAAGGTTCCGAAGTCGGCCATGAGCCCGACGCCGAGAGCGATGTCATCGTGGCGTTGATGTCCTATATGTACTGGGTCGCAACGGGCGCGCCGACAGGCGATCAGCAGATGGCGGGCAGGGGCTATAAAGAGCTGGCGGAAACCAGGGAAGGCTTTGACCCGGATCGCGGCAAGCCGGTATATCAGAGCAAGTGTGCCGTCTGCCACGGTGAAAACGGCGAAGGCCAGTTTGCACAGGGTGAGGTGGTGTTTCCGCCTCTGTGGGGCCCGCGGTCGTATAACTGGGGTGCGGGTATGCACAAGATCAATACGGCGGCGAGCTATATCCGGCTGAATATGCCGCTGGGTCTCGCAAGCGCCGCGCAGAACAAGGCCTGGTTGAGTGACCAGGAAGCCTGGGATGTGGCCGCGTACATGAATTCGCATGAACGCCCGCAGGATCCGCGCTTTGCCGGGAGCGTGGCCGAGACCGCGAAGAGCTACCACGACAGCAAGTATGACTACTACGGCAAGTTGAAAGGGCGGAACGGGAAACTGCTGGGCGAAGGAGCGCCGCTTCACTGATGTATGGTCGCGGGAAGATTTACAGAATGAAAATTCGGGCGATTTTGAGCGTGATAGCCATGCTGGTGGTTGGCGCACATGTATCGGCTGCACCGTCTTCCTATGTGGCCTGGACCGCCGAAACCGTTCGTCTGGTCAGTGCGGGTGACGCTTCAAAGGGTGCGGTACTCGCCTATGGCTGCGCTGCCTGTCACGGAGAAGCCGGGCTGGGTGTTTCCCGGATTTTCCTCACATCGCTGGCCAGGATCCACGCTACCTGTTCAAGCAGCTGAGCGATTTCCGGGACAAGACCCGTACCAATCCGGTGATGAACGGGATCGCGGCCGGTATGACCGATCAGGAAATGGCGGATATTGCAGCGTACTATGCGGCACAGCCCGGCCCACCGCCGGAATCGCCGGGCGCTGAATCGGTAACAGTCCCTGCCCTGGTTACCAGAGGAAACGGAAGTCGCATGGTACCCGCCTGTCAGGGCTGTCATGGAGATAACGGTGCCGGAAGCCCGGGTTACTACGGAATGGCCGTCCTGGCGGGCCAGAAATCTTCCTATCTCCAGGGTGCCTTGAAGCAATTCCGCGACGGTAGCCGGTCGAATGACATCTATTCCGTCATGCGGGCTATTGCAAAACCACTCACGGACGACGAGATTGCTGCGCTGGGTGACTATTACGCCGCACAGCATCTGCGCTAGACCAATCCATTCTGACTGACGAAGCGGCATCCCTGGAGGAAATGGTTAATCGTGGTACGTTTCATCGCGATTGTCCCATGCGTGTCGCCCGTATGGTGCAAATATTCGAACGAGCCCTATGATAATGGTATCAAGGAATATTATGGGTAGTCTGTGTTCGCCGCGCTGGACCTGCGTGTGCATGAACGCACGCATTTCCTTGCTTCAGCGTTTTATACCTCAATGGGATTCGCTGTGCCCGCCGCGTTGGGTGCTCAGATCGCGGAACCCGGATTAAGGCCACTCATCCTGGTGGGCGATGGTGCGTTCCAGATGACGGGGACCGAGCTGTCGATCTTCGTGCGCCTGGGACTAAACCCCGTTGTAGTCGTGGTCAACAACCATGGGTACAGCACGGAACGCTTTATCCTGGAGGGGCCGTTCAACGACATCGCCGAGTGGCGTTACGAGCGCATCGGCGAGTTGATCGGCAGCGTTAACGGCTATAGTGCCGCGACCGAGGATGGGTTCGAGGACGCCCTGCGCCAGGCGCTGGCCACGACCGGCCGGACCAGCCTGATTAATGTCCAGCTACAGACCGGCGACGCTTCGCCAGCCATGCGCCGTCTCGCGCAGCATCTGGCTGGCCGGGTGCAGGGATAATGTACAGGCGTGGCTGATGCGTCAGTTTGACGGTGTCGGCCTAATGGTGCTGGGCCTTGGCAACCCGCAGACCCGGCCGTTCCGTATCGTGGAGAATACACGACGCTACGTCGAATCCCTGCGTGAGGCGATGCAGGCCCTGGTTGAAAACGAAATGTCACTGCTCGATGCAACGGAACAGACCGAGTTCGAGACTGGAAGAACACACGGTTGTATGATTCCAACCAGCGCGCCAACGCCGGCTTTGTCGATCGCGAGATGGAAGCGGCGTTTTTTCAACGAACAGCCGGTGGGAGAGAGGATGCACATCCCTGGTGAGCACATCTCCCGTATCCCGCTGTGACGCACTGCCACGTGGTCGGGCAAGGGGGAACGATCTCGATCCGCTGGAGTCAGTTTACCGTTACCACGAGGTCGCCAAGCACCTGCTGGAGCGCTACGCCCCTGGGCCGGACTTCCTGGACTGGGATACCCAGCCGGATCCGTTCCGGCGCTTTTCGGGTGCTAGGTGTCTGGACCTTGATGAGGTGCCGCCCGGTCAACTGCCGGCCTATGACGACCTCTTTGCAGACGAACCTGGCCGCATCAGCCCGCGACCCGTCGACCGCGCCACCCTATCGCAGTTGTTCTACGACAACCTGGCCCTGTCCGCGTGGAAGTCCACGGGTCGAGTGCGTTGGTCACTGCGTGTCAATCCCTCCAGCGGCGACCTGCACCCGACCGAGGGCTATCTGGTCACGGACGCGGTCGACGACCTGATCCCCCAGGCCGGGGTCTATCACTACGCACCGTATAAGCATGCCCTGGAGGAGCGGTTCCTGCTGGCGCCGGCGGAGTGGCGGGAACTGGGGCTGCCGGCGGGCGCGCTGCTCGTTGGCCTGACCAGTATCTACTGGCGGGAGGCCTGGAAATATGGCGCGCGTGCCTTTCGCTACTGCCAGCACGATGTCGGCCATGCGATCGCCGCGGTGACGATCGCGGCACGCGTGCTGGGCTGGCAAACGTTCCTGCTCGAGCGGCCGGTAGACAGGGCGGTCGCCGCGCTGCTTGGCATCGACCGGCAGACGGGTGTCGAGGCCGAACACCCCGAGTGCCTGTTGCTGATCATGCCGGAGCCGGCGGACGCTGCAGCGGCAATGGAGCGCGACTGGGAGGTCTCGCCAGCGCTGCTGGAGGCACTCGCAAACCACATGCCGCCAGGCGTTCCCAATCAATTGAGCAGCGCCCATCGCCTCTGGGATGTCATCGACAGCGTCGATGCGGCCACGACCAAGCGCACACCACCGGGTATGGCTTTCTGGCATCGCGGCGGGGTGGAGCGTGCTTCGGAGCCCTGCTACGGGGAACAATCCGCACGCCGTATCATTCGTCAGCGCCGCAGCGCGCTGGCGATGGACGGCCGAACCGTGCTCCCGAAAGACTATTTTTACCGGATGTTACACAGCGTCATGGCGGAAGCCAATCCCGTCGTTTTTCACGCGCTGCCCTGGCGGCCCTGCGTGCATTTGGTCGTATTTGTCCACCGGGTGGAGGCGCTGGATCCCGGTCTTTATCTGCTGGTGCGGCGGGCGACGGCACTGGAATGGCTGCGCTCGGCCACCGCTGGCGGGTTACTGTGGGAACGGGTGGAGGATGGCGCGGCGCCATCGACCCTGTACCGCCTACACAGGGGGGATTACCAAACTGCCGCACGCATCGTTTCCTGCCACCAGGACATTGCCTCTGATGGTGCCTTCGCGCTCGGCATGCTGGCGGAATTTCAAGCGCCGTTGGAAGGGTATGGCCCCTGGTTCTACAAGCGCCTGTACTGGGAAACCGGGGTCATCGGCCAGGTGCTGTATCTCGAGGCGGAGGCGGCCGGTATCCGGGCGACCGGCATCGGCTGTTTCTTCGACGAATATCATGCACGAACTGCTCGGCTTGCAGACACGCCGTCTACAGAGTCTGTATCACTTCACAGTCGGCGGGTATCTCGATGACCCGCGCCTGAACACCGAACCGGCCTATGCCCACCGCCATGACTGAGTGTGTTGGGCGCGCTTGGGAAAGCCTGCAGCCAGTGAATGTTTTTACCGGTTACAACGCGGTCAAACCCGATCAGTGCGCGATGTTCCGCGGGCATGTAATCGCGCAGCGCCGCCAGGTGATGGGTCAGTGCGTTCTCACGGTTACGGCTTTTCATAGTCCCGTGAGTAGCGGCAGGATACTGGTCTGTGCGCCGGTTTCGCTGCGGTAGCTGAGCTGTTCCTGCACAACGCCCTCATAGTGCACGTCTTCCGTCGGGAGAACACCACGGCGCCACTTGTCGGCCGGGACCTGCAATAGCATGACATCGGCCTGCGCAATCAAACCGGAACACGTTGATACTGCTCCAAGTTATCTGATTCGAGACGGCGACGGCATATACGGCGACTGCGTTACGAGGAGGATTGAAAGCCTGGGTATCGACGAGGTCATCACGGCAATTGCGTCGCCACGGCAAAACGCCTGTGTGGAACGAATGATCGGGACGCTACGCCGAGAACTTTTCGACCATGTCATCGTGCTCAACGAGCGGCATCTCAAGCGACTTATGTCGTCGTATCTGGATTACTACCATCCGTGGCGAACACACCAGTCCTTGAACAGCGATGCGCGTACGGTCGTCCGTTACGAGTAGCGGAATCCTGCAACGTTGTTGTTTTTCAAGCCGCTCATGGCCTTCACCATGTCTATCTTCCGAAGGCTGCATGAATATTCGGGACGGACAGGAGGGTTGGATGGGGTCGACGTGTTGCCCGTGAACAACGCGTAGACATGTGGGAGAAGGGCATCTATGCTTTTTTAACCATGAACATATTCACCAATAAAGTCGCGCTTGTAACAGGTGGCACGAGCGGTATTGGTTCGGCCACGGCGATTGCTTTTGCCCGCGAGGGCGCAAAGGTTGTAGTCTCCGGACGCCGCGAAAAAGAAGGAAATGAAATTGTATCTCTTATCAAAAAGAACGGTGGTGAGGGCATATTCGTCAAGGCTGACGTGTCCAGCGAAGCCGACGTGTCGGCACTCGTCGCGAAGACCTTGACCGTTTATGGTCGGCTTGATGCGGCGTTCAACAATGCCGGCATCGAAGGCGATGTTGGAAAACTGACGCACGACCAATCGGTGGAAAATTATCGCGCCGTGATGGACATCAATGTGCTCGGTGTGTTGCTCGCCATGAAACACGAGGTTTCGGCTATGTTGAAGAATGGCGGTGGCACAATTGTGAATAACTCGTCGGTCGGCGGGCTGGTTGGCTTTCCGGGTGTAGGTGTTTATGTCGCCAGCAAGCACGCCGTGATTGGCCTCACAAAAACGGCCGCGCTCGAATACGCGGCGCAGGGCATTCGCGTGAATGCCGTGTCACCCGGTGGCATTGAGACGCCGATGTTCGATCGCTTCACGGTTGCCATTGGCAATGATGCTCACGACCAGATGGCGGCCTTGCATCCGCTTGGCCGTACGGGCCGGCCAGAGGAAATCGCCGAAGCGGTGCTGTGGTTGTGTTCGGACAAGGCATCGTTCGTCACCGGACACACCCTCGTGGCAGATGGCGGCTGGACGGCAAGATAAATCAGCCATGGCTGTCAACGGTTGGATCGCAAAGTTGCCTTCAACGTCGTCGTCCTGGCAACGTCGTGACCTAACAGAATGGCGACCGTATGCAACCCTGTCGCCGGGATCATACACCCGAGCGGAATGTGAGAGCATGATGCGCTCATAACGAGGGAATAATACCTCACTTCTCAGAGAGCAATGTGCAGATATTATTTCTTCCCACTGTCACTTCGTGCCTGGATGTCGACACCGATGCGGAGTTTGCCGAAGGAGCATAAGCTGTGAGTTCTGTTCTTGATCGTGCCGATGCGTTTTGTTCGCACTTCGGCCTTCGCGTACCCATCCTGCTTGCTCCAATGGCGGGCGTAAGCGCGCCTTCGCTGTCCATTGCGATTGCGAATGCGGGCGGGTTGGGCTCCTGCGGCGTCGTTCTTATGCAGCCTGATGAGATCACCCGCTGGGCGAACGAAGTTCGTTCGAAAAGCAACGGGGCTTTCCAGCTTAATACCTGGATTCCGGATTCACCGCCAAAGCGCAATCCGGTACACGAAGCTGCCGTGAGAGATTTCCTGGGCAAGTGGGGACCCCCGGTACCGCCAGAGGCCGGTGACGCGACTCCTCCGGATTTCGCGTCGCAATGTGAAGCGATGCTGGCCGCGGCCCCACCAATCATTTCCTCCGTCATGGGTCTATTCCCGCCTGCGTTTGTCAAGCGGATCAAGGAAAGCGGCATAACGTGGTTCGCAAACATTACGACGGTAACGGAAGCGCGCACTGCCGAAGCCGCGGGCGCGGACGTGATCGTAGCACAGGGAGCGGAGGCTGGCGGACATCGCGGCTGTTTTGACGCGGCGGCAGCTGAACGTCAGCTGGTTGGTCTTGTCTCCCTGGTCCCGGCGGTAGTTGACGCCGTGAAGGTGCCCGTCGTCGCCACCGGAGGTATTGCCGACGCGCGTGGGATTGCCGCCGCATTCGCTCTCGGTGCCAGTGCCGTGCAGATCGGGACCGGATTTTTGCGTTGCCCTGAAGCTCGGATCTCGCCTGCCTGGGCCGGCGCGTTGGGCAGGACCGCTCCGGAAGACACGACCGTTAGCCGGGTTTTTAGCGGGCGAGCAGGACGTAGCATCAATAATGCGTACGTGCGTGCCGCCACCGCTTTGGATTCACCTGAGCCTGCTCCATACCCTATTCAGCGAGGCCTGACAGCCGCGATGCGGGCCGCCGGTCAAAAGCAGAACGATCTTGATCGAATGCAGGCCTGGGCCGGACAATCTGCCGCCCTGGCAAGCGCGGAGCCCGCCGGTCAATTGGTGCAGAGCCTGTGGGACGGCGCGCGTGCTATCCTGGCGTGACTAAGCAACTTTGTGGTTTTCGTCATAGCGCAGGGCCTGGGGCTTAAGCCTTCCGGCGGTGGTCATGCCGAGCGTTGTCCCTCACACGGCGGTTCGATCGGCCCGCATTACCCACTGATCACCGCCCGGGACGGTGATGCCTGCGGCAGCAACGGTGGTGGCTGGCCCGCCGGTTACGCGCCTCCACCTCGAACAAGTGAGGCTAGTGATGGTGCGGCTGTAATCTTCACATCGTCAGTACCACACGAAACTCTGCCTTGCCGCTCAGCATGCGTGCATAAGCCTCCTTCGCTTTTTCCAGCGGATAGGTTTCAATCATCGGATGCACGTCGGCCAGTTCAGCGAAGTTCAGCGTATCCTCGGAGTCGGCAGGGGTGCCCGCGGCCCAGCCCTGGATGTTTCGACTCCCGGAAATGAGCTGAATCGGTGTGACTTCGATGGGCGCAAATTCCACACCCACTACGACAAGTTTGCCGTTCGACCCCAGACCGTCGATCAACTCGGACATCGCCTTCGAACTGGGGGCCGTCGCCAGAATCACTCGTGCCCCGCCCAGCTTTTGCAGTGCCTCTGCGGCATTTGTCGATTTGCTGTCGATGTACACGTTCGCCCCGAGTTTCGCCGCGAGCGAAGCGTTTTCCGAACCGCGCCCGATGGCCACGACCTTATAACCGAACCTGTTCGCGAATTGAATTCCGAGATGACCCAGACCGCCAATGCCTTGTACCGCTACAAGATCTCCAGGCAAGGCACCGCTGTGCCGCAGCGCGTTGTAGGTGGTTATTCCGGCGCAGAGCAGCGGTGCCGCTTCAACGTCGCGCAGATTCTCCGGTATCGGCACAAGTGCTTCCACTGGAGCGAGCATGTATTCCTGATAGCCGCCGTCATAGCTGATGCCAGGGATTTTCAGGTTCGTGCAATTGCGAAAATCTCCTCGCCGGCATGCGTGACACGTGCCGTCATGGCCTCCGTGCCAGCCCACACCGGCACGCTGCCCCCGCTGCCACGCGGACACACCGGCTCCCACTTTATCGATGATGCCGGCAACTTCATGTCCTGGAACGCGCGGATATTGAATTCCGGGCCACATTCCTTCCTTGGTGAGCACGTCGCTGTGACAGATGCCACAGGCCTGCACCTTGATGCGTACCTGTCCTGCACCCGGTTCAGGGACCTCGCGCTCCACAAGTTCGAAATCAGCTCCGGGAGTGGAGACTTGCGCGGCCATCATCGTTGCTAGTGCTACTGCTGGTGTCGCCATAAATACTCCTATCAATTTTCGGCCACCGGATTGGCAACTTTCCTCGCAAGGTTCGACATTCGATTCGAATCCGAAGGCGGACTCCGGACACCGCCCCTCGGCGCTCCGATTAGTGCTGCGTTGCACCCACGTTGACCGCCGCCTTATTTGAATGCCGCATTCCTGCGCTGCGTTCTGTAGCCAGGAACAGCAGGCCTGAGCCGACAGCCTATCTAGACGCGCACTCTGATTGCGCAATATGAGTCTAGACTATCCCCGGCAAGCTGCAAGATCGGTAAGAGTTGTTCTGGCCTGGGTTGGTAACGTGTGTGCAGGTAACCGATGGAAACGATTACTTAACAGGAACTTCGGAACTTATTCACGCCTCTCGTCTTCTAAAAAGCCTGCTTTGTAAGATCCGTAAAACATATCTAATCGCTAACCCAGAATTTGCAAGCTTATAGTGGTGGCACATGAACTATACTGATTTGTGATATCGAAGCGCCTACGGCTATACGTAAGGGATTTCAACCCCTATCGTCAATGCGTCAGCCAGCGTATTGAAAGTGAGGCAGTCGACGTCTGCTGCACCGTCCAATCCGGCTCACGTTTGCGAACAGGAGACGAGATGAAAACCAAGGCATGGATGGCGAAGGCGGCGAAACAGACAATGGTACTGGAGACCGTAGATCTCGGACCGCTCGAGGTCGAGGACTTGGAAGTCGTTGTCGAACACTGCGGTTTGTGTCACTCATCCGGCTCGACGACCGGCTCACCGGCGGCGATCGAGACGATGCTCGACTTCGCCTCACGGAACAACGTCGCACCGATAACCGAGCACTTCCCGATGAGCAATATCAACGAGGCCTGCGCCCGACTGGAATCAGGCAAGGCCCGTTACCGCATCGTGCTCGATGCGGATTTCTGATCCGCTTGGCCATCGAAATATTCCAGTGACAAAACGTTTACGAGGTAAACAACCATGAGCGATCCAGGGAAGACAGCCATCGTGACCGGCGCTTCACAGGGAATCGGAGCGGGAATCGCTAATGGGTTTGTCGAACGGGGTTTTAACGTCGTTGCCAATTCCCAGAACATAACCCAATCCACCGAGGTCGCGGCTTCCAACCAGGTCGCTCTGGTGGACGGTGACATCGGCAAGCCGGCAACGGCCACCAGGATCGTTGAGACGGCGCTGTCTCGCTTCAATTCGATCGACATATTGGTCAATAATGCCGGCATCTTCTTCACCAAGCCGTTCACGGACTACACTGCCGAGGACTTCAGGTCGCTCATCTCGACGAACGTCGAGGGCTTCCTGTATCTCACCCAACTCTGCATCAAGCAAATGCTGGCGCAGAAGACCGGCGGGAGCATCGTCACGATCACGGCGGCCCTCGTTAGCAACCCGATTCGGGGTGTCACGGCGGCTGTACCGATGCTCACCAAAGGCGGTCTTGCAACGATCACCCGGCACCTTGCGATGGAGTACGCGAAAGACGGCATTCGCGTGAACGCCGTCGCGCCGGGTGTCGTCTACACGCCGCTTCACCGGGACACACCGAAGGACGTGATGGAAAGCCTCTCGCCGATGGGTCGGCCTTCGACGGTCAAGGACATCACGGACGCGGTCATGTACCTGAGCGACGCCGCGACAGTCACGGGTGACATCCTGTACGTCGATGGCGGCGCTCATCTGGGCCGCTGGTAACTGAAAGGAGCTTTCGTCATGAGCACAGACATAACAACCGCCGAGAATCGTCTCGCCAAGCTCGACATCCATCTGCCCGATGCGCCAACGCCTTTTGGCGCGTATGTGCCTGGCGTTCAGACGGGCAACCTTCTCTTTCTGAGCGGGATGCTCGCTACCTCAGGCCATACGGCCACGGCGGTTGGTGTCGTGGGCAAAGACCTGGACGTGGAATCGGGACGACAAGCAGCCTACACAGCTGCACTCAATGTGCTTGCGCTCACCAAGAAGCAGTTGGGCTCGTTGAACCGCGTGAGCCACGTCGTAAGGCTCGGCGTGTACGTCGCAGCGACGCCTGAGTTCACCGAGCACCCGAAGGTTGCCGATGCGGCGTCGGAGTTGCTTCGGGATGTCTTCGGCCAGGAGACTGTCTCTTCACGCCTTGTCATTGGCGTCGCGAGCCTTCCACTCGGTTCGCCGGTCGAACTGGAGGTCATCCTGGAGGTGAAGCCCTGATCCAGGCGGCAAGGAGGGAGTTTACCGAGGGTACATGCATGCTCCTACCGCGGATGACGTGGCTTAGTCGGCTCGAGGTGCTCATTCCGTTCCGCCTCAGGACGCGGCTCGGATACACCCACGGCAATTCAGGTTTTTGCCGTAGACGTTCACGATGTAGATGACTATATCTGTCCCGCCTGGAGTAGGGGCAAACCGGTGGGTAGCGTGGCGAGTGCCAGCGGACGAACCGAGACCGCCTCGAAGCGTGTCGGGGTGACAATGGCGAACAAGATACCACAGTGGATTTCTGGGTAATGCGTGTGGATTTTCCGTCAAGAGGTGTCTATACGTTACACATTTCTTCCTGAGTCGTGGCCACGGCCGAATGGAGCGAGTCATGAAAGACTATCGCAAGACGCATGAAGCGATCACGAAGCTTTCTCCGGAGCAGTTTCGTGTCACACAACAAAACGGCACAGAACACCCGGGTACCGGGCAGTATCACGATCACAATGAGCCGGGTATCTACGTCGACGTCGTTTCCGGCGAGCCGCTGTTCGCCTCGTCACACAAGTATGACTCCGGTTGTGGATGGCCGAGCTTCACCAGGCCCATTGAGCCGGCACACATCAACGAACTGCGCGATACCTCACATGGCATGATCCGAACCGAAGTGCGCTCGACACACGGTGACAGTCACCTGGGGCATGTCTTTCCTGACGGTCCCGCCGATCGTGGGGGACTGCGCTACTGCATCAACTCGGCGTCGCTGCGCTTCGTGCACCGTGATGACATGGAGGCCGAAGGCTATGGCGCTTACCTTGACCAGGTGGAGGATATCCGATGAAACACGAACGCGCGGTGCTCGCCGGTGGCTGCTTCTGGGGCATGCAGGACCTTTTCCGTCGCCATGACGGCGTGATTTTGACCCGCGTCGGTTACACGGGCGGTGACGTACCGAACGCAACGTATCGCCATCATGGCACCCATGCCGAAGCGATCGAAATCCTCTTCGATCCCTCGAAAGTCGATTTACCGCGAACTGCTGGAGTTTTTCTTCCAGATTCACGATCCGACGACATTGAACCGTCAGGGCAATGACGTTGGAACGAGCTATCGCTCGGCCATCTTCTACACGAACGATGCGCAGAAGCGGGTCGCCGAGGACACCATTGCCGATGTCGAGGCATCCGGTCTCTGGCCAGGAAGGGTTGTCACGGAAGTCACGCCTGCCGGCGACTTCTGGGAAGCCGAGCCGGAGCACCAGGATTATCTGGAGCGCATCCCGCATGGCTACACCTGCCACTACGTCAGGCCGGGCTGGAGGCTGCCGGTCAGAGCGGATTCGAGGCAGGGTAGCTGAGCGTTTGCCTGTATGGCGCATTGCAACTCAGTCGGCTACGGGTAATTGGTAAAGGCCACGGTAATGAGATATCCATTTGTGATCATCTCGGCTGGATTGACCCGGATTGCCGAAGCGCGGATGCCGGTCAACTCACAAACCATGTCGATAAAGTGCTGTCCCTCACCGGCGTCTGTCCGGCGCATGAGATGTGTGCAGCGGCACTGCGGCGCCGGGCAAGATCGTCGTGGTCGTGGATGCGTGAATGGTTAAAGCGGCTACGTCGTCACAACTCCGGAAACCTACTATGATTTATTTCAGGCGGGTTATGGCGGGAAGATCCTTATGAATACCCGACTTAAAAACAAGCGGGCACTGGTCACAGGTGGCAGCCGGGGCATCGGCGCCGCAATCGTCCGTCGCCTGGCGCATGAAGGCGCCGATGTGGCGCTGACCTATATCAACAAGCCCGAGGAGGCCGAGAATACCGCGGCATCGGTCAGGGAGACCGGCGTACGGGCCTTAATCATTAAGGCGGACAGTTCAGTGCCCGAGGCGGTCGTTGCCGCGGTCGACAAGACCGCCGACGTGTTCGGCGGCATCGACATACTGGTCAACAATGCGGGAATCGCATCGATGGCTCCCATCGAAAGCTTCAGCCTCGAGGAGTTTGATCGTACCGTGGCGATCAACGTGCGCGCGGTATTCATCGCCACGCAGGCGGTGATCAAGCACATGCAGGAGGGAGGCCGGATTATCAACATTGGCAGTTGCAACGCCGAGCGCATGCCGTTCGCAGGCGGAGCGGTCTACGCTATGAGCAAGGCCGCACTGGTTGGACTGGTCAAGGGCCTGGCGCGCGACCTGGGTCCCCGCGGAATCACCGTCAACAACGTCCAGCCGGGCCCGGTGGACACGCAATTGAACCCGGCAAGCGGCGAATTTGCGGAGATGCTGAAAAAGCAGATGGCGCTGCCCCGCTTTGCCCACGTCGATGAAATTGCAGAGATGGTCGCTTATCTCGCCAGTCCGGAGGCTGGCTTCGTCACGGGGGCGAGCCTGACGATCGACGGTGGACTCACAGCATGAAGGCCTGTCGTTGTCCCCATGGTAGGGATTGATACAGTCCGCAATGAACATAAGGACTTCTCCTTCTGGAAACGTGCATTAATGGGAATGACAGATCAGCTCACTCTCACCAGTCAAGTGTGGGGCTGGAAGGATCAAAAAATGACCACCTTATGCATCAGAATACGATTGATCGCCGCCGGGGTGGTGTTGCTTGCAGCCGGTACCTTGCCGGCCGGTGTCACCGCTGGCGCGAACGAACAGGAACCCGGTGTCGTCGTCACGCCCGTTCGTGTGGAGAAACTTGCCAATCTTCCAGGGAAGACCTTGTCGGTGGTTACGGTGCACTACGCGCCGGGTGCTGCCTCCAGCCGGCATCATCATGCCGGGAGCGTCTTCGCCTATGTACTCTCGGGCGCGGTCCGGTCCGAGAATTCAGCAACTGGTCCGGTCAGGGTGTACAAGACCGGTGAGAGTTTCGTCGAGCCGCCCGGCAGTGAGCATCTGGTGAGCGAGAATGCCAGTGCGACGGAGCCAGCCAGCCTGCTCGTCGTGTTCGTCGCGGATGACGGCGCGCGTTTGACAACCTTCGACAAATAAACCGCTGCCACGTATCGTCAGCTGTGCGGAGACTGAAATGCTCGATCTCGAAATGCCCCTGCCGCCATGCAACTTCGTCATCTTCGGTGCGACGGGTAATCTGGCGTCCAACAAGCTGCTGCCGGCGCTGTACCGGCTGGAACTGGCGGGAAAGCTGCCGGAGGGTCTCTACTTCATCGCCTTTGGCCGGCGTGAGTGGGATGATCCGGCGTTGCGCAACCACGTTCGGGAACTGCTGGTCCGCTCGGTTAAGGCCGAGGGCGAGCGGCTGGACCATTTCATCGCGCGCTTCGATTATCTGCGTGGCGAGTTGCACGATGCCGAGGCGTATGCCCGGCTCAAGGCGCTGCTGGCGAAGCCAAAGCTGGGCTCGTGCTCCAATATCGTGTTCTACCTCGCCATCAAGCCCGACGACTTTCCGTCCGTGATCAAAAACCTCGACACTGTGGGTCTCTCAGAGCCCCGAGGCCAGCACCGCATCGTGGTGGAAAAGCCCTTCGGTCAGGACATCGAATCGGCCCGGGTGCTCAACGAGTTGCTGCATCGGTATTTCGACGAGAGCCAGGTGTTTCGCATCGATCATTACCTGGGCAAGGAGACGGTGCAGAACCTGCTCGTATTCCGCCTCGCCAATACCCTCATCGAGCCGCTGTGGAACCGCAACTTCATCGATCATGTGCAGATTACGGTGGCTGAGTCGATGGGCATCGAACAGCGCGCCGATTACTATGACAAGGCCGGTGCCCTGCGGGACATACTGCAGAATCATCTGATACAACTGCTGACGCTGGTGACCATGGAGCCCCCGGCTGCGCTTGAGGCCGACGTGCTGCGCGACGAGAAGGTCAAGGTGCTACGCTCCATTCGCCCCATCGCGAGGGGCGCCGTGCACGCCCACGCCTTTCGCGCCCAATACGCCGCCGGTGTGGTGGACGGCCGGGAGGTCCCGGGCTACCAGAACGAGCCGGGGGTCGGTCCCGGCTCGGTTACCGAGACATTTGCCTGCGTCAAGCTCTACATCGATAACTGGCGCTGGCGCGGCGTACCCTTCTACCTGCGCACCGGCAAGCGTATGAAGCAGGCGATGAGCATGATCGCGCTGCGGCTGCGACATCCGCCCCAGCAGCTTTTTCGGGAGACGCCCCTCGAGACCCTCGAGCCCAACTGGATTGTGCTCTCCATCCAGCCGGAGGAAAGCATGCACATGGAAATCCATGCCAAGGAGCCTGGCCTGAATATGAACACTCGGGTGGTCCGCTTGAACGCCGGTTATCTCCGTGCCGACGAGTACTCATTGGACGCGTACGATGCCTTGCTGTTGGACGTGATTGAGGGGGACAGAAGCCTGTTCATTCGCTTCGACGAGGTGGAATGGGCCTGGCGGGTGGTAGATCCGGTCCTGAAGCACTGGGCGCAGGAACGGGATTTTATCCATACGTACCCCGCGGGCTCCTGGGGTCCCGAAGAGTCCAACCGACTGTTTGATGCTGAGGACACGCAGTGGCGCAACATCGTGTAGCCTGGCGACGCGTCTTCACCGGGCAACAGAAGATGTCGGGGTCTGCGGGGAGTAACACTCATCAATCAACGCGCGCACGGTGCGCACGCGTTCGGCTCATTGCCAGGATGTCTTATCCCAGAGTGTCTCGATGGGATTTGGCGTTGGTACCCTCTCACAGGAAGAACGTCATATGCGCTGGGAGGCTCCGATTACTTGCACATCTGTCATTTCGATCGATGGAAAAATATTCAATTCGTTGAATTTTCAACATTGGTTGCAGACCGGGAATGCTCGCTGCGTTTAAATGACAATCGCCCAGAGGCTCCGTTGCTCATATCCCCGATAGTCAGCCAGGACACAACGATGTGATTCGAAACGCCAACTATACTATGAGCGATGGAGTGCAGAACCTTAAGGAACAGGTCAATGTTGAGACACACCTGATCGAACTACCCGACGTTGCCACCCTGATCCAGAAAAGCGCGGTACGTCGTTCCCCGGCCCTGTAACCAAAGGAGGAGGAGCCATGGCAAGCCCAGCCGCAATGTACGAACCACAGACGTATCTCGAACAGGATGTCCGCGTGTCAAGCGCCCGGCTTCTCAATCAGCGACTCGCAGACATGATCGATCTTTTCAACCAGACCAAGCATGCGCACTGGAACGTGAAGGGACCCCAGTTCATGCAGCTTCATGAGCTCTTCGACGCCATCGCGGAACGCGTGGAAGAGAGTTGCGACTTGCTTGCCGAACGCGTCGTGACCCTGGGCGGGAGCGCCAATGGAACGACGCGTCAATCCGCCGCCGCCTCCACCATCGGAGAATATGATCTCCGCGCGGCCGATGGTCTGGATCACGTGCGTGCGCTGGCGCGTCAGGTGGCGCAGCTGACGGTCACGATCCACGAGGCGATCGAACAAACGACCCAGTGGGGTGACCTGACGACCGCCGATCTTTTCACCGAAATCTCGCGCGCGCTGGACAAGGACCTCTGGTTTCTCGAAGCTCACCTTGGGAGGAAGCAGTAATCAACTGGCACCAGCAGCGAGGTGTGATGCTGAAAGTAGCAACTATGGTGATTTCACTCATAAGGAATGCCGTGGCGCGCCGTATCCGCCGCCGTGAGCCTTGCGTATGGCGGAAAGGCGATGTGCCGGAATGTTTCAGTTCTCCCACTGCGGTGGCGGTGGTCGGACCCGGAGACCTCGCTCGAACGGCGGGCGTCAACTGGAACGCAGATTCAATGCCCTGGTTACCTGCGAGCGTCGCTCGAACGAAGGCCAGACATCCCGTGTATGGCCGAAGCGTTCAGGGTAACGGTGTCCGCGATCCGAATAATACCCCGAACCGACCATGATGATGACGTTCATGTTGTCGGAAAGCGGGAATCAGGCAGCCCCGCGATGAATCCGCACGCGATCGATATACGATGAGCGCATCGCCATGACCGACGCCCAGACCACGCCGGAACCGTTGACGCTGACTGCACGCATCAACCAGATGTTTCCGACACTGACGCCGGCCCAGATCGAACGTATCGCGGTTCATGGCGGGCGGCGCGCGGTTCAACGCGGCGAGATCCTGTTCCAGGCGGGCGACGCCGTCATGCCGTTCTTTGTGGTTGTGACCGGCGAAATCGAGATCGTCCGTCCCGCCGGTGGCGACGAGACCCTGATCACGGTCCATAAACCCGGCCAGTTTACCGGCGAGGTGCAGATGCTCTTCGGCCGCCGCACGCTGGTGCTGGCGCGCGTGCGCGAACCGGGGGAGGTTATCGAGCTTGACCGCGAGCATCTGCTGGCGCTGGTGCAGACCGACAGCGAGCTGAGCGAAGTCATCATGCGCGCGTTCATCCTGCGGCGGCTCGAGCTGATCGCGCACGGCTTCGGAGATGTCGTGCTCATCGGCTCGAGTCACTGTGTGGGGACGTTGCGCGTCAAGGAATTCCTGACGCGAAATGGCCATCCCTATACCTACGTCGATCTCGACCGCGACTCGGATGTGCAGGGCCTGCTCGACCAGTTTCACATCACGGCGCAGGACGTGCCGGTGCTGATCTGCCGGGGCGAGCTGGTACTGCGCCGCCCGACCAACCGGGAGATTGCCGAATGCCTGGGCTTCAACGCCACGATCGATGCGACGCTGCTGCGCGACCTGGTCATTGTCGGCGCCGGTCCGGCGGGGCTGGCGGCGGCCGTCTATGCCGCCTCGGAGGGACTGGACGTGCTGCTCATCGAAACCAATGCGCCTGGTGGGCAGGCCGGTTCGAGCTCGAAGATCGAGAATTACCTCGGTTTCCCGACAGGCATCTCGGGCCAGGCGCTCGCCGCCCGGGCCTATACCCAGGCGCAGAAGTTCGGCGCTCAGGCGGTTGTCGCACAAAGCGCCACAAACCTTCTGGGCGAGCACAAGCCGTACACCGTCGAGATCGACGGCGTAACGCGGATTGCGGCACGCACGGTCATCATTGCCACCGGCGCGGCGTACCGCAAACCGGAGATTGAAAACCTGCCGCGCTTCGAGGGGATCGGGGTGTACTATGGTGCAACCTTCATGGAGGCGCAGTTGTGCGCCGGCGAGGAGGTTATCGTGGTGGGCGGCGGCAACTCAGCCGGACAGGCCGCCGTGTTCCTGGCGCAGACCGCACGGTGCGTTCACATGCTGGTCCGGTCGGACAGTCTGGCCGACAGCATGTCGCGCTACCTCATTCGACGCATCGAGGAAAATCCAGCGATCGAACTGCGCACCCGGACGGAAATCAAGGCGCTGGAAGGTGACAACCATCTTGAACGCGTGAGCTGGCGAAACAGTGGAACGGGGGAGAGCGAGAGCCGCGCCATCCGGCACGTTTTCCTGATGACCGGCGCCGTTCCCGCCACCGCCTGGCTCGACGGGAGTATCGCGCGCGATGCAAAGGGCTTTATCAAGACCGGTCCCGATCTGTCGCCGGACGACCTGAACGAGGCGCGCTGGCCGACCGGCCGTCTGCCGCATCTGCTGGAAACCTCCCGACCCGGCGTGTTCGCGGTCGGTGACGTGCGGGCCGGCAGCATCAAGCGTGTCGCCTCGGCGGTCGGAGAGGGCTCGGTCGCGATCGCCTTCGTACATCAGGTACTTCGCGAATGAGGGGAAATCCATGACCACGAAATCCGTTTGTGCGCACATCGCAGCCGTCGAAGCAGTGAAACAGGCGCAGCGGCGTGAGTGCGAGGAGTGTGTCAAGACCAACGACTCCTGGGTTCACCTGCGTACCTGCCAGACCTGCGGTGCGACACTCTGCTGTGATAGTTCGCCCAACCACCACGCCACCCGGCATGCGCAACGCAGCGGCCATCCGGTTATTGCCTCGGCGGAACCCGGCGAGCGCTGGCTGTATTGCTATCCGGACAATGCCTTTGCGGATTACTGAGCTTGCGAGTCTGTTAAGGCAACGGGTCGGGCGCAGGCACGAGCGCAGCGCGTTGGACGCCGCGCAGTGCCACCGGTTTCGGTAATAGCGCCTGCGTGGATTCATACGGGGGAGATGAATCGGCGTGATTGACCGGGATACACCTATCGGAACCGACGCATCGACGCCGTTCGATGAACACGTGACGGAGATTCAAGCGCCCGCGGCGGCGACCCATCGACTCGACCGGAAGGTCGATGCCGCAAGAGATCATATACTCGGGCCGATCGACGCACCGATCACACTGGTTGAATATGGCAGCTACGCCTGTCCGCACTGCCGCGCGGCCAACGAGCGCATCACGGAGGTGCGCGCCCAGCTCGGCGACCGTCTGCGTTACGTGTTCCGACACCGGCCGCTCATCGGCAGCGACATTGCGCGGCCGGCCGCCGAACTCGTCGAATCGGCCGCGACCGATCAGCAGTTCTGGGATGCGCATGTGATGCTCATGACTCGCTCTTCGACGCTGACCGAAGGCGATCTGCGCGCCGTCGCGGAACTGCTCGGTCTTCCGCAACTGGATGACGAAGCGGCACGGCTGACGACCGAACGCGCCCGGCAGCGGGTAGAACGCGATATCGACAGCGCCCTCGCCAGCGGCGTGCGTGTTACGCCGACGTTTTTCATCAACGGACGCCGCTACGACGGCCCCTGGGACGAGAGCTCCTTTATCGATGCGATGCTTGGTTCGCTTGGGCATCGGGTGCGCACGGCCGCGTTGAGCTTCGCGCGCTGGGCACCTTCGGCCGGTGTGCTGCTGCTGCTGGCTTCCATCCTGGCCATCGGCCTCACGAATTCGCGGCTGGGAACGGACTTTGAGGCGTTCTGGAACATGGACTTCGGTATCGCCTTCGGTACGTCGAACTTCCGAATGTCGTTGCTGAACTGGGTCAACGATGCGCTGCTCACGGTGTTCTTTTTCGTCGTCGGACTGGAGATCAAACGCGAGCTGACGGTCGGACATCTCGCGAGCCGGCGCGCGGCGGCCCTGCCGATTGCCGCGGCCATCGGCGGCATGGTGGCGCCGGCGCTCCTTTACGCGCTGATCATCCCTGCGGGAGCCTGGTCGAACGGCTGGGGCGTGCCGATGGCAACCGACACCGCCTTCGCGGTGGCCTTGATCGCAATGATGGGTGCACGGGTGCCGGTCGAGCTGCGTATCTTTCTGACTGCGGCCGCCATCGTCGATGACATCGGCGCCATCGTGGTCGTGGCGGTGTTTTATTCCGGGGAGCTGCAGTTCGGCTACCTCGCCGCCGCGGCGGCGATCAGCGCGGCGCTGGCGCTGCTGAACCGCTCCGGCGTTTATCGCGTGACGCCCTATCTCCTGGTGGGCGTCCTGCTCTGGGCCTGCGTGCACGCCGGTGGACTGCACGCCACGCTGGCCGGGGTCATTCTCGCCGCCCTCATTCCGACGCGACCCTCGCCGGACTACCGGACCCTCACCCTCCAGGCCGACGCGATAATGGCCGCGGAAGCGCAGCACAGCGGAGAGCATTACCACGTCGGACCGTCGAGTCAGACCCTGGAGGCGCTCGATGCGATCCATGACCGGCTGGAATCACCGGCCGACCGCCTGCTGCGCAACGCCGCGCCGCGTTCGAGCTATGTGGTATTGCCGATCTTCGCCCTGGCGAACGCTGGCGTTGCCGTTGGCACCGATATCTTCGATCACCACAGCCTGCTGGTGCTTGCCATCATGGTCGGCCTCATGGTCGGCAAGCCGCTGGGCTTCGTGCTGGCTTCCGCTCTGGCGGTGCGCCTGGGCCTGGCGCACAAACCCGGCGCGTACTCGTGGGGGCAACTCACCGGGGCGGGCGCCCTGGCGGGCATCGGGTTCACGATGTCGCTGTTCATCGCGGGGCAGGCCTATCCGGTCGCTGGCGATTTCGCCGTCGCGAAGATCGCGGTGTTCTCCGCTTCGGTGCTGTCGTCGCTGATCGGCATAGCCGTGCTGTGGAGAGCATCAGACAACACCGGCTGAGCCAAGTTTTTTCCCCATGCATATATCCGGGGTAACTAAGATCCAACAATCGGAAGAGGAGGCTGCAAATGACAGATAACTCGTTGACGGCATTCGTTACCGGAGGAACGAGTGGGATTGGCCGGTCGACAGCCAGTAAATTGGCCCAGCCTGGCATCCATGTCCTGCTCGTAGGTCGCAATGCGGAGCGCGGCGAGAGGGTATTTGCGGAAATTCGAGCAGCAGGCGGTAAAGCGGACATTATTCCAGCGGACCTTCGAGACGCACCGAGCGCGCGTGAAGTAGCGAGAAATGCGATCGAACGCGGAAACGGTTATGTCGATATTCTGATCAACAATGCGGGGATTTTCCCATTTTGACTGACGCATGAAACAACGGAAGAAGTGTTTGATAGCGTGTACTCGCTAAACGTAAAGGTACCGTACTTCCTCGTAGCGGAACTCGCTCCGCTCATGGCGAAGAGAGGCAAAGGCGCGATTGTCAACGTATCAACGATGGTCGCCGATTACGGAGTGTCCGGCATGAGTCTGTATGGCTCGAGTAAGGCCGCCATCAACTTGCTGACGAAAGCGTGGGCGGCGGAGCATGGCCCGAACGGTGTCCGTGTCAATGCGGTCAGCCCTGGACCCACACGAACAGAAGGTATGGAAGCGATGGGCGAGGCTCTCGAGCAACTGACCGCTCAGGCGCCCGCGGACCGTCCAGAGACACCGGACGAGATTGCGGACGTCATGGTCTTCCTGGCGACGGATCATGCAAGCTTCGTCTACGGCGCAAAACTTGCTGTTAACGGTGGGCGCACCGCTATCTGAGGATTGCGGGCGCGGATAGATGTGATTCGATATGACGACAAGGACAACGCGTTCGTCAACTTGAAGGGAGAAGACGCGTGCTTTTTGTTTTCAATTACCACAACCAGTTCGTGCCCACGATCATTGCCGGTCTCAATATCGATCAATATTGACCCAATCGATTCACACCAGAGTTTCTATTCGACGGCATCGACATCCTGCTGACAGGATGGGTGAGTGCGGAGCGACGTTGGATAGGGTCGGAAGCGGAAATTTGCCTGGGGATGGCGAAAGTCAGGATAGAGGCGGGTGTCTACGGTACTCGTGGATGCGTATCGTTGCCAACCCGGGTTTAGCACCGACACACAGCTATACGTCCCGCAGCCATTTCAGCCCACAGCGGGGCAGGGTGGCATCGCAGCTAGTCCCAAGTGCTTGGTATCGCGTCTTCGTGCTTAGCAAGTCGGACTCGTTATCGAATGCATTGTATCCCATTGCGTGACAGTACTGGATGCAGGTAGCCATGACGGGTCTGTATCTTGCCTCGAGGTGACCTGGGAGGCAACCGCTCGCGGCCGACACTATTCCAAAAAATACGATGAGCGGATCATTAGAAATCACACCGGTCACGCAGCTATGAGTAGATTTTCCGCGAACGGCCAATCGTGGTCGAGCCACTGCATTTCACACCGGAAACCGCTGTTCAGAGCGAGCTGGGGCACTTCCCCGGCTGTGTACTTGTGGCAGCTCTCTGTCCAGATGGTTTCGCCTTCCCGGAATGTGACTGTCAACTCGGCCGCGCGCAGGGTGACGCTCTGCGCGCAGGTGGAGCGCAGGTGCATCTCGATGCGGCGTGCGGCCGGATTGTAGAGGGCGAGATGCCGGAAGCGGCCCAGATTGAAATCCGCATCGAGTTCGCGGTTGATGCGCGCGAGCAGGTTGAGATTGAAGGCGGCCGTGATCCCGAGGGGATCGTCATAGGCGGCTAGCAGTTGCGCGACCGACTTCTCGAGATCGGTGCCGAGCAGCAGCGAGTCCCCCGTGCGCAGTGTCCGCCGGACTTCGCGCAGGAATTCCACCGCGGCCGGGCGTTCGAAGTTGCCGATAGTGCTGCCGAGAAACAGCACCAGCAGGTGCTCGCCGTCACGACGGTGCGCCGCGACCTGCGCCAGTCCCTCCAGGTATTCACCCTCGTAGCCCACGATGCTGATCGCCTCGATATCGCCCAGCTCGCGCCGGCACATGGCGAGCGCGCTGCGCGAGATCTCGATCGGGCAGTAGCAGGACGGGCGGCGACGGGCGAGCGCTTCCAGCAGCCAGCGGGTTTTCCTGCCGCTGCCGGTGCCCAGTTCAGCCACCGTCACCGGCAGCGGCAGGCGCGACACGATCTCCGGCGCATGGTGGCGCAGCAGCCGCACATCGGCGCGCGTCAGGCCGTATTCGGGCAGCACGCAGATGGTCTCGAACAGCGCCGAGCCGATTTCGTCGTACAGGTATTTCGAGGGCAGTTCCTTCTGTACCGGGCGGGTCAGCCCGGCGCGTATCTCGGCGACGAAACCGTCAGGGGCCGGGACGGGCAGTGGGTGCGGCTGCATGGCATGTCCTCCGGATGTCTCGTGATTATCGGGTGACGCAGCGGAATCCCGCGTAGACGTAGGGATAGTGCGGCTGGAACCAGTTGCGGAACGAACGGCGCAGCAGGCAGGCCGCGGTGCGGGCGGAGCCGCCTTTCAGCACGTAATGCCGGCCGTCGAAGAAATTCGCCGAATAGCCCGGGTAGCAGCGGTACGGGCGAAAGCCGTCGAAAGGTGCAAAGGGCGTAGAGGTCCACTCCCAGCCGTTGCCCAGCAGATCCATGACGCCGAAGGCGCTGCGGTTCTCCGGGCAGGCGCCGACCGGCACCGGGTCCCAGCCCTGGAAATCGAAATTGCCGCTGCCGGCATGGGGCGGTGCATCGCCCCACGGGTAGGCGCGTTCGCCACCATCCGGCGTGCCGTAGGCCGCGCGCTGCCATTGCGCCTCGCTGGGCAGCGCCTTGCCGGCCCAGCGTGCATAGGCGCTCGCCTCCGCGTGGCTGACATAGACGGGCCACTGCAGCGGCAGCGGCAGGTGCTCGAACATGCCACGGTATTGCCAGTGCGCTCCGCTCCGGATCCAGAAGGCGGGGTGGGCGAGGTCGTGTTCGCTGCGCCAGCGCCAGTCGTCCTCCGACCAGAAGGCGGGTTCCTGATATCCCCCTGCCGCGATGAACGCGAGATACTCGCCGTTGGTGACCGGGTGACGGTCGATGGCGAAAGCCGGGACCTCCACCGCATGTGCGTCATATTCGTTGTCCCAGCCAAAGTCGCCGCCGCCGGCGCGCGCGCGTCCGAGCGTCACACGCCCGGCGGGAATCTCGACCGGACCGGGAACGACCTCCGCGTCGGGAAAGCCTGGCGTCCGCGCGGGGCGGTGCTTGTGCTCCAGTGGCAGGCGATTGAGCAGGTAGGCCAGCGTTTCCGCGTGCATGAGGCGATGCTCGATCGCGACATTGAGCAGCAGGTCCGGTGTTTCTTCATCGGACAGTTGCTTTGGTTTACGCACCAGCACGGCATCGAGTGTCGCGCGTATCCGCTGGTTGTATCGACGTATAGTCGCCGCGGCAGGCCAGTCCGCAGCCCCATCGCTTGGCAGTCCCGCGCCGAGGGGATCGATGCCGAAGGCGAACAGGCGGTCGAATTCCGGCGCGAACGCTCTGAGTCCGGGCATCCGGTCACGGAACAGGTTCCAGTCGAAGGCCTCGATGTGGCCGAGGTAGAAAATCAGGCGGTGGCGTTCGGCGACCGGCCGTTCGTAGATGGCATCGGGACTGATCATGTCGAAGAGGCGGTCGGTGTGAGTGCGGGCTGCCTCAAGGCGCCCAAGCAACTGTTGACCGTTCGCGGAGGTCTTTTCCTTTATGGCGTGCATGGGGCTACTCCTGGTGTCCTGGCGCGACCGGATACGCCGAACCATGGTGACTGCGCGGTGGATCGTGCAATAGCGAGCGGCGATTCATCCGACATTCCAGCACAGGCGCCAACGCGTGCTGCAGGTCGCCTGAAGTACGGCGCCGAGCCGGAACGTCAAAGGCCATGCCTTTTTCCCGTCGCGTTCATGCCACCTGTCCCGGCATGGGTGCCGTTTTGGCTTTCAGCGCCTGGGTGTGTTCGCGCCAGTAGCGCGGAATGTCGCGGCGGTAGCGGCGCGCGACCAGATTGGCGATAAGTCCAGTCCAGCCGGTCTGGTGCGAGG
This sequence comes from uncultured Gammaproteobacteria bacterium, assembly GCA_963710815.1. Taxonomy (GTDB): domain Bacteria; phylum Pseudomonadota; class Gammaproteobacteria; order UBA9214; family UBA9214; genus CAVQCA01. The sequence continues at coordinate 21,696 of CAVQCA010000061.1, read as the reverse complement.
CGCCCAGCCCTTGGCCGGTATCGCCGTGGAAGTATTCGTAGAAGAGATGCAGGTCGCGCCAGTAGGGGTCGTGCTGGAACGGGCTCTCGGGCGGGTGGGCACGCACCCGGCCGGTCTCGTCGCGCCGGTAGATGTCCACCAGGCGCTCGGCGATCAGGTTGGCGATCTCCTTGAGATTCAGTTCGCGTCCGCCCAGGCAGGGCACGGGCACGGTAAACCCGTCGCCGAGGAAGCGGTAGTACTTCTCCAGGGCCTGCACCAGCAGGAAATTGGTCGGCATCCAGATCGGGCCGCGCCAATTGGAATTACCACCGAACAGCCCCGAGTTCGACTCGCCCGGCACGTACTCGATCATCGCCTGACCCACGCCGGGCAGGTCGCCGAGTTCGCGGTGCGTGGCGTGCAGCTTGCTCACGCTGCGCACGCCGTAAGGGGAGAGGAACTCCCCCTCGTTGAGCAATCGCTGCAGGATACGCGGCAGCATGGTGTGATCGACCAGCGAAAGCAGGTGTTCGCCGCGTGCATTCTCCCATGCGGGACAGGCGCAAACGTAATTGCCCTGGAACAGCCCGCCGCGGTGCGCGCTCAGCAGCTTCGCGAAGCGCGGGGTCTTCGACAGCAGACGCCGGTCCACCACCTCGCAGGCGAACAGCGGAATCAGTCCCACCCAGGAGTACACGTCGATGCGGTGATAACTGCCGTCCGGCGTGGTCACCAGATCCTTGAAGAAGCCGGCCTCCGGATCCCACAGCGAAATGCCGCCGTCGGCATGGCCGGCGACCGTGTTGGCGATGGACGAGGAACTGGTCGAAGATCTGGATGGCGATGTCTTCGTAGTCCGGATCGTCGTGCGCCAGCTCGAGCGCGATCAGCGTCATGTTGAGCGCGAACATCGCCATCCAGCCGGTGGCGTCGGCCTGCTTCAGGCTGAAGCCCGGCGGCAGCGGATGCGAGCGGTCGAACACCGAGATATTGTCGAGCCCCAGGAAGCCGCCCTCGAAGACATTGTGGCCCTCGGCGTCCTTGCGGTTGATCCACCAGGCGTAGTTGAGCAGCAGCTTGTTGAAGACGCGCAGCAGGAAGTCACGGTCGGCCTGTCCCGCGCTGCACGCGCTCGCTGCGGTAGCACTTGAGCGCGCCCATGGCGTGCACCGGCGGATTGACGTCGCCGAAGGCCCACTCGTAGGCCGGGATCTGGCCGTTCGGGTGGAGGTAGTTCTCCTTCACCATCAGCTCGATCTGCTCCTTGGCGAAATCGATGTCGACCAGCGCCAGCGCCGCGCAGTGAAACGCCAGGTCCCAGGCCGCGAACCAGGGGTACTCCCACGTGTCCGGCATGGAGATCACGTCGCCGGCGCGGAAGTGCTTCCAGTAGCGGTTGCGCCCGTAACGGCGCGCGGACGGTGCGGGGAGGCGGTCGCCCGCGAGCCAGCGCGAGACGTCGTAATGGAAGAACTGCTTGCTCCAGATCATGCCGGCGAGCGCCTGGCGCATGATGCGGTGATCCTCGGGGCTGGCATCCGGCAGCAGCTCGTCGTAGAACACATCCGCCTCGGAGCGGCGCTGTCGAAAAGGTCACCTGGCTGCGCGCGAAGGGTTCGGCGAGCGGCCGGGCCGAGAGCACCAGATTGATGACCGCCTTCTGCCCCGGCGCCACGCGGCAGCGCTGCCAGGCGGCAAACTTGGTACCCTCGCGCGCCGGATTGACGGCGTCGTGTTCTCCATCGACGAGGTAGCGGTGGAAGGCGTCCTTGACCCAGGGGGTCGCGTTCGGCGTGCCCCACAGGCGTTCGGCGTTGGTGTCGTTTTCGGTGAACAGGATCGTGGCCGGCTGGCGACCGTAGAGGTAATAGTTGCCCAGCGTCGGATGGATGGCCTGCACGGCCCAGGCCGCGCCCTGCGGCGGATCGATACGTTTCAGCAGCGGCTTCACGGCATCCGCGTCGCCCCAGGACCAGGTGTTGCGGAACCACAGTGTCGGCAGCAGGTGCAGCGTCGCCTCTTCGGGTCCGCTGTTGTAGGCGAAGATGTTGGCGTGGATTTCGTCCGGCGACCGCTTGGCGTAATGCACCTCTACGTCCCAGTAGCGGTTCTCGCGGAAGACGCCGGTGTCGAGCAGGCTGCAGGGCGGGTCGAGGCGGCCGCGACGGCCGTTTTCCTCGATCAGGCGCGCATAGGGGTATTCCGCCTGCGGATATTTGTACAGATAGCGCAGGTAGCTGTGGCTCGGCGTGGCGTCGAGGTAGAAGTAATACTCCTTGACGTCCTCGCCGTGGTTGCCCTGGTTGCCGGTGAGGCCGAAGGCGCGTTCCTTGAGGATCGGATCGCGGCCGTTCCACAGCGCCAGCGCGAAGCACAGGCGCTGCTGGTCGTCGCAGATGCCGCCCATGCCGTCCTCGTTCCAGCGGTAGGCGCGCGAGCGCGCCTGGTCGTGGTCGAAATAGTCCCACACCGCGCCGTCTTCGCTGTAGTCCTCGCGCACCGTGCCCCAGGCCCGCTCCGCGAGGTAGGGTCCCCACAGGCACCAGTTTTCGCGGCCTTTATGCTGTTGCTCCAGGCGCTGGCGCTCCGCGTTCAGTTCCGTCGCTGCCATATCATCTGCTGTCGGAAGTTCCGCTATTTCCCTTTCAGTCCTCGCCCGCCAACCGTTGCGCAAACCCCCGCGTCCGGCAGCCAAACGCACGCCAGCCCGTAAACGGCGACGGTCGGTACGGCCTGCGCGATCGTTGCATGGCTGCCGCAGTCACACTATCAACTATAGCCCGCGAACACCGCTTCGCCATTCGGCAACCGCAACGGCGACCACGCGAAGCGTACCGTGCCGGCAATCTGCGTCGAAATGTGCAGGGCGTTGGAGGTGTCCTGTCACTCACCGAGTGGCAGCGGCGCCCGGTGTGCATGCCGGAAATCATCCGGCCTGGGCCGCTCATGGTGTCGGCAAGGAATCAGGGTGCCATGTCAAATAACAGCACCTCGGCGCTTGTCCCGGCCCGCATCGTCAGTTCCGTCTCGCGTTCGACCGCCGCCCCGTCGCCGGCCTCGAGGGTCACGCCGTTGAGCGCAATTGTCCCGCGAGCAACCTGGACCCAGCCCAGGCGTTGCGGGTGAAAGTCATGCCTCACGGTCTGGCTTTCGCCAAGTCGTCCGGCGTAGACATCGGCGTCCTGGTGGATCGCGAGCGCGTCGTTGCGCCCGCGGCCACTGGCGACGAGCAGGAGCGCCTTCACCCCATCGAGGGCAAAGGTCTTCTGTTCATAGCCTGGAGCAATGCCCGTCCGCTCGGGGAGGATCCAGATCTGCAGGAAGTGGACTGGATCGCTCTTCGATGCATTAAACTCGCTGTGCCGGATACCGGTACCTGCGCTCATGCGCTGGACGTCGCCGGGGCGGATGATCGAACCCGTGCCAAGGGAGTCCTTGTGTTCGAGCGCGCCTTCGAGGACATACGAAAGGATTTCCATGTCCTGATGGGCGTGGCGCGGGAAACCCGCACCCGGAGCCACTCGGTCCTCATTGATCACGCACAAAGGTCCGAACCCCATGTACGCGGGATCGTAGTAGTCCGCGAACGAGAAGGTGTGGCGGCTGTCGAGCCAGCCGTGGGAAGCCCGGCCGCGGTCAGAGCTCTTTCGAACCGTGATCATCGTCATTCACCTGCACGTCGCCTTGACCCGCGGTGCCGCTCAGAACAGGCATAAAGGTAGGTATAGTCGCCGACTTTTCGAAAATCCATTGGCATTATCCAGCTATTCGTTAGGGTATCTGCGGCGCCATAGCCTCATTTCACCGACCAATCCGCGCTTCTGCCGAGGCGGTGATTACGTGCGCATTCGTCATTCCGGGCGAAGCCAGTCATCTGGATCGGTTCCCATCAGCGGGATCCGCGGGCGGCGATTCCCCCGAGTGCCGACCCGCTGCGGGTGGAGATTGTGGCGCTCGACTGGTGCCCGCACGCGCGTCCGGGTCGTCCTGGAGAGGCTGCAACTCGCCGAGGATCGTGGGAATCAATTCAGACACCGTCGGATGAATGTGCATGGCCCTCTGCATCGCTGTGTACGGGACACGCGCATACATCATGTCCAGCACGCAGTGGATTGCCTCGTCGCCGCCGGTGCCGAGAATGGTTGCTCCCAGGATCTCTTTTGAGTCCGCATCCACCAGTACTTTCATGAATCCCTGGCTTTCGCCTTTCTCCACGGCTCGCCCGACACGCGTCATGGGTCGCGAGCCCTTCAGCAATCGACGGTCGGATCGGCGCGCATCACGCTCGGTCATGCCCGCGCGCCCGAGTGGCGGATCAATATAGAGGTTGTACGCGGTAATCCGGTCTGTGACGCTGCGCGGCTGGTGGTCCAGAAGGTTGGCTGCAACGATCTCGAAATCATTGTAAGAAGTGTGTGTAAATCCACCGCGTCCATTACAGTCGCCGAGCGCCCAGATGCCCGGGACGTTGGTGCGCAGTTGATCGTCCACGAGAATGTATCCGCGCTTATCACGCGCCACTCCGGACTTTTCCAGACCGAGGTCGTCGGTATTCGGTCTGCGGCCCATCGCCAGCAACACGTGGGAACCACTCACGTCTGGCGTGCCCTCAGTACAATCCAGATGCACGCCGACCTTTCCATCCCCGTGTCTCGTCAACTCGATGCAGGTCCCGTTGAGCCGCACTTCCACGCCCTCGCGTTCGAGGATGGCCTGCACTTCAGCGGATACATCCTCATCTTCGTGAGCAATCAGGCGCGATGCCCTTTCTACGATGGTCACGTCGCTGCCAAAGCGCCGGAAAATCTGTCCGAATTCCAGACCTACATAACCGCCGCCGACAATAATGAGATGTCGTGGCAGGACGTCGAGGTCCAGCAAGGTGGAATTGGTGAGATACGGCGTGCTCGTTACTCCCGGCATGGACGGTATGACTGCGCGCCCTCCCACGTTAATGAAAATCTGCGGCGCCGTAAGTAATCTCCTCACCGACCGAAACTTCGTTTGGCGATTCCAATCGGGCGTGGCCGTGGTAGACCGTGCAGTTGGGCGTGTTCTTGAGCCACGATTCAAGGTCGCTTCGGGAATTCCTGATGATTTCATCCTTGCGTGCCTTGACTCGCTGCATGTCAACGCGTGCTGTCCCGGCCACCTGGACTCCAAAATCGGCCGCGCGACGTACCATATGCGCGTTGTAAGCGGAGGCGACCAGCGTCTTTGTCGGGATGCAGCCGGTGTTCACGCACGTTCCGCCGAAGCGGTGTCGTTCGATTATGGCCACCCGTTGCCCGGCAGCAGCCAGTCGGGCAGCCAGGAAGGGTCCTGACTGGCCACTTCCAATGACGATAGCGTCAAGGTCTTTCTTCACGATGGTTGAACATCCTCGCTGTTAACCCGAACGGTGTGGCTTCACAAATCGATGACGACATCGGCTGTCGGCTGTGAACAGCAGACGAGAAGGTTCCCATCGGCCGGCCTGTCGAGTGGCTCCGGTCCGTAGATGACCACGCCCGAGACCAAACCGCTCTCACAGTTGTGACAAACACCGGTTCGACACGCCCAGTGGACCGGGACATCACACGCCTCGGCCATTTCCAGGATGCTGTGGTAGCGCGACGCGTCCCAGTGTGCAGAAATGCCGCTGCGCGCGAAGGATACCAGCGGGCCAGTGTTTGCCTCGTTGGGAGGCGGATGCGGAGCGCGCGTAGTTGAACCGACGACGCCAGGGGTCATGGACTCGCCGCCGTTGAAGATCTCGGTCTGAATGCGCTCCGGCGCCATACCCAGGGCCGTGAGCGCCTCCTTCATGTCCTTCATGAACCGGGTCGGCCCACAAAGGTAGACAGCAGCGTCTCGTGGCAGTCCGAGTGCTTCGAAAACCGACCGCGAGAAGCGACCCGTCGCGTTGAAATCCTCACCCGTTTTGTCGATTGAGTCCGGTCTGGTGTAACAGACGTAGCAGCGGCCGTTCGTTAACGCGCGCATGAGACCACGGACTTCGCCGCCGAACGGATGATGCTGCCCATCACGCGCCGAGTGCAACCAGATGACCTGGCGCGTCGAGCGTGCCGCCGCGAGTGCGTGCAGCATCGCCAGAACCGGTGTCGCACCAATCCCGGCACTGAGCAGTATGATCGGTCGCTCTCCCGGCTGCAGAATAAAACTTCCGCGCGGCGAGCTGACGTCGAGCGGGTCGCCCACACGGAGATGCTCTCGCAAGTGGCTTCCAGCCGCCCCGTTCGGCTCGATCTTCACGCTGATTCGGTAGCGCTCCGTTGCGGGTGGACCCGAGAGCGAGTAGCTGCGAAAAAGCGTCGGACTGCCGGCGGTTGGCTTAAGATGCACAACGACGTATTGACCCGGCAGAGCCATGGGAAGCGGGTGACCGTCAGCGCTCTGCATGGCAAACGAGACCACGTCCGCGGACTCGCGGTCGATTGAGGTCACGACGAGCGACTGGAATCCTGGCGCTGCCGGACGGGCCGCAGCGGCGGGCGCCAGCCCCGCGTTTCCCGTTGCCGCCCCGTTTTGCTGACTTTTGAGCAGGGCTTCAAACGAGTCACGCCATCCGGGCGAAAGCGCCTCGACCCGTAACGCGCGCTCCAGACGATCCCGTGGATGATTGGGCAAATAGAGAAGCGCGTTGATCTCGGCGACGGTCATGCGCTCTCCTGCCTCTCCCACCTTCACGATTTCGTCGCCGGCGCCCACCTCGCCTTCACGCAGAACGCGGAAATAGAAGCCCGGGCGACCGCTGGACGTCAGCAATGCCGCCATTCGGGGTTCGTTCATCCGAATGCCGACGCGATAGCATGTGACGCGAGGTTGGGTAACCTCGAAAAGGGCGGTGCCGATCTGAAATCGGTCGCCGATGCATACGGCATCGTCAGGTAATCCTTCGACCGTGAAGTTCTCGCCAAACTGTCCATGGACGAAGTCAGTCCTCTCCAACTGCTCCTGCCAATAGTAATACGATTCAACCTGATACACGAAGACCGCTCGATGCTCGCCGCCGTGCCCGGCCAGGTCGCCTTGACCGTCTCCCTCAAGATTCAACCGGGCGACGCGACAGCGACCCTGCACCGGACTCTTCCAGATCCCGGTGTGTACCGTGCGGCCCTTCCACGTGATGTCGCGTGGAAGCCCGACGTTTACTGATAGCAGCCGGGCCATCCTGTCAGTATTCCTCCCTGATGAATCTTCCTGTCCCCGAAGGGACGTCGTGCTAACCCTTGGAACGCTTTCCAAGGGATTAACCCGGGAAGCATCCTCAGCGCGCCGTCACGCGGTCTGCTGAACCCATTGCCTCCGCCAGGCCGGCGCCTCGAAGGGATCCGCGAAATACTGTGTTTCGTAGACGACCTTGCCGTTACGGAACTCCATGATGCTTGCCGTATATGCCGGTCGTCCCTGATACGTGATGGTGTATTCCGTGATCCAGAGATCCCCGTTTCCGAGCATCCGCCTGACCTTGATTCCGGACGGTTTGCCGGGATGATGACTCCGCAAGGCCTGCGGATTGTTTCGCCCGAGGATTCGCTCACCCGACTGGGGATAGTCACAAATGGAATCGTCATCGTAAATGTCGTGTTCCGCGTTTGCATCGCCTGCCGCCGACGCCTCCCAGTGCGCAGTCAGGGCCTCACGGTTTTCTTCCTTTTGAACGGACGGCTCTGGCTGCAGTTTCGATTTCATGCGTCTCTCTCCTGTGGAATGAAACCCGGAACACCGGTTTTCACAACCTGGTTCAGCCTCTGTCGGGTCTGAATTCGATTGATTGCCTCGAGCGCGTCTTCAGGAAGGGGAGAGATGTCGAAATTCTCTCTCGCCCGGGCCGCGCTCCTGGGCGTGGTCAGCAAGGCCGTACCGCGCTGTACCGCCCAAGCCAGCAGCACCTGTGCCGGCGTTTTTCCAACCTGCGCGGCGATCCCCGTAATGACAGGATCTTCGAGCAGCCCGGGCTTCATCCCGTGGCCCAACGGAGCGAAAGCCAGGAACACGATGTCGTTCTCCCGGCAGAATTCCAATAGCTCCGCTTCCGGCAGATACGGATGTGATTCCACTTGCACCACGGCGGGTTTGATTCGAGCCGACTCGTGGATGGGCTTCAGTTCATTCAAACCGATGTCCGAAAGTCCGATGGCCCGGCACTTGCCATGGTCCACGAGATTTTCCATCGCTCTCCAGGTGTCGAGCAAAGTTACGTCGTGGTCGTAAAGGACATTGCCGTTTTGATCCCGCGGATCCTGGTCATCTCCGGGTTTAAATGCAAATGGAGTGTGAATGAGGTAGAGATCCAGATACGTGAGCGCAAGTCTGTCCAGACTCGCCTCGAAAGCCGGTTCGACGCGCTCGGGCCGGTGGTTGGAATTCCACAGCTTTGTAGTAACAAAAATGTCTTCGCGTGCGATCCCTCCCGCGGCAAGTCCTGCCTGCAGCGCCCTGCCTACCTCGCGCTCGTTCCCGTACCGCTCCGCGCAATCGAAGTGTCGAAAACCGGCGTCCAGCGCGTCTCCGGTCGCAGATATCGTCTCCGCTGCGTCGGGGATCAAGGTTCCGAAGCCGAGTGCTGGCATATGGCCAGCGCCCTGGTTGAGTGGAATCCTCGTCAGTCGCAGATCTGAATACTCAATCATGGTTACAGCTCCTACCAGAGCCAGGGGGCCAACGCGCTCATCAACGTCTTCATGGCTTTCTCCCTTCCTCAGAACGTAGTGTTGCTAACTCATGCCGCGCGCTTTTCTCTGACCCAATCGGCGAGGTGGATTCGACCAAGTTGCGCCTCTCCCATGGGTACAAGAGAATATTGCTCGACCCTGCCACCGAAGTAACGGGCTTCCGGATCGGCGTGGACAGGTCTGGCGTCGCCCATCATCCGTAGATAATTTCTGATGATCTCATCGAAAGGCGCCCGCTCCGGTCCGGCGATTTCGATCGTGCCGTGGTGAGGTGCCGCCAGTGCGGCGTCCGCCACAAAGGCTGCGACATCATCGGCGGCAATCGGCTGAAACAACCCGGTCGCGATGGTGATGACGCCGTCCTCCTCGCCCGCGTCGGCAATCGCCCCGAGGAACTCCAGGAACTGTGTCGAGCGAATGACTGTGTACGGGATACCCGAGTCCTTGATCAGTTCCTCCTGGACCGTCTTCGCGCGAAAGTACCCGTTGTCCGGCGACCGATCGGTGCCAACGATGGAGAGTACGACGTGATGCCGGACGCCGGCGCGCGCTTCTGCAGCAAGCAGGTTCTTCTCGTGGGCTGTAAAAAATGCCATCACCGCCGACGGCTCGAAGGATCGCGAGTTGGCGAGATCAACAACCACGTCGGTGCCATCCAGAGCCGCCTCGAGCCCTTCACCCGTTACCGTGTTGACGCCGGTATCCGGAGCCGCGGCCAGCGCATCATGGCCGGCAGCGCGCAGTAGCACGATGGTTTTCGAACCGATAAGCCCGGTACCTCCGATCACAATGATTTTCATGGGAAGCCTCCTCTCAAACATGAGTCGGGTGGATTGCATTCAGAGCGGCGCGGGATGGCGCACGCGCGCGCCATCCTTTCGTCTCAAGCCGCTGCGCCTCGGACTCTGAACTCCTGATACTTACCCTTGATGAAGGCGTGCAGGTCGGGGTTCACGACGTCGGCATGGGTGGTGCACATGCCGTGAGGGAATTTCTCATAGACCTTCAGCATGCCATTCTTGAGCAGCTTGATTGAGAGCAGTGCCGAGTCGGCGACCGGCACAATCTGGTCATCTTCGCCATGAAGCACGAGTGTTGGCACGTCGATAATCTTGAGATCCTCGGTAAAGTCCGTCTCAGAGAACGCTTTGATCCCGTCGTAATGCGCCTTTGCGCCGCCCATCATTCCCTGGCGCCACCAGTTCTGGATGATCGGCTGTGACGGCTTTGCCCCGGGGCGGTTAAAGCTGTAGAAGGGCCCTGTCGGAAGATCGACGTAGAACTGCGAGCGGTTGTCGGCGAGCTGCTTGCGCAGCCCATCGAACACGTCGATCGGCAGGCCGCCGGGATTGGCGGCGGTCTTCACCATGATCGGCGGCACGGCGCCGATGAGGACCAGCTTGGCGACACGCCCGTTCGGCTGGCCGTGGCGCGCGACATAGCGGGTCGCTTCGCCACCGCCGGTGGAATGGCCGATGTGTACCGCATTGCGCAGATCGAGATGCTCGACGACGGTTGCCGCGTCGGCCGCATAGTGATCCATGTCGTGCCCGTCCGACACCTGCGTCGAACGACCATGGCCCCGCCGGTCAATGCCCACCACGCGGTAGCCATGGCGCAGGAAAAACAGCATCTGATTGTCCCAGTCATCCGAGGACAGCGGCCAGCCGTGGTGGAACACGATGGGCTGTGCGTCCTTTGGGCCCCAGTCCTTGTAGAAAATTTCGACGCCGTCTTTGGTGGTGATCGTGATCATGGTTTGGGCTCCTGTTGCGGTCAGTTGAACGGAACTTGCAAAAGTCACCTTAAGATTAGCGGAATCGCGCACCGCAATTATTCACCAGCAACTGCTCAGATTAGGAATCCCGATGAGCTTAGGTGTGTACAAAAATGTATAGTCACTTTTTTTCAGAAATCAAACTGGCGTACTGCTCATGCAGGCTAAGCATTTGGTGCGGCCGCATGCTCCGGCAACGGTACTCGATTTACATGATGTCGACGGTCGACGTCATTATCACGACGGTGGGGCCGGGTAGAGTGCAATTGTGTTTCCAGCAACAACAAGCGCATAGCAGAGCGTGAGGTGCGGGCGCATGAACAGAAACCGCATTGAAGGGCGTATTGAGGATAATCGCGAACGATATACCATAGCGAACGACGGGGTAATGTGCATGGATTATCCGCTATCAGGCGTCTATATGTAACGCATGGTCCGCCATCCGTATTACGTCGGAGAAGAGGTCGGCGCCAACGGGTGCCCTTTGTGCCAAAGCTGTAGTCGGAGGTGCAAAATGTATAGAAAATCAGCGGTGACGAGGAAGACAATCTCATTGCTTCTGCTTTGCTTCGTGACAAGCACGGTGGCGGCTCAGCCGCCTGAGGTGGTGACGCTTATGTCGAAAGCGCTGACGAACGTTCCGGATAAAGAAGGCGTGATGATTACCGTGGAGTATCCGCCGGGCGGCGCAGACCCTGTGCACCGCCACAACGCACAGGCGTTCGTTTACGTTCTGGAAGGCGCCGTTGTAATGCAGGTGAAAGGGGGAAAAGAAGTGACGCTAACGCCGGGACAGACGTTTTATGAAGGGCTCGACGATGTTCATGTCGTCGGCCGGAACGCAAGCCTGACCATGCCGGCTAAGATGTTGGTTTTCCTGGTCAAGGACAAAGGCGCGCCGATACTTGTGCCGATCGAGTGACGGCTCGAATGGCCGATGGCAGGCGTAGCAATTATGAAGTGCAGATCCAACCTGCCCCATAGCCACGACTGCGCGTCTAATGTCGTTGACGCGCCAAATAAGTCGCCCCTTTTGATCACCGCTGCCATTTCACAACGAGAAAGCCTGTGTCACCGGTGTTGCATGCGCTGTCGTTCCGACATAGCCGCTTTGACTCGGCACATCACAACCGGTCTCTGGCGAAATACTCATTCTTTGTGGGGTAGCGTACGTCGGGCGTTGAACTATAGTCAATGTGAAAACTTCTGGAGGCGACGAAGGCCATGGATGACGTTACCCCGACGGAATTGAGTCCGGAGGATGAGGCCACGTCCTCACCCCTACCCGCACCCGCATCCCATGGACGGCGAAAATGGCTGCTTGGGGCGCTTACCCTGGTCTTTCTCTTGGGTGGCGGTGCCTATGGGACATACTGGGCCCTGATCGGCCGCTTCGAGGAGAGCACCGATGATGCCTACGTGGCCGGCAACACCGTGCCCCTCACGTCACGGGTAATCGGCACGGTGACCGCCATTCGCGCGGACAACACCCAAAGGGTTAAGGAAGGCCAGCCGTTGGTGCTGCTCGACAGCACCGACGCGCGCATCGCACTGAAGCAGACCGAGGCGCGGCTTGCGCAGAAGGTACGCGAGGTGCAAGGCCTCTACCAGACCGAGGCCCAGCAGGAAGCGCAGGTGTCCCTGGAGCAGGCCAAGCTCGCGCAGGCGAAAAATGACTACCGTAGAAACCATAATCTCGTCGTCCGAAATTCCGTGAGCGTTGAGGAATTTGAGCACAGTGGCACACAGGTGGACGTCGACCAGGCAAACCTGGAGCTTGCCGAGCATCACCTCGCCGCTGCGCGGGCGGCGGTGGCGAACACCGAGCTCGCCGACCATCCCCAGGTCAGGCTCGCGGCGGCCAACCTGCGCGATGCCTACATCGCCCTGAAGCGTACCACGATCCGTGTGCCGGTGACCGGCTACGTGGACAAGCGCAGTGTGCAGGTGGGCGAGCGTGTGAGTCCGGGGAAGCCGCTGATGGCTATCGTCCCACTTGACCAGATTTGGGTCGATGCGAACTTCAAGGAGTCGCAGTTGCGCAACGTCAGGACCGGGCAACCGGTCAGTCTCACCTCCGACCTGTACGGTGGAAACGTTGTCTATCATGGCCGCGTGATCGGCCTCGGGGCCGGGACCGGCAGCGCGTTCGCGGTGCTTCCGCCACAAAACGCCACCGGCAACTGGATCAAGGTGGTACAGAGGGTTCCCGTGCGCATTGGGCTCAACCCGAAAGAAGTCGATGCACACCCGCTGCGCATCGGTTTGTCCATGGAGGCGACGGTCGATACCCATGACCGCAGCGGCGCCGTCCTGCGGGCTGATCCGCAGCCGCGGGATGTCTACGTGACGCACGTTTACCAGGATGAGGACAAGGGGGCCGGGGCACTGATCTCCCGAATCATTCAGCAGAACACGGTCACGGCGTTACCGACCAAGGTAACCGCGCCAGCAGCGAGCGGAACACACGCGGCGGAAGACATCCACGTCATCCACAAGGACCGCACCAAGAGCGCGAGGCGCATGACAGCGGCTCTACCCCGGTCCGCACAGGTCGACCCGCCAGGCCATGACTGAGCCCTGTGAAACCTGCCTGCGCGGCGGCAAGCTTGTGCTGCTGACGGTGGCGGTGTCGCTGGGGATCTTTATGAACGTGCTGGATACCTCGATTGCCAACGTGGCCATCCCCACGCTCTCCGGCGATCTCGGCGTCAGTCCGGACGAGGGTACCTGGGTCATCACCTCGTTTGCCGTCAGCACTGCCATCGCGTTACCGCTCACGGGCTGGCTCGGCAAGCGCTTCGGGGAGGTGCGCCTGTTCGTGCTCTCGGTGCTGGGTTTCTCCCTGTTCTCGTGGCTCTGCGGGCTGGCCGGGAGCCTGGCGACCCTGGTGGTGTTCCGGGTGCTGCAGGGCGCAGCCGCAGGCCCCATGATCCCGCTGTCGCAGAGCCTGCTGCTCATGAACTACCCGGACGAGAAGAAGGGTCTCGCACTGGCAATCTGGGGTATGGTCGCGGTGGTCGCGCCGGTAGCCGGTCCCATCCTCGGTGGCTGGATTACCGATGACTACAGCTGGCCCTGGATCTTCTACATCAACGTGCCGGTCGGGTTGCTGTCGGCCTACGCGACCTGGCTGTTGCTTCGCCGCCGCGAGACGGCGACCGCCCGGCTGCCGGTCGATGTCGTGGGGCTGGGGTTGCTGATCCTCGGCGTGGGGAGTCTGCAGATCCTGCTGGACAAGGGCAACGACCTCGACTGGTTCGGCTCGCCGGTGATCGTGACGCTTGCGGTCATCGCCGTCGTGGCGCTCAGTTATTTCGTCATCTGGGAACTCACCGAACGGCATCCCATCGTCGATCTCACGCTGTTCAGGGGGATCAACTTTACCATCGGCACGGTCGCGATCAGCCTGGGTTATCTGGTCTTCTTCGGCAACATCGTGATCTTCCCGCTCTGGCTGCAGACCCAGATGGCCTATACCGCCACCTGGGCGGGGTTTGCCGCTGCCTTTATCGGCATACTGGCGCTCGTGATGTCTCCGATCGTCGGTCGCGTCATGTCGAAGGTCGACCTGCGCGCACTGGTGAGCTTCGCCTTCATCGTGTTCGCCCTGGTTTCGTTCTGGAATGCTTCCTTCAACACCGACGTGGATTTCGGGCATCTGGTGCTCCCGCGACTGGTGTTCGGTCTCGGCGTGCCGTGTTTCTTCATCCCGCTCATCGCGATGTCGCTGTCCGGACTTCCGGCGAACCGGGTCGCGAGCGCCGCCGGTCTCACCAACTTCCTGCGGATCCTCGGCGGCAGCTTCGGCGTTTCGCTGAGCGTCACGCTGTGGGACCGGCGCCAGGCGTTCTACGATTACCGCCTCACCGAGCACCTCACGGCGTATAACCCGGCGGTCCAGCACCAGCTCGAACGGCTCCAGGGGCTCGGTTTCGACCCGCTCGCCGCTTCTGCGTCTCTCGCGCGGGCCACATCGCAGCAGGCGTTCATGCTGGCCACCAACGACTTTTTCTGGCTGTCCGGCTGGATCTTCGTCGGGCTGCTGGTGCTGGTGTGGTTCGCCCGCCCGCCGTTCACGGCCGGCGGCGGTGCCGAAGCGGCCGCCTGAGCGTGTCTGCACGTTGCCTTGTCCTATTCGTAGGGGTGCGTTCGGGAACGCGTCGGAAACGCCCCGAAAGATCATGGAGGCAGCATCATGACAGAATCCGCTGAGAAGGTATTCGACCCTAAGGAAGAATCAGCCTCCGGTGGCAAAGTGTCGTCATCGGCGATGCGTGCGGTGCGCATTCACCGGTTCGGTGGAATGGAGGTGATCGAATATGAGGAGCTTCCTCGACCGATTCCTGCGCAAGGCCAGGTTCTCGTCCGCGTCAAGGCAGCAGGGGTCGGTCCATGGGATGCCTGGATCAGGAACGGCAAGAGCGTACTTCCCCAGCCCCTGCCGTTGACGCTGGGGTCCGACCTGTCAGGAGTCGTTGAATCGTTGGGACCAGGCATATCGGGCGTGCAGCGGGGCGATGAAGTCTACGGTGTGACGAACGCCCGCTTCACCGGCGCATGGGCTGATTACGCGATCGCCGAAGCCGCCAGATCGCGCCCAAACCGGAACGCCTGACCCCTATCGAGGCGGCCTCGGTGCCGGTCGTGGCGAGTACGGCCTGGCAGATGGTATTCGATCACGGTCAGGTGGATGAGATGAAACGCGTGCTGGTGCACGGTGGAGCCGGGAATGTGGGTGCCTATGCGGTTCAACTGGCAAAGTGGGCTGGCGCGGAGGTCACCGCTACGTCGCGGGCTGGCGATGTCGGTTTCGTGTACAGCCTAGGGGCCGACCGCGTCATTGACACGGACAGGATGCGTTTCGAGGATGAAGTCAGGGATTTCGACGTAGTTATCGATACGATTGGAGGTGAGGTGCTTGACCGGTCGTTCGACGTGCTCAGGACCGGCGGTGTTCTCGTCTCCGTGGTTGGCCAGCCTGACCAGGACAAGGCTGCGCAGCGCGGCGTCCGCGCCGTGTTTTTTCTCGTTGCGGTCAGCTCGGGGGGATTGATGGGGATTGGCGAGCTGTTCGATGCCGGTCGGCTAAGGACGAACGTCGGTGAGGTACTGCCCTTCGCCGATGCGCGTATGGCGCACGAGATGCTTGCCGGGAAGCCCCACAAACCGGGCAAGATCGTCCTGGCCGTGGATGCGTGAATGAATGCTCAAGGTGTCTTCGCCCTCACGACTCACGAGACCTGCCATGATCTGTTTCAGGCGGCTTGGAGCACGAAGCATCTTATGAATATCCGGCTTCAGAACAAGCGGGCACTGGTTTCCTGCGGAAGCAGGGGGCAATGGCGCCGCAATCGTTCGTCGCCTCGCGCACGAAGGCTCTGATAAGGCTGAGATTACTGTAAGTCGAGATTACAGTGCCCACTGAATTCATTGCTACCGTTTCGCTGGCGGCGCCGGAGGAAGGCGCGGACGGCGACCTCGCTTCGGTATTCAGCGCCTATACCGCCTGTGCCACTGTGTGGCTTGTGTTAGCGAGCGCGGTGGGCGTGATCCTGAGCCTCAAATTTCCCTACCCGGATTTCGCGACGACACCGGCTCTGGCGTTCGGTCGGCTGCGACCCATCCACACGAACGATGCCTTCTATGCCTGGGCGAGCCCGGCGCTGATCGGGCTTGCTTTTTACGTCGCTGCGCGGAGCAGCGGGACCCGGCTCTACAGCACGCGGCTCGCATGGGTATGCCTGACGCTGCTCAACCTCGCGGCGATCCTTGGAACCATTACACTAGAACTGGGATTCAACGACGGAGCGCAGGAATACCGCGAGTGGCTCTGGTGGATTCGGATCATCCTGGCGGCCGGGCTGATCACGGCGGCCTGGAACATCATCGCCACCGTGGCCAGACGCGACGGAGAAGACATCTATCTCTCAAACTGGTACACGATGGGAGGCACGCTCTGGACCATCATCATCGTAATTGTGGCGCTACTGCCATGGTACCAGTACGGCCTCGGGCAGGTAGCGGTACAGGGCTATTATATGCACAACGCGGTGGGTATGTGGTTTACACCCATGTCGCTGGGAGTTTTCTATTACGCGCTGCCCAAGCTCCTCAACCGTCCGATCTATTCCTATTCGTTGGGGATCTTTGCATTCTGGACCAATCTGGTCTTCTATCCCATCATAGGCGCCCACCACTTCATCTTCAGCCCGCTGCCATGGTGGCTGCAAACTACGGCAATCGTCTTCAGCGTGGCGATGCTGGTGCCAGTATGGGGCGGAAGCGCGAACTTCCTGCTGACAATGCGCGGGCGTCCCGAACGCATGTATCGCTCTCCAGCAATGTTTATTCTTGTCGCTGTACTGAGTTACCTCCTCGGCTCCACAGAGGGCACGGTCGAGGCGTTTCGCTCCGTGCAGTCGATTTGGCATCTCACCAACTTCACGGTCGGGCACTCGCACCTCACGATGTACGGCTTCATCACCTTCGCCGTCTGGGGAGGCGTCTACGCGCTGCTTCCGCGGGCCACCGGCAAGTATCCCAGCCAGCTCGCGATGGGTCTGCACTTCTGGCTGGCGACCGTGGGTGTGGCCATCTACGTGCTCTCGCTCTCGATCGGAGCAACGGAGCAGGGCCTGGATTGGGTGCGGGGCGCCCCCTTCATCCAGTCGGTGGTGGATCAGGCGCCGTACTGGCTGTGGCGTACGATCGGGGGCGTGCTCATGTTTGGAGGCCACCTCATTTTTGCCGGTAATGTATGGCACATGACCTATAGACGTTCGCGCACGGCCGCACCGCCCAAAGTGCCGGCTTCCATGCCAATACAGGACACCCCATGAAAAAGCTGTGGGCCATCGCCGCCGGCTCGACCCTGGTATACGCGGTGCTAGCGGTGCTTATGGGCATACTGCCCGGTATCGACCTCTCGCAGGTACCCGCCGGCGCGGGCGTAATCCCCTATAACCCCGAAGAAATGCGCGGACGCGAGATCTACGTCAGCGAAGGCTGCGTCTATTGCCATACACAGCAAGTGCGACCTCTGCCCGTAGACAGCGGTTTTGGACGTCCCTCGGCACCTGGCGACTTCGCGTACCAAACCCCGGAGCTCCTGGGGTCGGAACGCACCGGTCCCGATCTCACCAACATCGGAGCCCGCCAGTCAAGTCAAATCTGGCAGTACATCCATCTGTATGAGCCACGCGCAGTAGTGCCCCAGTCGATCATGCCGGCGTTTCCCTGGTTGTTTCAGATTGTAGCCACGGCTCCCGCGGGCACGATGTCCCTGCCAATCCCGAAGTCGTATGCGCCGTTGAATGGGGTGGTGATTCCGACCGACGGTGCCAGGGCGTTGGTCGCCTACCTGCTCGCGCTCAAGCAAGCGCCGCTGCCAACGGCACACGCGGCGGAAGCGCCCGCAGGACCGGCGGCGGCCGCGCCGCCCCCGACGGCCTCCGCGTTCAACGCGGCCGACGGCGCAACGCTTTATGCCGCCCATTGTGCGTCCTGTCACGGCGCCGAAGGTGCTGGCGTGACCGGCGTGTTTCCTCCACTCGCCGGTGATGCCGTCGTGAACGCCGTGGACGCGACCGAGCACATCGATACTCTATTGCACGGCTTGCACGGAAAGACGATCGATGGAACGTCCTACGCCGCGCAAATGCCGGCATTCGCGGCGACGCTTTCCGATATCGAAGTTACCGACATCGTCGATCATGAACGCAGCTCATGGGGCAATCACAGCACACTTGTGTCGCCGTCCGATGTCATGAAGGCGCGCGTGAAGGAGTGAATTGGAGCGCAGGATGGATCATCAGTTGACAGGATCGCTACTCGGCCATGTCGTCATCGCGGTGATCGCCGCGATAGTGACACTCTTATGTTTCGTCGCGATGTTTAAGATGCTGTTTCGGCCCGGCGAAAAAGATCCTCGCCATCCGAAGTACCGGGTATTGCGTAAAGACCGGTAGGAATTGAGTGATGATGGAAGAAGCGCAAATCCGCATTTTTCTCGATGACGCCGCGGATCCGATTGCAGATTACAAGCCGCCGGCGACTGTGACAATCGACAGCCATCGCCTGGCGGACGGCGAACACCAGCTTCGGATCGAAGCGCGTGATCGCAGCGGGAACATCGGCGTGCAGGAGGTACCGTTCCAGGTGCGCAATGGCCCGGGTATCACGTTGACTGGACTGCATCCTGGTTCGATCGTGCGCGACACCATTAGTTTCACTGTTAACACGTTCGGCGCGGACGAGCCGTTCGAGCCCCGACGCGCCGAATCGCCATCGCCGATTCCGGTATGGCTATGGGTGGTGAGCCTGGTGATAGTGGCATGGTCGGCGTGGTATGTGGCGGTGCTGTGGGAGCCGCCGCCAGAGTTTTTGAAGACCCCCACCTACGCCTTGCAAATGACGGAAAGGCGCTAGTTGCGGATTGGTGGCTACGAAGATGGATTCCAGGCTCTAGTGGATCTGTGCACCGCACCTGAGATTCATAGCCGTCTACGGCATCGATCGATGTGCCCGTGGGAAGTGCATCGGACTGCCACGGTCGGCCTCAATGTTCGAGAGGAGACTAAGATGGTCGATACTGTCGGACTGCCACGTGTTGTCATCATCGGAGCCGGATTTGGTGGCCTAGAGACTGCGAAGGGCCTTCGTCGCCTCGCGGTCGATGTCACGGTTGTCGACCGGCAGAATCATCACTGCTTTCAGCCGCTTTTATATCAGGTGGCGACAGCGGCTCTTTCACCGGCGGACGTGGCGTGGCCGATCCGGCATATGCTTGCGGGGCAGGCGAACGCGAATGTCGTGATGGCGGAGGTGCAGGCGATCGACACCGGATCGAGAGCTGTTTTGACAGCTGGCGAAAACATTCCTTATGACTATCTTGTCATTGCAACGGGAGCGACCTACTCCTACTTCGGTCACGAGGAATGGGCTGCGTTTGCCCCTGGCTTGAAAAGTATCGATGACGCGACGCTGACGCGCCGCCGCATACTGATCGCCTTCGAGGAGGCCGAAGTGACGCAGAACGATGACAACCGTCAACGCCTGCTCACCTTCGTGATCGTCGGCGGAGGTCCCACCGGCGTTGAAATGGCCGGTGCCATCGCCGAAATCGCTCGCCAGACGTTGGCTCCGGATTTTCGCAATATCGATCCGCGTACCGCGCGGATTGTGCTGATCGAGGCCGGACCGCGCATCCTGCCGGCGCTCCCGGAGAGGCTTTCCACCTACGCCGAAAAGGCACTGAGGCGCATGGGCGTCGAGGTGCTTACCTCCAGTCCTGTGACCAAATGCGATCCGAGCGGTGTTGAGGCGGGCGGGCGTTTCATGAGCGCGGGGACCATTGTATGGGCCGCAGGCGTGGTTGCCTCACCGGCTGCTGCCTGGATCCGCGCACCCAGCGACAAGGCGGGGCGCGTCCTGGTCGAACCGGATCTCACGGTACCCGGCTATCCGGATGTCTTCGCCATTGGTGATGCGGCGGCCGTTCGCTGGGGGCCGAACCGGATTGTTCCCGGCCTTGCGGCTGCCGCCAAACAGATGGGTCACTATGTCAGTCGCGTTATCACCGCCCGCGTTCGCGGGACGGACTTGCCGGGTCCATTTCGCTATGCTCATCAGGGCGACCTTGCGACTATCGGCTGGCGTTCGGCCGTCGTCAATCTGAGGCATTTGCAGTTGACTGGCCTGCCTGGCTGGATGTTTTGGAGCGTCGCACATATCTATTTTCTTATAGGGGTTCGAAGCCGGTTCGTCGTCGCCTTCTCCTGGGCATGGCAATATCTGACGTTTCAGCGGGGTGTCCGTCTCATCACCGGAGTCGACAAAGGGCATTGAGTGTGAATTCGCACCTCCGATCGCCATCTGGCTCTGCACCAAGACCGCCGGTCAACGCGGAAGCACGTGACATGCCGGCGTCTGCGAAGACCGTTGGAACGCACGCCGGTTATAGGTAAATTTCAGCCCATGTGAACTCGATAGGACAGCGAACAAACTTTTTCAGCCCATCCGGTAACGAAGCGGCCTCCCGGGCGTCTAACAGACAGTAGAGCCCAGATCGGCAAGTGTGCTTTCAGTGTTCACCGTAGTGACCTGTTTTGGACGTCAGGCCCATCTTGATCAAAGACATCCCGCTTGCCCCTGGTAAGAGCGTGGATATCTTCAACACCACTCAGGAAGGAGAAGCGCCATGCAACCACGACTGAATTTTTCCAAAGTCTCACCCGATGTTGCCAAAGCGATGCTTGGCCTCGAGGCCTGCATCGCCCGTGGCAGTATTGAGCGCCCGCTCATCGAACTGGTCAAGATGCGCGCCTCGCAAATTAACGGCTGTGCCTATTGCCTGGACATGCACTCCAAGGACGCACGCGCGGCCGGGGAGGGCGAACAGCGTCTCTATACGCTCGATGCCTGGCGTGAGACACCGTTTTTCTCACCGCGCGAGCGGGCGGCCCTGGCGTGGACGGAAACGCTCACGCGGGTGGCCGAGACGCATGTCCCGGATGCGGAGTACGAAGCGGTGCGCGCCGAGTTCTCGGAGCAGGAGCTGGTCGATCTAACGCTCGTTATCGTCACCATCAACGCCTGGAACCGGATCGCGGTCGGGTTTCGGTCGGTCCCCGGTACCTATCAGCCGGCCAGGCCCGCAGGACTGAGGCAAAGCGTTGAACATTGAAACACGGCTGCGCGGGCCGTAGCGCGCCAGGCACCACGACATGCCACCGGTTCAGAACCGATTACGGGGCATTTCTGACGCTGTTGTTCCACGTGGCGCTGTGCGCGTCGGCATCACGACGTAGCGGCAACGCGAGGTCGCTCCCGCACTTTGCGAGCAGACTTTGAAGGAGAAGTGAGATGACGAAGGCCATTCGGATTTTGCTGCAGACCACAGTGCCGGGAATCGAAGACGACTGGAATATCGAGCGATTTTCTTTGCTTCGCGCCCATCTAGCGTCCGTTAAGGATGAGCACGGAAAGCCGCTTTTCGACGTTACCGCTCGTAATCGCGATATGATGCGGGAGACGACCCTGTGCTAAGCATGCTCGATGCCACGGATTTCGATGAGCTTTGGCTGTTTGGGGTCGACCCAGGCAACGGTCTTACAGCCGCGGACTGCCGAGGCATCTCTCGCTTTAGGGAGAGAGGCCGGGGCATCCTGGCGACTCGCGATCATCAGGATATAGGGTCATCCCTGTGCACGTTGGGTGGCATCGGCCGAGCGCATTACTTTCACAGTAAACATCAGG